>JBFWLN010000012.1:0-107808 GCA_050252135.1 Desulfobulbus sp.
GCTTGCCGATGTAATCCGGGGCGTCCAGTTCAAGGATGGGGAACCTGTCACCCCTTTAAGAGAAAGCGAACTCAACAGGGCCGTCGCCTGAGAGCTATTCCTAAACACCAGACTTGACTATAACTCATCAGTTACCACATAAACCCTCGGATCTGGTTGGGTATCAAGTGGCTTTGTACCTATATCGCTATAAGGCCCGGAGAGTTACTCAAGGTTCAGGAACAAGATGTCAATTCTAAGATTGGTATTTTTATCGTTCGCCATACCAAGGAAGGAAAAGAAAAGTTTGTTCCCATGCTTGAGGCAGACCGGAAGCTAATCAATAAATTACCGCTTGGTCTTCCCACTCTTCCTTTTTTCCGGCACGTCAAACCCCTTTCCGGCTGTCGTCCTGGTCAGCCGTTCGGCCAAAAATATCTGTACAAGTGGTGGAAAAAAGCCTGTGAAAATCTCGGCGTGGAAGGCGTGGATTTGTACGGTGGCACCCGGCACAGTTCGGCCACAGCCTTAAAAGATCATCTGTCACCGGAACAAATCAAAGCCGGTACGATGCATTCAACGAATAAAGCGTTTGAAAGGTATTTTCAGCGAAACAGCCAGGACGCGATTGAGGTTTACAGCCTTACGCAATCGGGATACGAGCGGGATACCAAAAAGCACCCCGCTAAAATCGTATTTTATCGAAATAAATAGCAAAAATTGGTGGAGGCGCCGGGAGTTGAACCCGGGTCCGAAAATTCTCCCCTTATGTCTCTACATGCTTAGTTCCAGGATTGGTTCTCGCGTTCGTCTCTCACCCGGAACCGGGATACTCGAACGCCAGCCTGAAAAAATCTTATTGTTCGCGCCTCAGGCGTGCACGAACAACCAGCCCGTTGAGTCGACGCCCCGAATCCGGTCTTACAGGCAAAGGCCGGTGGAACGGCACAGCAGCTTACGCTGCCAGTGCGTAGTTATAATCGTCTGCGATTATATTTATATCCGCCATTTTTACGAGCTGACAGAAACTCGGCATGCAACAGTAAGCTTCAATATCCCCGTCGAATCCGTTTCGCCCCCAAAAGTCTATCTTGGAGAAGTGAGGCTCTCTTTAAGTCGGTCAATCGCCGCGACGCATGGTGCGTTCCATTTCGCGGTTAGATTCCTTCTCTTTCAGAGATGCCCGTTTATCGTAGAGTTTTTTACCGCGGGCAAGGCCTAATTCCACTTTGGCTTTACCATTCTCAATAAAGTAAATCTTGAGTGGAATAAGCGCAATGCCTTTCTCGTGCAACTTGCCGATCAATTTACGAATCTCACGCTTGTGTAGCAACAGCTTTCGCACCCGCAACGGTTCCTGCTTGGCGTAGGTGGTAAACGAATACGGTGAGATGTGTACGTTATAGAGGTACACTTCACCGTCTTTCACCAGGGCATAGCCATCCTTGAGATTCACCTTGGCGGCCCGCAGCGACTTCACCTCCGGCCCGCTGAGGACAATACCGGCCTCAAGGGTCTGATCGATATAGTAATCGTGAAAGGCTTTTTTGTTTTTACTGACTATTTTGTGTCCCATGGTTCCCAACCTTTTTGCTGCGTCCTGGTGTTGGCCTGCACTATAGGTCCTGTTTGCGTAAGCGCCACGAAAAAAATCACACGTTCTCCATTTCTCCGGTAACCCGAAGAGCTTCTTCCACCGTGGTCTGGCCAGCAAGCACCTTTCGCCAGGCATCCTCACGCAGGGTCGTCATCCCTTCCCGAATAGCGGTTTGACGAAGTTCGGAATCGTGAGCCTTGGCGCTGATCAGTTTTTTCATTTGATCGGACATGGGGAAAATTTCGAAAATTCCAAGCCGCCCCAGATATCCTGTATTGCGGCACTGGAGACAGCCCTTGCCCCGTTTCAACTCCACTGTTTCCTGCGCGTTTACCGGGAAGCCAAGCTTGCGCAGACCGGCACCGTCCACGGTGTAGGGCTCGGCACAGTGCGGACAGATGCGGCGCACCAGCCGTTGGGCCAAGGCTCCAAGCATGGTCGAGGCAATGAGAAAGGGTTCCAGCCCCAGGTCTTCCAGCCGGATTACGGTTGAGACCGCATCATTGGTATGCAAGGTGGAGAAGACCAGATGGCCGGTCAGGGCAGCCTGAACCGCATGGGTGGCGGTTTCCAGGTCGCGGATCTCACCTATCATGATCACATCCGGATCCTGGCGCAGAATATTGCGCAGAATCGTGGAAAAGGTGACGTCAATCAGCGGTTGCACGGCGATCTGGTTGAACTCCTCGTAGACCATCTCCACCGGATCTTCGACGGTGATGATATTTTTCTCCGGGGAGGCGATCTGTTTCAGGGTGGAATAGAGCGTGGTCGACTTACCGCTGCCGGTGGGACCAGTAACCAGTACGATCCCGTGGGCAGCAGACATAAAACTGTTATAGACCACCCTATCCCGCCGGGAGAATCCCAGGGAATCCAGATTCTGAAAAATCACATCCGGATTGAGAATACGCATAACCGTTTTCTCGCCAAAGGCTACCGGTATGGTCGATACCCGGATCTCGGCCTCGGCTTCCTCAGAACGACGTCCGATTTTGATACGTCCGTCCTGAGGGCGTCGTTTTTCGGCGATATCGAGCCTAGCCAGACTTTTAATCCGCGAGGTAATGGCGGAATGCACCGCCTTGGGCAACTTATAGATGGTATGGAGGATGCCGTCGATACGGAATCGCACTAGGCAGATATCACGCTTGGGCTCAATGTGAATATCACTGGCCCGCTGCTCCAGGGCGTAGCTGAACAGATGGTTGACCGCAGACTTGATATGCTGGTCGGTGGAACTTAGTTCCCGGGAGGAGGTCAAGCGCACATACTGCTCAAGGTTGCCGATATCCACCGTGGCCGAGGTACCGCTGGTGCCGAACTGCGATTCCGCAGCGGTGATCGAACGCTGGAAGCCGAAAAACTCGGCCTGGATCTTGGCGATATCGTTTCGGGTGGAAAGAAACGGCTTCACCCGCACCTGGTTGACCTTTTCGATGTCCTCCAGCACATGCCGATTATCGGGGTGATAGGTGACCACACTGAGCACGCCGTTCGTTAAGTCAAACGGCAGGATAAGATGGTTGACCGCAAAGGAACGGGGGATGGTTTTGGTGACCGTTTCCATCTCCAGATCAAGCGGATCGAGTTTCTTATACGGAATTTTGAGCCCATCACTCACTGCCCGCATGATCACCTCATCGGTCACCGGTTGTTTGTCCGGGCCGGGGCTCTCCAACTCCAGGGAGGCCACAATATCCACCAGATCTGGAACCCACTTCTCCGAATGGAAGTCATCGTCGTGACGGCGACCACGATGCTGCTTGAGCAATTGCTGCCGCTGCTTGCCCTTGTGCAGAATGACAAACTGGCGCTGCTCGTGGGACAGCACCTGTTCTTTCACCAGAAGGTCGAGCAGAGATTCGCTGTTAAGAAATGGCATGAGTCCAGGTGTCGGTTGACGAAGCAAAGCAAGAGACGCGTACGAACATTGTCGCAAGCACAATCTGGTTAGGCAAGCAAATTATTTGACAAAAGCGTGCGGAGAAAAAGGTGGCGGAGGTGTTCGGCCGCAAAAGGCGACCGAAGATACAAAAAAAGCCGCTTAGTTGTGCCAGCCGTGGGCACCGATCAGATCAACAAAGCGGACCTGCTCCAGGGTGGAAACCAGGATGTTTCCCCCGCGTTTTTCAACCAACTTAAGATCTTGCACCGTCTGACCACCAACCGGCATCACCATCCGTCCCGGATCGACGAGTTGATCAAGAAGCGGCTCAGGGATCTGCGGGCCACCGGCGGTAACGATAATGCAATCAAAGGGGGCCTCCGAGGACCACCCCTCTGTACCGTCATCAATACGGGAGACGATATTGTAATAACGCAGCTTATCAAAGACCTTCCGGGCCCGGCTTACTAACCCGTCGATACGCTCCACGGTATACACCTTTTGGCAAAGTCGGGAGAGGATAGCCGCATGATAGCCGGAACCGGTCCCAATCTCGAGGATACGTTCATCACCGGTCAGGTGCAGGGCCAAGGTCATCAGGGCAACGATGTAGGGTTGGGAAATGGTTTGGCCGCTGCCGATGGGCAGGGGAAAATCGCCGTAGGCGTGGGCCTGCATGGCATCTTCGACAAAAAGGTGCCTGGGCACGGTTCGCATGGCCTCAAGTACCTTCTGGTCGGTGATGCCACGCGCCACCAACTGCTCTTCAATCATTCGCTCACGGTTGATATCAAAACTCGAGGGTGGGCTCACTTGACCTCTTCCCAGGTATAATCTTTAGACCACTGCCGATCGGACTCGTTGAAATTACGAAATTCACAGTTGACGACCACGTTGTTCTTCAAAGTGACAACAATCATTTCGTAGCCGGAGGGGTCGACCATGGAACCGACGACCGGCATATTACCGAACATTCCCGGGCGGTCCTCGTAGTAGACATATTCAGTCACTCCGGGGCCAACCTCTCGACGATTGTTAGGCTCTCCCAGGTACCGCTGCACATCCTGCAGGGTTGACTGTCCCGGTTGAATCAACGAAGCGTCGGAGGCAAGATGTCGCACCTGCTTAGACTGGCAACCGCCGAGTAACAGGAAGATAAACAGGAGTATAAACAGGGTCGGACGCATTACAATTCCTCCAGGAACAATCCGCTCAAATTAAAAAAGGTTGTGTTCATATATCGTGAACACAACCTTTTTTCAAGGTTAGACTCTGACGGCCGGATAAGTATCACCCAATACCGCCGCGTTACAGGGCATATCTCTCATTACGCCGATGTACTCGCACCAAAGTCCATCCCAAATCAAACCTTACCGCCGGCAGCCCGCTCAAGGATGCGGTAGTTGCGCTGAACCATGCCCATGGGATCAACCATGAGACCTGCCTGAATCATAGCGTTGTCATAGAGCTGATCGACCACGTCCTTGGCGAATTCGGCATCACTTTCCTTGAGTGCGGCCAGTTGCTTGATCAGTGGGTTTGAGCCGTTGATTTCCATGTCCTTCTTGGACCCCATGCCAAAGGCCTCATTCTGCCCGGAAGCCTTGAGAATCCGCTCCATGGAGGAGGTCATGTAGCCGTCGACATTGACGATCATGGCCGGGCTATCCACCAGACGGCTGGAGGTTCTCACCTCCTGAATACGCGCACCCAAGACATCCTTCATCCACGTGCAGAGACTCTCGATGCTCTTGGCATCCAGGGCCTCACCGCTTTCCTTGGCCTCGGGCTCAGGTGCGGTCTCGCCGGTGTCCGGAAGGGCCAGATCGGCACGGTCGGCAGAAACCAGTTTTTTGCCGTCATACTCGCCAAGGTGATTGAGCACGAAGTCGTCGATCGGCTCCAGGGTGTAGAATATCTCCACGCCCCGCTTTTTGAACATCTCCACATAGGGACCGTATTCGATCGCCGCCCGATTGGGACCGTTAATGTAATAGATTTTATCCTGGCCTTCGCGCATCCGGCCGACATACTCGTCCAGCGAGATCATCTTGCCGGGCTCACTGGCCGAGGACTCAAAACGCAGCAGTTTGGCCAGGTCGGTGCGATGCTCGAAATCCGAGGTCACGCCTTCTTTGAGGAAAATACCAAAGGTTTTCCAGAACTCGAGGTATTTGTCGCTATCGCGACCGGCTTCCTCGACCAAGAATTTAATCACTCGCTTGGTAACCACACGGCGCAGTTTGCCGACCAGGGCGTTATCCTGCAGCGACTGGCGGGAGATATTCAGCGGCAGGTCTTCGGAATCGACCACACCTTTCAGAAAACGCAGCCACTCGGGCAGGATGTTTTCACTGTGCTGATCAATCAACACCTTCTGGCAATACAGATTTACCCCGGGCTGCATCCGGCCCACGCCCAACACCTCAAAATTTTCCTTGGGCACATAGACCAGGGCATTGATCGACAATGGCGCGTCGGCGGAAAAGTGGAGCCGGTACAGGGGCTCATCCACTGCAGTGGCAATGAACTTGTAGAACTCGGTGTACTCTTCTTCGGTGATTTCATTTTTGGAGCGGCTCCAGATCGCCTGCACCGTGTTGACCTTCTTGCCCTCGACCTTGACCGGGAAGGGCACAAAGGTGGAGTACTGCTGGATGATGCGTTCGATGGTGAACTTGGAGGCGTAGTCATGGGCATCATCTTTGAGCTCGATGATGATCTTGGTGCCGCGATGGAGACCGGTACAGGGGCTGATGGTATACGTGCCGCCACCATCGGAGGCCCACTCCCAGCCCTCGGCGCCATCCCAGGAACGGGTCTGCACCCGCACAGTTTTGGCAGCCATAAAAACGGAATAAAAGCCGACACCAAACTGGCCAATAAGGTTAACATCCTTTTTCGCCGCCTCGGCCAGCTGTTCAAAAAAATGTTTGGAACCGGAGTGGGCGATGGTGCCGAGGTTGGTTTCCAATTCCTCGCGGTTCATACCGACGCCGGAGTCGGCAATGGTCAGGGTGTGATTCTTGTCATCACAGTCGATGATGATTTCCAGGGGGACATGGGCATCGAACTCAATCTTTTCGACCAGGCTTTGATGGCGAAATTTTTCCAGTGCGTCTGCGGCATTGGAGACAAGTTCCCGTATAAAAATGTCGCGCTCGGTGTACAAGGAGTTGATGACAATATCCAGGACCTTTCTGGTCTCCGCCTGAAACTGCTTGGTTTCAACCTGTGCTTCTGTCATGGGGACTTTTCCTCTAAGGGCTGGGGTTGGAATAGTTTTTTGACCTGGAACGAGCTTTTTCCCGACAATACCAAGGAGATAAAGACTCTTCCTTTTATTCGGCCAACATGGTAAGCACGATTAAATCACTGTCAAGACAACCCGCAACCCCACACAACGAGTCTCCGTTCACACCCGATCCATGAATGCGTCACACTTTGATGTCTGTATTGTCGGCGCCGGCCTCTCCGGGCTGGGTACGGCTACCTTTTTAAGAAGTCTCCATCCCGAACTCAAGCTCCTGGTCCTGGAACAGGATACTCGTGCTGGCGGTGCCATGGCAAGCTTCACCGACCAGGGCTATCAGGCCGAGTGGGGGCCCCACGGATTTCTCGACAACTGTGCCGAGAGCCGGGAACTGATCAACTTGGCCGGGCTGGCCTCGGAGGTGACCACCGCACCGCTGGGCCGATTTGTCCGTTATCTCTGCCTGGATGGCCGTCTGCAATGTATCCCGCAGTCGCCTTTGAAAATTCTACGTGCGCCCCTGGTTTCCTGGGGCGAAAAGTTGCGGGTCTTGGCCGATCTCTGGAAAAAGCCGCTGCCAGACGAACCTTCGGTGGCCCAGTGGGTGGAACACCGTTTCGGCCCGGCCCTGGTGCCCTTTGCCGATGCGGTTTTCACCGGAACCTATGCCGGAGATATCGAGCTGCTCAAGATCGACGCGGTTATGCCCGGAGTACGGGAAGTGGAACGACGTCACGGTTCGGTGATCCGTGGACTTTTGGCAAAAATGGGAAGCGGGAAAAAAGAGGGCCAGAAAAAGAAAAAGGCCTTACCGGCCATGACCAGCTTCAGCAAAGGCATGGGCATGCTGCCGGAGCGTCTGGCCGAAACATTGCGTGCCGAGGGGATACTCCGCACCTCCTGTACGGTGACCGCGCTGGAACAACGTGCGAGCAGCGGTTGGCGGGTGCTCACCGATAAGGAGTCCATTGAATGCAGCCACCTGGTGCTGGCCTTGCCGGTGAACCGCAGCCTAAGTCTGGTTACCGCCGCCATGCCCACGATACCACCGCCACAGACCGTTATACCCGAGGCACGCATCCTTTCAGTCCTCTTGGGCTTTGATGCCAGCGCCCAAATCCCCTTTGGTTTTGGCTATCTGGCGCCGGAAAAAGAGCAACGTTTTGCCCTAGGAGCCCTCTTCTCCTCGCACATGTTCCCCGGTCGAGCACCGGTGGGGTGCCAGCTGCTGGAGGCATTGGTGGGCGGAAGACGCCATCCTGAGAGGTTGGAGTTAAGCGACGAGACCTTGATCGATCAGGTCTATCAGGATCTGAGCGCACTCATGGAGTTGCCGCCACCCATCTACACCAAGGTTCTGCGACCGAATGCAGGTATTCCCCAACTTGAGCAGGGCTACACCCAGTTGCTCACCTGGCGTGACGATCTCCACCACACCCATCCCAACCTGCACCTCTGTGGATTCGGTTGGAAAGGGATCGGCATCAACGACATGGCCAAGGAGGCGCGTAAAATAGCCGACCGGGTGAGCTCCGTGGATGTTGTCAATGAGGGCACAGAGGTTAAGGGCGTCTATTTTTAGGCAGAGGTGGCGTTTTTTCCGCTCACTCGCTGGCACCGCGCTAATTTTTCAGCTTGTTACAAAGCAGTTCGACCTGTTCACGTACCGTTGTCTGCTGGGACATATCTTTGGTGATGGCCTTAATCGCGTAGATCACGGTGGAGTGGTCGCGATTGTAGATGCTGCCGATATCAGCCAATGACTTGTCGGTGTACTTACGGGTGAGATACATCCCCATCTGACGGGGAAAAGTAATTGACCGCTTACGGGAACGTGAGCACAAATCCTCGACACTGACTCGGAATTGGCGTCCGATCAGCTCACGAATGGTTTCGCCGGTGATTTCCACCGAATTCCCAATCAGATTATAAATAACCTCCCTCACCATGCTCAAATCCGGCGGAGCTTTATGCAGGCAGGATTTCGCCTTGATACCCATGATGGCGCTCTCCATGCGGCGAATATCGCCCTGAAGGCTCTCCGCCATGAAACCCACCAGATCCTCATCCGTGCCCAAACCATGAGCCTGCATTTTATGACGAATAATCCGGGCCCTGGTTTCGTAATCGGGACACTGAATACCGGTGACCAGGCCGGAGCTCATGCGGCTACGGAAATCCTCGTCAAGACCTGCGAGCTTAGCCGGCGCCAAGGCAGAGGTGAGAATAACCCGCCGGCCGGATTTGATCAGATAATCAAGAATGGTGTTGAGTTCTTCCTGGGTCTTGTTTTTGCCGGTGAGGGTGTGCACATCCTCCACCAAGAGCATATCGCAGTCATTGATGTATCTTTTGGAGAACTGCTCCATGCGGTTGGAACGGATGGATTTCACCATTTCCGCAGAAAACTGCTGGGCCGTCAGATATTGCAGACGGGTGGAAGGGGCTGACCGCAGCACCTGATGCACAACAGCCTGGGTCAGATGACTTTTGCCCAAGCCGGTGGTGCTGTTGACAAAAAGGCAGTGACCAAAGGTAGAATCGCCAGTAGCCAAGGCATGGCAGGCGGAACGGGCGAGAATGTTGGACTCGCCGACCATGAACTGGTCAAAGGTATACGCAGGGTGCAGGGAACGATAACGCGGGGCAGTGCTGGTTAGTCCAGGCAGACGCAGCTGTCCCCCTTTGTCGCTCTCACATTGCAGCGGCGGATGCTCCGCCACTTGTAAACGGACATCGGCAATGACGCCCATTTCCTGTGCCTTGGTACGAATAAGCTCGAGATAGCGATCCTCTACCCAGGCACAAAAAAAGCGGTCCGGTCCAGCGAGCTCCAATACCTGATCGTCTTGCCGCCTGCATTCCAGCGGTTTGATCCACAGGCCGAATTCGCTTTCCGGTAAGCTGGCGTGCAGAGAGGTCTTAATCGTGTTCCAGAGCATATACTATCCTGTCCTGTGTGGTTGAAATCATTTTCAAGAGCCGAGTTTGGCCGTGTTGATGAATGGTGATCTACAGAAAAACCCGTTTGCGGTCAAAAGCGGTTTACGTCGATTTCAGGTTACAAACACGAAGATTGTCAACATCGCGAATTCTCATGGAGGCATTAGGCTTTGCGTGAAAGGATCGCCGCAAGAGGCAATCACAGCGTTGATTTTGAACAATTCAACTTTTAATATAATAATTTCAATTAATTAACAGTGAACCCAAAACGTTTTCCACAGCTTTTCAACAAAAAGGTAACTCGTCATAGCTCTACAATGCTCTCTCTAGCTCTGAAATACTCCAATTTTGGCTTATGAGACACCAGAATTCTCTAAGCCCTTTACACTCCATGGTTTCAGCCGATTCAAGACCAGGAAAAAAATCTTTATTATTTTCAACAATTTTTTATTGTATAATTTCAACAACTAACAGCTCAAGCCTTTGCTAACGCTCGCATTGACAGCCATTTGGGAAGGACTGTTGTGAACAATGTACATCAAGCTCACCCCTTTCCTGAAAAAGAGGAGGGAAAAGGCAAAAAATAATTTGAAATCAGCAAGATATTCTCAAGACGAGAGAGAGGTGGGGTTGGGGAGCAAGGAAGGCGTGCCACACCAACGGCGACGACAACTGACAGTGTGGCACGGTTCAAACAGGCGGGAAGGTGTGACTATTCTCCTTCCGGTGCAGCAACCAAGGGAATATTCACATCTGGGTACACAACATTCTTGGGATCAAAGGCACCAAAAGTTCTCACGCCACCATAAACCTCAAACGGGCCTCCAATGCGCATCCCGACTTCTGAGTAGGGAAACATGGCCTTGGCATCGATAAAAAATTCATCGTTCAAATCATATCCAACCCCAAGTGCCCCCTGTACGGAATTCCCCCCATACAGGCCGAGTAATTCGGCAGAGGCATCAAAATCATTGAAGAACTCCACAAAAAGAGTTCCTTCCAAGCCATACACCCGATTACCGCCATCTTTATAGGTGTTAGAATCGATAACTTCACCATCATAAATATAGTTTTGGCTGATAAACGTATCTTCTTCCACTTCGGCGTACTGGCAGGTTAAGCCGACGCGGATCCCGGAAAAATCAACCGGTGAGTACAGCGAACTGAAGGAGAAAGGGATCTGAAGGACGGCTCCGCCTCGGATTTCATCCTCAGCCAGGGCAGTTTGCCCAGAAGACGCGCAAACCAGGAGCAGGATCGTTGTCCGAACAAACGGTTTGAGGGAATATTTATACTTCAATCGGGTTCTCCTTTTACTGAGATAATTGTCGCTCCCGTGGCTTTTGTCGAGAATGACAAAGTCGGGACCGCACCGAGCGTACGGCGGGGGAGAGGAACACGCTTTCCGCTAATTTTCAAGGAGATTTATACAACTAACCTATTAAAAATAAAACAAAAAAACATTTTCCGCCTTTCCCTTCATCGGCAAAAGCAGACTGTCGCCAAGACCGGACGCTCCCTGACGTCCTCAAAGAGATGGGAGCCTGGTTTTGCGGTCTTGCCGAGAAAGCAGTTGACTGTTGCCTCCTGATTCTCTATTACTCAACTTTGTTTGTCGCTTTCATACAAAGCCATAAAAATGGCGTTTTTGTCTTCGTAATACATTGTTTTTCCAGCACATATTTTTTTGATTTCGCCGAGGGTCTTTCCGTTTGGATCTGCCGCGCGTAAGCGCGTAAAAATTCGCCAGAAATAATGCAGATGGCAACCAAGGCCCTTCTCCCGAAAGGATCAGTCCCGGCCGGGAAGTACTGCAGAGGCCGGAAGTTGAGGAACCATGTCGCACAAAGCAGCCTGCCTTGCCGTTCTTGGTACCGGATCGGACGTAGGCAAAAGCATCGTCACCACTGCACTCTGCCGCATTTTTGCCAACCGGGGCCTGAAAGTTGCCCCGTACAAAGCTCAAAACATGTCCAACAACTCCGGCGTCACTCCGGATGGCATGGAGATGGGACGAGCCCAGATCGTCCAAGCCGAGGCCGCACGCATCCCCCCGCACTGCGACATGAACCCGGTGCTGTTAAAACCGGTCAGTGATATCGGTTCCCAGGTGGTGCTGAACGGCGTGGCCTGGATCGACGCCTCCTCCCAGGATTATTACACCAAGAAGGACTACCTCTTTACCGAGAGTATTGCCGCGCTTGAGCGGTTGCGGGCCAAGAACGACCTGATCATCATGGAGGGGGCCGGTTCCTGCGCCGAGGTCAACCTCATGGAGCATGATATCGTCAACCTACGCATGGCAGCCCAGGCGGATGCGCCGGTCATTCTCGTGGCCGATATCGACAGGGGCGGGGTTTTTGCCCAGATTGTCGGCACGCTGGCCTGCGTTTCGCCCCGGCAACAGGAGCTGATCAGCGGTTTTGTCATCAACCGCTTCCGGGGCGATATCGCTCTCTTTAAAAATGGTATTGATTGGATCGAGCAAAAGACCAGCAAACCGGTCTACGGGGTGCTGCCCTGGTTCAAACATTTCCGGATCGAGGCCGAGGATGCGGTGGTGATTGAAAACGCGCCCCGCTTTCATCCTGAGACGGATTCGCAACCCGCCATCGGCGTTATCCGTCTGCCCCATATTTCCAATTTCACTGATTTTGATCCCCTGGGCGGACTTCAAGGGTGCCGCCTGGTGTATCTGCAACAGCCGCAGGACCTGAGCCGGATGGCCGCAATCATCCTCCCTGGCTCCAAAAGCACCTGTTCCGATCTCCAGTGGCTCATTGAAAGCGGCTGGCAGGAACAGCTTCATAAATATAGGGCAGGAGGCGGACATATTCTTGGCATCTGCGGCGGCTATCAAATGCTTGGCACCTGGGTCCGCGATCCCGGCGGCATCGAGGGCACCCCCGGTTCCACGGCAGGACTGGGCTTGCTGCCGGTGGAAACCGTGCTCAAAGCTCCGAAGACCACTACCCTGACCGATTTTCATTGGGAAGGCTTAAGCGGCCGTGGATATGAGATTCACATGGGCCGTACCGATCCCCCCAAGGAACAGAGCCTGGTGGTTGTAAACCGCCGCAACGGGATGGACTGCGACGATTTCGACGGCTGCCGCAGCGGGGATGGCCGGGTGCTGGGCACCTACATGCACGGCCTGTTCGACACCCCGGCCATCACCAGTCACTGGCTGCAAACCATCGGACTGGGGCAAATCCTGGTCGATACCATCCACGGCCCAGCGGCTCGCGATCAAGCCTACGAACAACTGGCCGAACATACGGCCAAGCATCTTGATCTTGAGGCGATCACCGCCCTTCTGCCCCAGGAACTCCAGAAGCGGTTGCGATGATATCGTTCTTGTTACAAGCCCCGAGAGCGACGCTCTCGCGTTGTAACAGGTTGGTTAATTCCTCTGGACTCGTAAAAAGGCTATTACATTCTGCAAGATGGCCACGTTATAACACAGAGATACAAGGAAGTAGTGTTTCTCCAGGCGCGAAGGCATACGTAAGCCATGTCGAGTGTAGGGAAAAATGCTGCAACGCAGTAAATTGAAGTTTTGACGACACCATCACTCCATAACTTTCGACAGTAGGGTTTCAACGAGGTCTAAATGATTCAGGGACATGGCGGCAATGTTGTTGCGCTGGCCGAGGAGTTGGGTTGCCCGGTCGAGGCCATCACCGACATGAGCAGCAACATTAACCCGCTGGGCACCATGCCCGGGTTGATTGCACACATCCAAGAACGTGTAAGCCGGATTCGGGTCCTGCCCGAGGTCGATGCCCGCGGCTCCATCCGCGCCATTGCCAAACTCCTTGATGTCGCCCCGGAACGGGTCCTCGCCGGTGGCGGCACCACCCAGTTCATCTACACCGCCTGCGCCGCTCTGCAATCGAAACGGGTGCTCATTCTCGGCCCCACCTATGCCGATTATACCGACGGGTGCCGGGTGCATGGGCTCGAGCCGGAATTTTTTGTATCCGAGGCCCGCCATGATTTTTTGCCGGAGATGACGCGGCTTCGCCTTGCACTGGCTCAGGTCGACACTGTTTTCCTCTGCAATCCCAACAATCCCACCGGTCAGCTGATTGATCACCAGACGCTGCTCGAACTCTGTACCAGTCACCCACAAGTTCGTTTCATCATTGATGAATCCTACCTTCCTTTTGCCCCGGTCAAGCAGGCCCGAAGTATGACCGGCTGCGGCCTGGACAATGTAATCGTCCTCTGGTCTGTTTCCAAAATATTCGGCATGCCAGGCCTTCGAGCTGGCTTCCTTGTCGCCCAACAGGAGCTGGTTGATCGATTCCAGCGCTACATGCAACCCTGGTGCGTGAACAGCCTGGCCCAGGAGGCGGTCTTTTTTCTCGGTAATCACCTCCCACAGGTTTCCACCTTTATCGAGCAGACCAGGGCTTATCTGGCCCAAGAAGGCGAACTGTTCCGAGAGCGACTCCGTACAGCTCGGCTGACCATTTTCCCCTCGGTTACCTCCTATTTCCTTATGCAGCTTGATGCGGGGACCACGGCTACCGAGGTCTGCACCCAACTCGGACGTCAGCGCTTTTTGATCCGCAACTGCGCCAACTTCCAGGGTCTGGACGAGCGGCACATTCGCATTGCCCTTAAGGATGCGGCCACCAACGAGGCTGTCTGCCGCCATCTGCTCACGGCAGTCGGCACGCAGGAGGATTGATCGATGATTGAGCTCTTGCCTTGGTTAACCCTGCCCGCCGCCTTTGCCCTCGACAGCCTCCTGGGCGACCCTCGTTGGCTGCCACACCCGATCCGCTGGATGGGCCGGGCAATCGAACTGGCAGAGCCCCTGTTTCGCAAGTGGTTTCCCCATGAACTTATGGCCGGCGGCCTCTTTACCCTGACCCTTATTCTCGGTTGTTGGGGCCTGAGCTTCCTGGTTGTCAGTCTGGCTTACCAGATGCACGTGCTGCTCGGGTTTCTTGTGGAGACCGTGCTCCTTTTTTATTGCTTCTCCGCCCGGTCGCTTTCCCAAGCCGCCATGGAGATCGATTCTTCCTTACGAGAGGGACAGGTCGACACCGCCCGCGCCCAGGTGGCAATGATTGTCGGCCGTGATGTCGAGCGGTATCAGGCTGATGATATCGCCCGAGCCACGGTGGAGACGGTGGCGGAAAATGCGGTGGACGGCGTTCTCTCACCCCTATTTTTTGCCGCTTTGGGCGGTGCGCCCCTGGCACTGGCCTACAAAATGATCAACACCATGGATTCGATGGTGGGTTATAAAAACCCCCGTTATCTCCTCTTTGGCCGTATTGCCGCCCGCATCGACGACCTGGCCAATTTCTTACCGGCCCGGCTTTCCGTGGTACTGATCGCCGTTACCAGCGGCCTGGTACAAGGCTGCTCCAGCTCCCTTGCCCTGACCACCGGATGGAGGGAGGGAAAAAATCACTCCAGCCCCAATGCCGGTTATCCCGAGGCGGCCTTTGCCGGAGCCCTCGGAGTGCAGTTGAACGGCCCCAACTACTACCACGGTAAACTGGTGGAAAAACCTTACATCGGCCTTGGCCTGGAGAGCGTCACCCTGGGCCATATCCCCCGTGCCTGCCGATTGATGCGTTTCACCTCGCTGCTTGGCTGCCTGCTCGCCTGGCAGGTCTTTATGGCCCTTAGGATACTCGTTTTTCCACTATAACCCCTTTTGGGCTTGAATCTACGCATCCTCTGCTGAAAGGACATCTTGAAAAAAAGCATTTGACGGCAGGAACACCTCCCCCTCTAATAACTAGAGGGGGAGGTGTTCCTGCCAGCATCTCTCCCCACACACCCACGTTTCCCCCCACAACCCTAAACCGTCCTGGTGGGACCAAATATGCGGCCTTTAAACAGCCTTCGCACCACCTTGATTCTCAGCATGCTCCTCATGGCCACCCTGGCGGTCGGCCTGGTAGGGACCCTGTGGATCAGTCGGGAGTACAGCAAGTTTGAAGATGAAGCCGACCACCTGCGCAGCACCTTTCTGGATCAACAAAAAGCCCTGATTCAGCAGGAAGTCAACCGAGTGGTGGATTATATCCGCTATCAGCGCTCGACCACCGAGTCAGCTCTCAAAATCGCTATCAAGGAACAGGTAGATCAGGCCTGGAACATCGCCAACTCTTTGTACCACACCTATCACGCGCAGAAGAGTGCCGCCGAGATCCAGGCCATGATCCGCGAGGCCCTGCGAAACGTCCGCTTCAATCAAGGCCGTGGCTATTATTTCATCTACGACATGCAGGGCAATAATATCCTCCTGCCATTCACGCCCAAACTCGAGGGACGCAATCTCTGGGATCTGCAGGACAGTGAGGGCCTGTACACCATCCGCCGCTTTATTGCCCTCATGCGCCAACAGAGCGCGGGTTACCTCCGATGGCACTGGTACAAACCCGGCGAGACCACGCGCATGTCCGAAAAAATCGGCTATAGCCGGAACTTTGCCCCCTATAATTGGTGGATCGGCACCGGTGAATACCTTGAAGATTTCGAACAGGAGATCCAGGCCCAAACCCTGGCCCGGATCAACACCATTCGTTACGGGAAAGATGGCTATATCTTTGTCTACGACTTCAAGGCCAACACCCTGGCCCATTACAAGCCGGAAAACCTGGGGGTCAACCAATGGAATCTTCGCGATCCCAATGGGGTAGCGATACTGCAGGAACTGATCCACGGTTGCCAGCAAAAAGACGGCATCTTTCTTGACTATATAGGCACCATCCGCCCGACCACCGGTCTTCCCGCCCATAAACTGGCCTACGCCAAGGCGATTGAATCCTGGCAGTGGATGGTCGGCACCGGAGTGTACCTAGATGCGATCAACACCGTACTCGCCGAGAAAAAAGGAGTGCTACAGGCTAAAATCAAACACGATCTCGGAGTAATCGCCATCATCCTGCTCCTTACCCTGGGTGGAGTGGCCTTCATCTCCCGCCTGATCACGGCCCGTATCGGTGCCAACATCCAGGGCTTTGCGAGTTTTTTTGAACACGCCGCGACCGACAATGAGCAAATTGACGACCAATCGGTGAATTTCAGCGAATTCCAGGGGTTGGCCCGAGCCGCAAACCGGATGCTTACCCAGCGTCAACAGGCTGAGGAGGCGGTTGCCGAACTTCAGGAACAACTCATCCGTAGCCGCAAAATGGAGGTTTTGGGAGTACTGGCCGGTGGTGTGGCCCACGATCTCAATAATGTGCTTTCCGCAATGGTGGGCTATCCGGATATGCTTTTGGCCTCAATGCCCGGAGATTCTCCCAATCGACGTGCAATTAGGGCCATCCGCGACTCCGGACTCAAGGCTAGTGAAATCGTCCAAGACCTGTTGACCCTGGCCAGACGCGGCGTACTTCAGCCCGTGGTCCTTGATCTGAACAGCCTTATCCGCCAATTTCTTGCAGCCCCGGAATGGATACGGATCCAAGTCGAACATCCGCAGCTCAACGTCAAAACGGAACTCGCCCCAGACTTGCTCCGTATCAAGGGGTCACGGGTCCACCTGCAAAAGACGGTGATGAACCTGATTGTCAATGCGGCCGAGGCCCAGCCCGCGGGTGGGAACATTAGCGTGCTCACCGAAAACTGTTACTTGGACAAACCCATCGCCGGCTATGAGGAGGTGTGCGAGGGTAATTATGTACTGCTCAGGGTTTGTGATCAGGGCATCGGGATCGCCCAAAAAGATCTGGACCGTATCTTTGAGCCGTTTTTCTCGAAAAAAACACTCGGTCGCAGCGGTACCGGTCTGGGGATGACCGTGGTTTGGGGCACGGTAGAGGATCACCACGGCTATATTACAGTAACCTCCACCGAGGGGCTGGGCACGGAATTCAGTCTCTATTTCCCGGCAACACGGGATCTGGTTCAAGAAAAACCGGGTGAGGATCTGCAGCACTATCGCGGCGAGGGACAACGGCTGTTGGTGGTGGATGACCTTGAGGAGCAGCGCCTTTTGGCGGCAAGCATGTTGCAAAGTTTGGGGTATGAGGTGGTCACCGCTGCAGGCGGCGAAGAGGCCCTTGAACAGATACGCAGGCAGCCCTTTGATCTGGTGCTTTTGGATATGATCATGCACCCGGGGATCGACGGTTTGGAAACCTATCAGCGGATACTTACGCTCCGGCCCGGACAAGCGGCAATTCTGGTGAGCGGCTATGCCCAGACCGACCGGGTTCGCGAGGCAATGGTGCTGGGCGCGCAGAGTTATCTTAAAAAGCCCTACACCCTGGCCGGATTGGCCAGAGCGGTGGCAGAGGCCTTTGGTTGAGCGATACCATCGTCGCTCTTATCAAAAATCACGAAAACGACGTTTCGTCCTCCATCACAAATCGTCCATATCCTCATTGCTGCCACCGGGGGGCAATATGCCGGGCAGGGTGATGGTAAAGGTCGAACCTTTGCCGGGACAACTTTCCACCTCCACCGTGCCCTTATGGGCATGAGCAATGTGCTTGACGATGGCAAGCCCGAGTCCTGTGCCACCCTGGTCCCTGGAGCGGGCTTTATCGCAGCGGTAAAAACGCTCGAACAGTCTCGGCAGATGCTCCTTGGCTATGCCGGAACCGTTGTCGGTGACACTGAAATGAACCTGCTGCTCGCCCTGAACGGTACGGCTTCCCTGACAGTTTAAGGTAATGCGGGTCCCTGGTGGGCTGTAGGCAATGGCGTTATTGAGCAGGTTGATCACGGCCTGCTCCAGCAGCGGCTGGTTGATGGCCGCATACAATTCCTCGTCGCATTCCACCTCAATCACAATATCCTTCTCGTCCGCATTGACGGCGCAGGTCTGGAGCGCACTCTCCAACACCGACCCGACCTCACTCACCGTCAGTTCGATATCCTCCTTGCTCTCCCGATCCTCAATCCGCGACAGGATCAAAAGGTCATCAACAATCGCATCCAAACGGTTGGCTTGCCGAACCACAATGTTAAGGAAACGACGGGCATTGTCCTCATCCTCCATGGCCCCGTCGAGCAGGGTTTCCACATAGCCCTTGATGGCTGTAATCGGGGTTTTCAACTCGTGGGAGACATTGGCGACAAAGTCCTGGCGGATATTCTCCAGCCGGTTGAGCTTGGTCAGGTCATTCATCACCAGGAGCGTGCCCATGCTTTTGTCGGTCTCGTCGCGCAGGGGCACCGAGTGAATTTCAAGCATAATCGGCTCCGCTCCGTTGAACAGGGTCACCTTCTGCTCCTGCTGCTTGTTGTGGCTAAGGGTGAAATCGATCATCTCCAGAATGTAAGGATTGCGGATCACCCCCTGGACCGCCTTGCCTTTGACCACCTCTGAAGGCAGGGAAAAAAGGGTGGCCGCGGCCTGATTCATGCGAATGATATTCTTCTCGGAATCAATGGCCACCACCGCATCGGCCATGCTCGAGAACACGGCTTCAAGCTCGTTGCGTTGCTGGATGATGATCCGCACGCGGCGGTTAATCTGATCGGCCATCTGATTGATCGAGTTGGCAAGTCCTGCCATCTCCATCGACATGTGCTCGCTATCAATTTTTACCAGTTGGTCGATCCGTCCCTTGGTGAGTTGCTCCGCGCCCTGCTTCATCTTCTCAAGCGGCCGACTGATCCGCTTCGCCGCATAGAGCGAAAGCACTATTGCCAATAAAACCAAACCAAAAGCGATCGCCAACATTTGCTTTTGGAAGCCACTGAGCATGTTCTCGATCGGGGTGACCGCCAAGGCCAGACGAAGGACACCGCGATGGCCGTCAACACCCAACTGGATGGGAATAGCGGAATACAGCATGGTTTCGCCCAAGGTCTGACTCAGACGAATGGAGTGGCCGGTCTCGCCGCTCAAGGCGGAGAGGACTTCGGGCCGATGACCGTGGTTCTCCATGAGAGTATGGTCTTCGTTGGAGTCGGCCAAAACCACACCATTGCCGTCAATCACCGTGATCCGGGTGCCTGCCCTTCGACCATTTTGACGAACGAAACTCTGGAACGTTGCATCGTCTCCCTGACTCAAACGGCTGATCGTGGATTCGATAAGCATGCCCCGCTCATAGATGTCCTTTTTGAGATGATCGAGGAAAAAATTATGCCCGGTGGTCGTACCAATCCAGAGAGCCAGGACCATGGTCACGAAGATAATCCCTGCGGTGGAGGGAAATATTTGCCAAAATAGACGAACGTTACGCATGCGCATCTCTACTGGATTGAGATTGTGCCCCGGAGAGGCAGGGCAGACAAGAAAATGGGGCGAGGCGGCAAGCCGCCCCATAACAACTATTCCCGGATCCGGTATCCGATCCCGCGGACGGTCTCGATACAGGTCCCTGCTGAGCCGAGTTTTTTGCGCAGGCCGAATATTTGCACGTCAACGGCCCGGGGAGTGATACTGTAGTCGTAGCCACGCACCTGATCAATGATCTGTTGCCGGGAGAAGACCCAGCCCGGACGCGCGGCCATCAGCTCTAGGATGGTAAATTCAGAGGCGGTCAGTTGGATCTCGTCACCGTTGACCCGGACTTCATGACGGCCGGAGTGAATCTCCATGCCGTGGCGGCTGATGAATCCGACCTCCTCGTCACTCGCGGGCCCCGACTCGGGTTTTCGGCGCAGGGCGGCCTCAAGTCGGGCAATCAGCACCCGGGGACTGAAGGGTTTGGTAACGTAATCGTCCGCCCCGCATTCAAGGCCGCAGACGATGTCGTCCTCCTCACTCTTGGCTGTCAGCATGACGATCGGCAACCCCTTGATATTCTCCTGCGAGCGGACCACCCGGCAGACCTCGTTGCCGTCCTTGCCCGGAAGCATGAGATCAAGCACCATGGCATCAAAGGCTTCCCGGCTGAGCAGCTGCAAGGCTTCCTCGCCGGTGTCGGCGCAGGTAACATTCAAGCCGGCTTTAATGAGATTGTAACTGACAAGCTGTTGGATGTCGGTGTCGTCTTCGACAACCAGGATGCTTGGTTTTTTCACATTGAACTCCTGTATAAAACCTGGATAATTTGCACGCTACTGTTATGCAGCACCGGCCAGCTTGCAAGAAAAAAGATAAACGCTAACATTATCCTAATCAGTTTCTAACCTGGTGAAAATGGTCATAAACTAAAAAGTATTCTGACTTTTTAGTTTCACAAATCTAGAGTGCCATCTGCGGAGGAGACACCGTGAGCAGACATATGTATTTCCATCGGGAAATCGACCAACTGAAAAAAATGATCCTTGAACTGGGCACCCTGGCCGAGGACCGCCTACGCCGGGCGAGCGCCATTCTCGAAACCGGCGACAACGAGGATGCCCAGGCATTGATGACCGGAGACTGGGAGATTGACGACATGGAAATCCGAGTCGAGGAAGAGTGCCTCAAAATTCTTGCCCTTCATCAGCCGGTGGCCCGCGACCTGCGCCTAATCGTCTCGGTGATCAAGATCAACAGCGAACTCGAGCGTATTGCCGATATCGCGGTCAATATTGCCAAACGCATCCTCACCATCAACAAAACCAAGCCAAAGGAGTACACTTTTGCCCTGGATTACCGTCCCATGGCCACCAAGGCCCTTGAGATGGTAAAAATCGCCCTTGATGCCCTGGTGACCGAGGATGCGGCCATGGCGCGCAAGATTTTTCTCATGGATGACGAGGTCGATCAGGAGCGGAATACGGCTTACAATGTTGTAGTCACTGAGATTGGAAACCACTCGGAGCATGCAGCCTGTCTGATCAACCTCTACCTGATTGCCCGCCACTTGGAGCGGATCGGCGACCGGGCTAAAAACATTGCCGAAGAGGTTATCTACCTGGTCGAAGGCGAAATTGTCCGCAGCAGTTCCGATCCGCACTAAAAAAACCAAAAGGAGTTGCGCCCCCACCCTTCCTCCAGGCCCTCCGGCCTGTATCCACGGGGCTGCAGCCGCATTGGCGGTTGCAGCCCCTTTCCCCCAAAATTTTAAAGGCTAGCCCGCCAACTTGTTATTGCCCAGACAGGCTCCGGTTTCCAGGGCTGCTCGAATCCAGGGGTGATCCGGGGGCACCAGCTTCCGCTTGCCCACCACCTCGGCCAGATCCACCAGTTCAGTCGACTCCCCCTTCACTGCCACCATTTTACCGAAGTTGCGTTCGGCCACCGCAGCCGCACAAGCGGTGCCTAAACGGGTGGCAAGGATGCGGTCGGCGGCAGTCGGCGTACCGCCACGCTGGAGGTGCCCGAGGATGGTCACCCGGCTTTCAAGACCGGTGAGAGCTTCCAGCTCCGCGGAAAGGCGCAGAGTGTTGCTGGTATGGTTGACCTGGAAGGCGGTCAGAGCCGCAGAAACCTTCTTTTGCTTTTTCTCGTCCTTGGCCGCTGCCTGCTTTCTCTCTTTCAGCTCAGCCAGCGACTTGGCATCTTGTTTCGACAGTGCCCCCTCGGAAACAGCGACAATACTAAAATTTTTGCCGCGGTGACGGCGGCGGCGGATAGCCTCGGCCACCTGGTCAACCTCGTAGGGAATCTCGGGGATGAGAATAACATCGGCACCACTGGCCAGGCCGGCCCCTAACCCGAGCCAGCCGGTATTATGCCCCATGATCTCGACCACGATGATGCGATGGTGGCTGTGGGCGGTGGAATGCAGCCGGTCAATGGCATCGGTGGCAATCGACAGGGCGGTATCGAAACCAAAGGTGACATCAGTCATGGCCACATCGTTATCGATGGTCTTAGGCAAGGTGAGCACGTTGACTCCGGCCTGGGCCAGCCGATGTGCGTTTTTCTGGGTCCCGCCGCCACCGATACAGATAATGGCCTCAAGGTTATGCCGGTGGTAGTTGTCTATCATAACCTCGGTCATATCCTGGACCTTGGATCCCACCGGCATCTTGTGGGGTTTGTCGCGGCTGGTGCCGAGAATGGTTCCCCCCAGGGTTAAAATGCCGGAGAGGATCTCTCCCTCGAGAAGGACGGTTCTGTTCTCCATCAACCCCCGAAAACCGTCGCGAAAACCAATCACCTGCATGTTGTAGGCATTGAGTGCGCTTTTGCCGATGGCGCGAATCGCGGCATTGAGACCGGGACTATCACCGCCGGCAGTCAGTACGCCAATACATTTTCCCATGGTACCTCCCGGGAGCTGTTTTCTTCACTCGGTGGAAAGAGAAAAGCCTCTCCACGCTTTATATCTGAACAATATAACTCTTTGTGCCCACTTAAAAAAAACTGCGCAACAGGACCACATTCAGCCCGGAGACCACAATCGTAATCGCCCAAAGCAGCAGCTTGGTCCCCAACGGATTAGCGTGTTTGCCCATAACCTTGGTTGAGGAGGTCAGATATACCTGCAAACAGATGGTCAGGGGGAGTTGGATACTGAGCACCATCTGCGAAACAATCAACGCTTTAAAGGCATCATTGACCAAAAGCAGCAGCAGGTAACCGCCTACAAGGGAAATAAAGATCCCCAACCGTGAATGGCTGTCCTTGATATCATAAGGCTCGTTAAAGATTCCGGCAAAGATGGAACCACCGGAAATGGCCGAGGTGATGGTGGAGGCCAGGCCGGCAAAGAGCAGGGCTAGGGCAAAAACATCGGCAGCACTGTTACCCAACAGTGGTACCAGCATGCTCTGGGCCTGGGGCAACTGATCGACCATGGTACCGTGCTTGAAAAAGGTGGTGGCGGCCAGCAGAATCATGGCGCTGTTAATGGCCCAACCGATGAGCATACTGAACAGGGTATCGAAAAGTTCATAATCGAGTTGTTTTTTGATCACCACCTCGTCTTCCAGATTCCATTGACGGCTCTGGATAATCTCACTGTGGAGAAAGAGGTTATGCGGCATGACCACAGCCCCGAGCACACTCATCACTATCACGATGCTCCCCTCGGGCAGGCTAGGCCGCACCCAGGCGACTCCGGCCTGGGCCCAATCGATATCCACCAAAGTCAACTCATAGAGAAAGGAGAGCCCGATCACGGAAACAAAGCCGATGATGATCTTTTCCACCGCCCGATAGGAGTTGGTGAACAGCATCACCGAAACAAACAAGACCACCAGCAGAGCACCGGCCGGCAGGGGAATATCCAGCAACATCTGCAGGGCGATGGCACCGCCGAGAATCTCCGCCAAAGAGGTGGAAATCGAGGCAAGCATGGCGGAGCCCAACACCGGCCGGTTTATCCACTTGGGGGTGTACTGGCTGGCTGCCTCTGAAAGGCAAAGCCCGCTGACAATCCCGAGATGGGCCACATTATGCTGAAGCACGATAAGCATCAGGGTGGAAAGGGTGACCATCCATAGCAGCGTGTAGCCATAGCCAGCGCCAGCGGCAATGTTGGATGCCCAGTTGCCCGGGTCGATAAATCCGACCGTCACCAAGAGCCCCGGACCGATGTAGCGAAAAATCTGCAGGGCACCGAAGGCGGGTTTATGATCTCGGCGGCGAAGATCCTGAAAAAATTGCAATAAATTCAAAGCGATTTTCTCTCTCGTTTAAGATTGATGGCGGCGGAGAAACTACAGGAACCAAACCTGTAGAAAGGCTCTGCAGGAGCAGACACACTTCCCGAGCCTTCGAAGTCCTTTGTTAACCATAATGCCCTAGAGGGTGCAAGAATCCTAACGGAATCCTAATAGTGGTCGAATCCCGCCTTAATAAATCATCGATACTCTAGGATTCCAGTGTGGGTGTGATCGTCTCACCCAGCTCATCAATGGAGTTCCCATGTCCCCCATGTTGCTTATCAGCGTTGTTCTCGCCCTGTCGACCCTGGCCTTCTGGCAGGGAAAACGCAGGGCATTTGCCCTGTCCTCCCGGGCGACCACCATCAGGATGCATTCACGGCCAGGTTATTACGGTATGCTCACCGCCTTGTGGTGTGCGGTGCCGGCACTGATCATCGTCATCATCTGGCAGACCGCGTCCGATCCCCTGCTTACCCGCATCGTCATGGACGGTGTCCGCGAGGCCAAAGGTGCACTCACTCCCGACCAGTTAAACCTCATGGTCAACGATGTGCGCAACCTGGTGTCCGGCAATGTGTACAGCCATACTGTCGACCCGGTGCTGCAGGCTGCGGCCGATCGCTATGTGGGCATGATGCGCATCGGTAACATGGCCATGGCGGCCCTGGCGTTGAGCACGGCCCTGGTAGCCGCTTATTTTGCCTACTCCCGGATTCAGCCCACCCTGCGGGCCCGCAACCAGGTGGAATTGGCAATCGAGATCGTTTTGACCCTTTGCTCCACCTTTGCCATCTTTATCACCATCGGTATCGTCCTTTCAGTGCTGTTCGAATCGATCCGTTTTTTCCAGCAGGTTCCCTTTTACGATTTTCTCTTTGGCCTCAAATGGAGCCCGCAAATGGCGATCCGTGCCGATCAGGCCGGAAGTTCCGGGAGTTTTGGCGCTATTCCGGTTCTGACCGGGACCTTTCTCATCTCCGGTATTGCCATGTCCATCGCCGTTCCCTTTGGCCTGATGTCGGCAATTTATCTCTCCGAATATGCCGGATCCAAATTTCGGACCACGGTCAAGCCGCTGCTCGAAATTCTGGCCGGTGTGCCCACGGTTGTCTACGGCTTCTTCGCCGCCTTGGTGGTTGCCCCCTTTATTCGCGACATGGGATTATTTGCGGGGCTTTCGGTTTCCTCGGAAAGTGCCCTTGCCGCCGGTCTGGTCATGGGGATCATGATCATCCCCTTTGTCTCCTCTCTCTCCGACGATGTCATCAATGCCGTGCCCCAGTCCTTGCGTGACGGGTCCTACGGCCTTGGCGCCACCAAGAGTGAGACCATCAAGCTGGTCATTATACCGGCAGCCCTGCCGGGCATTGTCGGCTCAGTGCTCCTGGCCGTTTCCCGTGCCATTGGCGAGACCATGATCGTGGTCATGGCGGCTGGCCTCGCCGCCAATCTGACGGTGAATCCGCTCCAGGCGGTGACCACGGTCACGGTGCAGATCGTTACCCTGCTGGTCGGTGACCAGGAGTTCGACAGCCCCAAGACCCTGGCCGCCTTTGCCCTTGGACTGCTGCTGTTCGTGGTCACCCTGGTGCTCAATGTTATCGCCCTCTATGTAGTGCGTAAATACCGTGAAGAATACGAATAAACAAACGAACAAAGGAGAGCGGCGATGAACGAATCTGAATCTATGACGACCATGGACCGGGTCAACCTGGGCCTGGCAGCCCGTTACCGCAAGGAGAAACGGTTCCGTTTTTTCGGCCTCTCTGCAATAGTAATGAGCTTGCTCTTTTTGGTCCTGCTGCTTGGCTCCATTGGCGCCAAGGGCTATACAGCCTTCTTGCAGACCGAGGTTCTGCTTGATATCCACCTTGATCCCCAGTCCCTGGATGTCAATAACCTGGCCACGGTCAACTACGCCGCCCTGATCCGCAAGGCAACCTTGGATATTTTCCCCCAGGTCCAGGGACGTGCCGACAAACGGGCCGTGAGCAAACTGATCAGCACAGGGGCCTCGTTCCAACTTCAGCGGCTGGTTATGAGCAAACCCGAGTTGATCGGCTCTACCCTCTCCTTGTGGGTGCCGGCGGACGATGAGGTGGATATGTTCGTTAAAGGGCACATCCCCCGTGATGTACCCGAATCCGAGCGTCGCGTCAGCGATAAAGAAATAGGCTGGATCG
Source organism: Desulfobulbus sp. (assembly GCA_050252135.1). GTDB lineage: Bacteria > Desulfobacterota > Desulfobulbia > Desulfobulbales > Desulfobulbaceae > Desulfobulbus. Next base: position 26,274 of record JBFWLN010000012.1, read on the forward strand.
ACCAGTTGATGACAGCCGGACGACTGAAAAAATCGTTTAATACCATCTTTTTTGAAGCCGGGGATTCGCGGGAACCTGAACTTGCAGGCATCCGCGGTGCCGCCATGGGCTCACTCTACACTCTGCTGGTAACCCTGCTGCTCAGCTTCCCCATCGGTGTTGCCGCTGCCGTCTACCTGGAGGAATTTGCCCCCCAAAATAGCTGGACCGACTTGATTGAAGTCAATATCAACAATTTGGCGGCCATTCCCTCGATTGTCTTTGGTTTGCTTGGCTTAGCTGTTTTCCTCAACTTCATGCATCTGCCTAGGTCTTCTTCCATGGTTGGCGGCTTGGTCCTGACGCTTATGACCCTGCCCACCATCATCATTGCCAGCCGGGCCTCGCTCAAATCGGTTCCGCCCTCTATCCGCGAGGCGGCCCTGGGTGTCGGAGCGTCAAAAATGCAGACAATCAGCCACCACATTCTCCCTCTGGCCCTACCGGGCATGCTTACCGGTGCTATTATCGGCATGGCCCGTGCGCTTGGAGAAACCGCTCCGCTTTTAATGATCGGCATGGTGGCCTTTATCGTCGATGTGCCACACGGCCTTTCTGATCCATCTACGGTTTTGCCGGTGCAAATTTTTCTCTGGGCTGATTCGCCGGAACGTGCCTTTGTCGAGCGCACTTCCGCGGCAATCATGGTCCTGCTTTTCCTGCTTCTGGCCATGAATGCCACCGCGGTTATTCTGCGCAACAAATTCGAACGCCGATGGTAATGCAATCAGAATACGTTGCTAACACAATTTAAACGCGTACCCGCTACTGTCTATGCGATCATCTTTACAATCAATCTTTAAAGGAGATATTCCCATGCAAAAATTTGGATTAACCCTGGCTGCCGCATCTCTGCTGGTTGCCGCTGCGACCACCGCCCCTGCTGCTGAAGGGCGTGACTACATCTCCATGGTAGGTTCTTCTACCGTGTATCCGTTCAGCACCGCTGTTGCCGAGCAATTCGGAAAAACCACTAAATTCAAAACGCCGAAAATCGAATCCACTGGAACAGGTGGCGGCATGAAATTGTTCTGCGCCGGTGCCGACGTTAATACTCCGGATCTTACCAACGCCTCCCGGCGGATGAAAAAATCCGAGTTGGATACCTGCCAGAAGAATGGTGTGAAAGAAATCACTGAAATCAAAGTCGGTTATGATGGAATTGTTGTGGCCAACAGCAAAAAGGCCGAACAGTTCAACGTATCCCGTAAAGACCTGTACTTGGCTCTGGCAAAAGAAGTTCCTAGCCCGGAAGGCGGTGACAAATTGGTCGCCAACCCCTACAAAACCTGGAAAGACATCAACAAGAACCTGCCTGCCGATAAGATCGAAGTTCTTGGGCCTCCGCCTACTTCCGGAACCCGTGACGCTTTTGTTGAGCTCGTTATGGATGAAGGCTGTGTTGAATATGATTTCATCAAAGCCATGAAGGAAACCGATAAAAAGAAATTCAAGGCAGTCTGCCAGACCGTTCGTGAGGATGGTGCCTACATCGAAGCCGGTGAGAACGACAACCTGATCGTGCAGAAACTTGAGGCCAACCCGAAAAGCCTGGGTATCTTTGGTTTCAGCTTCCTTGATCAGAATGGCGATAAGCTCCAGGGTTCCATCATCGACGGCGAAGCCCCGACCTTCGAGAACATCGCCGCTGGCAAGTACGTTGTTTCCCGCCCGCTGTTCATCTATGTCAAGAACGCACATGTTGGCGTTATTCCAGGCATAAAAGAATATCTGGGCGAGTACACCAGCGATCGTGCTTGGGGGGAAGAAGGATACCTGGCCGAGAAAGGTCTGATCCCTGCGCCTAAAGAGGAAAGAGCTCAATATGCCGCTATCGCCAAGGCTTTGACGCCGGTCAAACTTGACTGATTCAGAGACTGAGTGGCATACTCAAAGCAGCAATTAGAAACCCCGGAAGGTCGTTTGCGGCCTTCTGGGGATGGGAGCGAACAGATGGCAGCAGCAATCGACACGGTTTTAGACATGCGTGATGCAATTTTAGAAAAAAAAGAAGTGGAAGCAGCCGCAACCAAGGTGCGTAAGGTCGACCGTGATCAACGCCAGACCGTTGGCGTCCCTTTTATCGACGAGCCGCGTATGACTTGCCGTGCCGTCAACGTCTATTACGGAGAAAAGCACGCCATCAATAATGTCAGCATTGATGTCGGCAAAAACGAGGTGTTGGCTATGATCGGCCCCTCTGGCTGCGGCAAATCAACCTTTCTCCGCTGCCTCAACCGCATGAACGACACCGTTGCCAGCTGCCGGGTGACCGGAGAAATTATGCTGGACGATCTCAACATCTACGACAAGAAGGTGGATGTGGTGCCCTTACGGGCGCAGGTAGGCATGGTTTTTCAAAAGCCCAATCCCTTTCCCAAATCCATCTTTGATAACGTGGCCTATGGCCCCAAAATTCATGGTTTGGTGCACAATAAAAGCGAATTGGCCGACATCGTTGAGGATTCACTCAAAAAAGCAGGCCTGTGGAATGAGGTCAATGATCGCCTTGATCAACCCGGAACCGGACTCTCCGGAGGCCAACAGCAACGCCTCTGTATTGCCCGGGCCATTGCCGTGCGTCCGGAAGTGATTCTCATGGACGAACCCTGCTCTGCACTGGACCCCATCGCCACCGCCACTGTCGAAGACCTGATTACCGAGCTCAAGGAACAGTACACCATCGTTATCGTAACCCATAATATGCAGCAGGCCGCCCGCGTTTCCCAACGGACCGCCTACTTTCACCTCGGTGACCTGGTTGAAGTCGGCCCAACCGACCGCATCTTCACCAACCCCCGGCACCAACTCACCGAGGACTACATCACCGGCCGTTTTGGTTGATCTTCGACCTCAACCAGTTCCCGATCTTGAACCAACAAACTTTCTTCAAATCTCCGTCCCCTCCCCCTGCAATATACTCCCTCCTGCAAGAGGCGGCCCCCACCGCCTCTTTATCCTTTTTTGTAGCATCTTACCCCTAACAAGAATTGGCCCCAGCCCCTTATTCCGACTTATCCTTCTAAAATAATTGGCTATTTAAAAAATACCCGCTACAATCCCAAGCAAGACATGAGGCACATTTTCCGTTGAAAATCTGCAAGGAAGGCTCGCATGGAATCTGCCACCGCTAATCGTCAGTTTCTCCTCAATACCAGCGTGCTCTTGGCAGCCTTTATCGGCCTCTACTACACCACTTTTGTCAACTATCTGCTGTTTCACGCCCTTGCCGAAATCTTCAGTGTAGTCGTCGCCTGCTCCATCTTTGTCATTGCCTGGAATTCCAAGCAATATATTAGCAACACCTACCTGCTCTTTGTCGGTATCGCCTACTTGTTTATAGGGTTTCTCGATCTCCTCCACACCCTCTCCTATAAAGGGATGCCGATCTTTACCGACTACGATTACTATGCAAATCAACTGTGGATCGGTGCCCGCTACATGGAGAGTATCACCCTGCTGGTTGCCTTTTTCTTTCTTCGCAGCAAAAAACTGCCTCGGGGTGAGTGGATTTTTGCAACGTATCTTGCTGCAACCGCGCTGCTGGTGGCCAGCATCTTTTCCTGGAAAATATTCCCGGTTTGCTTTGTCGCCGAATCCGGCCTTACGCCCTTTAAAAAGATCAGCGAGTACATCATCTGCACCATCCTTTTGACCTCGATCTATGGTCTTTACAAAAACAGAGAAAAATTTGAGATACAGACTGTCCAAACCCTTCTCTTCTCAATCCTCTGCACGATTGTTTCAGAACTCGCCTTCACCTTCTATATCAGCAACTACGGCTTCTCCAATCTGGTCGGTCATTATTTTAAAATTTTTTCGTTTCTCCTCCTCTATAAAGCAATCATCACAACCGGACTCAAGCGCCCCTACGAACTGATTTTCCGAGAACTAAATCAAGCAAATCAATCCCTACAAACAGAAATTGCACATCGAACGAGCATCCAGAAGCAGAACGAGGACTTGATTGTCAGCCTGCAAAAAGCTCTCCACGATATCCAAACATTGGAAGGCATCCTTCCGGTCTGCGTGTACTGTAAAAAGATCCGCGATGACAGCGAAGCTGAACCAGGCAAGGGGCCCTGGATGCGAATGGAGGAGTTCCTTTACCGCAAGAGCGGCACCGCCGTTTCCCACGGTTGCTGCCCGGAATGTTTTGCGAAAGTTAAGGACGAAATTTAAGCGAGGTCAACATCTGGTTGACACGGTGAGCGGACGGATTGGCTTGCTTTTGGTAGGCCAGCAAATCTTCCGGAGTATCGATATCACGTAAGGCCGGCAGGAAGCTGACCCGGTGGCCCAGGTCGCTCAAACGCTGCCGGGTAATGGCCAGAACGCGATGCGTGCTCCAGGGCATATCGCGGAAAATTTTCGCCACATCCACGCCCCGTTTGAGGCCGAGCAGACAGTAGCCCCCATCCATTGCCGGGGTAAGGACCACCTCATGCGCAGCCAAAGCCCGATCGGCACTGACCAGGATTTCCGTGCGCATATCCGGTATATCACTGCCGATCAGCACTACTTGCGCAGACTCCTGGAAACAGGTGGCAACGACATGGGACATGCGTGCCCCCAAATCTTCTCCCTGCTGCAGGGAGATATTTGCAGCAAACGGCTGCCAGGACAGGGGCAATTGCGCCTTGGTCCCTCCGGTAAAAAAAAGGTGGATCGGCATCCCGGTTGCCTTTGCTTGCCGGAGGATATCCTCCACCATGGCTTGATAAAAACAGCAGGCCCCTTCCGCACCCAAGGCCGGAATGAGCCGGGTCTTGACCTTCCCTGCCACCGGTACCCGCACCATGATGGCGATCTCGCTCTTTCCTTTCAGCATTGGCCGAGACGCCTTCGTTGCTGCCACCACTCCGCAAGCCAAACAATCGGCGTCACCAGACCGGCAAAGAGGAGCACGGCTCCCCAGCCGATCACAAGTACCACTACCCGATGGTTCAATACCGGTGCGAACCATCGGTCATACAGGGGCAGCACAACGAGGCCATGCCGTCCGGAAACCATCTGCAGGCAGACATCGATATAGAAAAAGGGTTGCCAGGTGTTTTCGGCCAGATAACCTCCGAGACGACGGACCCGTGCCACAATTCCCCGAAAACGGACCCCGCTAAAGAGCGTGACGAAAAAGCCGATGAGGATCGGGGAAAGGAGCAGTCGACCGCATTGATGTTGGAATCGGTAAAGTCCGGGCAGGCGGGTGAAAAAGCCCTCAAGCCCAGTGCTGAAGGCAACCATGATCAACCCCATGCTCAGATAACGGCGGTGGAAACCCTCGGTTTCAAAACGTCGGGCCGAGGTACTCAGGACGCCGGGTAGGGTGATCCAGCGGCCTTGGTTGCGGATCTGCTCGGCCAGTCGTTGGTCTTCAAGGAAAGGCAAACGCGCATCAAAACCGCCGAGTTCGAAAAACCACTGCCGCGTAAGCAGGAAACCTTGATCACCGTTGGTGGTATTGACGCGATTGAGCCGGGTCTTGGCCTCCATAAATTGATAGGCCCAATTGTTGTCCGAATCGGTGCGCTGAAATCGGAGAGAAAAGTGACCGGCCACGCGGGAGGAAGGCCGCATGGCCTCACGCAGGGACTGGAGAGCATCAAAAAGCAGAAACGGGGCCTCCAGTCGGGAATCGGCATGGAGAAAAAGCAGGTACACCCCACAGGCCAAACGAGCAGCATCAGTCATCTGGGCACCCCGCCCCCTGCGGGCACGGACAAAGCGCGCTCCTCCAGCCCTCGCGGCAGCCTCCGTGGTATCCGTGGAGCCGCCGTCACCGACAATCACCTCAAATGTGAGTCCTCGTTGCGCGTGGATATCGGCGAGCAACAACGGCAGAGCCACTGCCTCATTGAGGGTGGGAATGATGATGCTTAATTGTGGATGTGCGGTGCTGGTCATGCTGGATTTTGGCGCAGCCAGTGGTGGAGTTTCCGGCAATGGTCCTGGAAGATGGGGAGGGACGGATCACGCGGGCGCGGCAAGGCAACGGCCAATTCACGGGTGAACGTACCGACACCCCGGTCCATCAACCAGACTCGATCCGCCAGAGTCACCGCCTCCTGAACATCGTGGGTGACGAAAATCACCGTCTGCCGCCGATCCCGCATCAGCCGTAAGAGCAAATCCTGCATCTCCTCCCGAGTCTGGGCATCCAAGGCACCAAAGGGTTCGTCCATCAAGAGAATGCGTGGTGAACGGATCAGAACCCGGGCCAGGGCCACCCGCTGTTTCATGCCTCCGGAAAGGGCCCGGGGTAGGTGGTTACCGTAGTCCCGTAGCCCCACCTGCTCAAGCATCTCCGCCACGGATTGCGTCAAATCCCCTGAATTTTTTAAGCCAAAGGTGATGTTCTCCCGCACCGTCAGCCAGGGAAAGAGTGCATCCTCCTGAAAGACCACGCCCCGATCCGGACCAGGACGGGTAATAGGGTGGCCGTCCAGCAAGCAGCGCCCCGCAACGGGGGGGCAAAAACCGGCGATGATGTTGAGCAAGGTCGACTTACCGCAACCGGAACGACCGATGAGGCAGACCAGTTCCCCCTCTCGGACCTCACCCCGCAGGCCACGAAAAGTAACATCCTCTTGGGCACCACGCGTGTAACGGTGTTCGAGGTCAATGATTTGCAACAAGTTCTTTTGTTGCTCCATACCCATCGTGCTCCCTATTGCCGACGCGCGCTCTTGAACGAGAGCCGCATCAGCAGTACCAGGAGGGAGTCGCAGAGCTTGCCGATCAGGGCGGTCAAAAAAATACCCGCCAGGATGAGATCGGTCTGCCCGAGCATGCGCGCATCCATGATCACCGCCCCAAGGCCATCCGGGACCCCGGTGAGTTCCCCCAGGACCAGATAGGCCCAGGATATCCCCATGCCCAGGCGCAGACCGGTAAGGATATTGGGCATGGACATGGGCAGAAGGATGGTGAACACGCTCTTGAGACGCGAAACCCCGAGCATGGCCCCGGCCTGGAGATAAATCGGTGCCACCAGCCGGGCTCCGGTCAGGGCGTTCTGATAGATGGGAAAAAAGGCGGCCAGGCCCACGAGAAAGACCGTGGTCTTGAGGCCGATGCCAAACCAGATCATGGCCAGCGGCAACCAGCAGATCCCGGGCACCGCGCGCAAACCGTTGACCAAGCCGCTGAGCAGAGTATTCACCAGGCAGAGCCGCCCAGAGCAGATGCCCAGAGGGATGGCGAAAAGAGCGGCCAAGGAAAAACCGGTCAGTACCCGGCCCAAGGATGCGGTGAGATCGCCGAGAAATCGACCGCTGTACGGCCCTGCTCCGGGAGAACCGAAAATATAGCCCTGAGCAGTGGCCGCCACCCGAGCCGGGGAAGGCAATAGATATCCGGGTACAAAGCCCAAGTTGCTCACCAGAAACCAGGTGAACAACAGGCCCATTGGCAGGAGCACCCCCAGCAAGAGCGGATACGACTGCTTTTTAGCAGCAAGAGTCTCGCCCCCAATCACCTGCTCACCTCAGCGGCCTGCCTCCAGCTTGACCTGACGAACAAAACGCAGATCAAAGAGCTGATCATAATCGGGCTGGTGGTCGATCACTTCCAAGGCCTGCATCCGCGCACCCAACGCCTTGGCACGGCTGACAAAATCTTCGTCTATGGACCAGGCCAGCTCCATATTTTCGGCGGCCCGTTCAAGGATGATGCGCGGCGTACCGAATGTTTCGGCGCGACCCAACCAGCGCGCTCGATCCCGGTTGAGGGCCTCGGTGGCCCGGGCATGGGCGTTGACCAACTGCTGCACCGCGTTGGGATTTTTGTTGATCAGGTCGCGGGTCACCAGCATTCCCGCGTTAATCGTGCCCACGGATTCACCGTAGTAGGGATAGGAGAGGATGCGGCCATACCCCTGCACCACCGCCATAGTGGGCAAGGGTTCGCCGGAGAGGAAACCATCGATCGAGCCCTTGGCCAGGGCCGTGCCCATGTCGAAAAAATCGACTCGCACCAATTGCACATCGCGCAGCGGCGAGAGACCGCTGCGGGTCAGGGCCTCACGCAGGAGGATCTCATGCATGGTCCCAGGCACATAACCGATTTTTTTTCCTTTGAGATCGGCAATCTGCTCCACCGCCCCATCCTTGCGCACCACCAAGGCCGAGCATTTGTTGCACAGCGCCGCGACCACCACCACCGGCTGTCCCATGACCGCCGACTGGATGGCGTGGGCCAAGGTGGTCCCGGTCATGTCGAGGCTGCCTGCCAAGAGGGCGGTCTTCTGATCCGCTGGATTGGTGAAGGCAAAGATCTGTGCCGTATCTTCCTTGTTGAGAAAGTCCTGATAAAAAAAGGGCTGGATGGTTTGAGCCGTCTTCCAGGTGCCGACCCGAAAGTCGGCCGCAAAAAGCATGGGCTGCCACGCCATGGCCAAGAGCAAAAAAAGGCCGCAAATGAAGCAATTTTTTCCGAGCACGGGTTCTCCAGGGAGATGCGGGGAGCGTTTAAAAACAGTTGGAGGGCAGATCCGGGTTCCACTCCATTTCACGCAAAAGAGCCGAACAATGCGCAATCGAGCAGCCACGACCCTTGCCGGTATCGGCTAGGCCGTCGCGCGGACTGGAGCCGACCTCGGGAAAAAACAGGTTAGCCCCGGCAATCAGGGAGAGACTATGCGGTTCATGGGTGCAGTGGGCCTTGACCGTATCGCCCATCACCAAACGGCTGACCGCCACCAACTGGGCCATGCGCCGCTCGCTGATCATACCCATGGGCTCCTTGGGCGATCCCGGAAAATTAATCCGCCGCATAATACCGCTGTAAGTGGCCTTTTCCTCTCGAGCCAGCAGCATCAAATCGACAATCTCCTCGGCGCTGTGCTCGGGCCCTACCGGTTCGACACAGTTCGCCCATTTGAGCCCAACATCATTGAGCACGCGGATGGTCTGAATTCGCCGCTTAGGATCAAAGGGGGTATCCGTGCCTTCACCGAGGCGGACCGCATGGTAAAAGCCGACAAAACCGGCGTCCAGCAGTTGCTCGCCCTCTTTGTGGTTGATATCCCGGGCATTGGCCACAAGCGGTACGTTCACCTCCTTCTTCAGACGACGGCCGATCTCGAGCAGGCGGGAAAAAGGATAGGTGCCGGTGCTCATCAGGTTGAGCGCATCCGCGCCTTCGGCCTCTCCCAGCTTAGCCCAGGCCACGACCTCATCCATGGAGAATTCGAATTTCTCGGTGAACAGCCCGGCCTTGCGGGTCAGCGAACAGAAGAGACAGTCCATGGGGCAGGGCTCGACATTGAGGCCGATGTGGAAATGGCGCTCTCCCTTTTGCCCGAAGCGGCTGCGGGAAAGATAATCGGCGCTCTCCATCAGGGCGTAAGTTTCCCGGCTCTCCAACTCCAGATGGGCCAGCGCTAGGGCCTCATCGCGCTCCAGAGGGACACCGTCGCGACCTTTACTCAATATCTCCTCAATCGTGGGGGCTATCGTCCACGCCATACACGCTTCTCCTTAGGGTTGGCAAAAGGGCCTCGCTGGAGCCCAACTCCGGTCATTGCCAGGGGCAAAACAACAGGAAATCAAACAATTGCTTTAAAATCTCTTTCTGCGTTCGAAATGACAGGGACGACGACGCCAGGTTTCTGAGCCCCCCTCCCCAATGTCATCCCGAACGCAGGTGAGGGATCTCATTGCTTCTCACTTTCTCGTACTCCATTTTTGCCAGGCAACCGGCACCAGGGAAAAAAGGCCCAAGAGGGCAAAGGAACCCAGCACCTGGGGTGAGGCAACGTCTCCCAGGGTATGAATGGCGGCCAGACCGGCACCGGCATTCACATAGACAAAGCCGCCGGGGATGATGCCCAACATAGTGGCCAGAACAAAGGTACGCAATGGTAATCGGGTTAATCCCGCGGCAAGATTGATTAAAAAGAAGGGAAACAGGGGTACCAGCCGCAAAAAGAGGAGATAGTTGAAGCCGCGCTCGCCAAGCTCTTGGTTGATGCCCTCCAAACGCGGCCCGAATTTGCGTTGCACCATGTCGTGGAGCAGGTAGCGGGTAACGATAAAGGCCAGGGTGGCGCCAATTGTGGCCGCCACCACCGCATAGACCGTGCCCAGGATTGAACCGAACAGTAACCCGGCACCAAGCGACAGAATGGTTGCCCCCGGCAGGGAAAGTGCGGTCTGGATGATGTAGATCGCCATGAAAACGAGAGCACTCATCTGCGGGGAGTCGTTGGCCGTCTGTTGCAACACCTGGCGGTGCTCTTTGAGCGATTCCAGGGTCAAAAAACGGTCAAGGTCCAAAAGAAAAAAAAGCAGGATGGCCAGGGCGGCAAACGCCAACAGAAAAATTTGCTTCCGGTTCATCTTCGCCTCCGCCAGCGCAACCACAATCCCATGAGCTTTTTCACCGGGGCGGTGAGACGGGTACGGTTGTAGGCATCGGCCAGTTTACGGATCGCTTCGGCCTGGGTCGGATAGGGATGGATGGTTCGACCGATAGCGGCGAGCCCCTGCCCGGAGGTCATGGCCAGGGTCAGTTCGCTGATCATCTCCCCGGCATGGCGACCGACCAGAGTAGCGCCAAGGATCTTATCCGTGCCCTTGCGCAGATGCACCCGTGCAAAGCCTTCGCTCTCACCGTCGAGGATGGCCCGATCCACCGTATCCAGAGGAACGGTAAAACTCTCCGCCGCCAGCCCCTGCTGTTCAATTTCAGTGGTGTTGAACCCCACCTGGGCGATCTCCGGGTCGGTATAGGTACATCGGGGCACAATCAGATCCGAGACCTTCTGCCGGGTATAAAAAAGGGCATTGGCAATAAGTATCCGTGCCTGGGCGTCGGCAAGGTGGGTAAACTTGCGTTCGGAGCAGATATCACCGGCGGCAAAGATACGTGTATTGGTCGTGCGGAGTTGGTTGTCCACCTGTACCCCGCGATCATTGAAGGCAACCCCTGCCTTGCCTAATTCCAACCCTTCGATATTAGGCACCCGGCCAACACCGACCAGGATTGCGTCCACCTCCAGGCTGAGTGGCGTGTCCTTCCACAAGAGGTTCAGCCGTTTACTCTCCAGCCCTTCCTCAACCGGCTCCACACTTTCCACCTTGGTTTCCAACAGGAGCTCAACAGACTCACGCAGCAGGGCCGACTGCAACAGGGTGGCGGCGTCCCGATCCTCATGGGGCAGTAATTGCGGCCCACGCTGGATCAGGGTCACATGGCTGCCGAATCGGGCAAAAGCCTGGGCCAGCTCACAGCCGATGGGGCCGGCACCGATCACCGCTAGCCGTTGCGGCAATTCGGTAAGGTTGAACACGGTTTCATTGGTGAGAAAACCGGCATCCCCCAATCCGGGAACCTTTGGCAGCGCAGCCCGCGCGCCGGTACAGATTGCGGCCCGATCAAAGGCCAATTTGTTTCCGCCAACCTCGATCGACTCGCCATCAACGAAGTGCGCCTGACCAAGATACACATCCACGCCCAGTTGGTCACGAAACCGTAATGCCGAATCGTGGCGGCTTATCCCGGCTCTCAGCCTTCGCATCCGCTCCATCACCGCGCCGAAATCAAGTTCGATCGCGTCAAGCCCTTTTACGCCGTACTGCTCAGCCTGTCGGGCATCGAAGACGGCCCAGGCCGCCCGCAAGAGCGCCTTGGAGGGCACACATCCGGTGTTCAGACAGTCCCCACCGAGGAGGTGGCGTTCGATCAAGGCCACCTTGGCGCCCAAGCCGGCAGCCCCGGCAGCGGTCACCAACCCGGCGGTACCGCCGCCGATCACCACCAGGTTATAGCATCCCTCGGGTTTGGGATTAACCCAATCCGGGGGGTGAACCTGGGTCAAAAGTTCGGCATTATGTGCATCTTCGGGCCAGAGTGGTTGATTCATAGCTTCTCCCGGGTTCAGGGTTTGTCAAAAAGTTTGCGAAACTCGCCCAAGCCCTCCTTCTCCAGATCCGCCACCGGTACAAAGCGCAGGGCCGCAGAATTCATGCAGTAGCGTAGACCGGTGGGAGCGGGGCCATCATTAAACACATGGCCAAGGTGGGAACCACCCTGTTTGCTCCGCACCTCCGTCCGGACGGAGAACAGGCTACGATCCTCCCGTTCAACAATATTACCGGGGACAAGCGGCCGGGTAAAGCTCGGCCAACCGGTGCCGGAATCAAACTTGTCGGTAGAACTGAACAATGGTTCGCCGGAGACGACATCCACATAAACACCCGCTTTTTTGTTGTCCCAGTAGAGGTTGTTAAAAGGCGGTTCTGTCCCCTCTTCCTGGGTCACCTTATATTGCAGGGGTGTTAATCGCGATTTCAGATCAGCCTTATTTCCACCGAGCGGTTTGACGTCTTTCCAAGTCTTTTCAAGGAAATCATCTCGCCCCGATTGGGAACGGTAGAAATGATAGCGGATCGGGTTCTTGCTGTAATAATCCTGGTGATACTCCTCGGCCGGATAAAAGGTGGCTGCCGGCACGATTGGAGTGACGATGGGACTGGTAAAGACCCCGCTTTTGGCCAGTGCCTCCTTGGAGGCCTCTGCCTCTTGCCGCTGCGCCTCATCTCCATAAAAGATTGCTGAGGTGTAGGCATGGCCACGGTCGACAAACTGGCCACCGGCATCGGTGGGATTGACCTGGTGCCAATAGGTATCGAGCAGTTTTTTATAGCTGATCAGCTTGGGGTCATAGGTGATCCGGACCACTTCAATATGGCCACCGCGGGAATAATTTTCATAGGTGGGATTGGCAGTGGTGCCCCCGGAATACCCGGATTCCACCGAAACCACGCCATCAAGCTGCTCAAAGGGTTTTTCCATGCACCAGAAACAGCCTCCGGCAAAGATGGCCTGTTGGGTATTGGCGGTTATGGTTGCCGGTTTTTCCATTGTAGCCACCGCCTTATGATCCGAGATTGCCCAGATTGAAACCAACCCCACGGCAACGGTTGCCAACGTAACTAATTGAAACGAATTCATAACGCCTCCCGGGAAGTCTCTGACTCCCTTTGCGATAAGTTGTGCTGAGGATGTTGCTTGGCTTCCACTCCGCCTCTAATTTCGACGTCTTGGGAAAGAGGCCTTGGAGGACCAAGGTCTGATCGAACAACCCGTTGCGGGTAAGCGGTGATCTGTGAAAGCCAAGATCCTGTCTTCTGCTCGACTCACATCTGATCAACAGGCTTCTCCATCATCGGCTTGTCCGTCATCATGGAACCATCCATGCTCCCGCTACCCTTCATTGGCTCATGAGAACAGGCAGCAGTAAGAGTAAGGAATACTGTTGTGGCGATTATGATCGAGGTCAATGCTTTCATGATATCCTCCATTGTGGTTGTTTCGTATTTTTTCTGTTTCCTTGCCTCAACAGTAAAGCTGTTGTGTAAAGAACAGATAAAGACGACTTAAAGAGAGGATAAAGATACTGGTCTCGGCGAAACGACGAGAGCCTCAAAGGAAAAAGTCAAATTTTGGGAAGTTGAAACCAAATTCTGGTGCGGCCGGGTTCGCTTTCCGCGCCCACCTGGCCGCCCTGGGCCTCGACCAGCTGTTTACTTATGGCCAGGCCGATACCAAAGCCACCAGCCTGTCGGGAGCGGGAACGGTCGGTTCGAAAAAACCGTTCAAAGATAAAGGGCAGGTCGGCAGGCGTTATCCCGGGACCGGAGTTGGTCAGGGAAAAAAGGACCTGTTCCGATTTCTTCCGAATCACCAGCTCCACCCAACCCTGCTCCGGGGTATGTTGGAGGCAGTTTTCCAGGAGATTGCGCAGCACCTGGAGGAGTTTGTCACGATCGGCAAGCAAAGGTCCGGTTGCATCAAAATCCGTGCGGAGCCGAATCTGCTTTTCGCTGAAGCGCAGTCCATAGAGCGCAAGCATCTGCTGCATCTCTGTGGTCGGGTCGATGGGGCTGCGATTGAGTACGATCTCAGCCGCGTCGGCCCGCGCCAACTGCTGCAGATTTTCCACCAGTTTGAGCAGGTGCAGGCTCTCCTGATGGAGCATGGTCAGGGTGTCGGGTTGAGCGGGCAGGACTCGATCTTTCAGGGCCTCGAGATAGCCGCAGAGGTTGGTCAGCGGAGTGCGCAGTTCATGGGCCAGATCAGCGACCATGTTCTTGCGTAACTTCTCCACCCGGGCGAGACTATCGGCCATGTGGTTGAAGGCTCTCCCCAGATCCCCGACCTCATCACGGGTAGCGACCTCGACCCGGGGCGAAAAATCACCGTCGGCAATGCGTTCGCTGACCCGGGCCATCTGCGATAAGGGTCGCAAAACCCGGCGGGTGAGGAGGAAACTCAAGCCCACCGCCACGCCCAGGGCTACCAGGCTGGCCCAGAGCAAATAATGGTGGATCGAAGTGAGAAACATGCCATGGATCTCGGTGGGTTCGATGGCATATCGATTCATCAGATCCATAAAGTAGGCGGCCGCCAGATGATCAATGGCCCACCAGATCACCCCCAGGATGACCAGGATCACCGGCACAGAGTTGATCAGCAGCAGCTTCCACAGCAAACGGTGCTTCATCGCTATCTCCCCTACTCGGTAAACCGGTAGCCGAAACCACGCACTGTGAGGATGAATTCGGGTTTGGCGGGATTTTTTTCTATTTTCTGGCGGAGCTTACCGATATGGACATCAATCACCCGCTCAATCACGATTTCCCCGTCCTGATAAAAACGGGCCAGCAATTCCTCGCGGGTAAAGACCCGGCCAGGTGCACCCATCAGGGCATGGAGCAGTTTGTATTCGCTGCCGGTGAGTTCGATCATTTTCCCGGCCAAGGTGACCTTGTGTTTCTCGTCATCCAGCACCAGTTGGCCATGCTGGAGGATTGCCGGCGAGGCAATCTCCCGCGGCCGGACCCGGCGGAGAATAGCCTTGACCCGCTCGACCAGTTCCCGGGGGCTGAAGGGTTTGACCACATAATCATCGGCGCCGATGGAGAGCCCCATGACCCGGTCGATCTCCTCCTCGCGTGCGGTGAGCATGAGAATGGGCACCTCGGACGTCTTGCGGATGCGGCGACAGATCTCCCAACCGTCGATCCGGGGGAGCATGATATCAAGAATCACAAAGCAAAAGGGTTCGCGGGCAAAAAACTGCAGGGCCGTATGGCCATCGCCAGCAATACGGGTGGCAAAGCCCTCCCGTTCCAGGTAGGCGCGCACCAAATTGGCGGTATTGTTGTCATCCTCGGCGATGAGGATGGTTCCGGGTTCGACAACTCCGTTCATAGAAAAAAAAAGAAAGGAAAGAGGACTGGGCGTGGATTTTCATCAACTGCACCTTGCTTGCCCACGCAGAAGCAAGCAGGGGGGAACCCGCCATCTGTGGGCAAAAAAAATTGATTACCGCCAAAACTCAGTCTGAAGAAATGAGATCTCTCCCTTCGGTCGAGATGACACGCAGGTGGTGTGACACTCCTCGGATTGACTCACAATGATGATGTCATCCCGAACGAATGTAAGGGATCTCAAAACTCGATCCTTGCGCTGAGGTTCAATGGCAATCACCCAAAAAGCCGCATCCAGAAGGATGCGGCCCGGCCAGGAACGTGGCAGTTATTTTACAGTGTAACGAAAGGAATACTGGCGCTTTTTGCCGTCGGCAAGCTTGCTCCCCACCATAAAATGGTATTCCCCTTTGGCGCTCAGGGCGACATCGGCTCCAAAATGCCCGCCCATACCCATGAGTGGGATGGCCGCACCGCCCTGACCAGTGGCCGGATCGGTGATTTTCACCGCCACGGTCCCTTGATCAAGGGCAGCTCCGGTTTGGGCATCGCTGAACATCACCATAAAGTGATAATTCTCCTTTTTGCCCATCTTGGCCATGACCTCGCCGACATCGTTGAGATGGGCCATGGCCTTGACGCCATCCACGCTCTGCTCACCGAGCATGATCGAGTCGCCGTTCATCATCTTCATGGCAGTATGGCTGCCTGTATCCATGGAATGAGCAGCATGTTCTGCGGAAAATGCGCTGAAAGGGAGGGCCAGCAAGGAACAACAGGTCAGAGTCATCAGGCTACGTTTCATAAGTATTCTCCTATTGAATGCGCTCCCCGAGGGAGCATTAGACGTTGTGGGTTTCCTCCAACAGAGGCTCGGTTTTTCCGGCCGTCGGGTGGATGCCAAGGGTCCGACTGCGCCAGAGATAAAAAATGACGGGATACACTAACAATTCCATGATTCCCGAGGTCATGACTCCGCCAACCATGGGTGCGGCAATCCGCTTCATCACATCGGCTCCGGCACCGTGACTCCACATAATCGGCAACAGACCGGCGATGATCACCGCAATGGTCATCACCTTGGGCCGAATCCGTTTTACCGCGCCAAAATGGATCGCTTGTACCAGATCGGCACGAGTACGCATCTCGCCCCGGTCCAGCCAGCGTTTGTAGGCCAGATCGAGATAGAGCAGCATCACCACGCCAGTTTCCGCATCCAGCCCAGCTAGGGCAATAATCCCCACCCAGACAGCAATCGAGGAATGGTAATCGAGCAGGTAAAGCAGCCAAAAAGCACCGACCAGGGAAAAGGGCACCGCAAGGAAGACGATCACGGTCTTGAGCAGGCTCTTGGTGCTGAGATAGATGATGACAAAGATGATGAGTACAGTCAGCGGAATAATCACCATCAGCCGCGCACGGGCCTTTTCCATGTACTCGAACTGACCACTCCAGACGAGATTGTAGCCCGGCGGCAACTGGATGTGTGCCTCAACCGCCTTGCGGGCATCGGCCACAAAGGTGCCGATATCCACGCCCTGGATGTCCACGTAGACCCAAACCGTGCGGCGTCCATTTTCGCTCTTGATTGCGTCCGGGCCATGACTGAGGCCGATCTCCGCCAGCTGCGCCAGCGGGATCTGCCGCCCTCCCGGACCGGGCACCAGCACCCGTTTGATGGCGTCGATGTCGCTGCGGAAATCGCGATCATAGCGAACGTTGATCGTGTAGCGTTCAAGCCCCTCGACCGTTTCTGCAATCGGCATCCCGCCCACCGCCGCCTGAATGACCTCCTGAATCACGCCGACATTGATCCCGTAACGGGCCGCCCGCTGGCGATCGATGCGGATATCGAGGTAGTTACCCCCCAGAGGCCGCTCGGAAATGGCACTGAGCGTTCCGGGTACGGTGCTCATCACCGCCTCGAGTTGCTCACCGATCCGGCTGAGGATTCTCAAATCGTTACCCATGACCTTGATCCCCACCGGGGTCTTGATGCCGGTGGAAAGCATGTCGATCCGGGTCTTGATCGGCATGGTCCAGGCGTTGGTCAGCCCGGGAAACTGGATCGAGTTATTGAGCCGCTCGATCAGTTGGTCAACGCTCATGGTTTTCTCTTCCGGAAAGATCGTGCGCAAGAGTGACTTCACCGGCGCGACCAACTCCGGCCAGTTGGAGTAAAAACGCATCGTCGGCACTTTGCGCCAATCGCTCTCGTCCTTAAGCATGATCGTGGTCTCGAGCATCATCATCGGCGCCGGGTCAGTAGCGGTTTCGGCCCGGCCAACCTTGCCGAACACATGGGCCACCTCTGGAAACTGGCGAATGATACGATCGGTCTGCTGCAGGATCTCCTTGGCCTTGGTCACCGAAATACCCGGCAGGGTAGTGGGCATGTAGAGCAAATCACCTTCGTAGAGCGGCGGCATGAATTCCGAGCCGATGTGGGTGATCGGCCAGGCCATGGACAGCATGGCAAGCCCGGTCAAGATCAGGGTAAGCTTGCGCCATCTGAGCACCCAATCCACCACCGGATGATAGATGCGGATCAAGAGCCGGTTAAGGGGGTTTTCCTGCTCATCCTTGATTTTGCCGCGGATAAACCAGCCCATCAACACCGGCACGAGGGTAATGGAGAGCAGGGCTGCCGCGCCCATGGCATAGGTTTTGGTGAAGGCCAGGGGCTTGAACAGTCGCCCGGATTGTTCGGTAAGGGTGAACACCGGTGCAAAGGAGACCGTGATCACCAAAAGGGAGAAAAACAGGGTCGGTCCGACCTCGCTGGCGGCATTAAGGATGATCTGCCAATGGGGCTTGCGACCACGATCCCGCTCCAGATGCTTATGCGCATTCTCGATCATGATGATGGCCGCATCGATCATTGCACCGATGGCAATGGCAATACCTCCAAGGCTCATGATATTGGCATTGATTCCCTGGGCATGCATGATCGAAAAGGCAAGCAAAATGGCCACCGGCAGGGTGCAGATCGCCACCAGGGCACTGGGCAGGTGACCGAGGAAGAGCAGCGTCACCACCGCGACCACCAAGGATTCCTCAAGCAGTTTTTCCTTCAGCGTGGCCACAGCCCGTTCGATCAGACCGGAGCGGTCGTAGGCGGTTTTGATGCTCACCCCTTCGGGGAGTCCGGCCTTCAAGCTTTCCAGCTTGGCTTTGACCCGCTTGATCGTCTCCAGGGCATTCTCGCCAAAGCGCATGACCACGATACCGCCAACGGTCTCGCCCTGCCCGTCCGATTCAGCCACCCCGCGCCGCATCTCCGGCCCAAACCGCACCTCGGCCAAATCCCGCACCAGCACCGGCGTGCCATCACCGCTGGCTCGGACCACAATATCGGAGAGATCAGCCAAGGATTGTACATAGCCCCGACTGCGGACCATGAACTCGGTCTCGCCGCTCTCAATGGCCCCACCGCCGACATCGAGGTTGGCCCGCTTAATGGCCTGCATCAATTGGGTTATGGGGATATTGTAGGCCACCAATTTGTTGGGATCCACCGCCACCTGGTACTGCTTGACAAAGCCGCCGATGCTGGCGACCTCGGACACGCCTTCCACCGAGGTCAGCTCATAGCGCAGATACCAGTCCTGCAAAGATCGCAGCTCCTGCAGGCTATGGTTCTGGCTTTCCAGGGTATACTGGAAGATCCAGCCCACTCCGGTGGCATCGGGCCCTAGGGTGGGCGTCACCCCTTGGGGTAACTGGGCAGAACTGGCACTCAAATATTCGAGCACCCGGGATCGGGCCCAATAGATGTCGGTGCCATCTTCAAAGATGATGTAGACAAAGGAAGAACCGAAAAAGGAATAGCCGCGCACCACTTTGGCCCCGGGCACGGAGAGCATGCGCGTGGCCAGGGGATAGGTGACCTGATCTTCCACCACCTGCGGCGCCTGCCCCGGATATTTGGTGAAAACGATCACCTGTACATCCGATAAATCGGGGATGGCATCCACCGGCGTCTGCTGGAGCGAATAGAAGCCGGAAAGGACCACAAACAGGGTCGAGAGGATCACCAAGAACTTGTTGCGAATGGACCAGGCGATAATGGCTTCAAGCATGGTGGGTTCCCCTGTCTCCTCTTGGCCAAAGCCTCATTTGAAGAGGTCGTCCAGTTCCTGGGATTTGGCCTTAGGTGGCGTTGTCGGCGAGGCTTCTTTGGGCGCGGTCATTTTCTTCAAGGCCTCGCGCAGTCGGCTCTCCGAGTCGAGCATGAATTGGGCCGAAACCACCACCGACTCACCCTCGGCAAGCCCGGAGCGTACCTCGACCAGGGTGTCGTCCCGCAGGCCGGTGGTGACCGTCCGCGGTGAAAAACGCCCTTCACCCAGGGCCACAAAAACGGTCTGCTCGTTACCGGAGTTCAGCAGCGCTGTTGCAGGAATGGTCAGGATGGAAGAGGCGGTTTTGGCTACAATACGCACATTGGCAAACATGGCGGGTCTCAGCGCCAGCTCGGGATTATTGATCACGATACGTGCCTTGACCGTACGAGTGGCGTTTTCCAGATAGGGGTAGAGGTAATCGATCCGCCCGGAAATTGCCTGACCAAGCATGGGCAAATCGACCTCCGCCTTCTGCCCCACCTGTATCCATTCCAGCTCGTACTCGTAAATATCGGCATTGACCCACAGGGTGGAAAGGTCGGCGATCTGCAACAGTTCCTCCCCGGCCATGATTCGGGCACCTTGCAGCACCTTCTTACGGGTGACAATGCCGCGATGGTCGCTGTAGAGGGTCAGGGTCTTGCTTGGTTTGCCGGTTCGCTCAAGCATCTTCAGCTGCTCAGGGCTGATATCCCAGTAGCTGAGCCGGGTCCGGGCCGCCTCAAGGAGGCGAGCGGACCCGGTGGCTATTTCGCGAAAAGGACTTTCTCCCAATCGTTTCCGGTTGGTCAAGGCAAGGAGATACTCCTGCTGGGCCGCAACCAATTCCGGGCTGTAGATGGACAGCAGGGGCTGGCCCTTACTCACTGGCTGCCCCAACTGATCGACATACAACTGCTCGATCCAGCCTTCGATCTTGCTGTTGACCGAATACTGACGATCATCGGCCATTGCCACCAGACCGACGGTACGGATGGTGTGTTCCAAGTTCCGCTTGACCACCGGCGCCGTCCGCACGCCCATGTTCTGCTGGGTGATGGGATCGATCTTGATGCCCTCCTCGCTCTGGCCGCCGCTTTCGCCGCCTTTCAGCGGGGTCAAGGCCATACCGCAGATCGGACAGGAACCGGGCTCATCACGGATGATGAAAGGGTGCATGGAGCAGGTGTATTGCACCTTGTGCTCATGGGCGCTAGTGGCCACCAGCGCCTGATCATAATCAGGATCCTGGTGGCGCAGACCGAGCAGATAACCGCCTCCCAAGGCGAAAACAATCACACCGATGAGAAGGACTCGTTGGAGGACGACTTTCATCGATCACCTTTAGAGGGCTTTTTTTTGACCTGCGAGTTATCGGCGCGGCCCGGCAAAGGCCCCCCGACAATGTTCTCCAGCACCGCCAGCTGCATCTGTTGGTCGGCGACGGCTCCATGGTAGGCCCGTTCATTGTCAAACTGTTGCATCCGGGCAGTGAGTACCTTGGAGAATTCGGCTTCGCCGGTTCGATAGGCGGCCAGCGCCGATTCGGCGGCGCCACCGGCCTGGGCGAGGATTCCCTGATTGTAGAGTCGGATCAGCTGTTGACTCCGCTCCAACCGGGCCAAGCTTTCGCCAATGGTCTGCCGGATCTGATTTTTAAAATCTTCCCGTTCCCACACACCCTTTCGCCTTTCCGCCTCCATCTCCGTCACCTTGGCGTGACGTCGGTCTTGCTGGATCGGCAGGTTAAAGGAAAGTTGCGCCCCGTACATATCGTCACCGTCACCGTTCATGGTCGGTTCTCGCTGCATGTATTCCAGGCTGACGGTAAAATCGGGGTAAAACTCCCGCTCGGCCAAACGGATGCCTGCATCACTGCGGCCGATCCGTGCCTGCAATGATTTCAGGGCCGGCCGATTCTCCAGGGCCAGCTGTTCGAGTTCGCCCGCGGCAAAGGTCTGGGGTGTGGGGTTGCGCCTGGGCAGGGTCGGGTAGACGGTCGTTTGCGGGCGGGCGCTCAAACTATTGAGCACAGTGGTTAAGGATTTGCGCTGCTCCTTCAGCAGAATATGCATTTCCTCCATCTTTGAGCGCTGCAGCTGCGCCTGGAAGACCTCTTGCTGGCTGGTTGACCCGACCCCGTACATCGATTCAGCCAGACGAATCAAATCATCAAGCAAACCTATGGTGCCGTTGACCGTCTCCAAGGAGCGATCAATCAGGTACAACCGGGCCCAATTCTCTTTGAGCATCCGTTGCAAGCTCAGCCGACGCTCCGCCACCACCCAGCGCTGAGCCTCGGCACCCTGCTCGGCGGCTTCCTTCATGAGATCGCGCTTGCCATAAAAGGGCATTTTCTGACTAATGCCAATGACCTTGGCGGTCATATTGTCACGGTTGAAGGCTAAGGGATCCTTGATTAAACCATTCTGAATACCGACCATCATCATCGAATCGTCCAGGGCACCCGCCTGTTCGGCCCGGGCCACCGTTACCCGCCACTGTTCTTCTGAAGCCTTGAGATCGGGATTATTGGCCAGGGCCTCTTCCACCAGGGTGTGGACATCCGAAACCTCCGTGCCCACCACGGTTAAAGCCGGCCAGATCAAGCAGTAAATTGCTGCCAGCATGCTCTGCCAAACAATACGTTTCATCAAATCCTCTTCAGTATTTTCCAGCCACTGCGGCTTGCAGGCCACAGGAGCGGATCAACGGCGGGGCAACAACTCCAGCTGACCACCAACCATCAAAACTACCACACAGTGTCACAGAATACATTCCTTCTGTAATCATTATAGCACCTCTTGACACGGCAAAAGAGACAAAGGTGAAATTATTGTGTTTCTCGAAAAAAGCCTGAAAAATGGCTTTTCTGCGCTTCGTACCTTGCTGTTTACGGGAAAGGGCTTTTCGTTTTTTTACGGTGCCATCAAACCTGCAAAAACAAACACAAGAAAAAACGAGGGTAAGACATCGTCCCCGCAGATTTTCGCGAGAACGACAACGGTATGGCTAAAAGAGCAAAATAAAATTGCTTTTGGAGAGAGAGGAAAACGATCAGCTTTTTTTGCTGTCTTTAATGTACATCACCTTGTTATTGTTGCGCATCTCAACGTGAAACAACTCGCTGGTCCGGATAAGTTCGCTCAGCTTCCGATAGCCGTAGTTGATTGGGGAAAAGGAGGCGGTGTTGGAAATATACTGGCCGACCCGGCCGAGGTTAGACCAGCCGTCCTCACCGGCGGTCTGATCGGCGGCGTTACGCAGCAATTTGACCAGGGAAGCGTCGCCGCGCAGTTCATTACGCGATTTTTTGCGGTCCTGCGGCTCATCTTCTGCGGATTCGTCGCTTTCGGCCGAGGGCAGCAGGTTTTCGGTGTAGATGAACTGGGAACAGGCATTGACAAAGGGGGGCGGCGTTTTCTTTTCGCCAAAGCCGTAGACCGTGAGGCCGCTGGTGAGAATGCGCATGACCAGCGGGGTGAAATCGCTGTCGCTGGTCATGAGGGCAAAGGCATCGATCTGCTGGGTATAGAGCAGGTCCATGGCATCGATAATCATCGCCGCATCGGTGGCATTCTTGCCCTGGGTATAGGCAAACTGCTGGATCGGCAGGATGGCAAAGGGATGCAACTGCTCCTCCCAGCCTTTGAGATGCGGAGTCTTCCAGTTGCCGTAAGCCCGGCGAAT
Organism: Desulfobulbus sp.; assembly: GCA_050252135.1. Lineage (GTDB taxonomy): Bacteria > Desulfobacterota > Desulfobulbia > Desulfobulbales > Desulfobulbaceae > Desulfobulbus. The sequence continues at coordinate 49,327 of JBFWLN010000012.1, forward strand.
ATTGGTGACGCCGTACTTGGCCAGTTCGTTGAGCACACCATCCACCGCCTGGTAGCTGGCATTGTCACAGTCGATCAGCAGTGCAATTTTACGGTCTTTTTCCATTTTATCACCCCAGAGATACGTCCCAAATCATCATGATGGCAAATCCGGTAAGGGTGGCCGACAGGGCCTGAAAACGGGATGCAACTGCAGCAAAGCATCAACCATTCATTTCCTGCTTAAAGCCTCGGGGTTGCTGATCCCCCTCTCCTTTGGGCAGGTCGGTTTTAAACCTGGGGTAAGTTACGGCACCCCCGTCCCGGCAACGGCCGATTGAGCAATTGTTCAAAATAACTCACCACCTTACAATACTGCACCAAATCGATACCGGTGTCCACGCCCATACCGCGAAAGAGGTGTACCGCCTCCTCGGTGGCGACATTACCTGCAGCCCCCTCAACGCAGGGACAGCCGCCCAACCCCCCGGCTGCCACATCGAAAATCCGGACCCCGGCCTCATAGGCGGCATAGAGATTCACCAGTCCCAGACCGCAGGTGTCATGACAATGAAGCGACAGCGCAACCTTGGGTAAAGCACTGTTCATCCGGCGCACCAAATTGCGCACCTGCACCGGGCCAGCCATGCCGGTGGTATCGGCGAGATTGATTTCGGCGGCTCCGGCTTCAGCCAGGCGGGCGGCAGCATCCAGCACTACCTTTTCGTCAACAAGACCTTCGTCGACACAGCCGAAGGCGCACATCAGGCCAGCACGAACGCTGATTCCCTCGCCTACGGCCAGCCGCACCAGGCTGGTCATCAACTCCAGGGCCTCGGCAGCCGGACACCCGCTATTCTTGCGACTGTGGCTATCGGAAACCGAGACCGACATGCTCAGATGGTTCAAACCGCTACGCGCTGCTCGTTCCAAGCCCTTCTCATTAAGAACCAAGGCCGTACAAAGAACATCCGGATATTGCTGCCGCACCAAGGACACCAGCACGTCGGTATTGGCTACCTGCGGCACCGAACGCGGATTGACGAAACTGCCCACCTGCAGCCTGCGCACTCCGGCCTCAGCCAGCAGGCGAACGAGTTCCATTTTCTCCGAGAGACTGAACAGCCGTTCTACGGCCTGCAGTCCATCCCGCAAACACTCTTCTTCCAATATCACCCGCATGGGTTCTCCTTTTTAAAACTCAATCTGACGGCCCCTATTGCTCTGCTCAGCTTTCTGGCAAAGGGTACGGAAGCCGCAGCCCCTCCTGTGTTCCAGCAGGCAAACCTGCGCGGGGTGATTAGTATCCCGTTGATCCCGGTGCCATGGACGGCAAGATTCCTTGTCTTGCTGATCACACCATTCATGCCATCCCCACAACGAGAAGAATTTTTTCGTTCTTTGCTGCCTCTTGGCTCTTTGGGCTGTAGACGACACCGCCCCCCAGAAAACACGGAGGACTCGTGCCTCCCAGTGCGAGCCCCCAAGCAAAAACAAGTTGATAATAGCATGGGATCAACCAAGAAGCGAATGCAATAGCACGCACATATCGGGATAAACAAAGAATGATGGCGTCGTAAAAAGACAGGGCCCAGAGTTTGGCTAACGATGCCACAGGGCTTTTGCAGCAGAGGGTCGAATTGCATATGACCAGGCAAACTGCTTGGCCATATGCAAACCAGAGAAGTTATATCGAGTACTGATCGATCTTGGCGTGCAGCCGCTGGGCAAGGTACGGACTTGCCTTGCCCAGCGTTTCCACAATTAGCACGGCTTCGTCGCGATACCGGCGAATTCTCTCCTTGTCCCAGTCGCCTGGAGGCGGCTGCAGGTTGGTAATTCGGTCGGCCAGCTTGACCATCCACACCTCGGAAGGTTGTTGCTGAATCCGCGCCAGACTATCACGCATCTGGGCCTCTTTCCCTGGCAATTCCTTATTTTTGGAAAGAGCGAGAACACCGTTGGCTATCTCGGCGCCGAATTCCAACGCGATACCTTCAAAGGTGACAGGCGTATCCTCGATAGTGTCATGAAGCAGTGCACAACCCACCAATAAATCCGGATTGGCCACCTGTTCTCCGGCAGCGATAGCCACCATCACCTCCATGGCCACTAGGCCGACATGGTTGACATAGGCCAGCTTCGATCCCGGTACCAACTGGCCCTGGTGCGCAGTACAGGCAAAATTCCAGGCCTTAATGTACTGTTTTTGGTTCCAACAACTCATCTTTTTCTTCTCGCCCCCTTGATAGGGAGCCACAAGATCAATGGCCTTCCCTATTGAAAAAGCTCTCAAGTTCCGAGGCTCGCGAAGCCGTTGCCCGTAGATAACAGTCGTTGGCGGAAATGCCCGCAATGGAGCCGCCTTCAGGATCGGCATAGAACTGACAGTTCCCATCGCGAAAAGCAATCCAGGCTCGCTGAGCTTTTTTCAACTCATTTTTCCGCTCCGGGGTCAGTGTCTCCATCACCATCTTATACGCCTTGTTGAGCCGTAAATCCTGCCGCTCCGTCTCCTGGTGGATGCAGTCGATCATGCTCATGGTCACTCCGCCTGCAGCATCCAGGCAAAAAGAATACTCCTTGCTCAAACCGATATCCTCAGCCAACGCAGCCTGGGTACTGCAGCCGAGAAACAAAGCCATCATGACCCACCGTTTTCTCATTTTTGCCTCCTGCTCGTCTTTGGTCGCGCGAATTTGGTCGTGCATTAAACCGCATCTGCCTGCCGGGCCAGATCCTTTGTCAGTTGCATCAGAACTGTCCCCTCTTCCAACCCGTCGATAAAACGCGAGGGGATATTGCTCATGCCCACCTGAGCACCACAGAGGGCCCCGGTGAGGATAGCACGAGCCTGATTCTGGCCACCACCATTGATTGCATGGAGTACACCGGATTCGAAATCATCGTTGAAGCGGGCCGCCAGATAATAGGCCGAAGGCAGAATGTGATAAATGGCGCAGGGCATCCCGTACAGCAGGGATACTTTCCAGGCTGGCTCGATGACAATTTGCGGGTCTTTGGCTGCCCGGGCGATAAACGACGGGGTCAGCAGGGCATCGGGCGAGGCAAAACGACCAGCCCGGGACTGTTCCAGCGTCCCCGGCTTAGGCGGCTTAAGGTTGTCCTGAGTCACGGCATGAAAGGGCAGCTCGCCGCTTTTCACTAAGTGCATCAGGGTATCGGAGATTGAGCCATCAAAGGGAGCACCGCAGACCAGCCTCGCCAACACCGCAGCATACGCCACGGTCATGGAAACCAGCATATCGTCGTTCTGGGTCAAGAGGGTGTTCTGCACTACCGTCCGCGCCAGTTCCGCCGGATCTTTGGCGTAGCGCACAGCCAGGGCAAGGGTGCGCTCGATGGCCTCGGTGGTATCTGCCTTGCCCCCGGTCTGCTCCCAACTGGCCCTCCCCTGCTCCCGTTTGCGCCAGGCCTCACGAATCGACTGACTGGTATACCCGCCGGGACCATTGCAGGGGGTGCCATCCAACCGGGCAAAGAGCTGATCTTCCAGATGAAGACAGAATTCGCCGTGGTCATATTCCCCATGTTTGACCAGGGACTCGACCATCAGCTTCAGGATATACCCGGCTTGAGACAACTGCCCAGCCTTACAGCCCTCGTGGTAGCGGCCCGGTTTGGGATCGGTATAGTCGCTGATCCACTCCCCGTAATCACGCCGCATCTCTTCCAGATCATAGTACCAATGCGGCCCGAGGGCCAAGGCATCCCCGATAAAAGCCCCCATCAGTGCACCTTGAGCTCTATCTAGCCAGGTTGTCTGCGTCATGGTTTCCTCCTTATGCGGTTGTCGTATAAGAAATCCGATTGTACTCATTATAGCGAAGGTCAATGAAGATGGCGTCGTAAAAACATCGATCTACTGCGTCGCAGTATTTTCTAGGCGGAATGAAGAATTACTGATTGTGGCTTGGCGAGGTTGGGACTTATTTTCTCGTGATTTTTTCCATCAAGTTGGTGGCAAATATGGTTTGCACCGGTAGAAAAAAAGCCGATGCATTTCAAGGTGAAGAATTGGAGCTACAGCCCCATGTTGTTCCATTGAAGCAACGTTGATGGACTCGTAAAAAGTCCATCCCACTCCAAGAGATGGCTAAAAAAAACATACCTCAGGTATGTCGAGTGTCGGGAAAAAACGCTACAACGCAGTAGATCGAAGTTTTTACGACGCCATCAAACAACGTTAATATCAGCCCAAAGCTGATCGGTATTCCGCTTGCAGTCAGCTGCGTTTTTTCCCTTGGCAAACAGCGCGTCGAGCAGTTTATTGATCAATACGTTTCGCTTATTCACTTCATTTTCCATGAAAGCGAGCTCGGATAACACTTCTAATCGGCCTTTGGCATGCGTGAATCTTTCGGTATTTCTGGTTAAAGAATCGTGGACTATTTCGTTGCGAATTTTAAGCCCGGCCTCAAGATAGTCACTCAAGTTCGCCGGGATGTCGATTCGTTTGCGAAGAGCATTGATCGACTGACCCAACGTCTCATTCGAATAAAAATCCAGCGCAGCACCAAACATGCCGTCTTCTTCATCAACTGCATCTTGCGACAACTGCGCATTTAGAGCGCGGATATTAACTTCGAGCAACTGGCAGGTGTGCACTGCTTTACCCAGCTCAAGGAAGATCGGTGCCATTTCGTTTTCAACTCTATTTTCGATACTCATATTTAACCTTGCGTCCCATGGCGCGAGCAACGGCGTCTTGTTAATGCAATAAGCGGATTTTAAGCGGGGATCTCCCCCTTGAAAATCACGCACATTTTCCTCTGAGGTGTTTGCCGTAGTCGGCTAGATCGTAGCACGTTGCCCGGTTGAATAAGCCATGACGATCTGAACGGCACGGAACACGGTCAGATGCAAAGAAAGGTTGTGAGGTCAGCATTCCTCATCGTGACACATATATTCCCACATTTCATTTTGCTGTAACCATAGTGGCTCTGCGTTTCTTCGGATAAATTCATCAGCATCCATACCATCATTCAGGACATAAACAAACTGTAGCTGGGTGTTTCAAAATGTCATAGATGGATATGGTGCCCCCGGCCCCCAATGATATCGAATTCAACTTATTGATTTTAATGAAAATTTCTGGTAGATTTTTTTCTCAATCAAACAAAACTAGAAGGGATGCCATGAAGTTCACCGAAAAAATATCTTGGTTGATGGGACGTGAACAAAGAAGTCCACCATCTTGCCAACCAAGCCCCTCAAGCAACGATTAGCCAGAGGCGAACAATAAATTGCCTACCACCTCGCCCTTCTGTTGACAACGCGAAAATTGCCGCTAAATCAATAGGTAATTCTGCCTGAAACAACCCACCGACACCGCAACCGCCTCTTTCCATCTCTCCCGCCTCATCCCGGCATAGCCCCTGCAGTGCTGTAGCAAGAATCAACAAAACTGCGGCATTAGTGCCACGCAAATGTGGTATTTGTGTGGCAGAACATGATCCAATGCAGCATAACCGTAGCAGGGGCCCCTTGTGCAATTCCGGGATGGAGTGAATGGAACATGGATAAAGAAGCCAAACGGATAGCGTTGTATGTCCAGCGCTACAAACTACTGCGGGAGATCGGCGAACTACAGGTCGAGCCTATGGCCGACGAGACCGCCTTTCTCACCCGCTGCTGCAGCCTGCTGCTCCAAGATCCGGAGTATTGTTTAATCTGGGTCGGACGCGAGGAGGACAAAGGCAAGATCACGCCAGTGACCACCGTGGCCCAGGAAGGGTTGCCTGTGCAGCAATGCCGGGAGTTGGTGCAACAGTTGGTGAGCGAAGATTCGATTACCCTTACCGCTGCCAAGGCCCTGATCACCTCCATGCCGGTCACCACCGGACTTAAACCCAGCCCAGGGCTGAACCAGCCTCCCCTTGCCACCCTGACCACAATCACCGGTAGCCTCTCTTGCGGCTCCTGGCCCTTGGTGCACGACCAGGATAAATACGGGGTCCTGACCATCCACTCCATCCGCGCAAACGGCTTTACCGGCATCGAACTCGACTTCGTTGCCAACGTGGTGGCCACAATTTCGCGCGCACTCTACCTGCGCCACACCTCACGCCACCTACGACTGGAGCAGGACTTCAACTGCGAAATCGTGCAGACGGTGCAGGCGCTGTTGGTTTCGCTCTCCCACTGCGGCGAGATCCTCTCCTTCAATCACACGGCCGAAGCGGTCACCGGCTACAGCCAGGCCGAGGTCAAGGGCAAATTTTGGGTGGATGTGCTCATCAGCCCGGAAAAACGAGCCGAAAGTCAAAACCAATTTTCCCGGGTGCTCAAGGGCGGCCAGGCGGAGATGAACTTCCAAGCCCAGCTCGAGACCCGTAGCGGCAACAGACGCATTATCGAATGGCACGGTTCGGTGCGGCCGGATATTGAACAGGGCCGAGTAGGCCTGGTCCTTTTCGGGATCGATATCACCGGACGAATGGCTACCGACCAGGCACTGAACCATGCCCTGGCCAAATGGGAGAACATCTTTGCCTCGGTCCAGGATCCGGGCCTGATCGTCTCCGAACAGGGCACCATCCTCGATGTCAACCCGGCCACGGTCACCGCTGCGCGCAAACCCCGTGAGGAGATCATCGGCCATGGCGTATGCGAAATCCTCCATGGCGGCAGGCGAGCTGGAGCGATCTGCCCGCTGGAGGTCCTCCTGAACCAAAAAAAGAGCCGCATCTTCGAGACCGAACTTCGAGGCCTCAGGGGCAATTATCTGCTCACGGTCAGCCCGCTCAATCAGAATGAGGGCAACTATGGGGCAGCGCTGCTGCTTGCCCGCGATCTCACCGAGGAACAGCAGATGAAGGCCGAGGCGGCACGGGCGGCGCAACTCGCCTCGGTGGGCGAACTTGCCGCCGGCGTGGCCCATGAAATCAACAACCCCATCAACGGCATCATCAACTATGCCCAGATCCTGATCGATTCCAACCAGATTAGCGACACCAACCATTTCCTCCACAACATCATCAAGGAGGGACGCCGCATCGCCGGTATCACCAAAAACCTGCTCGATTTCTCTCGCAAGGGCGAGGAATCGCCGGAACCGGTTGACCTACCAGGGTTGATGCGCCGCTGCATTGAGTTGATCCAGCACCAGTACCTGATCAACGGTATTGCCATTTCCGAGGAATATGCCGAGAACCTGCCTCCGGTGTTCTGCAACCCGCAGCAACTGCAGCAGGTTTTTCTCAATGTTTTCAGCAATGCCCGCTATGCTCTCAACGAACGTTATCCCACCATGCACATGGACAAGCGCATTACCATTGATGCCCAACCCAGGGAGCGGGACGGCAGGCCTTTTGTTCGCATCGCCATCACCGACTTCGGCACCGGCATCGAGCACGATCTTATGGACCGGCTGATGGACCCCTTCTTCTCCACCAAAACCAAGGGTGAGGGCACGGGCCTGGGCTTGAGCATCAGCCATAGCCTGATTCGCGAGAACAAGGGCAGCCTGCGCATCAAGAGCGAATGGGGCAAATGGACCACGGTTATTATTGATCTGCCCACGGCAGAAAGGAGCGCGTCGTAAATGCCTGAACAAAACAAATTTATCGGCCAACTTGCCGTACTTTTTATCGTCACCGCCATCCTGCTCTTGATGATGGACCGGCAGATGCTGATCGGCCCGGAGGATTTGGCACAATGGCCTTTTGCAGTGCTGTCGCTGGTAACACTGGCCGGGCTTTTCGGAGTGGTGGCCTGGCTGACGGCTGGTCGCATGCGGCAGTTGACCCAGGAGCAGGAAAAACTCGGCCAGCAGTTGGCCGAGGTCAACCAGGAGTTGATCCAAACCAAAAATGACCTGGAAGAACGGGTGGAACGACGCACCTTTGAGATCAGCGTGGCCAATGCCTCGCTCAACCGTGAGATCGCCGAACGCATCCAGGCCGAGGCCGAGACCAAACAGATCAAACGACAGATGGAACTGATTCTGGAATCCGCCGGTGAGGGTATTTTCGGCCTGGATGTGGAGGGGAACGTCACCTTTGTCAATAAGGCGGCCTCGCAGATGCTTGGCTGGGAACCCGATGACCTGGTTGGACAGGCGCATCATGCCATCATCCACCACACCCGGGCCGACGGCACGGCCTACCCGGTCGACGAGTGTCCGATCCACCAGGCCTACCGAGACGGCAAGATCCATTTCGGTGATGACGAGGTCTTCTGGAAACGCGATGGGGAAAGCTTCCGGGTGGAATACATCAGCACCCCCATTCTCGAGAACCGGCGCCTGACCGGCGCGGTGGTGGTCTTCCGCGACCTGGCCGCCTTCCGCAAACCGCTGACCCAAAACCTGACCGAAGGAGGTGCATTGTGAATACTCCGGAACAGGAAACCGCCATCCTGGTGATCGACGATGAGGAAAGCCTGCGCAACACCTTTCAGTTTTTCCTCCAGAATCAAGGCTATGGACCGGTCCACACCGCCTCTTCCTTTGAGGAGGCCCTGCAGGCCCTGGGAAGGCAAAGCTATGATTTAATCATCAGCGACATCGTCCTTGGCGGCAACACCGGCATCGACGTCCTCAAACGGGTTCGAGAGATGGGGCTTTCCTGTCCGATGGTAATGATCACCGGCTACCCTACGGTGGAGACCGCAGCCGAAGCGGTGCGGCTTGGAGCCTTTGACTATATCCCCAAACCGGTGGATAAGGAGGCCCTGCTCAAGACCGCCCGTATCGCCCTACGCCAGTACCAGCTGGAGCAAGGGCAGCGGCGGGCGGAACAGGAACGGGAACGGTACCGCACCTTTCTTGAGACCGTGTTCAAGAGCGTCACCGATGCCATTATCACCGTGGATCATAACCTGAAAATCAAGGAGGTCAATCCGGCGGCGCGGCTGTTGCTCACCGAACTACATCCAGGCCTACTTGAACAGGGATCGATCATCCCCTTCTGCAGCCAGGAGAGCTGTGCTGTTCTGAAAAAGGAACTCATGCGGGTACTCAAGACCGGTCAGGAGGGCAGCGCACAGCTCTTTGAGTGCCACAATGCCGAGCAGCGCAAAAAAGTGCTTAGCGCATCGGTGGCGCCGCTCAAGGATGGAGCCGGAGGGGCAGATGGAGCGGTGATGGTAATCCGCGACCTAACCCCACCCGAGAGCGTCGGTACCGGACGGCGGCAGCAGTTCCACCGCTTCCTCGGCGGCAGCGATGCCATGCAGTCGGTCTACACCCTGATCGAGAATGTCGGCCGGGTCGATCTTGCGGTACTGATCACCGGTGAATCGGGTACGGGTAAGGAGCTGGCAGCCGAAGCCCTGCACCAGGAGAGCCATCGTCGGAACCGGCCACTGGTCAAGGTGGACTGCACCGCCATTCCTGAATCGCTCCTGGAAAGCGAGCTGTTCGGCCACCGCAAGGGGTCGTTCACCGGGGCAGACCGTGACCGCATGGGTCGCATTCTCCAGGCCGACGGCGGCACGCTGTTTTTGGATGAAATCGGTGACATCTCGCCAATGATGCAGTTGCGGCTGCTCCGCTTTCTCCAGGAGTCCACCTTCTATCCCGTGGGCCAGGATACGCCGCTCCAGGTCGATGTGCGGGTATTGGCCGCGACCAATGTCGATCTCAAGGAAAAGGTTCGTTCCGGTGTTTTTCGCGAGGACCTCTATTTCCGCCTGCGGGTGATCGATGTCATTCTGCCACCGCTGCGTGAACGTGGGGATGATGTAACATTACTGGTGAACCACTTTATCAACAAGATCTCGACCAAGGTAGGCAAGCATTTTGGCGGCATTTCCGACCAGGCCCGGCAGCTACTGCGCGCCTATCCCTGGCCGGGCAACGTGCGCGAGCTTGAACACGTGATCGAGCGTGCCTGCGTGCTTTGCGAGGGGACCACCCTGGCTGCGGAGCAATTACCACCGGAGATTAGAAATTTTAGCCGCCAGCAGGTCATCGAGCAGGCCGCGACCACCCTCCAGGCCATCAACGTACCGGCAACCGCCGTTTCCTCACCCGAACCGGAGCTCTCACCGAGCGAGCGTATCCTCCAGGCCCTGCGAAAATCAGGCGGCAACAAGGCCAAGGCAGCCCGCCTCCTGGGTATCGATCGCACCACCCTCTACCGCAAAATCCGCGAAATGCAGCTGGATCTCTCCCAGCTCGACTCCTAAGCTTCACCACGGAAGTGTTGCCACGATACCGTAGCATTACAACACTTCCGTGGTAGCCCCGCCTCCCGACCGTTCACCCTGCCTTTCTAAGCAAAGGGCAAGCAACCCCTTTAATTCAGCACATAATTAACAAGATAACTCAATCACGGCCAATCGTCTTCAACAAGTCCGAGGTGGCACTTCCTATGCAAAACCCCGTAGCCAAGTGGATAAGTATGTTGTTCAACCCCTTGGACAGGACGCATGGAACAGACGGAGCACCAACAGCAACTCTCCATCCTGCAGACCTTTGAGAGCCTCTTCCCCACGGAAGAGGACTGCATTGGATTTCTCTTTCCGCTGCGCTGGCCGCAGGGATTTATCTGCCCCTTCTGCCGCACCTGCCATCCGCAGATGACGCCACGGCGTTACCCGGTTTGCCCCCATTGCGGCAACCGCAGTTCGCTCACCACCGGTACCCTGATGCATGGAGCTAAAAAACCCCTGCGCGATTGGTTGCTCACCATCTGGTGGTTCAGTGCCGCCCCCTTTGATGTCAGCGCCAAGGAACTGCAACGGCTGTTGGGCCTCTCCTGCTACCAGACCGCCTGGACCTGGCTGCAGAAACTGCGTTTGGCCATGGGCCAAGCCGACAGCAATCCCTGCAAGGGTGTGGTCGAGGTGATCTGCGACACGGTGGCCCCGGCTTACGAGCGCAAGGAGCGGGCCCAGGTCCTGACCGCAGCTGAAATTGTCCTTTCTCTCAATATCACCGGTCGGATTCGCATGCGCCATATCGAGCGCCTCAATCACGAAACCCTGATGCTCTTTCTCAAGGATTCGGTGCAAACGAACGCCACCCTGCTCACCGCCGATAAACGCATTCTTCAGCTACTGCCCGAATCCGGTTCATACAATGTGGCCCCGGCCCAGCCCGCACCCTCTCCTGCTCAGCCAAGCCGGACCCAAGAATTGAACCGCAGTTTTGAAACCTGCCTCCACACGGTCCATCGTGGTGGGGTAACGGTAAAGCATCTCCAGCTCTATCTCGACGAGTTCTGTTTCCGTAACAACGCCTCGCTTCTACCCGACCAACAGGCTGTTTTCCAGGCACTGCTGGGTGGCGTGCTTGCGGAATCGATCAACGACTACCGCCGGGTCGTCCAGTCCGGAGCCGCATTGCAGGGACGACGGGCCAAGGGAAGGCCGTTATGAAAAACCCGGTACAATTTGGCCTTTGGCTGCTGACCATCACTGCGGTGGCGGTATTTGGCTACAATATCTACCTGCGGGAGAACACCCCGCCCGAGAGATCCTACACTGAATTCTTAAGTGATCTTGATCAGAACAATATCAGTACCGTCCACTTCCATGGACAGATGCTGACAGGGACGGACGGTGCCGGTCGTCCATTCGGGACCTTTATCCCGGATGTGACCGCGATCACCCCCCTATTGGTCGAGCATAAGGTGGCCATTACCGGCGAGGCCGTGCTGCCCTCCGAAGGCTCCGAGATCTTCAAGACCCTGCTGCCCCTGGTTCTCATCTTCGGCGGCTGGCTGATCTTCAGTAAAAAATCGCTCAAATCCGAATTTGCCACTGCAGGTAAAGGCTCGCGCTTCACCCCGATCAAGGGCGAACGCATCACCTTTGCGGATGTGGCCGGTATTACCGAGGCCAAAGAGGAACTGCAGGAGATTGTCGAATTTCTCAAAACCCCGGAGAAGTTCAGCCGCCTTGGCGGGCGTATTCCCAAGGGCGTGCTCCTCCAGGGATCACCGGGAACCGGCAAGACCTTACTTGCCAAAGCCATTGCCGGTGAAGCCTCGGTGGCCTTCTTTTCCATCGGCGGTTCCGACTTTGTCGAAATGTTTGCCGGAGTCGGCGCCTCAAGGGTACGCGAACTCTTTGCCGAGGCGAAAAAAAGCACCCCCTGCCTGATCTTTATCGATGAGATCGATGCCATAGGCGGTCGCCGTTCCGGTGGTCAGTCCGGTGGATCCAGCGATGAACGCGAACAGACCCTCAACGCCCTACTCGTGGAAATGGATGGGTTTGGCACCGAGGACACGGTCATCATGATCGCGGCCACCAACCGTCCGGACATCCTCGACCCTGCCCTGCTCCGCCCAGGCCGTTTTGATCGCCGCATCACCCTCTCCCTGCCCGACGTCAAGGGCCGGTTGAAGATCCTCGAAGTCCATACAAGCAAGACCGTTACCCTGCCGGGACTCGATCTCGAGGCCATCGCCCGCTCCATCCCCGGATTCAGCGGCGCCGAGATCGCCAATCTGGTCAACGAAGCCGCGCTCAATGCTGCCCGCCACAACAAGGAATCGGTGGACATGGACGACTTTGAGGAAGCCAAAGACCGGATCGTCATGGGGTTGGAGCGACGCTCCATCGTAGTCAGTGAACAGGATCGCCGCCTGACCGCCTACCACGAAGCCGGACATGCCATTGTCGGCCTGATGCTTACGGAAACCGATCCCCTGCACAAAATCACCATTATCCCCCGCGGCCAGGCCATGGGATTGACCCAACAGGTCGCGCTCGATGACCGCATGACCTATTCCCGCGAATATCTCCTCAACCGCATTGCCATCCTCATGGGCGGCCGCGCAGCCGAATCACTGGTGTTTAGTCGTCTGACCACTGGCGCCAGCAACGACATCGACCATGCCACTGAAATTGCCACCCGCCTGGTCTGCGAATGGGGCATGAGCCCGACCATCGGCCCCATTGCCTATCGTCGCCCCGGCGAAGGCTTCCTCGGCGACAACGGCCAGGCCAAAGCCCACAGTGAGATGATTGCCCAAAGCATCGATACCGAGATCAAGCAGCTGATCGTCGGCTGTTACGACGAGGCGCTTGAACTGTTGAAAAAACACAATCGGTTTCTCCATAAATTCGCCGAGGCCCTGCTCCTCTACGAGACCATGGATGCCGAACAAGTTGACATTGTCTATCGCAGTTACCTCAAGGAACGAGAACTTGAACGCTTATTAACGGAAAACGGAGGAAAGCATGGAAAATGAGGGATTCGAAAACGACCTAAAAACGAAAGATCTCGGCTCGTAAACAGAGCGCCTTACGAAGCACGGAACGTCGTTCAGGTGGCTTTTTACGAGAACGATAAAGATCGAACAAACATCAAACCAACGGAGGTTCACCCATGATCATTACCCCCAAGGCCGTGCTTGCAGCCGCGATTGTGCTGCTGGCCGGGACGCTGCCAACTCCCGGCCTGGCATTGGAGCAAGTCGATGCACCGGAGACGGTGACCATCGACGCCCTGGCCAATCTGTACAAGCCGGTGGAGTTCAGTCATAAACGGCACTCGCAACTCGCCCGTTGCAAGGACTGCCACCACCATACCACCGGCCAGCAGGATATGGATCCCAACTGTATCCGCTGCCACGCCCAGTCGACCGAAAAGGCCGTCGTCTCCTGCAAAGACTGCCACATCAAAAAACAGTTCTATCCCAAGCAGGTCATCGCCACCGACAACCCCAACCTCTACCACATTGATAAGCCGGGGCTCAAAGGCGCCTATCACCTCAACTGCGTCCCCTGCCACGTGAAGAAGAACGCGCCTTCCGGTTGTGAGGGTTGCCATACCATGACCGATGCCGGCAAGCAGATGTTCCGGGTCGATATCAAAGGCAAGGCCGAAGGATCGAAACACCACGAATAAGCAAGCATTTCAACCATAGAGGGAACATCGCATGAAAACTTTGATCAACCGGAGAAAGTTTCTGCAGGGGAGCCTCGCCGCTTCCGCCGCGGCAACGGTCTCCCTGGCAAAAAAAGCACCGGCCAGCACCTTTGAAGGATATCCCAACGCCATGGGCGTCCTGGTGGACGTGTCGCGCTGTGTTGGCTGCCGCAGCTGTGAGGCCGCCTGCAACAAAGAACAGAATCTGCCCGCGCCCGAAAAGCCGTTTAACGACTATTCCGTATTCGATGAAATGCACCACGGTCAACCACGGCGCACCGACGAAACCCGCTACACCGTGGTGAACCGGTATGAGGCCGCCGCCTTGGAACACCCACTGTTCCGCAAGATCCAGTGCAATCACTGCCTGGAACCGGCCTGCCTGACCTCCTGCTTCGTCAACGCCTACACCAAGACGCCGGAAGGGGCGGTTATTTACAACCCGGATGTCTGTGTCGGCTGCCGAACCTGCATGGTCGCCTGCCCCTTCTACATCCCAACCTTCCGCTATTCCAGCGCCTTCCATCCCCGGATCATGAAGTGCGTTTTCTGTTATGACACCAGAGTGAGCAAAGGCAAACCGCCGGCATGTGTCGAATCCTGTCCGCAGGAGGCGCTGACCTTCGGTCGCCGCACCGATCTCTTGGCAATGGGCCGACAGCGTATCCGTGAAAATCCTGGCACCTATGTCGATCATATCTACGGTGAGCACGAGGCCGGCGGCACCTCTTGGATGTATATCTCTCCCGCACCTTTTGAGCAGGTCGGCATGGACACCTCCGTGCCCAAGGAACCGATCCTTAATTTCGTCAAGGACTTCCTGGCCATCGTCCCCATGGTCCTGACCATTTGGCCGGCCCTTTTTACCGGAATCCACCTTTTGGCGACACGCAAAGAAAAACTGGAACAAAGCAAAAAAACCGAGGGGGAGGTCTGAACCATGTTCACTTTCAGCGACAATAAACAGGAAATTCCCATTGCCTCCCATCTCAGACCTGATGGGGGCCAGTGGACGATCAAGGAAAAACTGTGGCTGGGTTTAAGCCGCGAAGACTACAAAGCGCAGATGATGCGTAACCCGGTGAACTGGGTACTCTTCATCATCTTTGCCGTGGGTATTCCGATCATTCTCCAACGCTATTTTTTCGGTCTGGCTACGGTCACCCACGCCTCCAACGATTATCCCTGGGGACTCTTCCTCGGTTTTGGCCTCTTTGGCATGGTACCGCTCTCGGCTTCGGGCTTTCTCCTCGGCACCACGGTGGAGATCTTTGGCCGAAAGGATTTCATCCCCATCGAACGATTGGCCCTGCTCAATGGTTTACTCGGCTACTTCTTTGCCGTTGTCTATCTTGAGGTCGATCTGGGCATGCCCTGGCGGCTCTACTATCCGATGTTCGTCTCTCTCGGACCGGCAGCGGTTCTCTTCCTGGTTGCCTGGCACGTTGCCACCTACCTCTCGGTACAGATAGCCGAGGTCTCTACAGCCTATTTTGAATGGATCGGATGGCTCAAGGGAAAACGATTCATTAAATCCATTGCCATCGGCCTGACTGTTTCCGGTATCATTCTCTCCACCCTGCACCAAGGTGCACTCGGTGCGCTTTTTTGCTATGTCCCCTCCAAAATTCATCCGTTATGGCTTTCCACCAACTTCCAGTGGATTCATTTCTTCTGCTCCGCCATCTTTGCCGGTCTGTCAATGGTCATTGTTGCGGCTGCCCTGTGTAAAAGATTCATGGCCTGGCGCTGCGACAGCCGTTTCCTCGAAAACATCGACCGTTGCACCATCGGTCTGGGCAAGGGTTGTGCCTACGCCATGATCACCTACCTGGTTATCAAGTTGGTGGGCATAGCCCATGACAACGAATGGGCCTACCTGCTCACCGGTTGGGGCCAGTATTTCATGCTCGAGATGGCGCTGGCCGTTATCCTGCCCATGATTCTCTTTGCCTACGGCGTTAAGCATTACCTGGTGGGCATGGTTCGCTTTGCGGCCATCATCAGCGTGCTTGGTATCGTCTGGAACCGACTCAACACCGCCCTGATCTGCTTTAACTGGAAGTTGTATCAGGAGATTCCACATTGGAAGGAAGTATGGGTCACTGTTACCATCTTTGCGCTCTATTTTATTACCTATCGCTTCATTCTCTATCGGTTGCCCATCCTCTACGAGTGGAAAGGGGAGAAATGAACACCTTGCAACAACGCACCAAGCAGTGACACAGCACGGAATATCGTTCTCCAGATTTTTCATGGGAACGACCCAAATGATGCGTGCGAAAACGGATCTCGGCCCTTATTCGGCCGGGATCCGTTTCCCTCGTGGAGGTAGACCGTGACCGATTCCAGCAACCGGATCAAATCCCCTCGGGGCCTCTGGAGTAACTGGCCCCTGCAGCGAATCTTCCAAACCATTACCGGGCTTGTCCTGGTTTTTTTTACCGTGATCCTTATTTTGGGGGTCCGCCAGTATTTGCTTTATGACCAATGCCGTCAGTCGGTGGCCGCCAGTGATCGGCTGCTGTTTCAGTTCACCACCATCGAGGATCATCTCAACGAATCCCTGGTCCAGGGGCAGGAGATCAACCTGCGCAACCTAAGCGATGAGTTGCAGCTGCTGGACAAAGAGGTTGGGCATCTCTCTGCGGACATTCTCGTGCCCGATGGGCTTAAACCCTCACTGCCCTCCCGGGTCGATCTGATCGGCCTTGAAGTACAATTGCGCTCGATCCAGGAGCAACCCGAGGAAAAGAATCGCGAAACCGTGGCTCTGGTTCGAGCACTGAGCGGAATCAACGTCGGCCTACAACAGTTCCGATTCGGACTCGGCGACCATACCCAACGAATTTTACTGGGGCTGCACAAGATTATTGCCGGCGCGTTGGGGCTTATAGTGGTGCTCTCCTCCACCCTGCTCTACCTGCTTAACCATTCCCTGACCGCACCGATCTTGGCGCTTTGCCGTGTATCCGGCCTGGAGGATGGGGAACGATGCTCACTGTCGGCACTGACCCAGCAGATTGAACGGCTGCAGCAGGCCAACGATCCCCAACAGGAAACCACCACCGGGAGCACCGAACCAGAAGAACTGTACCTGAGAGCACATCGCTTTCGCAGCACCGTGCTCGGTGTGATGGGGACGGAGCTGGCCAGTGAGTTGACCAATCGTCTCAACGGGATTCTCAACTATACCCAGACCATGATTGATGTAGAAGGCAAAGAGGAAGGACCGCAGCTACGGGCAGATATCCTGCCGCTGTTGGTCCATGAGGAAAAAAAAGCCGCGGAACTAGTGGGCATTGTCCAGCGAGTCGGTCATTGGCAGCCCGCGCGCCCATCGAGCATCCCGCTGCAACCCCTTTTCACTCAGTTGGCTCTGTTACTGGAAAAAATATTTAGGGCGGAATCGATCACCCTGGAGCTCCCCCTTGAAAACCGTTTTGAAGCCCTGGTTCCCGCAGGTGATTTTTGGCTGGTTCTATTGACACTTATCAACCAGGCTCGCCGATCGCTTAACCAAAACACCGCCAATTCGCAGACGGCCAAACTGATCAGCATCACGGCTGAACCGACGGATCAGTCGGGGCAGCTTCGTCTTCAGCTGAACAACAGCAGCGGAACCTGGCTCGAAGGTGACAGCGCGCTCTGGCCGGATCGGTCCTTTTGCTCGCAACTGTTGCAACAGCACCAGGCTGCACTCCATGAGCACCCTAAGGGATCGCGCCTACAGCTCGATCTAGAATTTCCCTGCCGCAACTCCGTGGGCTAAGCCTTCCCACTCCCCCTAAACCATCCCACACTCCTGTTGCAGCCAAGGACAAGCACGCCCTCGCTGCAACAGCTCTCCCTGCATGCCCCACGGTTTCTTGTCGCACCGACCGACCTATCCTGATGAGTCCGCAACAGAATCGCGCCTTCACACCACAGTAGCGCCACAGGCCCGCCACGCAGCTGTGGCACGACAAACCGCGTACCACATTTACGTGGCATGTTTGAAAACAATACCTCGAGATCAATTTTAAAAAATTACCTTTTAATTCCAAGCAAATAGGAAACATCATATTTCTATTCCACCTCCTCCTCAGCTCTGGCACCAAAGATGCTCTTATAAAAGCAAAACAACACATCGCCAGCCGATTCACTCACCCCAGGAGGACACCATGACAACACAAGTTATCAACAAAACCGAAACCAAAACCGACGTCACCCAGGAAACCTCCAAATTCACCGTTCGCATCGTTATGACCATGGCTGCAGTAATCGGCGTATGGGCTGTTGCCTGTCTGATCGGCGGCTTAGCCAGCGGTGGAGTTGGCAACCTGATTCAAGGATACATCAGCACGATTATCGGCCACTGATTTGATTAACGAACAAAAGGATAAAAAGGAGTCCAACAATGTCTGAACAAACGCGCAGTAAAAAAGCCGCCACCATCATGCTTGGTTTTGGAACCCTGGTTGTGCTCTGGGTCGCCGCCGCCTTTGTCGGCGCCCTGCACCAGGCCAACTGGCAGGTCGGTGAACTGGCCCGCCAGTACATGCTGGCCACCGGCATGATGAAGCCCCTGCACACTTTGGTTGATTATTACACCCACATCAAAGGCATCGAATACCTGATCTGCGTTGCCTTCTTTGTCGCCTTTCCGATCTTCTTTAAGTACGTCAACAAAGAGAAGAGTCCGGTCACGGTACAGAAGTAAAAGCCAGCTATCAAGCCAGGCCGTGTCATCCCCTCACGGCCAGGTGTCCCCACAGCTCCACCTGCAGTTTGTTAGCGGGTGGAGCTATTTTTCGTCGAGGATGAAACAGTTTTTTCTTCTTTTCTCCGGCAGGATACACAGACGTCAAATGCGTCGCGAGCTCGCGTGGACCAGCTGCCGGTAACCAGGCATCCCGCCTTCTGCTCATCCGACCTCCTCCTCTATCTATTCCCCTCTCACCTCGGTGGCCGCTTGGCCTCCCGGAACCAATCGCGCACAGAGACCATCTGCTTGGTCTGTGCCGACGGGGCGTGCCGACGGCAACTTGCGTATTCGTCGCTGCCCGGCTCTGCGCCCCAACGGATCTCCACGCAATCGTTGGGATTGTAGCCCATCTCAAAGGCGGGTTTGCGTTCCAGCACATCGGCAATGGTCAGCTCCCAGGGTTCGCCATCGCTACGCGTGTACTGGATCGTGGTTTCCTGAATGCGCTTGTCGTGCAACTGTTCGATCTCCGCCTTTATTTGACGGGCTTCCTTGGCCTTGATCCGGAACAACTGGGGATAAGCCATCACTTTGTCCGGGAAATTGATCAGCACGTTCATAGCGATGATGAGGCGCATGTCGCGCGAGGGTGTGGAATAGTCTTCCCAGGGGCCAACGGTTTCAAAGATGGCCGTCCCGCGAGGCATACCGATGGTGGCGCCCCCCTTGCGAAAGTAGGCCTCGCCGTTGTCCACCGACTTGACCCGCGTTTGCAGTTGCTCCACCAGGGCGGCCAATGTGGCCTCATAGGCCTGTTTGGCATCCAAACCCTGGGGATTGATGAGCATGAACAGTTGGGCATAAAACTCATCTGGAGACAACTCGGCCTGTTCCGGGGAAAAATTGGGTAGTTCCCCGTTTTTCAGCAACCGGTTGCCGTCCAGGGGACGGAAGGCCTTGAACCCAGGGCCTGCACTGGGGATGTTGGCGAATAAAAAGGTCCCTTCCCAAAAACGTTTCCGCGCAATCGAGTTATCCGGTTGCGCGTCCACCGCAAAGAGGATGCCGGGCAAGGACGGCGTCTGCTCGAGCCACTTGCTCAGCACCAGCACATGACCGTAGGGGTCGGCATAGATGGTGCCCGGCCAGAGTTTGTCCCGTTGCAGCGGTAGGGGATAAAAATCAGTTTCCTGGTTCACCAGCCCGGTACGGCCGTTGCCGGATTGCACTGCGTTCATCACTTTTAGGTTCGACGCCTTAAAGGCGGCTTGGGAGGCGACCCGCCCTGCAAAATCCGTGTTGAGGATGGCAGGGTCACAGGTGGGCGGCTTGGCGATGGTACCGCGATTGCAGAAGCGATAGCTAAAGGGTAGGCCGATTTTCCAGGAAAAGTAACTGCGGAGGAAATAAGGAAAATCTGCACAATCCGGATTGGATGGCAGGTTATCGTCCTCCCTTACCCCCAGGGCGTTATGGAGGAAATTACGCACCGGGTCGCGGAGTACCGGTTCCAGGGAGGGAAAGGAAATATCCTCATCCAACTCCCCGTCAAACATCCGTTCGATCCAGGCGGCATATAGGGCCTCATGGGCCTCGTCCCAGCGCCCAGCTTCGCGGGTATCAGCCCCCAGGGCAAGTTCGCGGCAGGCAATGGTGGTGCCGATGGTCTGGGCCTCGAATCGATACAGACCATTTTCCAGCGGGTCGAGCTCCGCCCAGACTGACCAGGGTAGACCGCCGGTATTGGCGGTCAGCTTCAGTTCCAGCGTCTCCCCCTGGGGGTCGGTCATCTGTATATCGGTGATCGGCGCTAAAGTCGATACCACCATGAGGCGCACCGGGGTGCCGGGTTTGAGCACCCGCGGAGCAACCCATATATGGGTGTGCTCCCCCTGCACGCATTCATCGGCTAAACCGAGCTGACTAAGCAGACACCACACCATTATCACCAGGGTGATCGCTTTTTTCACGGCTCATTCTCCTCGGGAACGGGTATAGTAACAAAAAACTTCGACGAGCGGAGCAACAGGGCGAGGCGCCCTTGTTTCAGAGAGGATAATACCATGAGCCGAGTGCAACGCAACGCCCTGATTGCCGCCCTCGTGATGGCGATCATTGCCGCAAGCCTGACCCTATGGATAGCGCAAGTCTCAAAATCACCGCCAAATCCCGAACCCAGCGCCAGCCAACAAGCACGGGAAGAGGCGCTCACCTTGGAAGACCTGCGCACCCTCCCCCAGGACCTTGCCCCCCTGGCTAAATCCTTTACTGCTGCGCCACTCAGCAACGAGCAGGAGCAACGGCTCCTCCACCGGTTTCAAGAACAGTACTTTGCCCCCTGGGCCAAGACCGAGCCACGGTTCTCCACTGAGTTAGTAACCAAACGCCACCAACAACTGGCCGCCGGGACCTGGTACGGAGAAAACCGGCAACGAGTCAAGCCGGAGCGCCTCGCCCAACTGGTGGCCCTGACCGACTGGGAGCATTTCCCCTCGATGCACCGGCCCGGGGTGGTGGTCAAACCCGCCCTGTTACGCATCCTTCCCACCATCAGGCCGTTGTACCAGAGCCCGGATGATTTCCCCTTTGACCATCTCCAGTTTGCGGAAATCAAACCCCAAGAACCGGTGTCCATCCTCCATACAAGCAAGGATGGCGCTTGGCTCTATGTCGAGACTTCCACCGTCAGCGGCTGGGTGGAACCGGAAGCGGTGGCTTTTATTGAGAGCAACGCGCAGCAACGGCTGAGCCACGTTGACCACCTGGTGATTGTACGGGATTTTGCAACGGTTCGCTCAGGTCGGGGCAAGGTCCTCGCGCAGGCGAAGATCGGCACCCTGTATCCACTGGTGGCGGAAGAGGCCGATCACTGGCTAGTGGAGGCGGCGACGGCCGATGCCGATCAACGGGCAACCTTCACTTGGGCACGTATTGCCAAGGAGGATGGCCGCCACCATCCACTCCCTTTTACCCCCGCAAACCTAGCTCTGATCGGCAATGAACTGCTCAAGATCCCCTACGGTTGGGGCGAGGTGTTTCGCAACCGCGACTGCTCGGCCACTACCCGCGATTTTTTCCTGGCCTTTGGCCTCCACCTGCCACGCAACTCCCACCAACAGATCAACGCCGGCCCCTTCCTGCCGCTGACCGGCCTCTCCGCCGACGACAAGGAACGCACTATTCGCGAGCAGGGGGTCCCCTTCCGTACCCTGCTCTATTTAACAGGACATATCATGCTCTATGTCGGTCCCGCCGAGGACAAACTTCTCGTCTTTCATACTCTCTGGGGGCTGCGCTACATCTCCACGAACGCCGCAGAAAAAAAATGCATCATCGGCAAAACTGTTGTCAGCACTCTAGAGTTGGGCAAGGAGTTGCCCCTGACCAAGGGCACACTGCTCGAACGCCTGGAGGGAATGTTGGTTCTGCCGATGAATGGGGATGCAGAAGGTGGACACCTACCAACGAATGTGAAGGAGGCTCCGGTGGAGCCACAGTGACGGAATGGGGATGATATTCGTCGCGGCAAGGCTTCCCCCAGTTCCACCTGTGATATATCAGCGGGTTGGGGCCTTTTTTGTTTTGCCACCCCAGAACCATCAAAAATTCTCGAAGGTGGCCTCATTTATTCGATTGACCGGTTGCAAAGAAAAAAATATATTCGCCAAACGCTGGCAAACTCGCCAAAACCTTCAATCATTCATACGCGATGCATCAAAAAAACAGCTTGTTACGAGGCACGGAGCAAAGTATCCGCGGCTTTTTCCATGAACACCAATGCTGAACAGCCCCTCCCTTCAGATTATCGTCAAGATTCGCAAACTCTCCAGGTCACTGGATAAGTATTCAAAATATCTTGATAATAAATATCATGTCACCCTACCGCAGCTGCTCTGCCTGGGCGAGATGCATAGGCATGGCAGCACCACCCTTACCGACCTGACCCGCAAACTCAACATGAACAATTCTGCCATGACCGGTATTGTTGACCGCCTTGAAGCCAAGGGGCTTTTGCAGCGCATCCGCAAACCCGGGGACAGACGAACGGTGTATATCGAATTTACCGATACCGGTCGGGAATATGCCGGACATCTGCTGCAAGTTCTGGAGACCGATTCCTTTTTTGACACCAATAAAATCAGCGCCGAAAAACTCGCTGAAATCACCCTCTCCCTGGACCAGATCATCAGCTCCCTGGATCCGGAAGTGAAAAAGATCGAACTGCCTATTTGAGGCTGTTTTCTCCATCATTCCCTACCAGGACAAAGGGCTGGGAATTCCGTACGGTTTTATTTCCTGTTGTGTCAGTTGTCGTGCAAAAGCTTGCTCATCGGTGGACAAACAAACCGGCGCGTGCTCCGGTGCGGGACGACCCGCCCTCCCCCCTCAAAAAAAGAGGAATCCCCCGCAGATTCAAGCAGGAAGATTCCTCTATGTCAGACAAAAAACATCCGCCCAGTAAACGAATCAGGCGAACCGCTCTCTGGTTTGCTTACTTCTTCTCCAGCATCTTTTCGATCTTGTTCCAATTGGCCTCAACATATTGAGCCGCACTTTTGCGCGGGTCCATACCTTTTTTATTATCAACGAGAACGCTGTCCAGAGGCAGCTGTTTCCAATCGATATTTTTAATAATCGCAAACAGCTGCGGATCATCCTTTTCCAGATCCTTGCGCACGATGGTGTTGATGGTCTCCTCACTGCCGAAAATACCGTCCGGATCCTGGAGGATTTTCAGTTTCCACTGACCAAACATCCAGTGGGGTTTCCATCCGGGTATCACAATCCACTCATTTTTTTTGATTGCCTGTTCCAGACTGGCCACCATGATCGCATCGCTGCCGCTGATATACTTGAATTTACCCAGGCCGGAGGTATTGTCGGCAATGGCCTTATCTATCGACTTGGACATACCGGCACCAGGATCGATGCCAATAATCTTACCGTCAAACTCTTTCAAATGGGCGGCCATTTCCGGTATTGAATTGATGGTGACATAATCGGGAACCACAAAACCTAACTTAGCGCCGGTGTAGTTCGGCCCCAGGTCGACGATCTTGTCTTTATACTTGGCATAGAGATCGGCGTGGGTTATCGGCAACCAGGCGCAGAGCAAACTATCGGAATCACCGCTGGCCACAGCAGCCCACATCGCGGCATTGGCCACCGACTGCAGCTTGACCTTGTACCCCTCTTTTTTGAGAATTTCCCCGGCAACATGGGTGATGGCCACGGCGCGGGCCCATTCCACATAGGCCAGACGTGCGGTTTTGGCCGCCAATGCGGACCCGGCCAGGAAACAGCTGGCGACAACGAGAGCGATACAGATCTTCAGCAGACGCTTCATCCTTTCCTCCGAAATTTTTTCAGGTTTATATTTTGGGTGGTTCGATCCAGGATCATGGCAATTATCACCACCGCGATACCAGCCTCGAAACCACGCCCCATCCACAGACGTTGAATGGCACGCCATACCTCGCCGCCCAAACCACCGGCGCCGATCATGGCCGCAATCACCACCATGGAGAGTGACAACATAATGGTCTGGTTGATCCCGGCCATAATGGTGGGAGCCGCCAGAGGCAACTGCAACTTGAACAGCTTCTGCCAAGTGGTGGAACCAAAGGCGTCCGCCGCTTCGATCAGGTTCTCCGGCACCTGCTGAATCCCCAAACAGGTCATGCGGATTGCCGGCGGCATGGCAAAAACCATGGTGGTGAAGATGGCCGCCACCGGTCCCAGGCCGAAAAAGGGAATGGCAGGAATGAGATAGACAAAGGCCGGCATGGTCTGCATAAAGTCGAGCACCGGCATCACCACCCGTCGCATCATTGGCGACAGCGCGGAAAGGATGCCGAAGGGGACGCCGACAAAGACCGAAAAACAGGTGGAAATAAGCACCAAAGCGATAGTGGAAACCGTGGCCTCCCAGAGGCCGAGATTCCAGATCAGACCGAGCCCCAACAAAGTACCGAACGCCACTTTCCGTGTCGAAATCGCCCAAGCAGCTAAAGCCAGGACAATGATAACCGCCCAGGGGGGGACGTAGAGCATATATTCAACAAAGAGATCGAGCCCGGCCTCGATGAACGAAGAGAGTATATGGGTAAGAAAGGCGAAATGATCGGTGAGAAATTCGATAACCTGTTCGATCCAATCACCGATAGGTAGTTTACTGATTACCATAGGTCCCTCCGAAATCGGCAATGCCCGAAAGGAGCGAGCCCCTTTTGACGATGCCCAGTAGCTTGTTCTCCTCGTTGACGACGGCGATGGGATATTTCTTCACCGGAAAAAGGCAACCGACGTTGTCGTCCGCATGGACCGTGGTCACATCTCGGTCGATGACATGCTCCAAAGTCAGTTCCCCCCTCTTGGCGGCTTCCATCACCGCTTCCACCTCCACCACGCCGATTATTTTCCGGTCCTTTCCCACCACCATCAATCGCGAGAGGCCCTCCTCGTGCATTTTGTGAATCACGGTCTTGGGGCCGTCTTTGGGGTAGGTGACGCTGATAGCCTTACGCATGACCTTGGAAACAGTGAGGACCTTGGTGATATCCACATCCTGGACAAACTTCTCAACGTACGCGTTAGCGGGATTGGTGAGGATCTCCTCTGGGGTGCCGACCTGAACCGCCCGGCCATCCTTCATGATGATGATACGATCACCAAGCTTGAGGGCCTCGTCCAGGTCGTGGGTGATAAAAATAATGGTCTTACCCACCCGAGCCTGAAGGAGAAGCAACTCATCCTGCATTTCGCGTTTGATCAACGGATCCAAGGCACTGAAGGCCTCGTCCATCAGCAGCACATCCGCTCCCGAGGCCAGCGCCCGGGCCAGGCCGACCCGCTGCTGCATACCGCCGCTGAGCTTTTCCGGTCGGTATTCCTCCCAACCCGACAAACCGACCAAATCAATGGCCTGTGAGGCCTTTTCGGACCGTTCCTCCATTTGCACGCCCTGGATTTCCAGTCCGTACTCGACGTTTTTCTGCACCGTCCGATGAGGGAAGAGAGCAAAATTTTGAAACACCATGCCAATTTTCCGCATTCGCAGTAGTCGCAGTTCCTTTTCCGAAAGTTTGGTGACATCGACACCATCGATCTCAACCGTCCCGGCGGTCGGTTCAATCAGTCGATTGATACAACGGACCAGCGTGGACTTACCGCTTCCGGACAGGCCCATGATGACTAAAATTTCCGAGGCGCCCACTTCAAAACTGACGTCGTTTACGCCCACAGCCAGTTTATAGCGGGACATGATTTCGTCCTTGCCCATACCCTTTCTGGCCGCATCAACGCCCTTTTCCGGGTTGGCGCCAAAAACTTTATAGAGATTTTTCACCCGTAGTTTCACAATGGCTCCCGGTTTTGTATTGATCATCTTTTTACATGCCAAAATATTTATTATATGAAATATCAATACAGCAAACAACCCCGTCAACGCATTTTTCTCCCACAGGCGCCCAAATCCCGCGCAAGCGAGACCTTTTAGCACAAAGAAATAAAACTTTTTAATTCAATATATTAAGATCACTCAAGCCGCAAAAATACACCGTTTTTTTGCTGATATAAAAAAAACGAGAATACCGTCCAATAGCAGTTGAATTCGGTAAGATTTCTCTAATCTCCTCGAGATTTTGTTTTTTTCTTACGGCCCCACTTGCCATGGTAAAGTCCGTTGCCATTTTTTCCCGCCGCACTATAATGGACTTAAGGATTCGTCAGAATTTTCCACGCCCTGATCTCAGCCCAGGCTGAGGTCATACCTCATTTTCTCTCTTTATTATTCAACACAATGCGCCTTTTTCTTGTGCCGATTTCCGTATTTTTTCTGGTAGCGTTCCTTCTCTTGCCCCATACTGCAAACAGCCGTTCCCAGAATAACCAAATTACTCTCCCCTATGCGGCAAACCTGCTGGAGTTGATCAACAATTACCGGGCCTATTACAATCTGGCTCCGTTGCGCTTCGATGATCGTCTCAACCAACTGGCCCGCAAACACAGCTTTGATATGTTTCACCAGAAACGAATGAGCCATAACGGTTTCAACGACCGGTTCCGCCGAGCAGAGAGGCGGTTATGCGTGGAAAACGTCGGTTGGAACTACAGCACCCCGCTGAAGCAATTCGATGCCTGGCGCCATTCCCGCGGCCACGACGAAAACATGCTCAACGAGGATGTCCGTTACGTGGGGATAGCTGAGGTGGGTAAATACGTCACTTTTTTTGCCTGCCACTGAATTTATGACGGCTTGCGCTCAACTGTTGCCATAGGCATTGTCTCTGTTCCACGCCCTGGATCGGTAGCTCAAAGAAGAAGATGCCTGTTTTCTCGGGGATGTGTGCAACCAATTCGGACTTCAATCGGAGTACCTGCTGGCCGCGGTGACCTGTGACCATGGACAATCCAACTGTTACCATCGACGGCAAAAAACTACGGCTCTTACGGGAACAGCAAAAACTCACCCAGCTTTATTTGGCGACAACCGTCGAAGTCACCACTGAAACCATCTCGCGATGGGAAAATAACAAACATCCGACAATAAAAAGGGAAAATGCGAAAAAACTTGCCGAAGCACTCAATGTGCCTTTAACGGTTTTCCTCAAAGAGGTTTCTAAAAGCGGAACCAATCCGCCGTCTCCTATTAATGCGACCTCCCCTGCCTTCATTCCCCGGTTACGGCATAAGCGAACTCTGTTGACGTACACCGGGATTATCTTATTCCTGCTACTC
The DNA here is from genome assembly GCA_050252135.1 of Desulfobulbus sp. GTDB lineage: Bacteria > Desulfobacterota > Desulfobulbia > Desulfobulbales > Desulfobulbaceae > Desulfobulbus. The sequence goes on from JBFWLN010000012.1 coordinate 76,583, forward strand.
TTGGCTCTCTCTTGGTATTGGGTTCGTTCCTTCAATCACCAACAAATTGGTGCGTTCCGTTTCCTGCCGGGCAACACCCTGCCCCAACAGCCCTTCCCAGTCTTCATCAGGATCGAGACCATGAACTCACCGCGCCCATTGATGGTCCGCGAGAACCTTCCGGATCCTTGTCGGATCATCACCTCGTTGCCGCCATGCATGAATGCCGACGACAGCGGGCAACAACTTAAATGGCTGACCCAGGATCCTGGTGGGGGCCGCTACCTAACCATCACCTATATGGTTCAGCCAGGAATGATGCCGATGGGAAAAAAGCTCGTTTTTACGGGCAATATTGTCACCGGCCGACGCGATTCCGGGGAAACACCAGTTCTTGGGGTTCAATCAACGAAAATTGCCGAGTTTCACTGGGCAGATGGAAACAAGGACCACAAAATCGACGACTATGAACTGCTTTCCGTCTTCGAACTGTTTCCCAAAGGTGAGCAACTCGGAATTGACCTTGCGGAAATCAAGGCGATCTGGGCTGGAAACGGCTATCAGTGGGATCAACAAAATAACCGCTTGATTATTCTCAGTCATCTCCACGATCCTTCAACCGTCGTCGATTCGGAATAATTGAGCCGAACAGCAAGTCCTACACCGTAAGGCCTCTCTTTTTTAAGGAGCCAGAAACAATGAAACCGGTTGGTTCAATTCTCCATGGCATATTCGTTGCCCTGACCTGCACCACAATTTTTCTGGGTACGGACGGTTTAAGATCCGGTTCCCTTGCCCGCGAACAACAGGAAATTGCCGGTCGCTATCGTTTCACCGGCACCGAGATAACGCATAAAATCAACATCCCTCAACAAACACCCGACGCGGTTATAGTCGTACAATACCTACCTCCCAACACGGAGATCCTCGACGCCATCCCGGCGTACAATAGTTACGATGCCACCTATGGAGTTGCTAAATGGCTCTTCACCAAAGCCCAACCGGGAGTACTGAAAATACAGATCAAACTTGCACAACCGGTAGACAGCCAGCATATTCGGGCTGAAGTCCTCTTTAAAGATCACGCCGGTGCAAGCAATGCCTACACAATTGCACCGGCGCCCTTGAGGCGCAAAATGCTTGAAGGATGCTAAAATTCACCTCAGCAAATACCCTCCATTCAATTACAAAAATTCAAAGAGATACAGAGCCACATCAATTGATGTCGGGTGATATCCGGTTTTAAAATGAACCTCCGTTGCTACCATGCGATCATCGGCACCCTGCAGTGCTTCAAGGCTGTTTCGGCCACACAACACCATGGAGGTTCACATGAAAACAATCAATGTCTTGACCAGACAGTCAGTCTTCCTCGGCGGCCTGCTACTTTTGATGGCGGAAATTGTTCTTTCCCCCTTTGGGTGGGGACATACAGCGATGGCAAACGATCCACTGAAGCTGGAGGTTGCCTTTGACAATCCTCAAGCCGAGGCCAATCGAGAAGGGGAACGGGTTCTCGAACTTCTTGTGACCTCCATCCTGCAGCCGAACCAGATAAGCGTACGGTCACATACGCCTCTGAACATCGTCCTGATCATCGATACCTCAGGATCAATGGCGCAAGAACGTAAGCTGGAGACAGTAAAATCTGCCGCACAGAACATTCTTGGATATCTCCGCCCCGGAGATAGTTTTGCATTGGTCACATACGACAACTCGGCGCGCGTGTGCATTCCCTCCGAGCCGGTCGAAAACCTTGCCCAAGCCCACCAAATGATCGATGCCCTGCAACCCGGTGGAAGCACCAACTTATCGGCGGGACTCGAGGAAGGATACCGTCAGCTCCATAGTCACCATGATCCGACCATGATTAACAGGGTATTCCTGCTCTCCGACGGTCTGGCCAATATGGGAGAAGTCAATCCGGTTCGTTTAGGGGAGTCGGTGGAAAGAGAGGCCCAACGCGGTATTTCACTCTCCACCTTTGGTGTAGGATTGGAATTCAATGAGACATTGATGGCTGAGCTCTCCGAACGAGGCCGAGGCATGTACCATTTCATCGATGAACCTGAACGTATAAAGGAGGTCTTCGCCCATGCGTTCAAGGCGACCCAAGAGATGGTGGCCCAGGATGTTCAGCTCACTGTCAGCCTTATACCTTCAGCGAAGGTCACTGAAGTGTTTGCCAATAGCTATCAGACACGCGACAACACAATCATCATCCAAGCAGGTGACCTGTCTGCGGGTGAGTTACGCCGCATTCAACTCCGTGTCGAAACAGCAAAATTTGGGCAGGGATTGCATGAAATCGGCCAGGTGCGCATACGCTATCAGCAGCCCGGTACGAGTTTCCCGATCACCCAAAGTCAACCACTGGTTCTTCAATACGGCTATTTCGGCCTGGAGATCGATCGCAGCCGTGACCGGGGCATTACCGAGCGGACGAAGGTGTTCGAGGCCCATTATGCAAGGAATCGGGCTGCGGAAGTCTTTGACAGGGGCGACACCGATGCGGCAAAACGCATTCTGCACGAGAGTTTGGAAAAACTGCGCAATGCCAAGGTCCATGGGCAAAAAATTTCCAGAGAACTCAACGCAACCAGCACCTACCTGCAATCCCTCGAACAACAGTTAAACCGCCACGAGCGAACGAAAAGTCAGAAAACGGTAAAATACAAAAAATATTTACTGGAAGGCTGCTGAACCTGCCAACGGAGCTGAAGCCTTTCCTCCGTGCGCACCGGTATCGCCAATAGGACTCATCCGGAAGGGCCTCCCGGCAGCTTCCAGGATGGGCCTTATTTGTCCTATCTTTTTACGTTTGAATCCGATATATACCATCCCTGCGTGTCGGCTTGAGGCCGGACACCATCTATTGGAGGAAACGGGTGTAACCCCCGTGCTGTCCCGCAACTGTGATTCCGCCCCCCCCCGGTGGATAAGCCAGATACTCCTCTTGAGCGTGGGTCTTCGTGGAATAAGACAACGGCGCCATCGCGGCACCACCGCCTGCTTCCTGACGAAACACCCCTGCAAAGGGCTTCTTGAATACTTTATTTTTTCAATCAAGACCGAGACATGCGAGAAATTTTTCCACAGACATATACCTAATATTCCGTAGAAAAATTCGAATTATAGCGCAAAAATTGGCAGAAAAAGCGATTAATCAAGGTGTCTGTAAATGCAACCCTGCCGCAGCAGCTGTTGAGTGCCCGGCAACTTCCGAGGTGTGTGTATGGGACGTGTGATCCTGGTCACAGGTGGGGCAAGAAGCGGCAAAAGTAGTTTTGCCGAACAGTTGGTTGCCGAGCTTGGGCAGGAAATCGCCTACATCGCCACCGCCCGTGCCCTTGACGCCGAAATGGAAGATCGAATTGCCAAGCATCGCCTGCAGCGTCCGTCTTCCTGGCAAACGTTTGAAACACCCACCGAGCCCTCGCAGGTGGTCACCGCCCAAGGCAACCGTGTCGAGGCCCTACTTTTGGACTGCATGACGGTGCTGATCACCAACCGCATCCTCACCCACTCCGTCGACTGGGATCAGCCGAAGATTTCCCAGCTCAACGAAATCGAAGCCGATATCCTAGGCGAAATCAACGCTCTGCTCAGTGCGGCTGCCGACTGCCAGGCGGATCTGGTGGCGGTCACCAATGAGGTGGGGTACGGCATCGTGCCGGTTTCGCCCCTATCGCGGTTTTTCCGCGACTGTGCAGGCCGGGTCAACCAACGAATGGCAGCCGCTGCCGACGAGGTATACCTGGTCGTCTCGGGAATCCCGGTTCAAATCAAGGGAGCAGCCCGATGCAATCGCTGATTCTCATGATCCAATTCATGACCCGCTACCCAGTCCCCATGGCCGTCGAGTTCACGGCCCAACATTTTGTTCGCGGCATGAAATGGATGCCCCTGGTTGGCCTGTTGGCCGGACTGCCCGGGGCCCTGACTTTTGTCCTGGCCGACACCTGGTTGAACCGGGAGATTGCGTCTCTATTCTCGGTGATCATGCTGATCACGGTCACCGGCGGACTCCATCTTGACGGCATCGCCGACACCGCCGACGGCCTGTTCAGCTACCGTACCCAAGAACGGATGTTGGAGATCATGCGCGATTCAACCCTGGGTACCAACGGGGTCATCGCCCTGGTACTGACCGTTCTGCTCAAATTCACCCTCCTTGCTCATATTCCCGGCCAAGGTGCCCTCTTCGCGGTTTTGGTCACACCGATACTCGGCCGAACCGCGCTCACCTGGCACTCGGCCAGTTCCAACTATGCCCGCGAGGTACGCGGCATCGGTGACTACGTCAACCAGATGGGGCTGCCCCAGGCCTTGGCCGCGACCGCTGTTTCCTTCAGTCTCATCCTTGCGCTGCTGCTGTTCTTTGGTGTGCGTGCCGAGCTGATTCCCGCGGTGACCATGATTCTGCTCCTGCCCTCGATCGCGCTGGCCACCGGCTTTGCCGTCTATCTCAAGAAGCGCTTGGGGGGTATCACTGGCGATACCATCGGCGCCAGCATTGAACTTTCGGAAATGCTCAGTTTTTTCGTCATCCTCCTTGTCTGGAAATATCTCCTATGAACATCACCAAACTCTACCTTATCCGTCACGGCGAAACCGAAGCCAACAAAACCGGCGTCCTCATGGGGAGCACCAACACCCCGCTCAATGACGAGGGCCGCCAGCAGGCTGCTCTGCTACGGGACCGAACCACTGCCCTGGAGGTTGATTCCATTTTTGCAAGTCCCCTCTCGCGGACCGTGGAGACCGCATCGATCGTTTTTGGCGAAAAGGCACAGATCATCACCGACTCCAGCCTTCAGGAGTTCCACTTCGGCGAGTGGGAGGGAATGCATTTTTCCGACATTTCCAAGCAGTACCCGGACATCTGGCAGATGTGGCTCACCGACTGGGAAAAAACCCATATTCCCGGCGGCGAAGCCTTTGAGGCCTTCAAGCACCGGGTGATCAACGTGGTGGAGGAGATCCTTCGTTACAACGCCGGTAAACGGGTGGCCGTGGTTTCACACGGTGGCTGTATCCGCTCGCTCCTGGCCCATTTTTTCTGTGAATCGGTATCCAAGGGATACTGGAAATTCAAAGTCGACAACGCCACTCTCACTGAAATCGAGTTCATGGGTGATTTGCCGATTATGACCCGCTTCAACTACCGTTAGGAGAGCCCATGCAACTGTTTGAGAAGACTTTGGCCGCCATCCGGCCCACCGACGAGAAGGTTATGGCCGAGGCGCAACGGGAGATCGACTACTGCCTCAAACCACCGGGGAGCCTGGGTAAGCTTGAGGATATCGCCCGCCAGATCGCCGGCATTACCGGCAAAGTGCATAACGAGATCAAAAAAAAGGCGATTGTGGTGATGATGGCCGACAACGGCGTCTATGCCGAGGGGGTTGCCATGTATCCCCAGGACATCACCCGCATTGGCGCCGATTTCGTCACTTCGGGGCGAATGGGGGTGAATTTTCTCGCCAATTACGCCAAGGCCGATATTATTGCGGTGGATGTCGGCATTCAGGTGGAAGTGGACCTGCCCAAGGTGATCAATCGTAAGGTACGTTGCGGCACGGCCAACTTCCTTAAGGAGCCGGCCATGACCCGCGAAGAGGCCGTCCAGGCCATTGAGGTGGGAATTGAGATCACCAACGATGCCATTGATCAGGGCTATGATCTGCTGGGAACCGGCGAGATAGGAATCGGCAACACCACTGCCTCCAGCGCCGTACTCTACGGGTTCACCGAGGCCCATATCGACCGGGTGGTAGGGCGCGGCGCCGGCCTCACCGACGAGGCTTTTGAACGCAAAAAGCAGGTGGCCAAGCAGGCGGTAGAGTTGCATCGGCCCAATCCCAAGGATGCCCTGGATGTGCTCTCCAAGGTGGGCAGCTTGGATATCGGAGGTATGGTCGGGGTATACCTGGCCTGTGCCGCCCGACGGGTGCCGGTGGTCACCGACGGGTTGATCTCCAATGTGGCGGCACTGACCGCGATGCGACTCAAGCCGGAAACGGTGCAGTACATGATCCCCTCGCACATCTCCTTTGAGCCGGGGGCCAAACTCCTCAAGGAGATCACCGGGATGGAGCCGATGCTCGATATGAACATGCGCCTGGGCGAGGGTACTGGCTGCGCCCTGGTATTCTCAATCATCGAGGCGGCGCTGCGCATGATCGAAGAAATGGGAACCTTTGCCATCATAGGGAAATCACGCGATGAAATTGGGGACCACATCATGGCTTATCGGGGAAAATTTCCTCGATAACGCCCGTTTGGTGGAAGGCCGAGCCGACTTCCTTGAGCTGCTGGTCTACACCTGGAATGAGGAATGGCGGACCAAGGTGAGCCGGTGGTTGGAGGGATTGGCCGGGATCAACCTGGCCTACACCGTGCATCTGCCCACGGACACACTGGCCAACGCTTTGGCCGCAGCCCGATTTTTTGAGGAAAGCGGTTTTCCCCTGCTCAACATGACCCTCCATCCTCTGGACGGCTGGCGCGAATTGGATTGGCCGAAGCTTACGGCCATGGAAAACCTCACTAACCGGGTGGAGTTTCATCCCCGCTATACCTTTGATCTCACCCACAGCCTGCTCGGCCAACCGCTGCCGGCCCACTATTACCAGCACATTGTCGAGCTGCACCTCTCCGGTACCGATGGACAGCTTGACCATCTGCCCCTGGACCCGAACACTTTGGAGTTGGCGCGGCCGCTGCTGGGCGAAGAAATCTTGGTTTGTTTCGAGATTTTCGACCCGGATGATGCCCTGGCGGCAGTGGAAATGGTCCGCCAGACCAGCCCCGCTGAATGAGTTTATATTGTCTGCAGATGCTCGCGGAAAAAGGTGGGTGCCAGGCGGTCGATCAGGCATTCGCCTACCCAGGGCAAACCACCCTCGACAAAGCCGACATGCCCGCCGTAAGGCTGAATCGCCAAATGAACGCCGGGGCCGACCTGATCCGGCCTAGGTATGTTATGTGGATACATGAAGGGATCATCCTGGCTATGAAGGATGAGGGTGGGCACGGTGATCCGCGATAGATAGTGGATGGAACTGCAGCGGTTGTAGTAGTCGTCCGCTCCGGCAAAACCGTTGAGCGGTGCGGTGATCTGCTGATCATACTGCCGGAGGGTATGGATTTGATCAAGATCGACCTGAATCGGCGAGGGCATGTCGGCAAATTTGCGGATATAGGAACGTTTCAATCGGTTCATCAGGTAGCGCTGGTAGATCCGGGAGGGGCCCTCCTCCAAACGCCTGGCTGCATCGCCAAGTACAAAGGGCACCGAAACCGCCATCGCCGTCTGCAGCAAAGACTCCTTGCCGCTGATTCCCAGGTAACGCAGCAACAGATTGCCGCCCAGGGAAAAGCCGATGGCCGCAGCCACCGACCGACCGCTCTCCCGTAGCAAGGCCAAGACCTCGGCCAGATCCTCCACCGCACCTGAATGATAGGTCCGGGATAGCCTGTTGGGCTCGCCGCTGCAGCCGCGCAGATACATGAACACCGGCTGGAATCCGGACTGAGCCAGGGTGGAAAGCACCGGCAAGGCGTAATGGGAGCGAAGATTGCCCTCCAGGCCATGAATCATGAGCACGATTGGCCCCTGCCCGTCCCGCACCCAGGCCAGATCGATGAAATCACCGTCACAAAGCTCAAGCCGTTCGCGTTGCAGAGGCAATTGCGGCCGCCTGCGAAAAAATTTCGGCCAGAGGGTCTGGAGGTGGGGATTTCGCATCCACCTTGGCGGCGAAAGAGACGGAACTTGAAATCGTGGTAGTCCTTCGATGTGGTCTTTATCGTCCATCACTGCGTACTTCTTTCATTTTTTCTAATTGCCGACCTGAAATTTTCCTGGTACTGATCAGCCGTTAAACACGGACCAACCGTGCAAGAAGCGAACGGATGAGCGGGGCAATTCAGTCCCGTTCAGGTTGATTCTTTGAATATCTACAAGGAGTTCAGTATGGCAAATTTTCTCTTTGTTCTGCGGGACAACAATTTTGAGAAAGCGACACGCTGTTTTCAGTTCGCCAAGATCGCCCACTCCAAGGGGCACACGGTCAATCTTTTTTTCATCGACAACGGGGTTGACTGGGCGATGAAGGACAAAGACGGGAGCCAGAAAACAGTGACCGGCGACTGCGTCAACGATTATCTACCCTACCTGGTGGAAAACGAGGTGCAGGTCGGCATTTGCACCCCTTGCGCGAAAAACCGCCAGCTCGACGAGGCCAAATTTTACACCAACATGGCGCTGGACGGCGGCCCCCATCTGATCGACATGGCTGCCGAGGCTAAAGTGTTCAACTTCTGAACCCGACCGATCCCCTGTTCAAGCCGAGGACAGCAAGGTCGTCGGCTTTTTTTATTCTGCAAATAGGTGGTAAAAAATATCGGACATGTAGACCACACCAACCAGGCGCCCGTTCTCAACCACCGAGATCCGCCGCAGATTGTTTTTCATCATGCGATCAAGCACCGACATCAACGGCTCGTCCGGAGTGATGCTGAGGATGTTATCGTTCATGATGTGCACCACCTTCTTCTGTTTAACCTCGGCAATGAATTCATCAAGATCGCCGGTCCAATTCAGCTCGCTGCCGTCGATACCATAATTCAGGTAAGAGGGCCGCAGGTGATAGAGGATATAATACATGCTGATCGTGCCGACCAGGCCATGGTCGTAATCAACCACCATCAGGCTGACCGTCTTGTGTCCGGTTGGGCGCACCTTGGCACTGAGAATCTTCTTGATCGCCTGTTCCACAGGGGAATCCATGTAGATGGTGTCAAAATTTTTCGTCATGATGTCGCGGGCGAACAGTTGCATGCATCGTCTCCTTTACCTAAACGGATGGATAACTGGGCTTTCTCGGACTGCCTTGCAAAAGGCTCCAACCAATGAACATCTTCCATGTGTTCTCCGGTCGCCAACCTTTCATTACAGTGGGTTTCTGTACCACATTTACACTCTAGTTTACCACGTTAAATCCGATGGTCGCGAAAAAACCCCAAATAACGAAAACCACGCCTTAAAAACCGTACAAAAAAGAGGACTCCATTGCGTGATTGATGGTTTCAAAGCTGGTCCTTTTTGCTGGGCGCATGGTTCCCACCGGAGCGGCTTTACTTCCCGAAAAAAGGACCTGAAAACGATACCGTATCCACGTAACTCTCTATTCGATCATCAGCATGTCAATCACTAACAGTTTGACTTTAGCTGGAATTTGTGTAAGTAGAGGGTGCTGAATTCTCATCAGTCGTCTCATTCTCTCAACGTTCTGTTGGGATTCCGAATCAATATTTGGCAGAAGGAGGTTTCAATTGATTGGGCTCGACGCGATTTCACAACAAAACGGCTGGGTCGCTGCCGCGACCGGAGCCTGTATCGTTTTTAGTGGGCTGGCTACGCTCTCCTTTATCATCTCCCAATTGCACAAATTGGTTGCCCTGCTTGATCGGCCGCCCAAAGTCAAGGTTGAGGTCATTCCGGAAGACAAACTCGTTATCCCACCGCCTCCCGAATGCCCGACCGATCTCACCGTAACCATCACCCGATTTCAACCCCTGATCGAAGAACTGGATCCAGATTTCGACTTAGCCGAGCTCTATGTACTCGCCAAAAAGTACCACCTTCCCCACCCCCATCTTTCTATACGTTGCCTGATCGAATCCGGCAAATTGCACCCATTGGGTGAGGGCATTTTCCGCTATATCGATTAAATCTGACCAGAATACATAGAAGGGGGAACTTACTATGGATCTTTTTCTGCAGTTTTTACATAATACCGGTTTCGGCATGGCCGATTACCGCAATCTGATCATGATTGTGGTCGGTATATTCCTGGTGTACCTCGCCATCGCTAAAAGATACGAGCCCTTGTTGCTCCTGCCCATCGGCTTTGGCGTTATCCTCGGCAACATCCCGTTTTTCAAGGGCTTCGGCATCGGCATCTACGAGGCCAATAGCGTTCTTCATTACCTGTATTTCGGTGTCACCAGCGGCGTTTACCCGTCGATCATCTTTCTCGGCCTGGGCGCCATGACCGATTTCTCCTTTCTCTTGGCCAACCCCAAGTTGATGCTGATCGGAGCTGCCGCGCAGATGGGTATCTTTTTCACCTACCTCAGCGCTCTGGCCCTTGGTTTTACACCCCCTGAAGCCTCCTCTATCGGCATTATCGGTGGTGCCGACGGCCCGACCTCGATCTTCCTGACCGCGAAACTGGCCCCGCATCTTATTGGTCCGGTGGCCATTGCCGCCTACTCCTATATGGCCCTGATTCCGATCATCCAGCCGCCGATCATGAAACTGTTGATCAGCAAAAAAGAGATGCTGATCCGTATGCCGGATATGCGCGAGGTCTCCAAAAAAGAACTGATCATCTTCCCGGTGGTGGGCATGATCCTCTGTACCTTCCTCGCACCGGCCTCGATTCCCCTGCTCGGCCCCTTCTTTTTCGGCAACATCATGAAGGAGAGCGGTGTGGTTGATCGCTTGGCCAATACTGCAAGGACAGCCATCATCGACACCGCCACCATTCTGGTCGGCCTGACGGTCGGTGCCTCGACGCAAGGCGATGTCTTTCTTAATCCCAAATCCGTTGGTATTTTTGCCCTGGGCGCCATTGCCTTCAGTATCGCCACCGCCTCCGGCCTGCTTTTTGCCAAATTCATGAACCTCTTCCTCAAAGAGAAAATCAATCCGCTGCTGGGTGCCTCCGGTGTCTCCGCCGTGCCAGGTTCAGCGCGGGAAGTCCACATGATGGGGCTCAAAGCCGACCCAACCAACTACCTGCTGATGCATGCCATGGCCTGCAACTCCTCGGGTGTTATCGGTTCCGCAATCTGCGCCGGTATTCTTTGGAGCTTCCTTATGGGCTAACCGCCCACGCAGTTCATATCGTGGTACCCACTTAAGGGCCAACAGGAACCATTCCTGTTGGCCCTTATTTTTTTAGAGACGAAGCCACCCTTTTTATGCTAGATTATTCGGATTGTGATCATCGGGCGCCCCAACTCAACAAGAGGACTCAGCCCGTTATTCCGCCGCTTTAAAGCGTTGCAACGCAACAAAAGCGGTCATGCCATCCGGGGACATCGACCACCGACACTATCTGTCGGGTCAAAGGTCGACGGACGAAGCCAACAACAGTGAATCGGCCTGATCTCTCTTCTGAGATACGGGATGATTCCGCCACGAGGTAATGGGATCATATGGATACGCAATACCAGGCAACCTTGGAAACTCTAGAACGGCTGCGGGCGGAATCCGTTTCCGCTGGCGGAGAACAACAATTGGAGGCACAGCACCGGAAAGGAAAGCTGACGGCCCGGGAGCGATTGGACCTGTTACTCGACGACGGCACCTTTGAAGAGTTCGATGTGCTCAAGATCGGCCGAGGTTCCAGCCTGGGAGGAGAAAAAAGTTTTCTTGGTGACGGTGTCATTACCGGCCACGGTTCCATTGATGGCCGCGAGGTCTTTGTTTTCAGCCAGGATTTCACTGTTCTCGGCGGTTCGCTTGGTGAGGCTCATGCCCAGAAGATCTGCAAGGTCATGGACCTGGCGGTAAAGGTCGGGGCGCCGATCATCGGCCTCAACGACTCCGGTGGCGCCCGTATCCAGGAAGGCGTTGATGCCCTCGCAGCCTACGGCGAAATCTTCCACCGCAACGTCCGGGCCAGTGGCGTGGTTCCGCAGATATCCTGTGTCATGGGCCCCTGTGCCGGTGGCGCGGTGTACAGCCCCTCGATCACCGACTTCGTGTTCATGGTCGAAGACTCCTCCTATATGTTCGTCACCGGGCCCAGCGTGGTCAAAACCGTGACCCATCAGGACATCACCTCCGAGGATCTGGGCGGAGCCAGTGTCCATTCCACCAAGAGTGGCGTTGCCCACTTCACGGTCCACAACGATGTACTTGCCCTGCGTGAGGTCCGGCGGCTGATCAGCTACCTGCCCTCCAACAACAAATTGCACTCACCCATTCTCGATCTCAGCGATGCCCCCGACCGGACCGATCCGGCTTTGGACTTCCTCATCCCGAGCAACTCCAACCAGACCTACGATATGAACGTGCTGATCCATTCCATCCTCGATGGGGCGGAGTTCATGGAGGTTCATGCCCGATTTGCCCGCAACATCATCTGCGGTTTTGGCCGGCTCGGAGGCCAGACCGTGGGCCTGGTCGCCAACCAACCGGCAGTACTCGCCGGTGTTCTCGACAATGACGCCTCGTTTAAAGCCGGACGTTTTGTCCGCTTCTGCGACGCCTTCAATATCCCGCTCATTTCCCTGGTCGACGTGCCCGGCTTCATGCCCGGACCGGATCAGGAGCACGGTGGCATCATCCGTCACGGCGCCAAACTGCTCTACGCCTTTACCGAGGCCACGGTGCCGCGTATTTCCGTTATCATCCGTAAAGCCTACGGTGGCGCGTACCTGGTTATGAACTCCAAGCATATCCACTGCGACGTCAACTACGCCTGGCCCACCGCCGAAATCGCGGTTATGGGCCCCAAGGGCGCAGCCGAGGTTATCCATCGCAAGGAGATCGCCGCGGCCGAAAATCCGGACGTCGTGCTCAATGAGAAGATGGAGGAGTATCGTAAGACCTTTGCCAACCCTTTTCTAGCCGCGCAGCGGGGCTATATCGACGACGTTATTTTCCCACGGGATACACGCACGCATCTCATCCGCACCCTGCAGATGCTCGATAGCAAGACAACCAAAGGCCCGGATCGTAAACACGGAAATATTCCCCTGTGAGGTAGGTTATGTTTGATAAAATTTTGATCGCCAACCGCGGCGAAATTGCCATTCGTATCATCCGTACCTGCAACCGCTTGGGCATCAACACCGTCGCGGTCTACTCCGATGCAGACAGCCGCAGCCTGCACCGGCACCTGGCCGACGAGGCCGTACATATTGGTGAATCGCAGTCACAGAAGTCCTATCTCGACATCGACAAGATTATCGCCGCTGCCAAGCAAACCGGTGCCCAGGCCATCCATCCCGGCTACGGTTTCCTCTCGGAGAAAGCCGACTTTGCCCAGGCGATCAAGGACGCGGGCCTGGTGTTGATCGGTCCGTCGGTTGATGCCATTGACATCATGGGCGACAAGATCACCTCCAAGGAATTGGCCAAGAATGCCGGGGTACCGGTTATTCCCGGCCATATCGAGGCGATCAAGGACGAAAAGGAAGCCATCGCCATTGCCGCGGAAATAGGCTACCCGATCCTACTCAAACCGGCAGCCGGAGGCGGCGGCAAGGGCATGCGTATTGTCCGCAAGCCGGAGGAAATGAAAGAAGCACTGGATGCCAGCCGCAAGGAGACCCAGAAAGCCTTCAACGATACCCGGGTCTTTGTCGAGCGCTACATCGAGCAACCTCGTCACATTGAGATCCAGGTGCTGGCGGACAGCCACGGCAATGTGGTCCATCTGGGCGAGCGCGAATGCTCGATCCAGCGTCGCTACCAAAAGGTGATCGAGGAATCGCCATCCCCGGCGGTCTCCCCCGAGTTACGGGAACGCATGGGTAAGGCGGCCTGCGATCTGGCCCGCACGGCCAACTACGTTAACGCCGGCACGGTGGAGTTTGTTCTTGATTCCCAACAGAATTTCTACTTCCTGGAAATGAACACCCGCCTGCAGGTCGAGCATCCGGTTACCGAAATGGTCACTGGCCTGGATCTGGTTGAGTGGCAGCTGCGAATCGCCAGTGGCGAGAGACTGCCCTTTGACCAAAAAGGCGTCCGCTTCAACGGGTGGGCCATCGAAGCCCGTATCTGCGCCGAGGATCCCAGCCGGGGATTCATCCCCTCCACCGGTATGATCACGCGCTATGCGGCACCTCGCGGCACCGGTATCCGCGTCGACTCCGGAGTCAACATCGGCGGCAAGATCGATGTGTACTATGATTCGATGCTGGCCAAGGTCATCTGCCACGGCAAGACCCGGGAAGATGCCCGCCGCAGCCTGATCGAGGCCCTGAACGGCTATCACATTGAGGGCGTCTCCACCAACATCGACTTTGTCACCAGCGTGCTCTGCCTGCCCGAGTTTGCCGAAGGCAACCTGTCCACCGGTTTCATTGAGCAGCATTTCGACGGCGGCAAGTCCAAACGCTCGCCGGCGGTTCATTACCTGCGGCTCGCTGCCATGGTCGCCACCCTCATCTACCATACCCGGGAAGTGGCGGTGCGGGAATCCATGCGCCACATGGTCTCCAGCATCGGTGGCGAACGGAAAATGGGCCGGTTTCCCCAGTATATGGTGCGCTGCGAGGACGATCTCTTCAACGTTGCCCTGGAGAACCCACCAATTTCCGGCCAGACATGCACCATCCGCGTGGACGGCAATCTTTACCAAATTGAAATCCCCTTCTTCGAATTTTTCCGCCGCCGCCTGAAACTGACCATCAACGGTCAGGTATACCGATTCCGGATCGAGTTCGACAAGTCGTTCATGTTCGTCTCCTTTAACGGCATGGCGCGCCTGTTCGAGGTCTACACGCCCAAAGAGTGGGCCATGATGACCTATATGCCTGAAAAAGCGAGCAGCGCGCTCAACAACGTCTTGCTCTGCCCGATGCCGGGCCTGGTGGTCGACATCCTGGCCCAGAAGGGCGAACGCGTCTTCCGCGGCCAGAACCTGGTGATCCTCGAGTCGATGAAGATGGAGAGCGGCGTCGGTTCGCCCATCGATGGTGTGATCAGCGAAGTCAAGGTCGAAAAGGGCCAGGCCGTGGAGGCCGAACAGGTCCTGATCAAATTCGAGTCGGCCTGATGCGTTGCCCCCGGATACCGCTGCACGGGTATCCGGGGGGTTCCCCTTTTTTTATGAAGTGCGGCTTACTCGAATTTTGACTATTCACGAGGCTATCCATGATTCGCGGCTTGACTTCACCGGGTGCGGCATGTACCATGGGGCGCACTATCGTTCAGGTGTCCGTTCACCACGGATGAAAAGGGAATCCGGTGTAAAGCCGGAACGGGCCCACCGCTGTAACCGGGGACAAATTTCGCATCATGCCACTGTGTAAACGGGAAGGCGCGGAAGGAGGCTGAGCCGGAAGTCAGAAGACCTGCCTGAACACGAGCTCGGTTTTGTACGGCAACTTGATCGGGCAAAGACTCCAGTGGTAAACAAGGGACATCCTGGATCATGTAAAATGGTTCGGGATTTTTTTGTTTTCGGGCCGACGTTGAGATGCGGGTGGGCTGTTGGCCGCACCGCTCGGTGCTGTATTTCGACCACTGGAGGACTGCAGGTGCAACAGAGCGAGGCAATAGTGTTGGCCATGTTCGGGACCACGGTGAAATCCGCCCTGCAGGATTTGCTGGCCATTCACACTGCGGTCAAAATAGCTTATCCGCAAACACCGGTCAAAATTGCCTTCACCTCCAACCAGATTCGTCGCATCTGGCATCAAAGGGCTGCCGATCCCGACTACCTGGCCCAGCATCCTGAAATTCCCGAAGAAATCCTGCATGTCCAGGGCATTCTCGCCACCATCGCCAATCTCCAGGACCGTGGCTATGTCCGCCAGGTGATCCAACCCACCCATATCGCGCCTGCCGAGGAGTTCCACGATCTCGCCGCCTATGTTCGCGGCCTGCGTTCGATTCGGACCATGAAGCCACGCTGGCAGCCGTTTCAAAGCATCGGCCTAGGCCGCCCCCTGCTGGGCACCTACAGCCTCAAGCATGCCTATGCCGATGATATCCGCATCGCGGCCGAGGTTTTGGCTTCTGATGCTGCCCTGGCCCAACGCCATGGTGCGGCTCTGGTCTACATGGGCCACGGCAATCACTATTTCCCCTCCGGCGGACTCTACCTCGAATTTGCCGCCCACATGCGAGCGTTGTATCCCGATACCTTAACTCTGGTCGGCACGGTGGAAGGCTTTCCCAGCCTCGATGAAGTCATGGAGAGTTTACGCCGACACACGATAAAAAAGGTGCTGCTCAAGCCCTTTCTCATCGTTGCCGGAGATCACGCGGTCAATGATCTGGTCGGCGAGGGAGAGGACTCCTGGCAATCGATTTTAAAAAGCCAAGGGTTCGAGGTCATGGTCGAGGTCAAGGGCCTTGGTCCCCAGGTGGCCTCGATCTTTGTTCGTCATGCAGCTGAAGCTGCCGCCGAGGCCTGCGTGGAGTTGCGCTGATGTTTTTTGACCGTCGCACCATGCTCTTTCTCCCTCTGATCGCAACTCTGGTGTTCGCTATTGCCCTCTCGGCAACGCTCGGTTTTCTCCAGGTCTCCATCCCCGATGTTTTTACCATTATCTGGACAAAACTGATCGGCCAAGGCCATCCGCAAAGTCTCGACCCGGTGGCCGCCACCGTGGTCGCCGATGTACGCATGCCCCGCATCCTCTGTTCGGTATTGGTAGGCGGTTTACTGGGCGTGAGTGGGGCCGTGTTCCAGGCTATCCTCCTTAATCCCCTGGCCGACTCCTACACCTTGGGGATATCCACCGGGGCGGCCTTCGGCGCCTCGCTGGTCATCGTTCTCCAGATATTCGGCCTCAACCTTCCGGCCGGTGCATCGATTCCTCTTTTCGCCTTTTTCGGTGGTGCGGCTACGCTTGCGGTGGTGCTCTACCTGGCCGCCGGTGACCGGAGTCTCTCCTCGACCAGCCTGATCCTGGCCGGGGTCATTGTCTCCGCCATCCTTTCAGCGGCAATCGGGTTTCTTAAGTTCCTGGCCGATGAGCAGGTAGGTTTGATCATCTTCTGGCTCATGGGGAGCCTCGCCGGTGCCTCCTGGAGCAACATCGGTCTTCTGGTCCCAACAGCCCTGATCGGTACCTTGGTGGCCATCTATTACAGCCGCGATCTCAATATCATGGCCACCGGCGACCGCGCCGCCACCTCACTGGGAATCAACACCATTCGTCTGCGCACCATCCTGCTCACCATCAGCACCCTGATGACGGCTCTGGCGGTTTCGGTTTCCGGGATTATCGGCTTTGTCGGTCTGATCGTGCCCCACATGCTGCGTCACATTGTCGGTCCGGACAACCGGTTGCTGATTCCGCTTTCGTTTTTTACCGGCGGCCTGCTGCTCCTGATTGCCGATACCCTGACCCGGGCAATCCTGCCGGTGGAGGTTCCTATCGGCGTATTGACAGCCCTTTTGGGCGGGCCTTTTTTCTGTATCCTCTTCAAGAGACGACAACAGGATGGCAAGAGCGATTTCTGAACACGAGGATCTCCTCTGGCGACTTACCGGCGTCCGTTTCGGTTATAACGGCACCCCGGTCCTGCGCGAGATCGACCTTGAACTCCGTCGAGGCTGTTGCTACGGCATCCTCGGCCCCAACGGCAGCGGCAAGACCACCCTACTCGACCTCATGGGTGGACTGCTCCAGCCGCATGCCGGCACCATCGACTTCCAGGGTCGCCCCCTTGGCTCGTGGCCCAAAAAACAGTTGGCCAAACTGTTGGCTTTGGTGCCCCAGGATTTCATGGTCCGCTTTGGATATTCGGTACGCGAGGTGGTGGAAATGGGACTCCATCCCCACCTGCACCGCTTTGCCGCTCCCAATGAAGCGGAGCTGGCCCTGATCGACGATGCCTTGGAACTCACCGGTATCGCCCATCTGGCAAAGCGTTCGGTAACCCGCCTTTCCGGTGGCGAGAAACAACGCGTGGCCGTGGCCAGGGCCATCGCCCAGAAGCCGCGGGTGCTGCTTTTGGACGAGGCCACCTCCAACCTCGACATCCATCACAGCCTGGAGATCCTCCATCTGATCCGTAACCGCTTTGAGCAGCAGGGACTGCAGGTGGTGGCGGTGATGCATGATCTCAACCTGGCCTCTTTTTTCTGCGACCGGCTCATCTTCCTCAAAAAAGGGGAGATCGTATGCCAAGGACCGACCGAGGAAGTCCTGACTCCGGAAAATATCGCGTCTGTCTACGGTGTTGAAGCCGAAGTCCGCCCCAATCCCTTTACCAACTGCCGGCAGGTCAGCTTCCGGCTGCCGCTTAACCCATAATCCGTCTCTTCGTTCATGCGTATCTCATCTCTCTTCTCTGCCCTGTTTCTGGTCCTCCTCCTGGCAACATTGACCTCCGCCACGTCGATTACCGACAGCGAGAACCGGACCATTGTCTTTAACAAACCCTTCCAGCGCATCATTTCGCTGTATCCGGCCCATACCACCAATCTGATCGAACTCGGCCTCAACAAAGAGATCGTGGCCTGTGGCCTCAGCGACAGCCAACTCCCAGGCTGCCCCAAGGTCCGCTTCCAGGATGATCCCGAACGGCTGTTGGCGCTCAAGCCCGATCTGGTACTGATTCGGCCGATGATCAGCCGCGGCTATCCCAACCTGATCCGCATCCTTGAGAAAAACAACGTCCGTGTGGTCTCGCTCCAACCCACCGAGGCCTCGCAACTGTTCCAATACTGGCAGGACCTGGGCAAACTCACCGGCCGCGAACAACAGGCCAAAGACATGATTGCCACCTTTAACAACCGCTTGGCAACCATCACCAACTCCCTGCGATTTATTCCCAAGGAAAACCGCAAACGGGTCTTCTTCGAGGCTATTCACCGGCAGATGAAAACTTTTGCCCCCACATCCATGGCCATGTTCGTCCTCGAATCGGCGGGAGGGATAAACGTGGCCCAGGATGCCAACCGCATGCGCGAAACCAATATTGCGGCTTACGGCAAGGAACGGATCCTGGCCAAGGCCGACAAGATCGATTTGTACCTCGCCCAAAACGGGCGAATGAATCCGGTAAGCGTGGACGATATTCTCCGCGAACCCGGCTTCTCGGTGATTAAAGCCGTGCGTGAGGGCCAGGTTTTTTTGGTTGCGGAGGAGATGGTCTCCCGCCCGACCCTGGAGTTGCTTGACGGCATCGCCTTTGTCAAGTCGCTGCTCTATCCCGACTACGCCCAGGAAGGTACCTCACACCTATGAGTTTCCCGGCCCTGCTCATCGCCGGTACCCACTCGGGCTGCGGCAAGACCACCCTCACCCTTGGGATTATGGCGGCCTTGGCGCGTCGCGGCTTGGCTGTGCAGCCCTTTAAGTGCGGTCCGGACTTCATTGATCCAAGCCTGCACCGGATGGTGACTGGCCGCATCTCACGCAACCTTGATGTGCGTATGTGCGGGGCTGACTTTGTCCGCCGGACGTTCAGCCGAAATGGTACGGGCTGCGACTGCGCCGTAGTTGAAGGGGTGATGGGGCTCTTTGACGGCGGTGAAGGATCCGCGGCCCACTTGGCAAAAACGCTTGACCTGCCCGTTTTACTGGTGATCGACGTGCGCTCGGCCGCCGAAAGCGTGGCCGCAGTGGCCCATGGCTTTGCCACTCTGGATCCCGGACTTCCTCTGGCCGGTATCATCTGCAACCGGGTCGGCTCCGATAAGCATCGACAGATGATTACCGAGGCCATTGAGACCCACTGTACTCTGCCCATCATCGGTTTTCTCCCCCGCAACGAGGCGATCTCGATCCCCTCCCGCCACCTCGGCCTGCACATGGGTGAGGAACATCCCCTGCGGGGTGAGGGGCTGGCGCAGTTGATCAGCCTGATTGAAAACCACCTTGATCTGGATCAGTTGGTGGGCATTGCCAGCCAACGAAAAGGTGGCGCAAAAATTTCCTCGGCCCCCCTCGTTGAACGGGGCACTGCGGTTCGAATCGGGGTGGCCCGCGATGCGGCCTTCTGTTTCTATTACGAGGACAACCTTGATTTGCTCAAAGAGGCCGGAGCCGAGTTGGTCTTTTTCAGTCCTTTAAATGAGGCCGAATTACCGCCGGAACTTGACGGCCTCTACCTCGGCGGCGGCTATCCGGAACTGTATGCTCCGGCCCTAAGCGACAACAGTGGCCTCCGGGAGCAGATCCGCCGTTTTGCCGCAGGTGGCCGACCGGTGTACGCTGAATGCGGCGGCTTTATGTATCTCTGCCGGTCGATCACCGATCAGGCCGGGGCCCGCTTTCCCATGGTCGGGTTCTATCCTTTTACCGCCCGGATGCAGCCCCGACTGCGCAGCCTTGGCTACCGCCAGCCCAGGGTGGAACAGGATTGCCTCCTTGCTGCCCGCGGCACAGTCCTCCACGGCCATGAATTCCATTATTCGACCATTGAGGACGCGGCAGCCTTCCCCGCAGCCTACCGCCTGGCCGACGGCCGCAGCGAGGGCTACATTCACGATCACACCTTGGCAGGATATATCCATCTGCACTGGGGGCGGACGCCGGAAGCGGCAGCCCGCTTTGTCCAGGCCTGCCGCCAACCATCTTGAGAGAAACTATGGTCACCTTACAACAGATCAATCCACAGGAAATCGAGGCTGAAAGTTTTCGTATCATCGAACGGGAACTCGGCCCCACCAGCTTTAGCCCCGATGAGTTCGCCGTTGTCCGCCGCGCCATCCATGCCACCGGTGATTTCAGCTTTGCCGAGAATATCCGTCTTCATCCCCAGGCCATCGCAGCCGGCCTGGCCGCGATCCGAAGCGGCAAAAACATCCTCATCGATGTCAACATGGGGAAAAGCGGCATCTCCAGAACGATGCTGAAACGCTTTGGCGGTAAGGTGATCTGTCGAGTGGCAGAAGAGCAAACCGTGGCCAAGGCCAAGACCGAGGGCACCACCCGATCGGATGCGGCCATGTCGCTCAGCACCGACGACAATATAGGTATCGTGGCCGTGGGCAATGCCCCCACCGCCCTGTTGAAGGTAATGGCGCTGATTGAGCAGGGCCGCTTTGCCCCGGACCTGGTGATCGGTGTGCCGGTGGGTTTTGTCAACGCGGCCGAATCCAAGGCGCTGCTCGTGGAAAAAGACTACCCTTTCATCACGGCTTTGGGCCGAAAAGGCGGCACTCCGGTGGCGGTGGCGATGGTCAACGCCCTGTTGAGGCTGGCCTGAGGAGCAATGGCCCCATCGGCAAACAGACCCCTACGCAGTGGCTACACCACCGGTGCCTGTGCGGCGGCGGCGGCCAAGGCGGCGGTACGCTGCCTGTTAGGCCAAGTTGATGCGGCCGTGGAGATCCCCTTTCCCGACGGTTCCCGTCACCGGTTTGATCTCTGCCGGGTACAGCGGATTACAGCGGAAGGCGCCATGGCCACGGTGGTCAAGGATGCGGGCGATGACCCGGATGTGACCAACGGGGCCGAGATCGGTGCTGAAGCCCGCTGGCTCGACGGACAGCGGCAAGAACCGATCAGCCTGGTCAACGGACCCGGCGTAGGCCTGGTCACCAAACCCGGTTTATCGATTGCCGTGGGGGAACCGGCCATCAATCCCATCCCGCGAAAGATGATCCGCGAAGCGGTCCTTGAGGCTCTGGCTGAATGCCGGGAAAATTTAAGGGGCATTGAGATAAAGATCTTTGTCCGAGATGGGGATGTACTGGCGGAAAAAACCCTCAACCGGCGCCTGGGAGTGATCGGTGGCCTGTCGATCCTCGGCACGACCGGTATTGTCCGCCCGATATCGGCCAAGGCCTGGACCGACACCATCGAGGCCTCGATGCAGGTGGCACGGGCAGCGGGTCTCACCGAGGTGATCCTGGCCACCGGCCGCACCTCGGAGGCGGCGGTGCAACGCCTCCTGGGTCTGCCGGAGGAGGCGCAGGTGATGATGGGTGATTATCTTCTGTACGCCCTTGAAGCGGCCGGACGCCACGGGTTCACTCGGATACACCTGGCCGAGATGTGGGCCAAGCTGGTCAAGGCGGCCCTGGCCGTGCCCCAGACCCATGTACGCAACGGTGCTCTGGAAACTCACCAGGCCGCTGATCTACTGGCAACATTAGGCCTGGATCCGGCAACGAGCAAACAGTTGCAAGAGGCCAATACCGCCCGTGAAATTTTTGATTACCTGCAAAAAATCCAGCGGCACGACCTCATTGCCGCTGTCTGCCAACGGGCCAAGTCCCAGGCCGAGCAGTGGTCGGGCCTGCCGGTACGCGTCTACCTGGTGACTTCGGAACAAGGAGTAGTGCATGTCACGGATTGAACTGATCGGCATCAACGGCCAGTCGCTGACAAGTGAACAGTGGCCTATTTTGCGCCGCTGCTCCACCATTGTCACCTCCCGTCGTTATCGTCCGCTGGTAGCCGGACTGCTGCGCCCGATGATCGATATTGCTCCGGTGGCGGCCATGCTCACGCGGCTTCGGGAGGCGCTCGAAAGCGGCGACGTGGTGGTGCTGGCCAGTGGCGATCCTCTCTTTTACGGCATTGGCCGCACCCTGATCGAGCAATTCGGCCCAGATCGCATCCGCATCCACCCGGCCCTATCCGCGCTCCAGCTGGCCTGCGCCCGCTTTCGCACCACCTGGGACGATCTCACTCTGATCAGTTTGCATGGCCGCACCCTCCAGGATATTCCCGGCCGCATTCTCAATTACCGGCGGGTGATGCTGCTCACCGACAATCATAACAGTCCGGACCGAATTGCCGCGAGTCTACTCGCCACACTCCAGGCCTGTGAGGACCAGGATCGTATTGACGCGATAAGGATTCGGGTGGCGGAAAACCTCGGACTTTCCGAGGAACGACTCACCCAAGGCAGCTTGCGTGCGATAGCCGAGAGCCGCTTTTCGCCCCTGAACATGATGTTGATCGAACAATCGTTGAGCCAACCTGTGCTGGCTGATTTCTGCTTTGGGCTTAGCGAAGATGAGATCCAGCATTCTCGAGGCCTGATCACTAAAAGCGAGGTCCGGGCCGCGACTCTGCACCAGTTACGCCTGCCCGCAGGCGGGGTACTCTGGGATATCGGCGGTGGCTCGGGCTCCATTTCCCTGGAGGCAGCACGGCTCTGTCCGGAACTCTCGATCTACACCATTGAGAAAAAGATCGAGGAACAAGCCAATATCCGTGCCAACATACGCACCTATGGCACCTACACCATGCATCTGATCTGCGGCGAAGCCCCGGAGGCCCTGGAGGATTTGCCCACTCCGGACCGCATCTTTATCGGTGGCAGCGGTAAACGGTTGCCGGCCATCATCGAGGCGGCGGTGGATCGTTTACCTGCAGGTGGCCGGATCGTGGTCAATGCCGTTCTCAAGCAAACTGAGACCACCGCCCTGGCCTGCCTGCAACAACTCGGTCTCCGGATAGCAAGCAGCACCCTGGCCGTGACCCGCCGTATCTCAGCGAACGACGACCCCCGTGTGTTCAACCCCATAACCCTTATCACAGGCGACAAATGAGCAGCGAACATCTTTCACCATCGACCGGCCATCTCTATCTGGTTGGCGTTGGCCCCGGCGACCCGGAACTGATGACCTACAAGGCGGTGCGAACTCTCAGCGAGGCCAAGGTATGGGCCGTGCCCACGGCCAGAGAAAACGGCCTGAGCAGTGCCCAAAAGATAGCGGGCCAGATGGTACCGGACAACGGCCGGACCATCCTCTCCCTCTGTTTCCCGATGAAAAAGGTCTACCTCGGGCAGGAAACCGATGAACAACTGCTCACCGCCTGGCGGAAATCCGCCGATGAGGTGATCCGCCATCTGGACCGTGGCGAGGACGTGGCCTTTCCCACCTTGGGCGATGCCACCCTCTATTCCACCGCCTTCTACCTCTTGGCAATGATCCAGGAGCAACGGCCAAACATTTCGGTGACGGTGGTTCCCGGTATTACGGCCATGGCTGCCTGCGCCGCATCGCAATCAAATCCGCTCGCTCTGGGCGATGATGTACTGGCAGTGGTGCCAGCTGCCTTTGAAGACGATCGTTTGCGCAACATTCTCCTCACCCTTGATGCGGTGGTGCTAATGAAAGTCCACAAGCGAATCGATGCCCTGATTGCACTTATCGAGGAACTGGGCCTGATTGATTCGGCGGTGCTGATCGAACGTTCGGGCATGCCGGAGGAACGGGTGTTTACCGATATCCGCCAGGCCAAAGGGCTGAAACTGCATTATTTTTCAACCATGGTAATCCGCAAAAAAAAGGTACAGGTGTCCAATGGAATCCAAGCAATCGCCGCCTGAGGCCATCCGTCATCCGGTTGTCTTTCTCGGGGCCGGGCCCGGAGACCCGGAACTGATCACCCTTAAGGGCCGCCGCCTGCTTGATGAGGCCGATGTGGTGGTCTATGCCGGCAGCCTGGTGAATGCCGCCCTGCTTG
This sequence comes from Desulfobulbus sp., assembly GCA_050252135.1. GTDB lineage: Bacteria > Desulfobacterota > Desulfobulbia > Desulfobulbales > Desulfobulbaceae > Desulfobulbus. Next base: position 100,715 of record JBFWLN010000012.1, read on the forward strand.
ATGGTATCAAGGCTGCATGCCACGACTCTGCCGCTCTTGACCTGGAGGCAATCATGGATCTGCTGGCCCAGGGGCATGAGAGCGGTCAGCGGGTGGTGCGGCTGCACACCGGCGACCCGGCCATCTACGGTGCCATTCGTGAACAGATGCAGTGGCTGGATGCCCTCGAGATTCCTTATGAGGTGGTGCCGGGGGTGAGTTCCGCCTTTGCCAGCGCCGCTGCGCTCAAGGTCGAGCTGACCGTACCCGAGGTGACGCAAACGGTGATTTTCACCCGGCAGGCCGGGCGGACGCCGGTGCCCGAACGGGAATCCCTGCGCAACCTGGCCCGTATCCAGGCAAGTATGTGCATCTTCCTCAGCGTTTCCATGATAGGTACCGTGGTTGCGGATTTGATCGATGGTGGCTACCCGCCTTCCACCCCCATTGCCGTGGTTGAGAAGGCAAGTTGGCCGGACCAGCAGATCGTCCGCGGTACTCTTGCCGACATTGCCGAGACCATCAAGAACTCGCTGATCCGCAAGACTGCGATGATAGTGGTCGGTCCCGCTCTTGCCCAGGAGAGCACCATCGCCTCCAAACTCTACGATGCAGCCTTCAACCACGAGTACCGCTGAACCCGGCGTGAGCGAGCCGCCCCTATCCCGGTTAGCGGTGCTGGCCCTAAGCCGGGGCGGTTCTCAGCTTGGCCGCTCTCTGGCAACTGATCTAGGTGGGGATTTCTATGCCTGCAGGGGAAAACTGGCTCACGTCATGCGCGAAGTCTGGGGTGCATATAGCGGCATTATCTGCATCATGGCCACCGGCATTGTCGTGCGCACCATTGCGCCGCTGCTTGTCGATAAATATCGCGACCCGGCGATTGTGGTCTGCGACGAGTTAGGCCGATTTTCTATCTCTCTGATCTCCGGCCATCTTGGTGGCGCCAATGGTTTGGCCCAGCAGATAGCGGAGGTAACCGGCGGCCAGGCGGTGCTCACCACCGCTTCGGATGTGCTTGGAAAAACAGCGCTCGATCTTTGGTGCCGTGACCGAAGGCTGAGTGTGATCAACAAGGAAAGCTTCACCCGTATCATGGGGAAACTGGTGGATCAGGGATCGTTGACCATCTGGAGCCGTTCTCCCCTGGGCAGTCTACCCGAGGACCTGATTCCGGTTGCGGAACGGCATTCTGCGGATATTGTTATCGACTACCGGAGTAAAGACAGTGACTGCGGCACCCTGCTTGTCCCCAAGGCACTGGTGATTGGAGTCGGCTGCAACCGGGACACTCCGGCCGAGATCATCGCCAAGGCGGTCCAATCCACCTGCGAGCAGCATAATATCCGCCCTGAAGCCGTTGCCCGCCTCGCATCTATTGATATAAAGCAGGATGAAGCCGGATTGCTCGCTTATGCCGCCGAACGTGGCCTGAGCATTGACTTTTACGACAAGGACCAGCTTAACCAGGTCAAGCATGTATCCACCTCCGAGGCCGTGCTGCGGGCAACTGGGGCCAAGGGGGTGGCCGAACCGGCGGCTCTGCTCAGTGCCGGAACAGGAGCACGCCTTCTGGTCCCGAAAATGAAATGGGTCGATGCCACCACCGCTGTGGCGGAGATGGCGTACCCTCTGACAACCAACTCATAAGGAAATCTGAAACAATGACAACAGGACAGGATAGTGCAACCGGTTCACTGGTAGTGGTGGGACTCGGTCCCGGCGCAACCGACCTCATGGCCCCCCGTGCCCTGCAGGCGCTGGAACAGGCTGAGATCGTTGTCGGTTATCGCACCTATCTGGACCTGGTCCGTGACTGCCTCAACCCGGAGAGCGAGGTCCTTTCTTCCTCGATGATGCAGGAGATCGACCGTTGCCGCAAGGCCCTGGACCTGGCTGAGAACGGCAAACGGGTTGCCCTGGTCTGTGGTGGCGACCCTGGGATCTACGCCATGGCGGGCCTGGTTTTTGAATTGGCCAAAGCCGAGGATGCTACGGTATCCATCGATATCATTCCCGGCATTGCCGCGCTCAACGCCTGTGCCGCCATCCTTGGGGCGCCGCTGATGCACGATTTTGCCGCGATCAGCCTCTCTGATCTGATGACCCCCTGGGAGCTGATTGAACGCCGCCTGGAGGCAGTGGCTCCGGCGGATTTCGTGGTGGTGATCTACAATCCCAAATCCAAGAAACGCACCGACCAGATTGTCCGCGCCCGCGAGATCATGCTCGCCCATCGCACTCCCGAGACCCCGGTGGGGATCGTCAGCGGCGCCACCCGCGAGCACGAGACCGTCCGTCTCACCTCCCTGGAGAAGATGCTCGACGAGGAAATCGGTATGCAGAGCACGGTGATCATCGGCAACTCCCAGACTTTTTTCTGGCGCGACAAAATGATTACCCCCCGGGGCTATAGCAAAAAATACGGATTGTAAGGCAAACTCCTTTTCGTCGCAAAATCCTTTTTCTACGGGACACCTGGATGGACAAATCCGGTGTCCCCCCTGTCTCAGGCGGCCTTCCTTTTTCCACAACACCCCATTTTTACGATAATTCTCCGGCAAAGGCGATGTCTTGCCCTTGTACGCTGTCTTTGTCGTGGCCTGTCTCACCCTTGTCGTGGTATTTTGAGGCCGTCGAGTACAGAACAATTTCATATCCTATCGCCAATGAAGAGAGCTGTTTGTCGCATCTGAAAAGTTGGGGAAAAAATCGGGTTGAAACCCGTTGAGGCCTACCCAAAAAATGATTTTTCAAGAACGCTTCTTTGCCGATCCCAAACTGCCCTTTGTCGAGGCCCGTTCTTCGCGGCAGAGCAGCCGAACCTTTAAGCCGCACATGCACCAAAGCCTCAGCGTCGGCTTGGCGATGGAAGGGGAGATCCGCTTCCAGGTGGCAGGAGAACAGCATCGCCTGCGGCCCGGTAGCCTGGCCCTGATTAATCCGGAAACCTTGCATGCCTGCAATCAGCAGGATGCCGAGCCCCGCAGCTATTGCATGCTCTATCTTCAGAACTATTGGTGCACTGTCCTGCAGCAATCTTTGTGGCAGGTAAAAACCCTTGTGCCGATGTCGACACCATTGCTTGAGGACCGGCTGCTCTACGAGCAATATCTCCAGACCCTAAATATCCTCTTGGCCAAGGAACACCTGTTAAAGAAGGAACAACGTTTAGTCGAATTGATGGAGGCCATCTTTCTTCGTGTTTGCCTTCCTGGAAAACCTGCCAAACCCATTTCGACCAGGATCGAGCAGCTTAAAAAGTTGCTCGCCGGAAATTTGGCCGAGGATCTCAGCCTAACACGCTTGTCCGAGCACTTAAATCTAAACGGCTGCACCCTGATCAGACAATTCAAGGAGGCAACCGGGATCACGCCCCATGCCTATCGCTCCAACTGCCGCATCAATCACGCCCGGCAGTTACTCCAGCAAGGACGCGATATCGGAGAGACCGCCTTGGAATGCGGTTTTTTCGACCAAAGCCACTTTCATCGCCACTTCAAAGCCATGACCACAGTCACGCCCCGCGAATACCAGGTCAACTTTATGCAATAAATCTCCCCGCACCGGGGTTACGCTCCTCCTCTAACAATATCGGAGGAGTCTATGGAATTTTTGCTGATCGCCTCGGCCCATTTTCTGGCACTGCTGAGCCCGGGGCCTGATTTTTTTCTTATCCTGCAGACCACCCTACGTCTGCCGCTTCGCTACGCCTTTGCTGTTTGCGGCGGGATTGCTTTTGCCAACGGATGTTATGTCTCCCTGGCCGTGCTAGGCCTGGAGACGATGCGCCAATGGAACTCTCTGATACTGCCACTTCGATATTTTGGGGCCGTCTATCTCATTTATATAGGTATTTTTCTATTGCGCGCACCGATGCGGCCTCTGGAATACGGAAATGAGGTTAGCTTGATCCATACCCGTAACCTGCGTCAACAGTTTACCCTTGGCTTGCTGTCGGGTATGCTCAATCCCAAGAATATTATTTTCTACCTCAGCCTGTTCACCGCCATGGTCTCACCGGAAAGCAGCCTGGGGCTGCGCGCGTTCTATGGACTGTGGATGACCGGCATGGTCCTGGTCTGGGATATGGGTGTGGCAGTGGCCTTGGGCAATAATCGGATCAAATCCCGACTGGGAAGGTGGATATTCCGTATTGAAAAATTTTCCGGAGCAATACTGGCCCTGTTCGGCGTTCTTCTTGCCCTGGATTAAAAAAAGCTTCTCAACCCATCTGCTATGGAAAACAACGAATATTTCTTTGAAGAAGGCTGTTTCATCATCGAGATGCACAACAGCATTAGCGATCCAGCCGTTTCGGTGGCCCGTGCCCGGGTGCGACCGGGTGAAACCACCCATTGGCACCATCTAGATGGCATTCGCGAGCGGTACCTGGTCTTGGAAGGAACAGGTACTGCTGAAATCGGTGACGAACCGGCGACGGTGGTCACCCCTGGGGACACGGTTCAGATCCCGCCCGGCATTCGCCAACGGATCACCAACACCGGCAAGGCCGACCTGATTTTCCTTGCGGTCTGTACGCCTCGCTTTGTACCGGAGGCCTACGTTGATCTTGAGTCTTCATGAAATTACACCGTCATTTCTCGCTTGCCCGGTCCATAAACCACGGCAAAAAGAAAGAGGGCACTGAAAATAATTCCTCCGGTGAGGTAAAAACCTGCCTTATACCCATATTCACGGATCACCATCCCCATACCCACCGCGCTAAACATCATCCCCAGGTAAACGCAGGTGTTGTAGCAGCCCATGGCCAGGCCCCGCATTCTCGATGGTACGGAATCAACAATCAAAGCGCAAATCACGGTAAAAGCAATCCCCATGCTCAGCCCCATTCCGGCGGCGGCGCAAAGCAGCGACACCAGGTCACCGCAAAGACCAAAAGAAGCCATGGCCAGTGAAAACACCGAGGTTCCCGATAAGACGAGGAGACGACGATCTGGTACTCTATCACAGAGCCATCCGGCTGGAATTCGGGCCAGGGCATTGGCCAAGGCCTGGGCGGCACAGACAAGACCAACCGCCGTCGTTTGTAGGCCCAGACTGCGGACATAGAGAGGAATAAACGAGATAAACATGCCGAAACCAACGCAGCCGCCCACAGTCATCAGTAAACAGGCGATCAAGCGGCGATTGTGACGTAAATTGAACAAGGCGATACGGATATCAACCGGATCAGGGCTTGTTCGTGGCCTCACCCCTGAATCTGGAAGAAGCAAGAGGGCAACGAAAAACATCAACAAAATCAGCACGCCCGAACAGACAAAAATCGGCCGCAAGCCAAGCAATCCACCGAGAAAGCCACCAACTGCCGGCCCGAGCGTCATGCCGCTATACAGAGCCATGGTATACCAGCCGAAGGCACGGCCTAAGGCCTCTGGAGGCGTGATATCAGCCACATACGACATAAGGGTAGGGGTGACCGCTGCCAGGCCGACACCGAAAATCAGGTAGAGGCCTCCCATCTGCAGGGGACTTCGACTCATTGACAGGAGGAAGGAGGATCCAGCAAGCAGAAGCAGCCCGACCAACAACGGCCGTCTGCGTCCGATACGGTCGGAAAGCAGACCTGATGGAATGGAGAGAATACCGGCCATGCACATAAAGGCACTATTGATCAGCCCCACCTGTACCGTATCCGCTCCAAGAGAGGCGGCAAAAAGGGGCACGATAGGAATGCGCATGTAGGACCCCAAAAAACAGAGAAAGGCGATAACACAAGCGGTCACCAGCAGGCGGCCAGCGGAAGGAATATCTTTCATCAGACAAACCCATGAACAACAAAACCGTGGGTCATTCTTCAACAGGATGAACCACGGTTAGAAAAAGCAGCGCATAAAAACGCTCGCATAAGAGTACGGATCTTTTCGCCTTAGCCGTTTCGGATAATATCTGAGGCGACCTGCCGAATCCGTTCAAAATATTGCGGGTGCTGCTGGACATCACTGACCCCACGCAACCCGCCAAAGACCAACGGCTCCAGGGTACGAAAACCAAGGAAGCCGAACATCCGGTTGACAAGGTCAAAGTAAGGGGCAAATTTTGTAACATCCGGTTGCCCCTGGGTATAGAGGGTAAGCATTCGCTGGCCGCCAAGCCATGAAGAGTAATCTGGCTTGAGTACCGGCATCAAACGGTCGGTGAACAGTTTGGCCTGGGCCGTCATCTGCCACATGTAGACCGGAGAAGCCAGCACCACCACATCTGCGGCAAAAACTTCCGCCAGGATCGGCTCCATATCGTCCTTGATAGCACACTGCTTTTCCTTGCCCGGCTGACGACAGCCATAACAGGCCTGGCAGCCTTTGATATTGAGGCTGTTGAGCTGGTAACTACTTGTGGTTGCACCAAGAGTTTCCATTTCTTTAAGCAAGGCTCTGAGCAGTTGACTTGAGTTCCCCTGTGCCCGAGGACTGCCATGCATTCCGAGTATTTTCATTGAACACTCCAAGTTTGAAAGATCAATCCAATAAAACTGCAATGTTTTAACGGTTAACTTGTTGATTTTTCATTAAAAATAGTGAAATATACTCCTGTCCAAAAAACTCACTCGACAGGTGAAAAATGAAGCGATTAATCCTCGAACAAAGCAGCGAAGAATTTTACACCAGCCACTCCGGCCTGACGCTGGTCGGCGCCTGCATCAACCGGCACAGTGACCTTGGTCGCCATGCTGGGCGGCTGGCCAAAGGCAATGACCGCATTGCTGAGATCGACGTGCTTCGCAGCTATCTTGGCCTGCTTTGCCTAGGGAAGAGTGACTATCAGGCCCTTGCCTCCATGCAGGAAGACGATTATTTCAAGCATGCCCTCGGCATCGGCCGCATTCCTTCGGTCGAGCGGTTACGGCAGCGTCTCGATGAATCCGGGACTCGTCTCATTCCGACAGTCATGTACCACCGGCAGAGCCGGTGGCTTGAATTATGGACCGCTCAAAGCGGTTGAAAACCTGGAGCCACCTAAAGGTGGCGGCCTATTGAAATAAATTGAGCTGATCCAATCGATTGTCTTCTTTTTCCTGGTGTTGGATATATGCCCTTACAGCGTCTTCATCCTTACCAACGGTGGAAACGTAATAGCCTCGTGCCCAAAAATTC
>JBFWLN010000013.1:0-106775 GCA_050252135.1 Desulfobulbus sp.
TTTCGACGCCAAGCGCCTTTTCAAAGATTTTTTCCATTGTTTTCAGGGTCAGGGGGGTAAGGTAGGGTTGGTCGCCAATACTCTACCTCAACCCATTACCCACCCGTTTTGAAAAAGAGCCATTTTTATCGATACCGGCCTTGTATGTCTCATTTACCTGTCGGAGAACATTCAAAAATGAGCCAATTTTGTGAAAAAATGTAGAAGAATGAACAATAACGGTACACAAAAATGGAGCCAAGGCGCGCCACGCTTTATACTTTCGAGGATAATCCACTGGAATAAAAGAAATATTATAAAATATGGAAAAAGAACGCCTCCTTTGGCATTATCATTGCTTGATTATCGATATGTTATCGTTTATATAACGCGGCAAAGAAAAAAGCCAATAAACAACTCTGCACCCCATGCTGAATGGATGGGAGACCAAGGATCATCCGATGCAAGAAACACAGACCACGACAGAAAAAAGCAGCCCAAGACACACCGAGCCCCTCCAGATTATCGGTAGAGTGGCCAAGCCGATGTCTTTCCCCCTGGAGGTCCTGCAAACCATGGATTGTCTCGACACTGGCATCCTCCCCATGATCTGCGGCAGCGGCGAACCCAAGGGTAAACTCGGCAACTGCCGGGGAGTTCTTTTAGCCGATCTGATCAACCGCACCGAGATAGTCGTCACAGCCCACAACGATACGAAAAAAATGTATGTGGTTGCGTCATCCGACGACGGCTACAAAACGGTTTTTTCTTGGCAGGAAATCTTTAACTCCACCAACGGTGAAGGCATCGTGATCATACTTGAAAAAGATGGTCAACCACTGTACCAGGGCTGCGGCGATGTGGATCTGATCTCGGCCAACGATCACCTTACCGGCCCCCGCTATGTGCGACGGTTAAAGACTGTTGAAATTATCATGGTTAAATAATTTTTTCGCCTAGCGTTATTCTTAATTTACACAACGAGATTACGCAACAATAATTACCCGGCATAATCGGAAGATCAGCGCCTAAATTCAACTTAATCCGTCTTTCGTTATTCTACATTTGCACAACGAGTAATTATGAGACCTGTTTAAAACAAATTTGCCGTTTTGCAAAAGCCTCGAGGACAATGTTTCGATATTCTCAACTTGCTGTTTTTTTGCAGTGCATCACTTTTCGTTTTTTGGGTTTTCCCGAGAATGATGAATTTGAAAAATCAAAGAGAACCACATGCTCAATCACACATTGTTTGATCGGCATCTCCATACAGCAGTCGCATTTCACGGACATCTCTGTGTAGGACAGGTAATCGGTGTACGATTGGCCATGCTCGGCCTGGAGCTGGTAGGCATCACCGATCCATTGGGAGCCGACCGCAAGAAACTCATTGTTTTTGTGGAAATTAACCGGTGCGCCACGGATGCAATCATGACCGTAACCGGCTCACGGGTCGGTCGTCGCAGCCTTAAAATTGTCGACAACGGCAAACTGGCTGCCACCTTTATCAATCTGGAAACCGGCGTGACCTTCCGTATCTCCTCTCACCCCGAAGCCGAACAGAAGGCTCTGGCCCTCTACCCGGAGCTTGACGAAAAAAGTGCACAAATTCGGGCCTACCAAGAGATGGATGATGCCGATCTCTTTGAAACACTGCCGGTCCGGGTGACGATCAAAGGCGAAGACATGCCGGGCAGCTCCACGCGCAAGGTACGATGTGACAGCTGCGGAGAATTTGTGCTCGACTGTCGAGATGTCAATGAAAATGGACGCACCCTCTGCCGCCCCTGTGCATCGGGAACGAGCTATTACACCGTCGACCATCCCCGGGCCAGATCTTTCCCGGCCGCCATCGGTCAATGAATCACATATTATCGGGAAAAAACATGCATCCCCTTGACTGGAACATCGCCTGGCAGGAGGCCCGTAAAAAAAAGCGTCACGACCATAGCGACAGCTCCCATTGGAACAAACGGGCCGCCTCCTTTGCCCAGAATGCAAGAAAAAGCAATTACGCGGACGAATTCCTCCATCTGCTTACGCCACAACCCCAGTGGAGTGTCCTTGATGTCGGTTGCGGGGCCGGAACCCTGGCCATCCCTCTTTCACCTCTGGTACGTCGAGTCACGGCGATTGACTTCTCCGAAAATATGATCGCCCTGCTCAATAGCCAATGCGTAGAAAATGGCCTGGGCAACATCCACACCAGAGTCACCGGTTGGGAGGATGATTGGGACACGGCTGGCATCGGCGAACACGACGTGGCCATCGCCTCACGTTCACTGGTGGTCGATGACCTGAGAACAGCCCTGATGAAGTTGCACAGTAAGGCACGGCATCGGGTTTATATCGCCTCGCTGGTTGGTGACGGCCCCTTTGATCGCCGCATTTTCGAGGCCATTGGCCGGAAGCTCGATCGCGGGCCTGACTACATCTACGTCTACAACCTGCTCCACCAAATGGGCATTCACGCCGAGATTCGATTCGTGTTCAACGGCGGTGGCAATAAGGTTTACCAAAACATCGACGACGCGTTGGAGAAATTCCATTGGATGCTCGACGACCTCAGTGATGAGGAAGAAATACGCCTCCGGAATTATTTCGAGCGCAACCTCAGCAAAACTCAAGGAGGCTGGACCCTCTCCTATCGCCATACCGTCCGCTGGGCGGTCATTTACTGGAACAAGAAACAATGAAGATTGATGCATGCCAATTCGACACTATAGCCCGAACCGTCTTTGCCCCGGTCTATCCGGTCATCGCTGATCAGATTATCGACCACACCGGCATCACCAGCGGCACCTGCCTGGATGTCGGCTGTGGCCCCGGCCACCTCGGTGCGACATTGGCGTGCAAGACCGAGCTGTACCTCCTGTTTTTTGACCAATCTAGAGAGATGCTCGAACTGTGCGAGCGCACCATTGATGAAAAAGGATTGCGGGGCCGGGCCGGACTGCTGCCGGGCGATATTGGCTCCATCGCCTTGCCGGACGGCTCCGTGGATCTGATCATCAGTCGGGGTTCCATCTTCTTCTGGGACGATCTCCCCCAGGCATTTCGCGAAATACACAGAGTTCTGACGCCAGGCGGCAAGACCTTTATCGGAGGGGGCTTTGGCAGTGTGGCACTCAAACAGTCAATCCGCAACCAGATGGCCGCCCGCAACCAAGGAAAGGATCAGTTCGGCCAAAAAATGCGGACAAACCTCGGCCCGGAAATGCGCCGTCGCTTTGAGGAATGCCTCCAAGCCGCGGAAATCAATAATTTCACGATTCTGCAGGACGAGGAAATCGGCCTGTGGATCATGATGCACAAGCCAGTAGACAATAACCATTCGTCACAAAGCACCAAAAGGAAGGAAACATGAAAGAGGACGTCCTCGAAATATCGCCCAAACAAAAAATTCCAACTCACAAAAATAGGGGGTTAAAAGCAAGAAACATCGTTCACACGATTTTTTCCGGGAACAACTGCCATCTGTCCACCCGCGCCGGAAGCCTGGCCACAGCCCTTGTCCTGGCAGCCTCCGCCATGGCCCACGCCGCCGACACCTCGCCAACCGAAACCAGCCAGCAACTCAAGGCTATCGTGGTGGAGGACAGCAGTGAAAGCCAGCGTCAGGATCTCCAGCCCGACAGCATAACCAATCTCTACCGGGTTGAGGACAGCGCACGTTTTGGCACCGAAGTCTTCACCGAAAAAGACATCAAAACGCTCAATCCGGAAAATGTCTTTGACCTACTGGAGAAAGCCGCCGGCATCAACCTGATCTATCAGGGACGGCGCAGCCCCTACATCGTCGAGGAACGCGGCGGCGGCACCTTTACCTACATCATCGATGGTGCAGTCCTGCCCCCCTCGGCCAACCGTATCCTCTATAAATTTCCGGTAGCAGCCATTGAAGAGATGCAGATTGTGCGTGGATCGACCTCCCTGACTCTTGGCCCGTCGATCCCCGTCGGGGCCTCCACTTCCGGATCAGGCCTCAACACCGGATTTATCATCATCCGCACCAAGCAGCCCCGGAAAACCGAGGGGAGTGTCACCGCCTCGGCGGAAAAGGCCAACGGAGGCCATCCCATCGAGACCAACGAAAGCGTGCATGTTGGCACCCGTTTCGGCGAGGCAAAGGAGGGGGGAAAAACCAGCCCTATCCAAGGCTACCTCTCTGGAATTGCAACCAAAATGGATCGTCCCAGCCAGGACAGCTGGTATGACGGCCGCAGCAATGAAGGCGGCATGGCCAGCGCCGGTTTTACCTTCGGCAAATTCAACATCAACATGATGGCCTACAAGGATTCCGGGACATTGGAAATGCAACGCGGCATTGGCATCGATGGATCACTGATGTCGGAAAAATGGTGGTACGACCCTCTGGAAACCACCATCTACACCAGTGACATGGCTATGCAGTGGACCCAAAACCAGGCGACCTTATTCAACATCTACAAGACCGAGTACGACCAGACCGAGTATAACGGCACCTTTACCTCCTCGAAAACCTCCATTCGCGAATTCAACGAGGAAACCAGCGGCTTTGGCCTACGCCACAATGCCCGTTTCGGCGACACCCTGCTCCAGGCCGGATGGCAGATGTCCTCCAGCAACGGATTCGGCCCCAATCTGAGTAGTTCCTACAATCGCTACGACACCACCATCAACGGCTGGTCCACCTCGGTAGAACAAAAGCTTTTTGCAGGCCGGCTCATCCTTGATGGCGGTTATCGTCAGGACAGTGAGCATATAAATTACTCGAGCAAATCCGCTGCCGCTGACAGGGCCAATAATGACGTTGATATGGCACCGGCCAAAATCTATGCCCTGGGTGCCCGCTATATGATCAACGACATGTTTGCTCTCGATGGCCGCTATTATAACGGCGACCAGGGCACCTCAGATGACTTTACCATGCGCTCCTTAAGCGGCAATCTCCACCCCGAACGCCAGGAACGTATCGAGGTGGCTCTGGAGGCGAACATCACCCCCTGGTTCCAGCCCACCCTCACCTATTTCGATATCGATACCGAAAACGCCAAATCCGCCTCCAACAGCACCTATGTGGTCAACGGCGACACCTATTACTACTACACCGAATCCGACGAACTTCGCCGCGGCCTGGAGCTGATGATCAAGGGTACTGTTTTTGAAAACACCACCTACAAATTCAGCTGGACCCACATGCTCGACGCCGAAACCACCTCGGGTGGCGTCACCAGCGATGCCATAGGCCTCTCCACCCCGGAAAACCTCTACGGATTAACCATCAGCCATACTTGGCAGCCGTATCGCTTCAATCTCTCCATCAAGCAGGTCGATCAATGGACCCAGACCTCCAGCCCTAAAGGGACCTACACCGTTGACGGCATCGGTGACTACACCCGCATCGACGCCAACATCCAGCGAGACTTTCAGCTCGGCGAAACCCTGCTGACCGCCACCCTTTTTGGTCGCAACCTCGGGGATGACAACTACTCCACCCGCTATGTCACCGGTTACTACCCCGACCGGGGACGGACCGTCGGCCTGGAACTGTCTTGGGCATTTTAATCGGAGTCTACAGGATGCAACCCAACGATGTTCCTCTCTACAACGAAGTGGCTCTGGGGGTGAACGCCCCCATTTACACCTATTATGCCCGGCAAATTGTTGCCCGGACCGGCATTGTCAACGGCCATTGTCTCGATATCGGTTGCGGGGGCGGCTATCTGGGCCTGGCCCTGGCCACGATCTCATCCCTTGATTTTGTCTTCTTTGACCAGTCGCCGGAGATGCTGGCCTGCGCCGAGGAAAATATCAGCCGCTTCGACTGCACCACCCGCGCCCGCACCCTGCATGGACAGGTGCAATTGATCCCCCTGGAGGATGCAACGATCGATCTGGTGATCAGCCGGGGTTCGGTTTCCTTCTGGGACGATCTCCCCACAGCCTTCGCCGAGATCCACCGAATTCTCCGTCCCGGCGGCCAGGCCTATATCGGCGGCGGACTGGGGGATCCCAAAACCCGGGAGCAGGTCGAGATACAGCGAAAACTGGCCCATCCCCATTGGCAAAACAAGGGACCACGCCCTCAACGTCACGACAATCAACACTATATCGATGGACTCACCCGGGCCGGCATCCACCCCTTTACGGTCGACCGCAGTGATGAGGGATTGTGGATCCGCTTTGCCAAGGAGATGTCATGACAGCTCTGCAGCCACATCCGGTCAATGATTTGCAGCCGGTAGCGCCAATCCTCTCCGAGGCCGTAGCGATTCTCCGAGATGCCTATGGCCAATCCCTGGAAACACTCACCATCGAGCGGCTGGTGGTGGGGGTCTTTTTTGTCGGTATCAAGCTCTCAAACGGCCGAGGCGGAGTGGCCTATACTCCGCCCGAGGCAGTGAAAAATGCCGGTCGCCGTATTCTCAAAGGGGATTCGCCCATGGTGCGGGGTATGCGGGTGTCCACGGTGCTGGCAGGTGAGTTTATCCACCCTTTTTCAGGAGTGATCCGACTGGCCACCCTCAATGCGCTCTCCGCCTCGCTGTTTGAGTTCGGCCAATACAGCCTGGATGGCGGCGATGATCTCTCCACCATGGATGTACTGTTTCGCAGACGCCGGGTCTGCATGGTGGGGGCGATCATTCCCCTGCTCAAAAGACTCAAGGACCTGCACCCCGCCGAAGTCAGCATTATCGACCGCAAGCAGGAAACCAAGGAGGAGGCCAAGGCCGGGTACGGCACCTTTATTCCGCCGGAACAGACGGCCAGTGCCCTGAGTGGCTGCGACACCGCCGTTTTCACCGGGGCCGCTGTTGCCAACGGCTCAATTTCGGAATTGTTAGCACTAACGCCGCCCGAGGCCGCGGTGGCCGTGGTCGGACCCAGCGCCGGATTTGTCCCCGAGCCCCTCTTTGCCCGCAACGTGGCCATGGTCGGCACCTCCATGATTATCGATATAGATCGCGCCCTGGGCCTGCTGGCCGAGGGTGGTGGCGGTTATCGCCTCTTTAACGGCTGTGTGCGTAAAATCAATCTGCTCAACCTACCTCGTCTCCATCAGTTGGGCCTGATGGGTTCGTGTTAACCTTTTTGGAGCAACAATGGATACACCCTTTTTTGACACCTATGAAAATCTGGTGCAACAGGCCGGAAAATTTCACGGCGACATCTGCCACGGCATCCGCATCGGCACCCGCATGACCATGAGCGGGCTACGACGGATCGGCATCACCGATCCCAAAGGGGCGGACCGAAAAAAAATGATCGTTTTTGTCGAAATAGACCGCTGCACCACCGACGCCATCATGGCGCTCACCGGCTGCCGTCCGGGCAAGCGATCCATGAAAATACGCGACTACGGGAAGATGGCCGCCACCTTCATCAACATCGAAACCAACAAGGCCTTCCGGGTGGTTATCAAGGGCAACCGCAAGGCCGGCGACGACGGCAGCGGCAATGAACCGGATTTTGCCAACATCCCGGAAGACGAACTGTTCACCATCAACGAGGTCGAGGTCCCGTTGCGGCCGGAGGACATGCCCGGCAAACCGCTTTCCCGCATCCCCTGCATGCGCTGCGGCGAAATCATTATGGATGGCCGCGAAATCAGGGTTGACGATCAAATCCTCTGCCCGCCTTGTGCGACGGCGGCCGACTATTACCGCATTATCGGATGAGGATAAAAATGACGTATTGTTTGTCTGATTGCACCCGACGTCTCCCGCGCTTGCTGGTTCTTTTCTTCCTGTTGCAAACAGCCCTACCGCTGCAGGCCCGGGAAATTATCGACATGAGTGGCCGTCGGGTGACTATCCCCGACACCATCACCAAGGCGGTGGCGGTTTCTCCACCTGCGACCTATCTGCTCTATGCCATCGACCCCAGCCTCCTGGCCGGGCTCAACTTCCCGCTCTGGGCCAGTGAAAAAAAATACACCGTGCCCAGCTACCGTCACCTACCGGTGATCGGCGGTCTTGCGGGCCAGGGGCGGACCATCAATCGCGAAATGTTGCTTCAGGTCAAGCCGGATCTGATCCTTCACTGGTCCTGGAGGGATGATGCTGCCAACAATAAGTTTCTGGCCTCCATGGCCCAGCTCCCTTTCCCCCTGGTTACAATCCGGATGCATTCCATTACCGATTATCCGGCGGCTCTCGCCTTTACCGGCGAACTTGTCGGTCGTAAAGAGCGGGGTGAACGCCTGCGCCGCTCTGCCCAGGATAGCATTGACCAGGCCAGGCGAATCGCCACATCCATCCCCGAGGCCGAGAAGGTGCGGGTCTATTACGCCGAAGGCACCGACGGGCTGAGCACTGAGCGTTCACAATCGATTCATGCCGAGCTGATTCCCCTGGCCGGCGGCATCAACGTCCATCACGGTGAAGAGGTGGACCATTACGGCATGGAAAAAATCTCCATGGAGCAATTGCTGCTCTATGATCCCCAGGTCATCCTGGTGAAAGAAAAGACCTTTTTCACGCGAATCTTCACCGATCCCCGCTGGCAGCACCTGCGGGCGGTCAAGGACAAGCGGGTGTATCTGATCCCTTATGAACCCTTCAACTGGTTTGATCGACCGCCATCGTTTATGCGTCTTTTGGGGATCAAATGGCTCTTAAATCTGCTCCATCCGGACCGCTATCCGGTGGACATGGTTGCCGAGACCCAATCCTTTTATACACTCTTTCTCGGCGTCGACCTGACCCCGGCCGAAGCAAGGGAAGTGCTCCATTTATGAAACGCCTGACGCTCCCTCTGCTAATCCTGCTTCTGGCGGCGGCGGTCCTGCTTTCACTCTATCTCGGTAAATACCGGGTGCCGCTGAATGACATCCTCGCCTTTGCAGGCTGGAAATTTTTCGGCCACGGTGTCCTGGATCCGGAAAAAAGCAGTCTACTGGCTAATATCCTTCTAGATATCCGCCTGCCGCGGATCATCGCAGCCATCCTCATTGGATCGGCGCTGTCGGTTTCCGGTACCGCTTTTCAGGCTCTGTTCATCAACCCTCTTGTCTCACCGGGCCTGTTGGGCGTGCTCGCCGGGGCCTCTTTCGGCGCGGCATTGGGAATGATCTTTTCCCAGAGCTGGCTCATTGTTCAGTGTTCCACCCTGGCCTTCGGTTTTGCTGCGGTCGGGGTGGCGGTGTCCATTGCCCGCATTTTCCGCGGCTCCTCGATCATCATGCTGGTTTTGGGCGGCATCATCAGTGGCGCCTTTTTCACCGCCTCGCTCTCCATCGTCAAGTACGCGGCCGACCCGTCCAACCAGCTGCCCGCCATCGTCTACTGGCTGATGGGCAACCTTTCAGCCGTGGATGGCCGTACCATCGGCCTGATCAGCCTGCCCATGCTTGCGGGGATTCTGGTGCTGATTGTCAACGGCGGCCGCCTCAACGCGATGAGTATGGGTGAGGAGGAGGCACGATCTTTAGGCATCCATGTCGGACGGGTGCGCATAACCGTCATTTTTCTCGCGACCCTGATCAGTGCACTCACCGTGGTTATCGGTGGGATCATCGGCTGGGTGGGCTTGATCATTCCCCATATCTGCCGCATGCTGGTCGGGCCGGACAACCGGTTGCTGCTGCCAGCGGCCGCCCTTACCGGGGCGATCTATCTTTTAGTGGTGGACAACGTTTCCCGCCTGATCTTCACCTTTGAGATCCCCACCGGCATCGTCACCTCGCTGATCGGCATCCCATTTTTCGTCCTGGTGCTCAACAAGGCCCAAAGGGGGTGGCGATGAATCCCCTGCTTCAGGCCCTGGCGCTCCGTTTCGCCTACAGGGAGCGTATTATCCTCGATGATATCAGCCTCGATTTCCAGGCAGGCGAAGTGGTGTCCCTGCTCGGGCCCAACGGCAGCGGCAAGACCACGTTGCTCAAGACCTTGCTCGGGCTGCTTAAACCGCAGAGCGGCATGGTCTATTTTGAAGGCCGACTCCTGCAAAGCTACAGCCGCAGTGCACTGGCCAAACGAATTGCCTATGTCCCCCAAGTTCATCGCGAGGCCTTTGCCTACAGCGTGGAGGACGTGGTGCTCATGGGGCGCATGCCCTACCACGGTCTCTTTTCAACCTACTCCCACGAAGATAGGAAAATCGCCACAGCCGCCATGGCCCGGCTCGATATCCTCAAATTCAAAGACCGGGCCTATACCGAGATCAGCGGCGGTGAGCGCCAGTTAACTATGATAGCCCGCTCGATCGCCCAGGGCGCCGGGGTCTTCATCATGGATGAGCCGGTCAACGGCCTGGACTACGGCAACCAGATGCGCCTTTTGGCCGACATCAACGGCCTCGCCAAGGATGGGCTCACCTTTATTATGACCACCCATTTTCCCGATCATGCCCTGATGACCGCCGACAGGGTCATCTTGTTCAACAGCGGCACCGTCATTGCCGACGGTCGGCCGGAAGACGTCATTACCCGGGACAGCCTGCGCGATCTCTATCGGATCGAAGTCAATGTGGCTGCCATTCCCGGAACAAACGGCACGGGCAGGGTCTGTGTGCCTGCCTGGGCCATGTGAGAAGTTTCATGGAATATTTGCATCAAATCCTTGATTACGGGGTCCTGGGCCTCCTGCTCTTTTTAAGCGTGGTGGCACTGGCCTTGGCTCTGGAACGTTTTTTCGTCTACCGTTCCATCCGAGTGGAACAGTTCACCGACCGGCGGGAGCTGGAGCTGCATCTAACCCGCAAACTGCATCTGATCGCCACCATCGGTGCCAATGCCCCGTACATCGGCCTGCTGGGCACGGTGACCGGGATCATGCTCACCTTTTACGATATCGGCACCGGAGGTTTCGACACCACCAAGATCATGACAGGACTGGCACTGGCCCTTAAAGCCACGGCACTGGGGCTGGTGGTGGCCATCCCGGCGGTCACCCTCTACAACCTGCTCTTACGCCGCTGCAAGGTGCTGTTGCTCCAGTGGGATATCCGCCATGGATGAGAAAAGCTTTGATTATCTCAACGTCATCCCCCTGGTGGATGTAATGCTGGTGCTGTTGACCATTGTCCTCACCACCTCGACCTTTATCGCCACCGGCGGCATTCAGGTGGAACTGCCCAAGGCCTCGACCGCGAATCAACCGGCGCAACTGCATCCGAAAACAGTGGTGATCGACCACGAAGGCCGGATTTGGCTCGATGGCGCCATGCTCAGCTTGGAGGAGTTATCAGAAGCCCTCGATGAGGCCGACCGGGAAACACCGCTGCTGGTCCGAGCCGACAAAAGCCTGGCTTTACAAAGTTTTGTCGATGTCTTTGCCGCGATCAAGCAACTCGGCTTCAACCAACTCAGCCTGCAAACCGAACAGAGCCCATGAGCACTCAAAGTAAGTCCTTTCATCTCTCGCTGCTGTTCCATCTTGCCCTTGCGGCAGTTCTCTTCTACGGCCATCAATTGCTCGAGGAGGATACGCCCCCGCTCGTCATCGATTTCTCTCTGGCCCTCTCCGAGGCCATGGCAGGAGAACCGGATCAACCGCCCGGCCCGCCTGCAGAAGGTGCGGCCAAGGCTCCTGCACCACAATCGCAACCGCAGGCGCAGCCCCCCACACACCCACCGGAAACGATCATACAACCCGTGCAAAAACCGGTCAAAATTGCCAAGAAACAGATCAAAAAAACAAAGCCAAAACCCAAGCCCAAAAAAGTGCGGAAAGAACCGGTGCCGATGGTGGAAACCAGCACAAAAGCAGCCCCCCTGGTCAAAACGGAGTCGACCGCTGCGAACTCCTCCGCAGCCGCTGAAAACGGAGCCGCTCCTGCAAGCGCCAGTACGTCCGCCGCGACGACCGCCAGCTCCAAAGGCGGGCAAAGCTCGGCCTCTGCCGGTTCAGGAGACAAGGGGAGCCGGGGGGGTGGCTCCGGCATGAAGTATGATTTCAACTATGTTCGCCAGCGTATTCTCAGGAATCTGCAATTTCCGGCCACCGCGCGCAAAATGGGGTTGACCGGCAAGATCGTGGTCTCCTTTGTTCTCAAGGCAGATGGCCAGGTGGAGGGGATTACCGTGGTCACCAGTTCAGGCCATGACATTCTCGACAACACCGTGGTGGCCACCATCCGCCGGGTGGCCCCTTTTCCCAAACCGCCGGCCAGTGCCCAGTTGATGTTGCCTATCGTCTTTCATCTGAAATCTTAAAATATTGTTGGGCTTTTGGGCGGAGTAAGGGGCTTTGATGAAGTTCTTGCCCTGTCAAGATGACTGGAGTAGGTTGAGGGTTGCATTTTTCTGAGGGGAGTTTTCCTCCACCAACGCACCTCGACCTTGGCCACTTACTTCCACCATGAGCGACAACCGAACCGACGACAACAAAGGAGATCCCGCCCCCATAGCGGATCTCCTGGCCAACGTTTACTCAAAACAACAGTGGAAAAAACAATGGCGCCTCTTTAATCTGGTGCGTCAGTGGCCCACCATTGTCGGCCGTGAGGTCGGGCAGCTGACCATGCCGGCCTTTTTCCGCCAGGATACGCTCTGGATCTATGTTCAGGATTCGGCCTGGATGCACCATCTCCAGTTTATCAAGCTCGACCTCCTAACCCGCATCAACCGGGCGCTTGGCGAGCAACCGGTGACCGATATCCGCTGGCAACTGCAGCCGCAGCTGCCCACCCTGTCCAAACGTCAGGCTCCAGCCCCCCATGCGGTCAATCCGGAAAACGAACGATCTTTTCAACAGATGACCGCCAGCATCGATAACGAAGAATGCCGGGAGGCCCTGCAGCGACTCTGGCGCCACTTCGCCGCCCACAGCGATTGATCGTTCACTCCCCAAACTCCCACCCACAAAATAGGGCATTCCGGGTTGAGAAAATAGCCTCGCGAGAGTGCTTTTTTTGCGCTTTGGGGGGAAATAGGCTATGGTGCCGGATGCATTTACGCTTTAATTCTCTGAACCCTTTGTACACAGCATGAAACTCGTTGAATTGATAGGTAAAACCCCCCTGGTCGAGCTGGGCCGGCTCAATCCCCTTCCCGAAAAAGTCCTACTCTTGGGCAAACTTGAATCGCGCAATCCCGGCGGTTCAATCAAGGATCGGGTAGCCCTGTCCATGATCGAGGCCGGGGAAAAGAGCGGCGAACTCACCCCTGACAAGATTGTTCTTGAAGCCACCAGCGGCAACACTGGCATCGGTATGGCCATGGTCTGCGCAGCGAAGCGACTCCGCTGCCAGCTGATCATGCCGGAATCCGCCTCCATCGAACGACGTCTGATCATGCAGGCCTATGGGGCGGAAATTATTCTCACCCCCGCCAAACGGGCCACCGACGGCGCCATCGAAAAGGCCTATGCCCTGGCGCGCGAGCATCCCGAACGGTACTTTCTCGCCGATCAATTCAACAACCCCGCCAACTGGCAGGCCCATTACAACTCAACGGCCCCGGAAATCTGGGAACAGACCGAGGGCAAGGTGACCGACATCGTCATAACCCTGGGCACCTCCGGCACGGCCATGGGCATTTCCCGCTGGTTCCGCGACCATCACCCCGAGGTGCGGGTGATTGCGGTGGAACCCTCTCCCGGCCACAAGATCCAGGGACTCAAGAATATGAAGGAGTCCTACAAACCCGGTATTTTTGACAAAACCCTGCCGCACGCCATTGTTGGCATTGCCGATGAAAACGCCTTCAGTACCGTGCGCCTGTTGGCGGCCGAGGAAGGGATCTTTGCCGGCATGAGCAGCGGTGCGGCCATGTACGCCGCCATCGAGCGAGCCAAGGAGATCGGCGAGGGCTGCGTGGTGGTCATCCTTCCGGACGGCGGCGAGCGCTATCTGAGCACACCGCTGTTTAAAAAACGTGAGCATGTCGAGGAGAGCGCCTCGCAGCTGAAGCTGTTCAACACCATGACCCGCAAAAAAGAGGTGTTCCGGCCGATCCGCGACAACCGCGTCACCTTGTATGCCTGCGGGCCGACTGCGGCCGAATCTCCCAACATCGCCCACTGCCGCCGCTTCATCGTTGCCGACCTGATCAACCGCTACCTGGGCCACCTCGGCTATAAAGTTGATCTGTATATGAATTTCACCGACCTCGACGATAAAACCATCAGCGGCTCCATCGAGGCGGGCGAGGAACTGACCACCTTTACCGGCAAATACATCGCCGAGTTCAAGCAGTCCATCGATACCCTCCAGGTCGCCAAGGCCGCCGGATATCCACTGGCTTCCGAACATGTCGGCGACATGATCGAGATCGTCCATGACCTGATTCACAAGGGCTATGCCTACGAAAAACTGGGGTCGATCTATTTCGACATCTCCAAGTTCAAAAAGTACGGCCGCCTCTCCGGCATTGACCTCAGCAAAATCAAGCTCGGCCAGACCGTGGATCTTGATAACTACGAGAAGGATAACCCGCGTGATTTCACGCTGCTCAAGCGTTCCACCCTTGCGGAGCTGAAGAAAGGGCTTTTTTTCGAGACCGACTGGGGCAACATCCGCCCGGGCTGGCATATTGAATGTTCGGCCATGTCGACCAAATATCTGGGCGAAACCATCGACATTCATACCGCCAGCCAGGATCTGCTCTTCCCCCACCACGAAAACGAGATTGCCATTGCCGAGGCGCTCACCGGCAAACCCCTGGCCAACTACTGGCTCCATTCCGGGCAACTCCTGCGAGATGGACGAAAAATGTCAGGTGACACCGGCAACATCGTCACCTTGGACGAGGTACTCGACAAGGGCTACACCGGTCGCGAGATCCGCTTTATGCTCTTGGGCGTTCACTACCGTAAGCCGCTGCTATTCTCCTACAAGCGTTTGGATGCTGCCCGCACCGCCCTCAAACGTATCGACGAGTTCATCCGCAAGTTGCTCTGCCTGCCGGTGGGCCTGCCTCATCCCGAGGTGGCAACCTATGTCTCCGAACTGGAAAACCGCTTCACCGAGGCCATGAACGATGACCTCAATATTTCCGGTACCATCGGCGCGCTGTTCAACTTCATCAAGAAGACCAATCCGGTGGTGCAGGCGCGGCAGTTGGATCGGGATCAGAAAAACGATGTGCTCGAGGTCCTGGGCATGGTCAATACCGTGCTTGGTGTGCTGCGGCTGGAATACTGCCCCCTGACCCCGGAGATCGATCGCTTGATTCGCCAACGAGAGCGGGCGCGGCAGCTCAAGGATTGGACCGCCGCCGATTCCGTGCGCGAGGAACTGCTCCGCCACGGAGTTTCGGTGCATGATACCGCCGCCGGACCCGTCTGGGAGCAGATTGGTGAACAGGGGGCCTAGAAAAATTGAAAGAACGCAGGAACTCTGGAGGAGCCTTTCATAATGGTTGCCTTTCCATCCTGTTCCCGTTACATTGGCGTCGGAAAATTTGTGCGCCAGTAGCTCAGTTGGATAGAGCAACGGCCTTCTAAGCCGTAGGTCATAGGTTCGAATCCTATCTGGCGTACCAGCAAATAAAGCCACTTAGCAATTATTTTGTTAAGTGGCTTTTTTTTGTGTGAAGCTATTTCAAGACACGGATTCCTCTGTTTTTATGGCAGTGTTGATAATCATGTAACCCATCGTCATTTCATCCTTTACTCCTCTTGACACAGTCAACGACCAGGCACGGGAAATCCAATTTTACTGACCTCATGAAAAGCAAATAGCCCGCAAAGCGCATAAGGCTAAACCAGTAATTTGCAAAGCTCGGAACGTTATTCTCGTGGCTTTTTACGAGAACGACAATTTCGACAACAAGGAAACCCAACAATGAACGGTGAAACCCATAGCCAACTGGCCAACTTCATCTGGTCCATCTGCAATCTCTTGCGAGGCCCGTACAAGCGCAACGAATACCGTAAGGTCATCCTGCCACTGACTGTTTTGCGTCGCTTCGAGTGTTTGCTGGAGCCGACCCGCCAAGACGCACTCGATGAGTTTCAATCGCTGAAGACCAAGCCCGAACGTGTCCAGCAGGCACGGTTGCAGCAGATCACCGGCCACCGTTTCTACAACCTGTCGCGTATGCAGCTCACCCTACCGGGCGAAAAGATCCACTCGTTGCTGGACGACCCCAACAACCTCGCGCCCAACCTGAACAGCTACATCCAACGGTTTCTCCGCCAACGTCCGCGCCATCATGGAGAAATTCAAGTTCAGCGAGCAGATCGCCCACATGGCGGAAAAGAACATCCTGTTTGAGGTGATCAAGGCCTTTGCCAAGATCGACCTCTCGCCCCAGCGGGTCGATCAAATGCAGATGGGCTATGTGTTTGAGGAGTTGATCCGCATCGGCGCGGAGCAATCCAACGAGGAGGCCGGGGAACACTTCACCCCGCGCGAGGTGATCAAGCTGATGGTCAACCTGCTGCTGGCGCCGGAGCAGGATCTGGCCAAGAGCCACGTGGTCAAGACCATTTACGATCCCGCCTGCGGCACCGGCGGCATGCTGTCGGTGGCTGAGGAGTACATCCGCCATCTCAACCGCGACGCCCGCCCGCATATCTACGGCCAGGACTGGAACGACGAGGCCTGGGCGGTGTGCAAGTCCGACATGCTGATCAAGGGCGAGGATGCCGACAACGTCATCCTCGGCGACAGCTTCACCCAGGACGGCTTTGACCGCGATTCCGACGGCAACAAGTGGACCTTCGACTACATGCTGGCCAACCCGCCCTTTGGCGTGGAGTGGAAGCAGCAGCAGAAATACATTAATCAGGAGGCCGACACCCTGGGCTATGCCGGACGTTTCGGCGCTGGCACCCCGCGCATCAACGACGGTGCCTTGCTCTTTTTGCAACACATGATCGCCAAGATGCGCCCTGTCGACAAGGACGGCAGCCGCATCGGTATTGTCTTCAACGGCTCGCCGCTCTTTACCGGCGACGCGGGCAGCGGCGAGAGCGAGATCCGCCGCTGGATCATCGAAAACGACTGGCTGGAGGCCATCGTTGCCCTGCCGGAGCAGTTGTTCTACAACACCGGCATCGCCACCTACATCTGGGTGATTACCAACCGCAAAGTTAAGGAGCGCAAGGGTAAGATACAGTTGATCGACGCCCGCAACTTCTGGGTACAGATGGAAAAGTCCCTGGGCAACAAGCGCCGCCGTATCGGCGACCCGCAGGACAAGGCCAAGGACCCGGACCACATCGCCGAGATCACCTGCATTTACGAGAACTTCCAGGATGGCGAGACCCGCGCCTTCCTCCTCGACGGCAAAGAGAAGGCGTTGGTGGTGAGCAAGCTGTTTGACAACGAGGATTTCGGCTACCACAAGATCACCGTCGAGCGGCCGCTGCGCCTGGGCTTCCAAGCCACGGCGGAACGCATCGTCCGCTTGGAGGAGCAGACCGCCTTTAAAAACCTCGCTGCCAGCAGCAAGAAGAATGAGACTGTTCGTCAGCTGGAGGTCGAGGCGGGCAAGGCGCGTCAGCAGACCATCCGCGACCTGTTGGTCGCCTTTGCCGAACAGCACGGCGACACCCTATTCAAGGATCGCAAGACATTCCTGCTCGCCCTACGCGACATCGACCGTGCTCGGGGCGTCAAACTCGCCGCACCGGAGTTGAAGGCAGTTCTCGCCGCCTTGGGCGAGCGGGATGAGACAGCCGCCATCTGCCGGGATAAACAGGGCAAGCCGGAGCCGGACACCGACCTGCGCGACACCGAGACCGTGCCGCTCAAGGAGAGCATCGAGGAATATTTCCGCCGTGAGGTGCTGCCCCACGTACCCGACGCCTGGATCGATCACAGCAAAACCAAGGTCGGCTACGAGATCCCCTTAAACCGCCACTTCTACCGCTATGAGCCGCCACGCGAACTGGTCGAGATCGAGGCGGAAATCAAGGTGCTGGAGGGAGAAATCCTCGATCTGCTGCGGGAGGTGACGGCATGAGTGGCGGAAAAAGCCGACAGGAGGGATTGGAGACGCCCCGAGGAGAAGTCCTGGTCTACCAGGAGGACGACGGTCGGGTAAAGCTGGAGGTACGCCTAGAAGATGAGACGGTTTGGCTGACCCAGCAACTGATTGCTGAATTGTTTCAAACCTCGGTACCCAATATCAGCATGCACATCCGCAATATTTTTGAAGAAGGCGAATTGACGCCGGAAGCAACTCTTAAGAAATTCTTAACAGTTCGCCAGGAGGGCGCCCGGCAGGTTCAGCGAAATCTCGATTTCTACAACCTCGACATGATCATCTCCGTCGGTTACCGGGTGAAAAGCCTCATTGCCACCCGCTTCCGCATCTGGGCCACCCGGCAGCTCAGGGAATATCTCGTCAAAGGCTTTGTCATGGATGACGAACGGCTGAAGAATCCACCGGTCAAGGGTTCTGCCGTTCCCGACTACTTTGACGAGTTGCTCGCCCGTATCCGCGACATCCGCGCCAGTGAACGGCGCATGTACCTGCGGGTGAAAGAGATCTTTGCCATGGCGGCGGACTACGAACCGAGCTGGAGCGAAACCAGTAAATTTTTCAGCATCATGCAGAACAAACTGCATTTTGCCGCCACCGGCATTACCGCCGCCGAGCTGATCCAGTCCCGCGCCAATCACCTGCTGCCCAATATGGGGCTGACCTCCTGGAAGGCGGGCGAGGTGCGCAAGACCGATGTCACCACTGCCAAAAATTACCTGAACGAAAACGAGATCGACCAGTTGAACCGCATCGTCGTTATGTGGCTCGATTTTGCCGAGGACCAGGCCATGCGGCGCAAACAGGTGTTTATGCAGGATTGGGAGCGGAAGCTCGACGACTTCCTCCGCTTCAACGAACGCGCCGTGCTCGCCAACGCCGGCACGGTGAACAAGCAGACGGCAGAAACCCATGCCAAGACGGAATACGACCAGTTCGCCGCCCGCCGCCGGGAATACAAGGAGAGCCTGGGCGAAGCCGAAACGATCAAACACCTGGAAGCCGCCGCCAAACAGCTGGCCGAGGGGGCAAAACCGGTAAAGAACAAGGACAGGCGGCAATGAGGCGCCCGGCTTATCCGAAGTATAAAGAGAGCGGGGTGCCGTGGCTGGGTGAGGTGCCGGAGCATTGGGAGGTGAAGCGCAGTCGGTTCAATATGCGCGTAAATCCACCCTCGCCGTTACTCCGCAATCTGGAAGGAGACCAAGAAGTTTCCTTTGTCCCAATGGATGCTGTGAACGAATACGGCGGTATTCGCCTTGACCAGACACGTGTAAAGACTGAGGTCGGTGGTGGATACACGGAATTCCAGGATGGTGATGTCGTCATCGCTAAGATCACGCCCTGCTTCGAGAATGGCAAGGGTTCGATAGCGATCGGGCTGGTCAATTCGGCGGCCTACGGAACAACCGAATTGCACGTACTGCGAGCGTCGCTGGCACTCGATTATCGTTTTTTGTTTTACCTCACCATTACAGACGGCTACAGAAAGCTCGGTGAATCGGAAATGTATGGTGCAGGCGGGCAAAAGCGTGTACCACCGGAATTCTGCAAAGATTTTCTAACACCTCTACCCCCTACTTATGAACAAACCGCTATCGCCGATTTTCTCGACCGGGAGACGGGGCGGATCGATACCCTGGTGGAGAAGAAGCGGCGGCTGATCGCGCTGCTGGGAGAGAAGCGCACCGCGCTCATCTCCCGCACCGTCACCCGTGGCCTGCCCGCCGAGGCCGCCCGCGAATTCGGCCTTGAACCCCACATCCGTTTCAAGGACTCCGGCATCGAGTGGTTGGGCGAGGTGCCGGAGGGGTGGGAGGTGACTCATCTTAAATATGCAACAAAAATGATCGTTGATTGTCCACACGAAACCCCTCAGTACGATGTTAATGGTAGCCATCCCGTCGTTCGTACTGCTGATTTGAGTTTGGGATTATTGGACCTATCCAACACCTACAAGGTTGCAGAAGATGAGTATCTTCGTCGAATACGTCGGTCAGCTGTGGACTTGGGAGACATTCTTTACGGCCGAGAAGGAGAGCGTTGGGGTTTTGCCGCAACAGCCCCAGAAACTCCCAAGGTGTGCCTTGGCCAGCGGATGATGCAGTTTCGGGCGGCGTCTTCATTTGATCCTCGGTACTTGATGTGGCATTTGAATGCAAGCTGTGTCTACGAACAAGGTGTCTTGGATACGGCAGGATCTACCGCTCCACATGTAAATGTATCCACAATTCGGAACTATTGGCTAGCATCCCCCCATCCCCTCGAGCAAACCGCTATCGCCGCCTACCTCGACCGCGAAACCGCTACAATCGATCAACTGGTCACCAAGGTCGAGGCGGCCATCGTCCGTTTGCTGGAGTACCGCACTGCCCTGATCACTGCTGCGGTCACCGGGAAGATCGATGTGCGGGGGAAGGCGGACGGACAAAGACCAACACAAACTGGCAGGAACTGACACGGACGAGCACGGATTGGAGAGATTGGCACCAACTTGGGGGGCGCAGCAAATAGTATGGCGGAAAAAGAACCTCTGATTCCCAAACATGGCGGCTACCGGAAACTGAAAAGTTTCCAGGTCGCGCAGTTGGTGTATGACATCACGGTGCGGTTCTGTGACCGCTATATTGACCGTCGCAGCCGCACCCACGACCAGATGGTGCAGGCAGCGCGCAGCGGTGTGCAGAACATCGCCGAAGGGTCGCTGGCCTCGGCCACCTCGAAAAAGATGGAACTCAAACTCACCCAGGTGGCCCGCGCCAGCCTGGAAGAACTCAAGCTCGACTACGAAGATTTCCTGCGTCAGCGGGGGCTGGCCATGCTGGAGCCAAGCCATCCCGCGTTGACGCGCTTCAAAAAGCACAAACCGCAAACGATTGCGGCGTTTGCGGCCTGGATCGAAGAAGAGCGGCAAAGGAACACGGACGGACATGGACAGACACAAACACGCAAGGACAGCCGAATCGACGAGTCGTCAGTGCCGGTCGGAGCTGGTCCGTGTCAGTCCCTATCATCCGCCTGTCTTGCGGCAAATGGCGCGCTTTCCCTGCTCAACCTGGCCTGCTATCTTCTTGATCGCCAGGTGGCGCAGCTTGCCGACACCTTTGCAAAAGAAGGCGGCTTCACTGAGCGGCTCTACCGGGTGCGCACCGCCAATCGGAGGACCAAAGGATGAGCACACAGACCAACGAAAAGGCCTTTGAAACCTATGTCGAGCAAATGCTGCTGGCCAAGGGCTGGCAGCAGGGCACGGTGAGCGACTGGGACCAAGAGCGGGCGCTGTTCCCCGGTCAGATTGTTGCCTTCATCGCCGCCACCCAGCCTGACCTTTGGGCTGCCATGCGCGGCCAGCACGGGGCGCAACTGGAACCGATGCTGCTGTCAACGCTGGTCAAGGAGCTGGCCATCAAGGGTTCGCTCCATGTGCTGCGCCATGGTTTCAAGTTCTACGGCAAGACCTTCCGCCTGGCCACCTTCAAACCTGCGCATGGCCTCAATGACGAGGTGCTGGCCCAGTATCAGGCCAATCGGTTGACCGTCACCCGGCAGGTGTCCTGCCATCCGAGCGACCATTCGACGGTGGATCTGGTTTTTGCCGTCAATGGCCTACCGGTGACCACCTGCGAGCTGAAGAATCCCTGGACCGGCCAGAGCTGGCGTCATGCAGTGCGACAATACCAGGAGGACCGCAACCCGCGCGCGCCGCTGTTCGAATTCAAGCAGCGGGCATTAGTCCATTTCGCCGCCGACCCGGATGAGGTGCACATGACCACCCGGCTGGCCGGGGCCAAGACCTTCTTCCTGCCCTTCAATCGCGGCAGCCATCCTGGTGCGGTGCAGTGCGGCGCGGGCAATCCGCAACACGCTTGCGGCTACCGCAGCGGTTACTTCTGGGAGGAGATACTGGAGCGCGAGAGTTTCCTCGATATCCTCGGTCATTTCGTCTTCGTCGAGAAGAAGGAGGAAAAAGTCGAGGACGGCAAGGGTGGTAGCCGCATCAGGACCCGCGAAACCATGATTTTTCCGCGTTACCACCAGTTGGACGCCACCCGCAAACTGATCACCGCTGCCCGCGCCGAGGGGCCGGGGCAAAACTATCTCATTCAGCATTCGGCGGGCAGTGGCAAGACCAACTCCATCTCCTGGCTGTCGCACCGACTGGCCAGCCTGCATGACGAGCAGGATCATAAAATCTTTGACTGTGTCATCGTCATCACCGACCGGCAGGTGCTCGACCGCCAGTTGCAGGATGCCATCTACCAAATCGAACATGCCCAGGGCGTGGTCAAGGCCATTGACCAGGATTCCAAGCAACTGGCTTCGGCGCTGATCGACGGCACCAAGATCGTGGTCACCACTTTGCAGAAGTTTCCCTTTGTACTGCGCGGTCTGCTGCATGCAGCAGGTGCTGAGAGCCTGGACAATCCCGACGATGAGGCAAAGGTGCAGGCCAAGGCATGGGAAGCGGAAATTGGCAAACGCCGCTATGCGGTCATTGTCGACGAAGCCCACTCCTCCCAAACCGGTGAGACGGCGCGGGAGCTGAAGGCCATTCTCGGCGCAAGCAACGGTGGTGTGAACGATGACGAGGAGGCGGACTGGGAGGATCGACTCAATCAGGTAATGGCCTCGCGGGGCCGCCAGCCCAACCTGAGCTTCTTTGCCTACACCGCCACCCCCAAGGGCAAGACGCTCGAACTCTTCGGCCGTCCCGGTCCCAGCGGCAAGCCCGAGCCCTTCCATCTCTACTCCATGCGCCAGGCCATCGAGGAGCGGTTTATTCTCGACGTGTTGCAGAACTACACCACCTACCAAACCTATTTCCGACTGATCAAGGCGGTTGAGGAGGACCCGGACCTGCCGAAGAAGAAGGCGGCTCGGGCGCTTTCGAAATTCCTGGTGCTGCACCCGACCAACATCGCCCAAAAGATCGAGGTGATCGTCGAGCATTTCCGGGGCCATGTCCGCACCCATCTCGGCGGCCGGGCCAAGGCAATGGTGGTGACCAGCTCACGCCTGCAGGCGGTGAAGTACATGGAGGCCTTTCAGCGCTATATTCGCGAACAGGGCTACTCCGATATTCGACCGCTGGTGGCCTTCAGCGGCACGGTGCATGACCCGGAAAGCGGCCTGGAGTATACCGAACCGGGAATGAACCGTGATGTGGTCAACGGCAAGCCAATCAGCGAAAAACAGCTGCCCGAGCGCTTTGCCTCGCCCGATTACCAGGTGCTGCTGGTGGCCAACAAGTACCAGACCGGCTTTGACCAACCGCTGTTGATGGCGATGTACGTGGACAAGCGGTTGGACGGCGTGCAGGCGGTGCAGACCTTGTCGCGCCTCAACCGTATGGTGCCGGGCAAGGAGACGCCGTTCGTGCTTGATTTCGTCAATGAAGCCGCAGACATCTACCGGGCCTTCAAACCCTACTTTGATGCCACCAGCCTGCAGGAAAGCTCCGACCCCGCCCTGCTCGAACAGCTCAAGCATGCGCTGGACGGGTTTCAGGTCTACCACTGGAGCGAGGTGGAAGCCTTTGCCCGCATCTTCTACCGAGCACCAAACAAACAAAATCCGGCCGACCATGCCCACCTGCAGCGCCATCTGCAACCGGCGGTGGACCGCTTCAAGGCGATGGAGGACGAGGAGCAGCGCGGCGAATTCCGCGACAAGCTGAGCGGCTATGTCAAGGTGTACAGCTTCCTCAGCCAGATTATCCCCTATGGCGATCCCGATCTGGAGATGCTCTACAGCTTTGGCCGCTTGCTGCTGCCGCACCTGCCTTTGGATAGAGAGACCGGCACCGTCAAGCTGGGCGATGAGGTGGGTTTGCAGTACTACCGCCTGCAGCGGGTCTTTTCCGGGGCCATTGAGCTGCGCGAGGGGGAAGGCGAATACGGGGTAAAGAGCCCCACCGATGTCGGTACCGGCAAGGCCAAGGAAGAAAAGGCGCCGCTGTCGGAGATCATCGAGGTGTTGAACGACCGTTTCGGCACCAACTTCACCGAAGAAGACCGCCTCTTTTTCGAGCAGATCAAGGAGAAGGCGACCAACAGTCCGGAGGTGGTGCGGCTGCGAAGGGCCAACCCCTTCGACAAGTTCCAATTGGGCCTGCGTCAGATGCTTGAGGACCTGATGATCCAGCGCATGGGAGAAAACGACAAGATCGTCTCGCGGTACATGGACGACAAGGCTTTCGAGGATGCGGCGTTTGCGGTACTGTCCAAGGTGATTTACGAGACGATTCCTGCCGAGGATTGCACCGGAGATTGAGGAATAGTCGTCTGCAGGTTTCGCAACAAATGATTACACCGGTACTGGCCAGCCCGGGCAGGCAAAGAAAAAACTGAAGAGGTGGAGGTCCCCTTGTGAGCGAATACCAATACTACGAATTTCTTGCCATCGACCGTGCCTTGTCGGTGCAGGAGATGAATCTCCTGCGGGCGATGTCCACCCGGGCGCGGATCACACCGGTCAGTTTTATCAATGAATACAACTGGGGTAATTTGAAAGCCGATCCCATTGACTTCATGCGCCGTTTTTTCGACGCCCATGTCTATCTTGCCAACTGGGGCGAAGCGCTCTTCATGGTAAAGCTCCCCTTGGAGACCATCGATGAACAGACTCTCACCGCATTTTGCACACATTCTCATTTGACAGCCGAAAAGCTCCCAAACCACTGGTTGCTCACCTGGTCACTCCTTGGAGAAGCAGAGGAATGTGAACCCTTTGATTTTGTCGAAGAAATTGGAGGGATGGCACGTCTTGCCCCCGTTCGGGAGGAACTGCTCAGGGGCGATCTACGCAGCCTGTATATCGGTTGGCTGCGGGCCGTGACAACCGGGGAAGCAGGCACCGATGACCTGGAACCGATGGCTTTGAACGGATTACAGGATCTGACAGTGGCACAGCAGGCCCTGGCGGAGTTTCTCAATGTCGACAGGGACCTGCTGGCAGGAGCAGGCATCGGCAGTCCACCGCTACAGCCGGCAGAGGCAGGCGAAATGGTTTTGGATGCATGGCTGAACCAGCTGCCAAAACCTGAGATCAAAAGATATCTGCGCTTGCTGGTGTTGGGGCAAGGTGCAAATGCCGAACGGGAATTGAAACGGCATTATTCCGCTTGGCAAGCCGAGCGGGCGCCGGAGAAGCAGCGACAAAGCCGGACCGTAGCCGCTTTGCGGCAACTGATCGAAGGGGCCAAGGAGCGCAGGCTCTGCAGAGAGGCTCAAATCCGCCTCCAGGCCGAAGCTGAGCGCAAAAAACAGCGGGATATCCGGCTGGCCAAATTGGCCCAGGATTTTCCTCGGGCATGGAGGACCGCCCAGGCTGAGGCCAACAAGGGGTACGCCAGCGCCTACGACACGGCCTGTCGGCAGTTGGTGGAGCTGCGGGATGCGGATGCGTATAATCTACAGGCCTTGTCGGCATCCTTCCAGACAGAATTTCAACGATTCATGGATGAACACCGTCGTCGGAAGGCCTTGATGACAAGGTTGGTCAAGGCCGGACTCTGCCAGGCGGTTTGATACCGGTGGGAGGAAACAACAATTGCCCGAATTGCAGACGTCTTGAAGAAGAAAACTCTCGCCTGAAAAGACTCCTGGCCAGCCATGGGTTACATTGGGAGGATACTCCAGGAGAGATGCCTGCCTCTTCCTCTGCGGTATTACCGCCTGCATCCAGCCAACAAACTGCAATCAATGAAAAAACTGCTCTTTTCCGTCGGTTGTTTCGCGGACGCGCCGATGTGTTTCCCCGGCGTTGGCAGTCGGCCAAAGGAACATCAGGTTATGCACCGGTTTGTGGCAACGAGTGGAAGACGAGTATTTGCTGCAAGCCGAAAGTCAAATGCAGCGATTGTGCGCACCGATTGCTCCTGCCGCTGACCGACCAGGTGTTCTATGATCATTTGGCTGGAAAGCAGACCATTGGCGTGTATCCTCTGCTGCTGGATGATGCCTGTTTCTTTCTCGCCGTCGATTTCGATGAGGCTGACTGGCGGGAAGACGCCAAGGCATTCATGCAGTCTTGTGAGGAATTGGCGAGAGGGAGAGGGGCCGACAGCGAGATTTGGCCAAATCGCAACGGACAGCGCTAAACACAAAAACCCGCAATCCTTGCCGAATTGCGGGTTTAATAACCATTTTTGCGTGGTATTAAGACTTGGCGAAGCAGACCTTCACATTGACCGCTCAACTTATTGTTTTTATTGAATCATATCAATTCAAATCCGAAAGATACCGTCAAAAATACCGTCACACTTGGTCCGTCACCCCCATTATTCAGGGTCAATCTTGACGTTTGGCTTTGTCTCTTTCACGGTCACATATTTTTCCATGGTCGCCTTGACCTCATCAGCATTTTGTATGCCCAGGGCGTGGCCGGACTGCATGAACTTTTTAAAATCGGCGGTTGTTTTGTATGAAGTGGACTTTGAAAAAAAACGCTTGAACAGTGGCCCCAAGGGAACCGCTATATCTTCAATGCCTTTGCCGACAGAAAAGGATTCACGGAAGGTCACAACAGCCTTGGCCGATACCCCTTGAAGAGAAACAGTGGTCGTTCCTTCCCGCCTGGCGTGCGCTATTTCGATGAGCCGTGCATGCACTGAATCAAGTTCCCCCTGCATGGCATCCACCTTGCTTTTGAGTCTCAGCCCCTTTTGGATGAGCTTTTCTATGTCTGCATCTTCGGCGGGCATGAGGTATTGCTTCCCTTCTACCTGAACCCTCTTGATTTGCCTTACAGCCTTCATTTGTCCCCCTTTGTCGGTGGTTCACTGATCCCGTGAAGCCCCACCATATCCCGGATAATCCCAAGTATTTATAAGGAAACCCTAACTTTTTAAACCATAACTTACGTATTCGCGAGGGTATGTTCCTGTTTACCCCCCTATTGAAAAATCAACGCCATAAAGGCCGGTGGACACGGCCCAGGCACCCCGCAAAAATCTGACAGGTCAGAAGTTTGCATGTTAAAACAACGTAAAATTTTAACATTTTGCATAATCGAAAAGTATCATATTTAATTGATATTCCGCCGTTTATCACGCATAATGTTTTGACAAGCTGAATAGAAAACAAGTGTTTCCTCGATCATGCCGGCCAGCAATAAAACAAGCTAAAATGTTGATATTGCACAATAAATATTGAAACATACTCAAGGGTATGGGATATAATCTTACTATTACACGTAGCCCGGTAAAATATCACGCAAAGACAGGCGCTTGCAGTCTCGTTAAAACACTTTGCCACTTGTTAAAACATCACCGGTTGAGCGGGCTATGCATGCCGGGGTGATCGTCATAGCTTTGGGCGGCATGAACGTAAATCATGGTGGTGTTGATGTCCTGGTGCCCGGCAAGTTTTTGGATGTCCTGCAGTTTCACCCCTTCCTGAGCAAGCATAGTGAATGCGGTATGCCTGAGAGCGTGCGGGCTCAATGTTGTTTCATCCCGGCTGATATTGGCCTTTGCCAAGTACTTCTTGACCACGTTCTCGACAGCCTTCACTGAAAGCGGCTGGTGCTTCCGGTCCCTCCTAATCACCAATTCCTGATTGTTGCGGTCATAGATGAAGGGGAGAAATACCGGCGTTTCACCATCCACCGCCCCGCCTTGCTTCGATACGACCCCCAACCAGTCATCAAAGGCGCGGAGTGCTCTACCGCTCAAAATAATTCCCGTTTGTGGCCGGTTCTGAAACTTGCCTTTTCGATCTACAATCCAAGCCTTTTGCTGCCCCTTCACCCGTTCGGGCTCAAGGTTCTTGTGGCGGAGCCCTGCAACCTCGTTGGCCCGCAGTCCATACACGAGGATAACCAGCAACAGGGCATAATCCCGCTTTCCTATGGCCGTCCGTTTGTTGACCTGCTTCAACAGCCGTTCCGATTCAGCCGTTGACAACACGCTGTAGTAACCTTTGTCCTTTTTGGGGAAGATCAATTTCAGCCCCTTGAAAACGATAGGGTTCTTGAATTTCCTATTCTCCCGCTGCACGAACTTGAAAAAGCGGTTGAGGGCAACAAACTTGTTCCAGACGGTGGAGTCCTTATGGCGCTTTTCAAGCCTCAGGTGATCCCGATAGGCAAGAATGTCCGCACCATCGATCTCCGCCAGATCCTTTCCGGCCCAGGTGAAGAACAGCTTGACCTGATTTTCATAACTGCGCCGGGTGTTCCTGGTGTTCTGCTCCGCCAGGAAGGCGGCGAGGTAGTTCTGAAACTCAACGCTTGCCGCGCCCTTGTGTGTCTTGTACGTGTTGAGGTTTTCAATCGGATTTACAAAGCCTTTAACCCCGTTTTGAAGGAACTTGAAAAAGTTGTTCAGGATGGAAAATTTACGTTTCGTCGTTGTCGGGCTATGTTCAGCCGCCAGCCGCTCACGGTATTCATGCAAGGCGGCAGCGTCCACCTGGTCGATACCAAGCTTCTTGAAATCGAAGAACTGCTGAATTTCTGAACGGTAAACCCGCTGGCTCCCGCCCTTGTACTTGGCCAGGTATTTGGCAAACAGCTTTTTCCCTTTTGCGGTATCAAGAAACGACATATCATCACCCCTCCCCTGGTTGCTCATCTTCATCCGGATTGCGATCATTGATCTTGCCCAGGGCAAAATAAACCTTTTTCGCCTGCAGGCGATCCATGGCCCTGAAGCTTGCAACCTTCATGTATTTTTCCAACCAGTTCTTTATCTGCTTCTTGTCCCATCCCAGGGCGCTGAACATCAAGCGAATCTCCCGGACGTGGTAATAGCTCGGCAATGTCTCCCCGCCTGAGACCTCGTTTTCAAGTGGCGGTGGAAGTGGCCACCCGCCGGAATGCAGCCTGGTAAGCTTTCCCAGAATGAAAAAGGCTTCCTGCTTTGACAAAGATGTCATGCTTGGTATCCCGGTCAAATCCTTCACCATCCCGTAGACGTCAGCCTCATTAAAACCGTATCTTTTCCCCTCGAAATGAAGAGATTTGATCAAGGGTTTCGGTATAGGCTCAAACACTTTGATAGGTCGTTTCATCGTCAATTCCATGAGGGGGGTTAATTTTCAAAATGCTTACACCTTTACACCCTATAGCTTTAAAAAGTTGAAGTTCCGTTACTTTTTCGGGTGTAAGCAAAATCAAGCGCTTACACCCTGTGTTCTGAAAGCTGTAAAAAAACAGCGAGTTGCATAAAAATTTCCCCTTACACCCTACCGAATGTGCTTACACCCTAGGGTGTAAGCAAAACACCCGCTTACACCCTGCTTACACCCTTGCTTACACCCTATTTTATTTAATAAATTTAATTATTTATTTTATATAGGGTGTAAAGGTGTAAGCATTTTCACATATACGCCCAATTATTTTTCAGCAGCCGACGTAAAAAATAGGTTTGTTGGCAGTTTAATAAAAATTATCAAAAAAATTCTTTGGAGACCTTAGCCATTTTCGCTCAGACCTTATTCGATTTCGGGCCAAAATCGGGGTACCCTTCCGCCTTTTTTCTTTCAAGGGGACGTTGTTTTTGGCATTGAATTTGTCAGGTTCAGGCAAATGCATCGTCTGCATTTGCCGGTTGTCCAGTTCAGTGATATATTTTTGTTGGCGCGTGTGACACGGTGATCCCGGCCGTACCATCCAATTTTGGAGAGGGCTATGTGGGGACCTGTGAACAGACAGGAAGGGAGCCCCCACCACGCGCTTTTTGATTCCACAAGAGGAAACATGGATTCGTTTAAAGAATGGTCAAAGATCGATGGAACGCTGTTTGAAGCCTATAAAAGCAGGTTCGGCATGGTCTGTTCATTCACCGCGCCAGACCTCACCGCCGAACAATTCAACGAGCTATTCCGCCGCGCCCTGGAAACAGGGCACGAGATTGACTATGTCAAAGAAGGGTGGGACGATCAGGATTTATACCCGAAGGACGCCGTCATTTAAGGCGTGAACCAGGCTCAGCCATGAGCCCTTATTCCCTTCCCTTACCCTTCTCCGCTAAGATGTTCCAAATCTGCCTTTCTCCTATTTTAAAAAGTATAGCGAGAGCATGTGCCGTATACTCACCGGAGTCGTACATTTTGCGTATGGTGTCATCTCTCCATACGCGGGCCAAGCTATTCATATTCACGATGTAAAGCGGTGAGCCTCCAAAATGCTTGGCCATGGAAAGGACTATGCGGACCCCATACCCGGGGAAATCTTGTTCAATGGACCTGGCAATGGCCTGCATATCATTTTTGAGGTTGTCAATGGTAGGCAGATATTTTTCCGGGAGTTTGGTCAAATCAAAAGTGGTCGTTTCCACACTAATCCTCCGCTTTGTGTTGTTCCCCAGGTTTCGCCAAAATCTTCTCAACACTGGACTGGCTCAGTTGCCAGTACCAGGCCAATTCACGACCCGTTACGCCGCCATGGTCGTACATGGACCTTATCTGGTCGTTGCGCCACCTGAGCAGTTCGCCGTTCATCTTGCGAATATAAATGGGGCCGCCGCCAAAACGCTTTGAGAGGACCATGGCCACATGGACGCCCATCCCTGGAAATGATGATTCTATGGCCTCAGCCACCAGCTGCATGTCCCCCGGAAGCTCATCAATCGAAGGCCGGTACTGCTCCGGAAGGCAGCTCGCATCAACAAGCCTTCCATTCATCTCCTGCCGTCCATTTGCTCTTGCAATCGTGCTTGCAAATACTCCCCTTCCGATACGCCCATCAGGACGCAAATTTTTTGTTCAGTGGCATTCAATGCGGATGCCATCTGTTGTTCGCCACTGTTGAGTGACGCCTTTAGATATTCCTCTTCCGACACTCCCATCATGGCGCAAATTGAGCGATCGGTATCGCTTAACGTCTCGGCGCCAAAATGGTTCAGCGCTGGAAGGTTCAAATTCGGTTTATTGGTGAGGCCGACCGAACTCAGGCCCACAATGTTCCCATTGGTTTTATCGTAGCGAATTGCTGGGCTCATATATCGGTACTGCCTGGTTGAAAGCAGTTCTTTTCCTGAGCTGTTCCATTTGATTTTCCCCCAAACCGCGCCGCCAATATCCTTCAGTTCGACAACCCAACCGACAGCCGGTGATTCTTCCCCTTTTGGTGCCTTCAATTCAGTTGAATGCTCAATATCAACGGGAATATACAACCCCGCATTAACAAAGGATTGGATAACATTAAGCGGGTTACTGTTGCTCCACCGCCGACCGTCACGGCCAACTACTTCCCCAGGGGGAATCAATGCAACCCATTCCGGAGGATCGTTCGCACTGAGATTGATTTCATTCGAGTTTAGCGCTGTTGTTTCATTCCACATTCTATTTTCCACTACCGTGTTTTATGTCGTCTGAAGAAAGCCGACTGTTCACCGCCCAAACCAAGAGCGGATAGGCGGAGGATGCCATACCCTTTTTTCCCGGTGAACAGTCAGCAAGCTCGATTCATGCTCTTTTTACAGGGGTGCCGGAACACCCACAGATACGTTGAGCCCAAGTGCTCCCAGCCGTTCTACTTCGGCATCAATCTTTTCTTGGATCTCGCTTCCGTTGAACTTGTGGAGCACACCGGGCTTGTCGGGTGTTTCCTGAGCAGTGCATGGGTCAAGGATGAAGGACGGAATTTGAAAACTGCGTGTGTATGATCCAAATATCTGCTTTGGCTTGCCGTACTTCTCAAGAATGGAGGCAAGAGCAATTACTCTTGAGTATGCCCCTGAAAGGGCGCCGGCATCTTTGACATATTGGCCGGCGGCCTTTTCCAATTCCTGTTCAAACAAGACCGCCAGGCCGTCAATGTGGTTCCGCTTTGCAACCCTAAGAGCTTTTGTTGCCAGCTCGATCTTTCGTTGCAGGCCTGCAATCATTTGGGTCGAGGTCGCTATCGAGGTTGCCCTGGCCGCCCGCGCCCCTTCCTCGTTTTCAATTTCCAGGTTGAGGGCCTCAAGGCGTGCTTCGTCGTTCGGCTCCCCGCAGGCAATAGCGGCTAGCAAGTCTCCTTTCTCCTTGATCAGTCCGGCAAGCATATCGTTGCCCACGCTTTTGAGGTCCGCTACAACCGCCTCCTCGGCGGCAACAAGCCCCTCAAGCTTCGCAAGGTTCTGCTCTGCCTCTTCATAGGTTGCTTGAATGGGCAAGAGATCCTTTATTGTGATCCGGCAATCAAGGGCCCCCAACTCTTCCTGCAGTTCATCAAGCTTTGCATCAAGCTGCGCTTTCTTATCCGTAAAGGCACTGATTTGTTTGTCAGCCCTGGCAATGGTCTCCTTGAACATGTGGTAGGTTGAAAACACATGTCCTGGAAACTTGCTCTCATCAGCCCCGTATCTTTCCCTTGTGTTCTTATTTCGGGAAATAGCGTCGAGTCTTTCCCGCTGTATCATATCGATGGGGTGCAGGCGATAAATCGATTTTTTTGTTGCCTCGATTTCGGACAACAGTTCACGTTTCTTTTCTAGGGTTTTGTCAAAACTCATCGTTTGTTCCTCACGTTTTTTGTGATGATTCACTGCCTCGTTTCTCAACTGAGGCGAGTATTTCTTTTGTTTTCGTCATAGGCAGCCCGTACTTCCTTGACAACTCTTTGACGGTTATCCCTCCCCGGTCATATTCTTCCCGCATTACTGAGAAGGTGTATTTGTTGACGATCTTGTTCACATTGTGCAGGTAGATAGGGGTCCCGGGATACTTCTGAGCAAGAATCAGCGCCACTCTCACCCCCTGCCCGGGAAGATGTTCTTCAACCGCGCTAGCGATCAGCGGAAGCTCACCCGGTAGCTCCTCAACGCTGGGATAATATTCAAAAGGAATATCGACGAACCCACTCTGGTTTACCGGTGATCCCAATTCATGCCTCCTTGTGTTTGCCCTATCTGAAAGTCCTTGTCAGGCGGTGCAGCCGGTTTCCGTTGACCTTCTTGGCTTGGTATTCGAAGCACCATCCGGCTTTCTGCAGCAGGTCAACGGAGTCCTTAATTCTGGCCCCAAGTTGCGCGGCTGATCTGAATGGATTGGTAATGCCACGTTCCTTTGCCAGGATGTCAAACGACCGGTAAAAGGTGTTTGTCGTTGCGGTAAATTCGACCTTCTTCAGCTCGTGACCGTCCCGATCAGCGTCAACGTTGACCCCATACTCACGCTCGAACCCGTCCGGCCTGATCTCATATTCATTGAGCAGCGCTTCAAGGTTGTAGAGAATTCTGTTCGTTTCTGATTCTGTAGCAAAGGCCCGCTGGTTCTGGTCACGAATCCATGTGTGAAGGATCCACTTGGCCTCATTTTCAGCAATAGGGTCCTTGGTCTGATGGATGTACTTGACCACCTCTTGCAGGATGATGAAGAGCATGGCGTACAGCTCGTTGAGGCGAGCTTTCGAGTGGGACGGGTACTCGGTGCGGATGGTCTTCAAGGCGTCGGCTTTCTTCTCATCGATCTTCGGTAAGATGTCGTGGGCGACGATTTTGAATATGGAACTCCAAATCAGGTCACGGGACTCTTTCAGGTCTGATTCGACCGCGATTGATTCCCGAAAGTCTGGGTTATGGAATCTCTTGTCGAAAAGAATTTCGTTGGTACGTTCTATCAGCTCCGGTTCAGCAAATGGCTCAATGGATGTCACAAGAAGCATGGTGCAAGAGCGCTCGTACACGTTGTCAGAATCGCTTCCTGCCTTTCGTTTCTGCCGGGTGATACCAGTGGCCGCCGTCAGCAGAAAATCACGTTTGCCACCCTTTACCGCGTCCGATTCAAGGTTGTCTGATATGGTCAACGGCGATATGGCCGCCTCGGAAAAGTCGGAAGCGGCTGAACCGGTGGTCACGCAGTCTTCGCCGTAAATGAGTGCGGAGAGCATTGATGCCGCCGAAGTTTTGCCGCACCCCTTGGTACCGGAAAATTTGGTTATGCCCCTGGCTTTGACATACTGCAGCATCACCACGTTGAAGATCATGCACACCACAAAATATTTGTCTGCCAGGTCGCACGCTAGGTTGTCAAAAATGTGCGTCTTGAGGCTGACCATGCCCTTCTTCACGTCGGCGTCATGGAGATAGCGCAGCGGTTTCATTTTGGGCGAACTTCGGAGCAACACCCGTTCAGCGTTCGTGCCGTTGGGAACTACCTCTATCTTTCCAGGGCCGATTTTGAGCAGGTTGTTGTATTCCCCGCACAGGTTGAAATAGACGGTACTTTCCTTGAAGTTGGTGAAGATCCAACCTGGTACCGATGTGTGATCACCTCGAAGGTATGCCTGGCTTTCGATGTTCTGAATGATCAACCTTGCGCCGTTGGATGCCGGGTTGATGCCGGTCTGATCATAGAGCAGGGCCTTGAATGGCGTGTTGGTGCCGATTTTGTAAATCCAGTTGTTGAAGTAGAGGTGGCAGTCTTCTCCGTCGATGAAGAACTTGCCCCGCGCCTGGAACCATTCAAAGCAGATCTTACCAAAGGTGTCATAGTCGAACTTCAGACGCTCGTGCTTGTTGACGATTGCCGAATACCATGACTTCAACTCCTGCAACGGCGGGTAGTACCGTTCGGCACCAAGCATCAGCGCTTTCAAGGCTTCTTCCGGTTGGCTTTGGCCTTTCAGGTACTCATCAACGTCCTTCACCTCATTGTCAAAGCGCACCAGGCGGACCGTGGCTGCGTCAACCGGAATGGGGGCCTCTTCGTCAATATTTGATTGCGCGATCCTGGCCAGTGTTGGTGGAAGGCATGCGTCCCTGAGCGCCTGGCACACGCTATCCGTGTATTTTTTTCCGGCGGGATCGTTGTCAAAGCAGAGGTACAACGTCTTTCCAGGGGCCCAGGATTTTAGATAGTCGAGCTGGTTTTTTGATACCTGCCCGTTTACGGCGGAAACGTTGGCCATGCCGCCCCGGCCATGCACCGTGAGCAGGTCATTTTCGCCCTCTACGAGAAAAACTTCCTTCCCCGCGAACGCTGGCATGTTGAAGAACAAGGCCCCGCCATGCAGCCAATATTCGCCCGGCAAGCGGTATTTGTATTGCTTCCGCTGATCCTTGATGGTGAACCCGGCAACTTGGCCTTTCCGGTCCCGGTGCGGATAGATGAACAAACCAGGAACGAAAAAATCCTGTTTCCGGCCCTCTTTGAGTTTGACCAGGCCGGAAGCAATGAGCTGATCGTCTGAAAACCCCTTGGCCGCAAGATAGGCATGCAACAGGCCGTCGGTATGGCCCACCATGAGACTGACAAGGGTCTTGTCGGCATGGCAGCGCACCCGCCGTTGATAGTTCAAGGCCCGGCTGTCACCCATCAACGAATCGTGATAGTAGGCCGCGGCCTGGTCAAAAATGCCAAGGTGGGCTTGGTGGGCCTGCTCTTCCTCAGGCGTTCGCGTTGGGCCTTGTGGCTTGGTCAGTTCGTGCCCTTGATATTCGGCCAGGAGTTGGAGCGCTTGCCCTTTGTCGCACTGGTCAAGGCGTTGGATGAAATCGTAGATGTCGCCGTCATTATCGCCAGGGGCACACTGGTAGCAGTGGAACCGCTGCTTTGAATGCGTGATGCGGAAGCATTCGTGCCCCCCACAGAAGGGGCACGAATCAAGGTTCAGGGTATCAGAACCGGCGTTTGTGGTGGCCATGCCGGTACGCTGGCAAATATACGCCGCCAGGTCGGCTTGGTCTTTGAGGGCTTGGAAGTCGTTTCCCATCACGCCCCCCCTTCAGGACCACGGCGCAACCGGTCTATGGCCTGGTCAAGGTCGCATTCGTCAAAAAGGTCCCGGTCATACTGCAACCTTTTCAGCACGGCGTCGAGAAGGGCCAGTTCATCAACCATCGCGGCAAGCTCGTTGCAAGTGTGCATCCGGACAAGCATTGATAGCCGCCGGGAGAGGGGTTGAACGCCACAGAATACCTTGATTGCCTGCCCTTCATTTTGTTGGTTGGCGTTCATTGCGTCACCTCCTCACCTCGCTGATCCGCAGAGGGGGTGGGTTGACTCT
Organism: Desulfobulbus sp.; assembly: GCA_050252135.1. Taxonomy (GTDB): domain Bacteria; phylum Desulfobacterota; class Desulfobulbia; order Desulfobulbales; family Desulfobulbaceae; genus Desulfobulbus. The sequence continues at coordinate 35,777 of JBFWLN010000013.1, forward strand.
CTCTTTTTTTTGATGGAACGACGCATTTGTAAAGCTCTGCATTCAAGAGCTTGGAAAAAATGTTCTCGGCTCTTTCAACAAGATGGCCATTACGTCCTATTACGGTTTCACAAAGGCTTTCGGCCTCTTTAAGTTCCCTTAGTAAATTCGAACCAGTATAGGCCCCGGCTTTTGCGTTGCTGATTTTAATTTCAGCCTCATCAAGCAAGTATTCGTCGCTGTTCTTGTACTGCTCGACATAGCTATCAATGAGGCTGACCTGGCAGTTAATGCAAAGGTCTATGAGCTTTGAGAGGCCGTACTGCAAATCTTGGGCGATCTGTCCGGAAGGTGACGTGAAGTCGAGTTCACCAGGATCGAACCGTGAGAGGCTGGCTGTTTTGACCAACTCAACCAGGGCGCGGGATGCATAGAGCTCCTCTTCAAAAGCTTCTTGCAGATCAAGAGGGGTACAGTTTGAGGGGAGTTTGGAAGTGGTGGAGCTGGCGGAAACTTCGTGCGAACGGTCAAACATGGCTATTACTCCGGAAAATAAAAATGCCCAGAGAGGTACCACGCCTATCACAGCGTCGGGGTCCTCGCGGATACCCCCCTCTCTGAGCAAATTCAAATTCTGGATGTGCGCATATATTCAGCCGTGCCTGAGCACCTGGGGTGGTGTCGGCAACAGGCTGTGCGCCAATAAAAAATTCCCGGTTTAATGCGTACGGGAGCCGCAGTGATAGTTTGGTATCCGCAAGATACGGAAAAGCTGTTGAGTTCGCAAGAGTTTTTGTCATGGCCACGATTAAGGTCATCCTCATGCAACAACATTGTGCGACGTTTCCCTTCTCGCATCCTTGATCCGGCCTGTTATCCAGGTGTCAACCTCATCCGCTATCCAGGCCACGGCCCGTCCCGCAAGGGGAATAGCTTGAGGGAATGCCCCTTGCTTCATCAGGGCGTAGATGTGGGATCGTTTCAGGCCGGTCCGTTGTTCAACGGCCTGGCGTCTGATCAGTTTTTGTGACGGGGTTGGGCTATGCACTCTCTATTCTCCTTAGTTGTCATTGGGGTCTGTTGTTGTCCAATGGTGGGGAGAATAGAGAAGTTTTTGGTTGGTGAATAGAACCCGTTCAAGGGGGGAAAGGATTGAAACTCAACGGGTGGATGATGTTTTTTACTTCAAATGCGGATAGTTAAATATCAGGGCTGTTTTTTTACTTTAGCATGCCAAGGCGGGCAAGAACCTTGACCAGGAGCCTTACACGGTGAAACAACCGCTGCTATGGATTCGCGGGCAGTCGGGCTTGTATCCTTGTTGAAATGGTCCTCAAGCCAAGAGGCTATCATTTTTTTGTGGCCTCCATAAGGCTTAAAGGCGTTGTCACCCTTGCGGCCTTCATGATCTGAATAAAGCGCGATCCAGGCATTTACGGCAAGGGCAAGATTTTCAGAATACCAAGGGTGTTCTTTGTTGAGGATTTCAGAAATCACGCCTGAACTGTCATTGGTCATTGTTGACTTGAACCTTTCAAATTCTGTCCTCAGGATAACCTTTTTCGCTGTCTTGCTGTTGCAGCCGATTGTATACACCTGATTAGCAAGAAGATATTTTTTGTAATCGCTGTGGTAGATAATAAACGGATATTTTTTCTCACTTGCCAGTTCTAAAGCATCATTTCTTGTTTCCACTACGTGTGCGAATCCTTCATACAATCCTTTCTCCGGGTTGTCCGCATCGATTTTATAGACAATCGGTCCGTCGCCTGGCTTCTGTGGTCCGATAGGATACCACAGGCCAAAAAGACGTGTCTCTGCTGGTCGGCACTTGACATTCCAATCATGCACATAGCCTTGCTCGTTTTCAAGCCACACAACAAAATCTATCTTTCTTGCATCTATGAAATGATTGATGTCGTCAACCGTGCACTCAAACATTTCCGCAACTTCATCCAAAGAATACCAGTCTTTGAACTGAGTAATCATCAACACAACCTCCCTCAGGTTGTCACCCTGCAATGAAAAACTGACAGGCAGGCCGCCAGGGTTGCGGCTTTTCGGGGGCCATCCTAGCCTGTCAAGTCGTTGTTATCTGCGCACTGCCTCTTGCCAAGCCAACCACATCCAGTTCAGCTTGCTCTTTTCATAATCGCGGTGAATACCAGGGCTCAGGTGAAAACCTTGCTCCTTTGCCCACCGCTCAAACCGCGCCCTTTCCGCCGTTTGCTCATCAGCAAGCGGATGCTTTTGCATGCTGCCTTCCCTCTCCATCATCACACCGCTTTAAAAAGAGGGATGATCTCCGCCCCCTTCTCCAAGGCGTCAAGGTAATCGGCCCATGCCTGCATCATCTTTCGCCGTTCCTGCAAGTGTTGGGCGTAGTTGTAGGCGGCCTTGACGCTGTTTCGCTCTTTGTGGGCCAATTGCCTTTCAATCACATCGGATGGCCACCCCTGCTCATGCAACAGGGTTGAGGCCATGGCCCGGAACCCATGGCCGGTCATTTCTTCCTTGGAATACCCCATACGGCGCAAGGCGGCATTCACGGTATTTTCACTCATAGGGCGTTCGCCGGTTCGCAAGGAAGGAAAGACATAGCGGCCTTCACCGGTCAAAGGCTGCAGATCCATGAGCACGGCCAAGGCCTGTTTGGAAAGGGGAACGATGTGGAAGTTTTGCGGGATCGCCTTCAAGGCCTTTTTCAGTTTCCGCTTTTCAGGCGGTATCTTCCATTCGGCCCGGGCAAGATCGATGTCGGCCCATTCGGCCTGTCTCAGCTCCCCAGGGCGAACAAAGGTCAGCGGCGCAAGGCGCAGGGCGCAGCAGGTTATCATTTCTCCCTTGTACCCCTTTATGGCCCGCATCAGGCCTGCAACTCCTTTTGGGTCGGTAATAGTGGCCATTGATTTTGACGGGGGCGGCGGCAGGGCACCGCGCAGATCCGCGCTTGGGTCACGTTCTGCCTTTCCGGTACCAACGGCATACCGGCACACTTGCCCGCACATCTGCTTGATGCGGTGCGCAGTCTCAATGGCTCCACGGGCCTCTATCCGGCGCAGCACACTAAGCAGCACCGGCGGCGTGACATTGGCAATGGGCATGCCGCCGATCCAGGGGAAGACGTTGGCTTCAAGGCGGGAAATGATGTCCCTGGCGTGGTTGTCGGTCCAGGTGTGTTTGTACTTGATGAACCATTCCCGGGCCACAGCCTCAAAGCTGTTGTGGTCAGCGGTGGCTTCCTTGTCCATCTTCCTTTGTTCGCCGGGGTCAATCCCATCGGCAAGCCGCTTGCGGGCCTCTGCCAGCCGCTCACGGGCACCCGAGAGAGACACGTCGGGGTACACTCCCAAGGCCAGGGTTTTTCTCTTCCCCTGAAAACGATAATCGAAGCGGAAATATTTACCGGTTTCCTTCACCAAAAGATAGAGCCCTTTGCCGTCGGTCATCTTGTACGGCTTTTCTTTCGGCTTGGCGTTTTTGATGGCGGTATCAACGAGCATTTTGACGGTACCTGGCTTTATGATTGTCGAGATACCGTCAAATGTACCGTCACCAGATACCGGCTGTCAATGAACTATGTGGAACTCTACGGACAATAAAAAAAGCCAAATGCTTGTTAGCAAATGGCTTTTATGACCTCTACGGAACCCTGTGGAACATTTTTTGGCGGAGAAGCAGGGATTCGAACCCTGGGTGGGGTTACCCCCACAACGGTTTTCGAGACCGTCCCGTTCAACCACTCCGGCACTTCTCCGCGTCGCGCTATTGATACCGTTTTCCGTCGCAATCGTCAACAGTTCCATGGAGCTGTTGACTTTGTTCTAACCGCTGGTTAAGAATGGCTCATCGTCATTTTTTAAAGGAGCGCCCATGTTTTCCAACGGATTGCAGTCAAAATTTTTTTCACTTCTTTCTCTTTTCTGCATCCTTCTTTGCCTGAGCGGATGCGCCGGAATCTACGGGCTCAAAGAAGATCCGAAAATCTCCATCGCTGATATCCGTATCCAGGAAGTGAAAGCGCTGGAGGGGATTTTTCTCATCAAGCTGCGCATCCTCAACCCCAATGATGTGGCCCTTGACCTGCGCGGGGTCAACTGCGATCTCGAAATAAACAAACGCCATTTTGCCAGCGGCGTCGGTGACAGCAACCAGACCGTACCGGCCTACGGCACGTCCATTGTTCCGGTTGAAGTGTATGCCTCGGTCCTTGACCTGATCTCCTCCGTGGCCGACCTGATGCATTCCGCCGGGAAAATCCCCAACAAGGATAATCCCCTGCCCTATACCTTGCAGGGCACGGTTCGGGTCGGAATCCATGGTTTTTCCAAAGAGATTCCCTTTAAATCCTCGGGAGAGCTCTCCCTTAAAGGGCTGAACAAATACTGATCGCCGATTTTCTCTTGCAAGAGGGCTACTCGCCTACCGCCCCGCAAGCGCTTGCCCCACCAGGATTTCGCCACATTTGTATTGACAGCCTCAGCCTGTGCAATAGAGTACACTCCCCTTTGATGATCAGACCGTGGAGGCTAAACCATGCTCAGCGAACAACAGGGCCTTTTGCTGGTCCGCTTGGCCAGGCAGACCATCGAGCAACATCTGGGAACGACACCCACCCGACCCGTCAGTGAGACAGAACTCGCCCAGCCGTCCCTCCAGGAAAAACGGGGTGTCTTTGTGACCCTGCACAAACAGGGCGACCTGCGGGGATGTATCGGCAGTCTTGCTGCGGTGGAGAGTATTGTTGACGGGATCAAACGCAATGCCCTCAATGCCGCCTTCCATGATTTCCGGTTCAATCCGGTGAGCGTGGATGAGCTGGAGCAGTTGCAGGTGGAAGTTTCGGTATTGACCGAACCCGTTCCCCTGCCCTATGGCAAGGCCGAGGATCTGCTCCACCTGCTGCGCCCCGACCAAGACGGGGTCATTCTTGAAGGCCCGAGCCATGCCCGCGCCACCTTCCTGCCCCAGGTTTGGCAGCAGCTGCCCACCGTTGAACAATTCCTCGGCCACCTCTGCCGCAAGGCCGGCCTTGCCGAGACCACCTGGCGCAGCGGCAATGTGCGCTTATCAACCTATCAGGTTCAATCCTTTGAAGAACCCCGCTGAGCGGGAACACCTATGAAAGAACTGTTTCTGCCCCCGGAACTTTCCTGCGAAATCGGGGAAATATATCAGTCCATGGTTTCCACCTATGATGAGGTGGCCCAAACCATCACCCTCACCTGCAGCGGTTGCCCGGACAACTGTTGCGACTCCTACTTCCTCCATTACACCTACAGTGAGTGGGCCTATCTCTGGGAAGGAATCCGCAAGCTCGAGGATGCACATATCGACCGCATCATGCAGCGCTCGCGCGACTATGTGGAACAGAGCCGGCAAATGATCGCCCAGGGGCAACGGCCACAGATTATGTGCCCGCTCAACGATGACGGTTTGTGCAGCATCTACACGCACCGGTTGATGATCTGCCGCACCCACGGTGTACCGGCGACCCTGACCCGACCGGATGGACAGCACCTCCGCTTTCCCGGCTGTTTCCGCTGCCAGGAGATCGTGACGGAAAGCTACGCGGTCGAGATCGAGGCTCCGGCCATGGACCGGACCGTTTTGTACAGGCGGCTGGCACAGCTGGAATCGCGATTTCTCGGCAACAGGCGTGGCCTTATGCCCAAACTCAAGCTGACCATCGCCGAGATGATCGTCAACGGTCCGCCCAAGGACATCAAAACCAACGGGGAATGATCCCCGAAACGCACAGGATTATGGATACCATAGTACAACAGGCACTGCAGACCATTCTTGACGGCGACCGCATCGATCGAGCCACCGCCACCTCCCTGCTCAGCGCAGACAAAAACGACCTTTACCAGGCTGCGGACCAGATCCGCCGCCACTTTCACGGCAACCACTTCGACCTTTGCTCGATCATTAATGCCAAGAGCGGCAACTGCAGCGAAAATTGCCGTTTCTGCGCCCAATCCGCCCGCCACCATACCGGGGTCGAGACCTATAAGGTCATTCCCGAGGAGGAGGCCCTGGCCCAGGCTCGGGATAACGATCAGCACGGTGTGCACCGGCTCTCCCTGGTCACCAGCGGCCGTAGCCTTGCCCCGGAGACGGTGGCCGAACTCGGCAATCTGTACGAGAAGATGGCTGAAGCAACCTCCCTGCTCTTCTGCGCCTCAGCGGGCTTTCTCGATGAGCAGATTGTCGCAAGCCTCTACGCAGCGGGTGTACGCCGCTATCACTGCAATCTTGAAGCGAGCAAAAACTATTTCCCAAAAATCTGTACCACCCATACCTGGGACGAAAAGGCCGAAACCCTGAAACTTGCCCGCAAAACCGGCATGACCCTGTGCTCGGGCGGGATCATCGGCATGGGTGAGTCCATGGAAGATCGGCTCGACATGGCTTTTGAGCTGAGCGAACTGGAGGTGCTCTCCATTCCGATCAACATCCTCACCGCCATCGAGGGCACGCCCCTGGGCGAACTCACGCCGCTGTCCCTGGATGAGGTTCTGACCACGGTGGCCCTGTACCGCTTCATCAACCCCAAGGCCGTGATCCGCATGGCCGGCGGCCGCCAGCAGCTTGGCCAGGATCAGTACCGCTGCTTTACCTCCGGTGCCAACGGTGCCATTGTCGGCAACTATCTGACCACAGCCGGCTCGGGTATTCAAGGGGATCTGGAACAGCTCACTGCCCTGGGTTACACCTTTGAGCGAGGCTGAGAAATGGCTGCAAGCGACCTGCTCCAGTTCGACCGCGACCATCTCTGGCACCCCTATACCTCCACCACCCAACCGTTGCCGGTGTATCCGGTGGCCTCGGCATCCGGAGTCCGCATCCGCCTGAGCGACGGCCGTGAACTGATCGACGGCATGTCCTCCTGGTGGTGTGCCATTCACGGCTACAGCCATCCGGTGATCCAGCAGGCCATCCGTGAACAGTCCGAACGCATGGCCCACGTCATGTTCGGCGGTTTCACCCATGAGCCGGCGGTGGAATTGGGGCGGTTGCTGGTGCAATTGACCCCAGAGCCGCTGGACAAGGTTTTCCTCTGCGATTCAGGCTCAGTCTCCGTTGAAGTGGCACTGAAGATGGCCCTTCAGTACCAACAGGCAGCCGGACAACCGGAAAAACATCGGTTACTGACGGTACGAGGCGGCTACCATGGCGATACTTTCCATGCCATGTCGGTTTGCGATCCGGTCACCGGTATGCACACCCTGTTTGAGGCCTCCCTGCCGGTCCAGTTCTTTGCCCCCCGTCCAGGCTGCCGCTTTGACGAGCCCTGGAACCCCTCCGACCTTGCGAATATGGAGCAACTGCTGGCAGAAAATCACCACCAGGTGGCGGCCATCATCATTGAGCCCATTGTCCAAGGCGCTGGTGGGATGTGGTTCTATCATCCCCAATACCTGCGGGGGTTACGAGAACTCTGTGACCGGTACCAGGTACTGTTGATTTTCGATGAGATCGCCACCGGTTTCGGTCGCACCGGTAAACTCTTTGCTGCGGAATACGCCGGCATTTCACCGGACATCATGTGCGTGGGCAAGGCCATCACCGGCGGCACCATGACGTTGGCCGCCACCCTGGCCACCACCGAAGTTGCCACCACTATTTCCAACGCTCCGCCCGGCGTGTTCATGCACGGGCCGACCTTCATGGGCAATCCGCTGGCCTGCCATGTGGCCTGCGCCTCGATCAACCTCCTGCTCAGTACCTCTTGGCAAGAACGGGTGGGTGCCATTAACCGCCAGCTGGAGGCGGAACTGGCACCGGCACGTGGCCTCTTCCCCGTGGCCGATGTCCGGATTCTGGGTGCCATAGGCGTGATTGAAACCAAGGATCCGGTGGACATGGCAGTGCTTCAGCGTTTCTTTGTCGATCAGGGGGTTTGGATACGTCCCTTTGGCCGACTCCTCTATTTGATGCCGCCTTTCATCATTGAGCCTGATGAACTTTCACGCCTAACTGGAGCCCTGATCCAGGCAGCCACCATGGTCTGACAGCGTCGTAAAAACTTTGCTCTACTGCGTCGCATCGCTTTCCCAGCCATTCGAAATACTTGAGGTATGCCTTCGCGCCGGGAAAACCGCTACGCCCTGTATATCTATTTTTTACCGAGCCCTCTTTCAACATGTAATGGACGTGTTACGAGTCCATCATGGTCTGAATAAACTTCTTTTTTCCAGGTTGTAGCGATGAAACGGGAACTGATCAATAAAAGCGTGCTTCTGGTGCTGGTGCTGCTTATCTCGGCCCTGTTCCTCGACATGATCCGCCAGTTCCTGATGCCGATGTTCATGGCCGGTATCTTCTCGGCCATCCTGAGCCCGACCCACCGCTGGCTGAGCACCAAGATCGGCGACCGAGAAAACCTGGCCTCTATACTGGTCCTGGTCGGGATGGTGATACTGGTGCTGGCACCGCTCTCCATCCTCATCGGGGTGGTCGTCGGCCAAGCGATCAGCGTCAGCCAGTCGGTCACGCCCTGGGTGCAATCGTTTATCCATGAGCCCACCGCCATCACCGCCTACATGGAAAAGCTCCCGTATTACCAGGATATTCTGCCCTACCGGGCGGTGATCATCGAAAAAGCCGGGCTTATGGTGGGCAACATCTCCACCTTCCTCATCAACAGCCTCTCCTCGGTGACCAAACTCACGGTCAATGCGATTTTCAGCAGCATTATTATGCTCTATGTGATGTTCTACTTCCTCACCATGGGCGAGGTGTTGCTAACCAAAATCCTCTATTTCCTGCCTCTGCAAGACCGTGATGAACGCCTGCTCCTACGGCGATTCACCTCCGTCACCAAGGCCACCCTCAAGGGAACCCTCATCATCGGCGCCTTCCAGGGCGGTATCTGCGGTATAGCCTTTGCCTTGGCCGGTATCCAGGGACCGGTGTTCTGGGGCACGGTGATGGCCGTGATGTCGATCATCCCCGCCTTTGGAACGGCCATCGTCTGGGGACCGGCCCTCATTATCCTTCTCCTCAAGGGTGACTTTCTCGGGGTCGGAATTCTTGCGGTGCTCTGCGGTGCCGTGGCTGGCAATCTCGACAACGTGCTTCGTCCCCGCCTGGTGGGAAAAGATACCCAGATGCACGATCTTTTTGTGCTCTTCGGCACTCTGGGTGGTATTTCCCTGTTCGGTATTCTCGGTATCATCATCGGCCCGATCGTGGCCGCCCTGTTTATCACCATTTGGGAAATCTACGGCAAAGCCTTTGAAGCCTATCTCCCCGATGTCGGACCATTGTTTTCCCATCCCACCACCACAGGCACCTACCCTGAGTTCCTTCCCGAAGAGGACGATACCACCAAAACCAACAGCGCCGATGACGAGCAACCACAGCCCGTGCCGCAAAATCAGCGACAAAAAAGCGGGGAGAAGAACGGGAAAAGAAGTTGAACTTCCCTATTTTCTTCATTAAAACAGGCTGATTTCGACAAACGAGTCGGGGTGGCATCCGCGTATTTATCCCCGAACCTGGTCCGAATCCGGGCCCTTTTCTCTTTTATTTATACCAGCCTGGAGGCATACGATGAGCGAAGAGATTCGAGTGAAGAATACCGGTTTGCGCGGCGTCACCGTCGCCGATTCCGCGATCAGTTTCATTGACGGCGAAAAGGGCGTGTTGATTTACCGGGGATATCGCATCGAAGATCTGGCTGATCGTTCTTCCTTTATGGAGACCACCTTTCTCCTCCTGTTCGGGACCCTTCCCAGCGCCGAACAACTGGTTGGATTCACGCAGCAGGTTAAGGACATGCGCGCAGTGCCCGCCTATATCATCGAGAGCATGAAGCACTGGCCCAAAGATGCCCGCCCCATGGACGTGCTCCAAGCCTCGATTCCGATGCTGGCCATGGCCGAAAAACAGAGCGATACGATGGATCGGAATACCTGCCTGCAACGCGCTATTGGTCTCGTAGCCCAGATGCCGACCTTGGTGGCGGCCTGGCATCGCATCCGCAACGAGCAACCGGTGCTGGAGCCGGATCAGGAGCTTGATCATGCCGGCAACTTCCTCTGGATGCTCCAGGGCAAGAAACCCGATGCAGCCACGGCCCATGATCTGGATGTCTGCCTGATTCTCCACGCCGACCATACCTTTAACGCCTCCACCTTTGCCGCCCGCGAGGTGGTCTCCACCCGCGCCAGTCTGTACGCCGGCGTGGCGGCTGGCTTAGGGGCGCTTTCCGGCAGCCTGCACGGTGGCGCCAATGCCAAAGTTATGGAAATGCTGCTTAAACTGGAAAATGAGCCGAATATTGAAGGTTGGGTGCAGCAACAGCTCAGCGAGGGCGATCGGATCATGGGCATGGGCCATGCGATCTATAAAACCGGGGATCCCCGGGCCGTCTACCTGAAGAAGATGGGGCAGCGGCTGGGCGAACAGACCGGCGGCAAATGGGCCTCCATCTCGCAGCGCATCGAGGAGACCGCTTTATCTCTCTTTGCCGCCAAAGGCAAGACCACCATTCTCCCCAATGTCGACTTCAACTCCGCCCCGGTCTACTACCTGATGGGCATTCCCGCCGACCTGATGACCCCGGTCTTTGCCATCTCCCGGGTGGCTGGCTGGTGCGCCCATATCATCGAGGAGCAGTTCGCCGACGCCCAGGGCAAACCGGCGCTGTATCGGCCCCAGGCGCAGTATGTGGGTGAGTACTGCGGGTTGATGGGCTGTGAATATTCGCCGATGGATAAACGTAAATAACGAACAGCATGGATCTGGGCGCCGTTACCAGGCAATCGCGCTCAGGTCCACCTTCTTTTCTGCAATCAGACGCATACAGGCGTCAACACTCTCGGCATGATAGAAGACACCACGGCCGGAACGGATCTCCTCCAACGCGGTTTCTATCCCCAATGAAGGACGATACGGCCGATGGGAACTCATGGCCTCGACCACATCGGCCACGGTAAGAATCTTGGCTTCCAGGAGAATGTCCTTGTCGGTCAGTCCGCGCGGATAGCCCGAACCATCCAGGTGCTCATGGTGCTGATAGACGATATCCGCCACCGGCCAAGGGAAGGGGATATTCTTAAGGATCTCGTAGCCGACCTCGGTATGGCACTTGATAATCGCCCGCTCCTGAGCTGAAAGCCGGGCTGGCTTGGCAAGATACTCCGAGGGCAGGGAAATCTTGCCTATATCATGGAGCAAGGCGGCGAAATGGAGGCCCTCGACCTGTTTTTGCGGCAAGCCCAACTCCTGGGCTATGGCACAGGCCAGTTTATCGACCCGCATCTGGTGGCCAGCGGTGTAGGGGTCGCGTTTCTCCGCAGCCAGAGCCAGGGATTTGACCGTCTCCTCCAGGCTGGAATGAAGTTCATCGCGGCTCTTTTTCAGGGCCTCAATGGCATTCTTGCGCTCGGAGATGTCACGGGCAATACCCCGGTAGCCGAGAAATTCTTCTTTGTCGTCGAATATCGGCACCCCGTTCTTCTCAATCACTACCACCCGGCCATCGCGGGTCTGGCAGACGGTTTCAAAATCACTGAAGGGTTTGCGCGATTTGATCATCTTCTTAAAAAGCCTACTGGTCCGATCCAAATCCTTGACCGCGACCAAATCCTCGAGGTGCTTACCGATAATATCTTCCGCGTCAAAGCCAAGCAGGTCCTTGATCTTGGGACTGCAGTAGGTGTAGGCCCCTTCCGAATCAATCTCCCAGATCCAGTCACTGGTGGTTTCGACCAGTGAACGAAACCTGGCATTACTCTCCTCCAAGGCGGTCAAAAGCCGCTCCCGTTCCTCCCAGATGATGCGACGTACCCGATCGGCGAGCACGGTGTGACGAATGATGTAGAAAGCAAGAAAGGCATTGATGAGAAGAATGACCGAGGCAATGGCATTGAGTTGCTTGGCGATAACCCCAATTTCGACATTGACATCGTCGACATAGAGCCCGGTACCGATGACCCATCCCCAGGGCGCAAACCCTTTGACATAGGAGATTTTGGGGACGATTTTGTTGGGATTATCCTGCCACTGAAAAAGATATTCCACGTAGCCGGCCCCTTGGGTCTTGACCACACGGACAAATTCCTCAAGCAAATTTTTTCCGGTGGGGTAGCGGAAATCCGGCACCGCATCGCCGCGTAGGTCCGGCCGATACGGATGGACCACGATCAGGGCCTTCATGTCATTGACCCAGAAATAATCCTTATTGTCCTTGCCATACCGGAGAGAAGCAATGATGCGTAAGGCATCCTTCTGCGCCTTACCCTCACTTATCTCGCCGGAACGAACCATCTGCTCATAGGTGGACACCAGATCATAGACGATCTCCACCATCTCGCGGAGCATGTCCCTTTTTTTTGCCAGCAGGTTTTCTTTGAACGAGGGCAGAATGATAACAAAGGTGGCGGTGACGAAGAGAAGAATGGTCAGCAGGGCCGGCAGGGCGATCCTGATGGAGATGGCATGGGCAAATTTATGTTTTTTGTCCTTCTCCACGACGACTCCGCACTCCTTAAGGATGGATGTCAAAAAAGGGGGGGGACATCGCTCGGTTTTGCCTTGCCCCAATCCCTTCCCGGTTGATTCAAGCCGGCTACCGAACAGAAGACACGATGTGTTTCTCCTTTTTCCACCATAACTTTTCGCAACCCGATCAGCAAGGAATCTTCATGACCTCGCAAAAAGCAAAAACCGAGAAACCGTGCATACATGCCAGGGACAGGATGAAACACGGAACGTCGTTTTCGTAAATTTTCCCGACTTGACTGATTTTGCAGCCACCGTGTAAACGACGGACAACGCCGTGAATTTTCAGCTTGACTTTCAGTGTGGAATTATGTTCCCTACGCTTAGGTTTCAGGTTCCATTTAAGGATTAATAGGGAACTCCGTGTAAATCGGAGACGGGCCCGCCGCTGTAACCGGGGACAAAGGCCGCAGATATGTCACTGACCGCCAGGTTGGGAAGACGTGGCCGGAGGATGAACCGGGAGTCAGAATACCTACCTGAAATATGACAGTCTCTCCCCGCGGATCAGGGAGACGGCATCGATACGTGGATAGACCAGGGCATCCCCGGATCATTGTATGACCATGATCCGGGGATTTTTTTTTATGTACGCGCCACAAGCGCCCCCCGGATCACAGCGGCGGAAGCCCGGATCAATGCACCATCGCCGGCGTTTCCCTGGAAGAACGGCTCCTGCCACACAGGATCTCTGTTTGCCATGTCCGGGCTACTGGCGGCTATAGCGTTTGCCGGCGATATTGCCGCCCCGGCCTCTCCCACGGATCCTGAATTCTCGATGAGCCTTCCTTTTTCGGAGCCGTTCAACCACATCTCCCCCCTGCAGACATATCGCAGACCGCTTTGTCCTTCCTTTGAGAGTCCCCTCAAACCAAAGTCCAAATATTTTTTGGGCCAGAGCAGTTAAGCGTCCTTACATAGGAAGAATGGAGAGACCGCAGTTTGCGGGCTCACCCGCACATTTTTGTCAACTTCGACCGGACCGTAAACATGACTATTCCCGGCCAAAGACAATAACTGCTTGAATTTCAGCTAGGTTACCGCAATAATACATCTAAATTCGCTGACTCACCTACCCCTACCTCGTTAAGGAGGCGCATGATGACCGACCCTAAGACCACATCCCTTAGTCACCACATTCAAGCTGTCAAAAAAGGTGACCGCGTCTTTGAAAACGCCTTCCAAAGCGTCAGTCGAATGATTCTGGAAAAGGACATCAACAAGGTCACGGTCAACGGCAAAACCACCTTCGATTTCACTATTTTCCGTGAAGGCAAAAAGCACATCATCGGCATGTACGATGAGATCAACTCCTTTGTCTCCTTTGTCAAGGATGCCTCCCAGGGCGGGTCTTCCAAGGAGATGGCCTTTGTCCTCGTTGGTGAACCGGGCAACGGCAAGACCTTTCTCGTCGAGTATCTGTGCAGTCTCTACCGCGACTTCTTGGTCCAGCCGAAAAATCGAAAATACAGCTTCCGTTTTAACGGATTGGATCGGATCGGTACCTACGGCGCGATCAAGACGATTGAATCGCAGACCTACGAAGATCCGATGGTGCTGGCGCTCAATCTCTTCGAGACCAAGGAAGAGTCGATGCAGTACCTGACCAAGAAATTCAAGGTGGACGACACTCTGCTCGAGCAGTGGATGGAAAATTATCGCCCGCTTGGTGCCTGCTCGGCCTATATCTGGAACGATCTCCGAAATTTGGCTGGTGGCGATATCGACGAGATGCTCAAAAACATCGAAATCGTTCGCGTGCCTCTGGTGGAAAGCTTGGGCACGGTCACCGGCAAATATCCGGCCAAGGACAAGATCACCAGTTCTGCGGTGGATCTTCTGGGCGAAGAATCGATTCAAAGGCTGCTCCACATCACCGACACCAACAACCCCTTTCGATTCGACCTCAGGCGCGGAGCACTGGCCCGGGTAGCGGGTGGCGGCATCCATTTCAGCGACGAGATCTACAAGAACAAAAAGGATCTGGTGCAGGTCTACCTGGGTATCATCCAAAACCGGACCATTGAAATCGATGGCTATCGTTGGCCGATCGACACCCTGATCATCGCCACTAGCAATAACTCCGAATTCAACCGTTTCCTCTCGGAAAAGGAGGAGGCGCCGATCATTGACCGCTGCCGTATCTGCTACGTTTCCCATAACACCAATTACCTCCAGCAGCGTGATCTGACCGCCTATGCCATCGGCAACGAGTCCAAGACCACCCTCACCGGCAATGCCATGCACCAGGACCCGAACCTCAACTATGCCGCCTCGGTGGCGGTGGTCCTGACACGTCTGCCGCGCTCGGAAAAACTGACTCCGACCGAGACCATGAAGCTCGCAGCGGGCGAGGTTGCAGGAGAAAAGAGTCTGAAAACGCTCTCCGAAGTGATCGACACCCTCAACCAGGAACACGACATCACCAAACGTTTCGGCCAAAAGGGGCTGGGCCAGCGAAACCTGGGCCGTACCATGCAGCTAATGCTCGAGAGTTCAGGGACCAACGAGGGCAAGTGCATGTTCGCCTACGACGTGTTCACCGCCCTTGAGCGGGTGATCCTTGATTATGTCTCCGAGGCCGCCGACCGGGCCAAGTTCCTCGATGATCTCAAAATCGCCAAGGGACTTTACCGCGAGCGGATCATGACCGAGATGTTCAATGCCTATATGGATGAACCGCTGGCGATCCGTAAGGATGTGCTCAATTACGTCAACATGATCATCGGTATTGATGCCGAGAATTTAGGCGTTGACCGGATGTGGAAGTACAAGAATCCACAGACCGGTGAGTTGGTGGCGCTGAAGATCGATGAACGCTACATCGATTCGGTCGAGGCCGGCCTGGGCCTCAAGGTCCGTGAACAAAAAGATTCGTTCCGCACCTCGATCCGCAAGATTTACGGCCAGAAGATCTCGATCAATCCGGATTACGACTTCATGGACAACCTGGAGCTGGTCAAGGCGGTGACCGATGTTCGCCTCAAATCCGATATTGCCGGTGCCGGTAGCCTGATCGGTGCGCTCGCCAACCGCACCAACGAGGAAAACCAGAAGCTCTACGACCGAATGATCGACACCATGCTCCACAAGCTGGGCTACTGCCTTACCTGCGCCCAGAAAACCATCGAGTATTTCTGCACCCAGGTGGATGAAAATTGAGGGACTCGTAAAAAAACAAAACAGAAATCTTCACATCATAAAAACAGTGATTTACAAGGCAATGCACGTTGTTCTCGAGGCTTTTTCCGAAAACAACTATATGAAGCCGACACCCCATAAGGTTCCCTAAAGCCAATCTGAGCGCGGAGAGACGATGAAAAAGCTGCGGCAACTCTACCAACAGCTGGAAGCAAAGGGGCTTTCTCAAGAGCAACGGCGGGTCATCGAATATGAGTTGGCACTTGGCGAACGAAGCGGAGATCCGCAGCACGCCCATCTCCGCTCGCCGATGCCGCATACCCGCGCACTGTACAGCTACAGCGATCCGGAGATGTTGAGCCAAGCGAATCCGTCACCGTTGATGTCGCTTGTCGCGGCCCAATCCCTTGATCACCTCCTCCAGCGTGATCTCCAACGGGAAAAGGACGGTTTTCCCCGCAAAATCAGGGTGGGCAAGCTGGTCAAGCCCGGGCGGGATGGCGACGACAAAGTCGTGGTCATTCCCACCACTGTGGAAGAAAAGCTGATGCATGATCGCATCTCCGAAGAGGAGGAAGGCGAAGGCGGTGAGGGCCAGGATCCGGGTGAAGGTGGTGTCGGAGAAGGTGAAGAGGGCGAGGTAATCGGAGAGCAGCCGGTTCGCGAAGATCAGGGTGGCGGCAGTGGATCCGGCCAGGGACAAGGCGGAGCCCATGAATTGGAATCCACGGTCTACGACCTCGGCCGCGTGCTCACCGAGCAGTTTGCCCTACCCAATCTACGTGACAAGGGCAAAAAACGCTCCCTGACCCGTTTTGCCTACGATCTTACCGACAGGAATCGCGGCTTCGGCCAGATTCTCGACAAAAAGGCCACCCTGAAACAGGTGTTGCAGACCAACATCGCCCTGGGCCGTGTCCAAGCCGGCACCCCGCCAGATCCAGGCAACCTGATGATTTCCCCCAAAGATCGGGTCTATCGCATCCTTTCCAAGGAAAAAGATTACGAGGCTCAGGCCGTGGTCTTTTTTGTGCGCGATTATTCCGGCTCCATGGGGGGGAAACCCACCGAGCTGGTGGTCAATCAACACGTTTTGATTTATGCCTGGCTCACGTACCAGTATCAAAACCAGGTGGAAACCCGGTTCATCCTCCACGACACCGAGGCGCGTGAGGTGGAAAACTTCCAGGCCTATTACCAGATGCAGGTCGCCGGTGGCACCCAGGTAAGCTCAGCGTACCGGTTGGTCAACCAGATCGTGGAAGAGGAGGAACTGGCCCGCGACTACTCGATCTACATCTTCCACGGTACCGACGGCGACGACTGGGACACCTACGGTGAAGAATCACTGCCTGAGATGGAGAAAATGCTGGTCTATGCCAGCCGCATCGGCGTTACCATCGCCGAAAACGGTCTGGACGGCAGCCGCCGGACCGAGGTGGAGAAGTACCTGGCCAAATCCGGGCTGCTGGAGTCCAAGAAGGATCTGCTGCGGCTGGACGTCATGTCCAAGGACAGCAACGAAGCGCGGATCATTGAGGGGATCAAACATCTGATATCTTGATGGACTCGAAAAAAGTCCATCACATTCTGCAAGATGATTCAGTAAAAACAAATACATACGAGGGGTGGCGTTTTTACGACGCCATCATATCTTAACAGGGACGGACCTCCTGACAGTGGTGGGATTATGGAACTGATCAGTCAGCATGCCAAACGAATCATGGAGGGTTGCAAGGACCGTGCGCGTCAGGCCGGATTGCGCTTCGAGGACGAAACCCTGGAGTATGTGGTCACTAACCGCGACATGCTCGAACTCGGTCCTAAAATCATGATCCCCACCCTCTACGACTACTGGGTGCAGGAGGTGGAGGTACTGCGGGAACAGGGGCGTTATGAGCTCTATCCCAACAACCCCTATGAAACGGTGATCAATACAAAACCGCCGATTTCCTACTATAACGACAACAACCCGGACTGGCTCAACGTGATGATTTTCTATCACGTTATCGGCCACATAGATTTTTTCCAAAACAATCTCTTTTTCCGCCACACCTGGGACTACGACTTCACCGGCCGCGCCCTGGCCGATAAAAGGCTTATTGCCAAGCTGCGCTCGGAAAAAGGGCGTTGGGTCGATTACGTGATCGAGTTTGCCCGCACCATCGATAACCTGGTGGGGTACTTTGATCTGCTGGAAGAAAGCGGCAAAAAAATCAAACAGGAGAAGCCAACACTCCTCGACTTCTACTTCGATGTCTTTCTCCAGCGGGGCCACCGTTCGGGGGTCAGCAGCTACGCCCGTGAGATTGAACGCTATAACAAGTTGCTGCGTGAACATCCGGAAGATGGTGAACCGCGATTTATCAAAAGCATCACGGAAAAGTATTCCGAGCTCGAATCCCTCTACGCCCGGAGCCTAAAGGAAACGAAAAGTGTCGGCCGTACCGACCTGCTCCAATTCCTCATGGAATATTCTCCCTTTCTCAACAGCGAAAAAAACCGCTGGATGTTGATGGTGCTTGAAGTGATCCGCTCGACCTCGCTCTATTTCCAGCCCCAGATCCGCACCAAGATCCTCAATGAGGGTTGGGCCTCCTACTGGCACGACACCCTGTTTTTGCAGGATGATCGGATCAAGGGCCACGAGGTGGACTACGCCATTGTCAATGCCAAGGTTACCTCCATGCCCCGGGTTGGGCTTAATCCCTACGCTCTGGGGATGCGATTGTTTCAGTATCTGGAGGAGAAGGCGGAAAAGGGCCGTACCGGCCTGGAGTATTTCCAGACCAATGACAGGGAAAAACGGCGTGTTTTTGACCGTGCCACCGGTCAGGGCCGAGACTACATCTTTCACATCCGTGAAAATTACTGCGATTCGATGTACATCAACTCTTTCATCGACCAGGATTTCGTCGATCTCCACCGATTGTTCGTGGTCGGCAAACGGCTCAACAAGGAACGGATGACCTGGCAGTACTATGTCAAAAGCCGCAAGGCGGTCGATTACAAGGCCATGGTGGCGGACAGCCTCTATCATCCACCGAGGATCGAGGTAACGGTGGCGGAGAATAATGGACTGGTGCTCAATCACGTTTTCGAGGGCAAACCGCTGATGCGCGACTTTATTCAAGGGGTTCTGCTTGGGGTGGAATACCTCTGGGGTGGAGAGGTGCATCTCTACACCAGCGTGCCGATTCCGATGAAAGCGCCCCGGGATCCCGATGCGCAGCCCAAGGAGGAGACCCCGAAACGGACCATCAGTTGGAAGCGATTTCGTTACACCATGAAAGACAGAACACTTTCGCGGACGCTCGCGGAATAACGGCACGGCGGCAACCCGAACCAGGAAGGTGACCATGGGCGTATTAACCAAGGCCTTGAATACCCTGCAGCAGTATAAGGGCGACCGTTTTCGCCAAGCAGAAATGTCGTTCGCTGATTTTTTGGGCGAGGTGATTGAGCGCCCTGAGCGCAACATCCGCAATGTGATCCAAGTCTATGCCGACATGGTCCGCCACTTTGTCCGAGATGGCCATGACGAATACCGCAATGACCCGGAATCGATCAACTATCTCAACTATGACTGCAGTCGTCTCTTTGTCGAGGGCTCGGACCGTCCTTTTTTTGCCGATCGACTCTTTGCCAACCGCCTCATCCGCCATGTGGAATCCCTTTTAGTGGGTGATCAACAAAATAAGATCTACATCTTCGACGGCCCGCACGGCAGTGGTAAATCGACCTTTCTCAATAATCTGCTGCGTAAATTCGAGGAGTATGCCAACACCCCTGAGGGTTCGCGTTACGAGGTGGTCTGGCGGCTGAAAGCACCAGATCTGGTGGGTGGCGTGCACAGCATGGCCGGTCTAGCCGGCAAGATCTCGCAGCTCTTGAGCGAAGAAGTCAACAGCGAGGTTGAAGGCTGTCTCACCACCAACGAAAAGGAAAATAGTGGTAACTGGCTAACACTCCCCTGCCCCAGCCATGATCATCCACTGCTGCTGATTCCCAAGGAAATCCGCCGTCAGTTTCTCGACGAACTGCTGGAGAATGCCGTCTTCAAGGATCAGTTGTTCAGCGAAAAAAAATACGAATGGGTCTTCCGCGACGAACCCTGCACCATCTGTTCGGCCCTCTATCAAGAGCTGTTGAAAAGGGAGGGAAATCCGCTCAAGGTGCTAGAAGCGGTCCATGCCCGGCCCTATAGGTTCAACCGGCGACTGGGTACAGGTATCTCGGTGTTCAACCCCGGCGACCGCCGCTCCCAACGCAATGTCCGCACCGACGAAACCGTGCAACGCACCTTGAACGCTCTGTTTGCGCATTCGGGTAAAGTTCCCTACCTCTACTCGGGTTATGCCAAGGTCAATAATGGCATCTATGCCTTAATGGATGTCAAGTCGCACAACACCGAACGTTTAATGGACCTGCACAACATCATCAGCGACGGTGTGCACAAGGTCGATCATATTGAGGAGCGGGTTAACTCACTCTTCTTTGCCCTGATGAATCCGGAAGACAAGAAGGTGCTGACCAATCTGGCCGCCTTCTCGGATAGAATCGAGTACATCAATACCCCTTATGTACTCGATATAAAAACAGAAATCGAGATCTACCGCGAGGTTTTCGGCAAACACATTGATGAATCCTTCCTCCCCAGGGTGCTTCACAACTTTGCCCGGGTCATCATCGCCACCCGCCTGCGGACCCGATCCGATGCCATGCTTGAGTGGATTAAGGATCCGGAAAAGTATGAGCTCTACTGCGATAAGAACCTGCAGCTGTTAAAGATGGAGATCTACACCGGCTATATTCCGGCCTGGCTGGAAGAGGAGGAGGTGGAACGGTTCAACTCCAAACGACGGCTGAAAATCATTGCCGAATCGGAGCAGGACGGCTGGCAGGGGTTGTCGGGGCGTGACTCGATCCGCATGTTCAACGAGTTCTATTCCATGTATGCCCGCGAGGACAAGCTGATCGACATGTCGATGCTAGGCATCTTTTTCCGCAAGTACTGCAAGAAGGATAAAACCATCCTGCCCATGGGCTTTCTCGACTCACTGCTGCGGATGTATAACTATTCGGTGCTGCAGTCGGTCAAGGAAGCGCTCTACTATTACAACGAGGAGCAGATTACCCGCGACATTCAAAATTACATGTTCGCGGTCAACTTTGAGCCCGGCACCACGGAAGTCTGCCGTTTCACCGGCGAGCGGCTGGAAATCAGCGAGGCCTTTTTCCAGCGGATCGAATCCCGGTTGATGGTCTCCACCTACGACGGGACCACCTTCAGGACCACGGTGCAGCGGGCCTATACCAGCTCTACCCTGACCCAAGAGATCCTCCGCGACAATATACCCGTCACCCAAACAGCCCTCTATCAGCAGCTCCATGAGCGCTATATTCACAACCTCAAGGAGAAGGTGCTCGACCCCTTCCTCGACAACGAGAATTTCCGGCGGGCGGTCAAGGAGTTTGATCACGAGTCGTTCAAAACCTACGACCAGAAGATCCAGTCCGATGTCCGTTTCATGATGAAGAACCTGCAGAAGAAATTCGGCTATTCCCGCCAGGGGGCCAAGGAGATCTGTATCTACGTCATCGACAACAATCTGGCCCGAGTTTTCTCGGAGCAGCTTAAAATCGGTCAGTTCACTCCATAAGGCAAAGGCCGGAAGCAATTCCCGCTTCCGGCCTTTGTGTCTTTCGGCTCAGACGGCTATTCCCTTCCTCCGTAGAAACCCAAAATATTCATCCACACTTGGCAGCTTGCCCATGAGAGCAGTGAGAGCGGTCAACTCGGTGGAGCCGAGAAAGACCTGGGCGCCGTCACCTAGACGGTTGTCGAAGTTGCGGGTCGAGGTAGACATCACCGTGGCTCCCGGCCGGACCCGCCCCTGGTTACCCATACAGAGGCTGCAGCCGGGAATTTCCACCCGTCCACCCACCTGGGCAAAAACATTCAGGCCCCCTTCCTTCTGAATTGCATCCCGGTCCATGCGGGTCGAGGGCGCTATCCACAACCGGCTGACGGTATAAGGTTCGTCTCGCAGTAGCTTGGATGCCGCCTGCAGGTGCGAAAGATGGGTCATGCAGGAGCCGATAAAGGCCTCATCGATGACCGTTCCCGCCACCTCGCTCAGGGGCCGGACATCATCCGGATCGTTGGGGCAGGCGAGGAGCGGTTCGGTGAGTGTAGCCAGATCGATATCGATCACCGCCTTATATGCCGCGCCCTCATCAGCCGTAAGCAAGCTCGGGTTGGCCAACCATTCCTTCAAGGCCGTTACCCGACGTTCCAGGGCGTCCCGATCCTGATATCCCTGGACGATCAGTTCCTCCAAGAGAGCCAAGTTCTGCTCCACATTGGCAATCACCGCTGGCAGGGAAAGCTTGAGCGTGCAAGCGGCGGCACTGCGCTCTGCCGAGGCGTCGCTCAGCTCAAAGGCCTCCTCCACCCGAAGATCATCCACCCCTTCGATCTCAAGGATGGTGCCGGCAAAGACATTTTTCTTACCCTTCTTGGCCACGGTGAGCAGCCCTTCCTTGATGGCAGCCTGCGGAATAGCATTGACCATATCACGCACACTTATACCGGACCGACGCTTGCCGTGAAAGCGGACCAGCACCGACTCGGGCATCTCCAGGGGCATGAAACCAAGCGCTCCGGCAAAGGCAACCAGTCCTGAACCGGCGGGAAAGGAAATCCCCAGGGGAAAACGGGTGTGTGAATCACCGCCGGTACCAACCGTATCCGGGACCAGCATCTTGTTAAGCCACGAATGGATGACGCCGTCGCCGGGCTTCAGGGCCACTCCACCGCAGTCGGTGGTGGTCTCGATCATAATCCTCCAGCGGCCCAAATCCGAGGCCTTGGGGTAGGCTGCGGTATGGCAGAACGACTGCATGAACAAGTCGGTCTTGAATCGCAGGCAGGCCAGTTCGGCAATTTCCTGCATGGTCATCGGCCCGGTGGTATCCTGTGAGCCGACCGTGGTCATCCGCGGTTCGCAGACCTCTCCCGGCAACACCCCTTTCTGGCCGCAGGCCCGGCCCACCATCTTCTGCGCCAGAGTATAGACCTGGTTTTCCTCGGGCTGCGAATTGACCACCTCCTGAAAAATTGCAGGAAAAGGCTTGCCCAAAGCATCGCAGGCCCATTGGGTGAGTTTGCGGCCGATAATCAGGTTCAGGCGGCCACCGGCGCGGTACTCATCAAGCAGGGTAAGAGGTGCCGTTTTAAGGGCAATGGACGTGCCCTGCCCGTCTCGCAACGTCCATTGACGCAGATCAAGAGTCAGCCGGTCCCCGGTGTTCATGGAGGCGACATCGCCCTCAATGGCCAATACACCTGCATCACGGGCTGTGGCATAAAAGATCGGGGCGATGGTACCGCCAATGACCAAGCCACCTCGCCGTTTGTTGGGCACGGAGGGAACATCCTCACCGAGCAACCAACTCACCGAATTTATGGCCGATTTACGGGAGGAACCGGTCCCGACCACATCACCGATAAAGGCAACAATATCCCCTTTGCTGCGAAATTGGCGTATTACCTCCCCCCCTTCCGGAAAGCGGGTCTTGCCGAAAAAGGTGGCATGGAGCGGGATATCTGCCCGGGACTGGGCCTGATTGCCGGGTGAGAAATCATCGGTATTGATCTCCCCTTCCACCTTGTAGGCGGTAAAGACAATTTTCTCCGGCAGCTCCGGGCTTTTAGCGAACCACTCGCCCGCGGCCCAGGATTCAAGCACGCCGTGTGCCGCCGGATTGGTTTGCGCAAGCGCCACCACCTGGTCAAAGGCTTCGTAAATTTTGGTCAATCCTTTGAGGGCCTCTGCAGTGGCTTGGGCAAGCGTTGGAACCTGGAGCAAACGGATCAGAGAAGCGACATTATAGCCGCCGCCCATCTGCGCCAGCATGGCAACAGCATCCTCGGAGGTGCAACCCACCACCTGTAAATCCCCCACAGCCACCTGCTCCAACCAGGCCGCTTTCACTTTTGCAGCCTTGCTCACACCGGGCTCGACTCTACCGGCCAACAGGGCCAGCAACTCGACCTGCTCATTGTGACCTTGACTGAGCAGGTCGGTCAACTCTTTGGTCTGGTCGGCTGTCAGGGGCAGGGGCGGTACGCCAAAACAGTTTCGATCATCAGCATCTTTCCGGTACAGTTCCAGCATGTTCTTTCCTCTCAGGCGCAAGGCCAATAAAAAAGGCCGACGTCTCCCCGGAGAGGAGCAATCGGCCCGTCAACAAATGAAATGCTTTTTTTTACCAGGATTTTGTCAGGGTAGCTATAAAACGGCTATCCTCGGGCCCATTCTCAACACCATATTCCTGCAGATAGCGCAGATTCACCTGGAACAGCATCGGCAGGTAAAACAGGTTCAATTCCGCACCGATGGCATGGGCCTGCTTGCGCTGATCGGCGGTGGCGCACTCGTCACTGTCGTCGGAGATTTGCCAGTAGGATGCACCGGTAATACCGGGGCGAATCATCCAGTTGTTCATGTGGAATTCCTTGCCCACGCCGTATTCGGCGACCAACTCGGAACCAGGAGTGATATTGGTATCTTCCTGCTCGCCATTAATCAGGGTACGGGTGATAACGCTGGCGGACCAAGTTTTCTGCTCATCGAAATAGTAGGTCGCGCCCAAGGTCATTCTGCCGGACCAGTAGCCCAGTCCGGGTGAAGCCGGCTCCGTCATCTCATAATGACCGGTGGGCAGGATAACGGCCAGGCCAAAGACACCATCCCAGCGTGGCTGATGCCAAGCAAGCACGAACGGTTCGATTTCGATATCGCCGATGGAAAAATCATGGCTATCGGAAAATGCACCAAAGGTAAAATCTTGATCGAGCAGCGGTACGACAACGTCATAGAGATAATCAGCGCCGAGTATCTTGGTATTGGTCACATGGATGATACGTTGCACCGAGGCAAACACATCAAGCTCGAAATTTCCCGGCACGGTGTTGCCGTTGTTGTCTTTTAATGTATCGGGATTGTACCAAAGATTGTACATCCGGTAATGCCACCCCGGAGGCGGTGCCGTTGCGCCTAAAACACCCTCTACGCCGTAGTTGTAATGAGATCCAGAGGTTGCCCCCCAACCCGTGGAACACAGCGCCGCTGAAAATGCCAGACAGCCGGCCAAAGCGCCGGCCCATGTCTTCCTGCTAAACATTCTTCTCTCCCCTTTATTCTTCAATGGATGCCGCCCCCCGCGACATTTCGAATTTCCTTTTACCCCGCCAAACGACCAAACCGTTCCCAAAAATCGGGGAAGGATTTGACCACACAGTCCTCGCCGCTAATCTCAATGCCAGGGATGCGCAGCCCGGCAACTGCAAAACACATGGCCATCCGATGATCGTTGTAGGTTTCGATGCGGGCACCATGCAGATTGGTGCCGCCTGCCTTGCCGTGAATAATCATCCGATCATGCTCCTCTTCCACCTCTGCGCCCATCTTACGCAATTCGGTCACCACGGCTGAGACCCGATCGCACTCCTTGATCCGTAGGTGGGCAATATTGTTGATCACGGTTGCGCCCTCGGCAAAGGCGGCGACCACCGCGAGGGTCGGGGCCACATCGGGCATATCGCCCATATCGACCTCAATTCCCTCCAACTGCTGCGAACCGATGACCGTAATCCCTTCCGGCGTTTGCTCGATCCTGCACCCCATGCGTGCCAGGTAGGGGAGCAACTTGGCATCGCCCTGCAATGAGGGCACCGGCACATTGGCCACCGTGACCCGACCACCGGTCACTGCAGCAGCCCCCCAGAAGTAGGAAGCTCCCGAGGCATCGCCTTCGACCTGATAGGTTCGGCCCTGGTACTGCCCTTTGGGAATGCGGAAGTAGTTCAACCCAGGCGCGGCCTCCACCCGGATGCCGAAATCGGCCATCACGGCCAGGGTCATCTCCACATAGGGCTTGGAGAGAATCTCGCCCTGCACCTCAAGCTCCGCAGGAGTGGCTGCGTAAGGCGCAACCAACAGCAAGGAGGAGAGATACTGGCTGGACTTGCCCTCGGGCAACACGGTTTTGCCGCCCGCAAGCCCCTTGGCAAGAATGGTCAGGGGAGGACAACCGGTACCGGTATCGCTTGTGATTGCAACCTGCCACCCCTGCAGCGCCTGCATCAAGGGCAGGATGGGGCGCTGGGCCATGCGTTCGGAACCGGTGATATGAAACTGCCCCAGCCCCAGGGCGGCCACCGAGGTCAAGAACCGGGTGGCGGTCCCGTTGTTGCCAAGAAAGATATCCTGCTGCGGTTCTTCGATCAAACCGCCCTTACCCTCGACACGCCAACATTGCGGATCGGAATCGTCACAGGCAATTCCCATGGCACGAAGAGCCTCCATGGTATAGTGGGTATCTTCACTGGCCAAGGGGCCAATCAGTTGGGACGTCCCCTGGGCAAGAGCAGCGGCGATCAGAGCGCGCTGGGTGAGACTTTTTGATCCGGGAACTGTGACAACAGCGTCAATGGAAGTAACGGGGGAAATGGTAATCATAGTAAGGTGAAAATGAGTAAACGATTAGGAAGAACGCGCCTGCAGCTCACAGAGCAGGGCCTCGCGCATGGTTGCATGGGGAGCAGGGCGATTGGTCCAAAGCGTAAACTGGGCCGCCCCCTGATACTGCAGCATCTTCAGCCCGTCGATGGTCCGGCAGCCGCGGGAGGCCGCCTCGCGGAGCAACCGGGTTTGTAACGGTGCATAGACAATGTCCATGACCACGGGGAAACGGCCTAGCAAGTCAGCCTGGATCGGTATGGAATCGGTATGAGGACTCATGCCCACTGAGGTGGTATTGACCAGGGCATCGGCACGGATTTCTGCCAGTCCAGGTGCCGGTATAAAACTACAGCCCAACTGTGTGGCCAGATCCTGTCCTTTGGATTCAGTCCGGTTGGTAATGATCACTTTTGCTCCAGCCTCAATCAGACCAAAACCCACGGCTCGGGCAGCTCCGCCTGCACCGACAATGAGGACGGTACTCCTCTCCAGGGCAATTTCATCGGCCAGGGCCTTATTCGATCCAAGCCAATCGGTATTGTACCCCTTGCAGAGAACCCTATCCTGGGTGCTGCGATCAAAGACCAAGGTATTGACCGCTCCGATCTTTTGCGCCACTGGATCGATATGATCCAGGTAGGGCATGATCTCCACCTTAAAAGGTACGGTTACTGAAACGCCGATAAAACCAAGTGCTTTTAACCCGAAAAAACCCTGCTCGAGATTGTCGGGCTGCATGGGAACGTAAACAGCGTTGATCCCAAGCTCGGCAAAGGCAGCGTTATGCATGGCCGGGCTCATGGAGTGGGTCACTGGCTGGCCGATGATGCCAAACAAGCGCGTATGGCCGTTTATCATTTTATCTCTCAAATATCGGGAGCATGGCGTGCAGTTCCTGCACACTCAGTTGTCCGGGAGCGGTGGCCTGTTCTGGCGACAGGGCTGCGTAGGTCATGAATCCGCCCAGATAGAGTGTGGCCAGTCGGCTGATGACTCCGGCAGCCCCCATGGCAAAACCACTTAAGGGGAAGTTTGCCTCCATGGCCTTCGCCTGCAAGGCAAGGATGCGGAGACTGTCCTTAGGCCCTGTGGCGGTAACCACAATCTTAGCAATATCAGCACCGGTGGCCATCATCTGGGCAAGGCGATCTTCAAGTATTTCCCGGCTTGGCGTGGCCTGAAAGTCGTGGGAGGAAACAATAACCCGTGCTCCGACCTTGGCGGCCTGTTCAAGCACTTGTGCTCTGATTTCAGGTACGGCGAGGAGTTCAATATCCACATACCGGGCGCCCCATGTGAGCGCCTGGCAGAGAAGAGAAACCCTTTCCTGCTCGGAACCCTGAAACTGCCCACCTTCCCAATGAGGGCGATTGGTCACGAGCACGGGTTTTTCAGAGTTGGCAATAAATCCTGCCACCTGGGGATCGTGCATGCAGTCCAACCGAATTTCGATCACATCAATAAGCGGCAGCACCGGTGCGACCGCTGCCTGGAGAGCCGTTTCGTTTTCGGCTCCAATGGCAACACAAATTAATCCGCGGGGCATCAGCTCAGGCTCCCAATCGGAGACTGCCGATAATGGACTGCACCGAGCTTTCCCCCTGTTGGTCGAGGTAATCGCTAATGCCGTCGATGATCTGTTCAGTCGCTGCCGGATTATAAAAGTTGGCAGTACCGACTTGGACCGCAGTGGCCCCGGCGATGAGAAATTCAATGGCATCCTCGGCAGTCCCGATACCGCCGATGCCGATCACGGGTATGGAAACTGTGCTGGCCACCTGCCATACCATGCGCAGGGCCACAGGCTTCACCGCAGGCCCGGAAAGTCCGCCGATAATATTGGCGAGTCTGGGACGACGGCTATTCACATCAATGGCCATACCAATCAGGGTATTGATCAGAGAAAGGGCGTCAGCCCCACCCTCGGCAACGGCCTTGGCCATGGCGATAATATCGCTGACATTGGGCGAGAGCTTGACAATGACCGCCAAATCTGTGGCCTGCTTCACCGCCCGAGTCACTGCTGCGGCCATCTCCGGAACCGTGCCAAAGGCGACCCCACCTTTCTTGACATTGGGACAGGAGATGTTGACCTCCAGGGCATCAATGCCCGCAACCCCTGTGAGTTTTTCCGCCAACCGGGCATACTCTTCGATGGAATCTCCAAGAATATTGACGATCACCCGACAACCACATTTCCTGAGGAATGGCATCTTTTCGGTAATAAACCGATCGACTCCGACATTCTCCAAACCGATGGCATTCAGCATGCCGCTGGGGGTTTCGAACACACGTGGAGGGGGGTTGCCTGCTCTGGGCTCAAGCGATATGCCCTTAACTGCAACCGCGCCAAGGCGAT
This sequence comes from Desulfobulbus sp., assembly GCA_050252135.1. GTDB lineage: Bacteria > Desulfobacterota > Desulfobulbia > Desulfobulbales > Desulfobulbaceae > Desulfobulbus. Next base: position 64,304 of record JBFWLN010000013.1, read on the forward strand.
CAAGTTGTACCAGATCGGCAAATTCGTTGGCATAGCCAAAAGTCCCAGAGGCAGTCATCACCGGGTTAGCAAAGGTAAGGTTGCCAATTTTGACCGAGAGATCGGGGGGTGATTTCAGCGAATCCATGCGACCTCCTCTGCCGGCAGCACCGGACCATGTTTACAGACATGGCGATAATGACCATCCGCTCCATGGATCGTGCAGCCGAGACAGGCACCAAGACCGCAGGCCATGTGCGACTCCAGCGATACCTCACAGGGAATGGCGGCGGTTGCGCACAGCTTGGCCGTAGCCCCCATCATCGGCATGGGACCACAGACATAGGCCTTTTGCATCTTGGAAAGAGTGTCTGCAAGGGGCTGAGTCACCAAGCCGTGCATGCCGAGAGAGCCGTCATCGGTGGCAATACTCACCACGCATCCCAACTGCTCGAACTCCAAACCAAGTTGACGCACATCCTCACCCGTCTGTGCGCCGAGGAAGACATGCATTGGTGCATGTTCCGGGAACTGCCGATTAGCCTCTTCGACCAGAAAAAGAAGCGGTGCAATCCCGACACCACCACCAACCAGCGCACTTTCAAGCTCTGGTTGGAAGTGAAATCCCTTTCCAAGGGGACCGAGCAGATCAACCGATTCCCCGGCCCGAAGACCAACCAGCAGGCGTGAGCCTTTACCGACAATCTTAACCAATAAATGTACGGTTTCATCGCCAGGACAGCGGTGAATGGAAAAAGGGCGACGAAGGAGTGGATCAAGGGTTGAGCCGCAGGCGGCCATGACAAACTGCCCTGGTTGTGCATAAGCGGCGATACGAGAGGCCCGTAGAACAAGACGGAAATACTGTTCCGACAATTGTTCATTGGCAACAACAATGGATTTTTCCTGGAACTGTGGCATGGAAAACGCTACAACGATATCAAAGTGGTATTAAAAAAAATCAGCCTATCAACAAATGGTTACAGATCATGGATACAATTTTGACTGTCTTTTCACTCATTCTCGGCGCGGTGGTCGGTTCCTTTCTCAATGTGGTCATTCTCCGGCTACCGAAGGAGGATGCGTCAATTGTCTTTCCGGGTTCGCATTGCCCACAATGTAACCATTCCCTCTCCTGGTGGGAAAATATCCCCCTCCTCAGTTATCTTCTTCTGAGGGGCCAATGTCGAAACTGTAAAGAGCGAATTTCCTGGCAATACCCTTTGATTGAGGCTGCCATGGCGGTATTCTCCGCCCTGCTCTTTCAACGTTTTGGAGTAAGCGTTGATTTTTGTGTCATGTTTGTATTTTTTGCTGCCCTGCTGGTTATCATATTTATCGACATCCATCACCAAATAATTCCCGATCTCATCAGCCTGCCGGGTATTGCCGTTGGTTTTGCAGCCTCATTTTTCACAAGCGATGTCACTGGGCAGCAATCAGGCCTTGGAGTCCTCCTGGGAGGTGGGCTCTTATACCTGGTTGCCTTTGCCTATTATACGTTGACCAAAAAAGATGGCATGGGCGGTGGTGACATCAAACTCCTGGCCATGATTGGAGCCTTCCTTGGCTGGCAAAGTTTGCTCTATGTTGTTTTTGCCAGTTCCCTTTTAGGGAGCATAATCGGCATTGTCGCGATGATCATGAAGGGACAGGGGGGCAAGACGAGAGTTCCTTTCGGCCCTTTTCTCGCCTTTGGTGCCATAACCTGGGTGCTCTTTCAGCAACAGATCCTCATTCTTTGGCACCTTTATCTCGGCCTTGCTCGTTAGTGCCGATCCCGAAATGGCCTTTTAGCCCAATGATTTCGTTATGCAAAAAATTGTATCCTCGGAGGTGAGCAAATACTCCGATATCAATCATATGCCTTCGGAAAGATTGTTCATCTGCCTTGCACTTAAAGGAAAAGCGTCATTTATGGGCAGACACTCGTCAACACGCACAAGGCAAAAAAAAACCCCCGAGAATCTCGGGGGTTTGAAGAAAGCGGAAGCGTCTACTATTATGCTTCGATTTCGTGCTCCACACCGATGGCGATCTTGTAGAGGATGGTCAAGATAAAAAATCCCGTCGCCCAGATACCAATGGTAATGAAGAGTTCGTTCATGGTCGGATAGTACTCAACGATCTCATCCACCGGAGTAGGAACGAAACCACCGAGAACAAATCCAATACCTTTATCCAGCCAGAAAGAGACGAAGATGGAAAGACACCCAAGGCCAAGCCAAAGGTCGCTTCCCTTTCTGGTTTTCGGATAGCAGATTAAAGCCATACCGACAAAGAACAGAACAACAAAGGCCCACATGAAGGGAACCAGATTGTTATAAATATGTCCGTGATGCTCCAGACCGAAGAACAGGTACTGTAGGGTGTGCTTATGGCCAGGGATATCAGAATAGAATCCAACGAAGAATTCAAGACTGACAAAGAACATATTGGCAATAGCGGCGTAGATGATGATCGTGACCATCTTTTGAATGGCCTCTTTTCCTGCATCAAAATTTGCCACCCGTTTAAGGATCATGGCCATAACCACAATCAAAGCAGGACCGGCAGCAAATGCCGATGCGAGAAAGCGCGGTGCAATGATGGCGGAAAGCCAGAAGTGACGCCCTGGCAAACCACAGTAAAGCATGGCTGTAACGGTATGGATCGAAAAGGCAAAGGGAATGGACAGGTAAACAAAGAAATATATCCATTTAGGTGGATGTACCTGTTTCCGTTCCGCAGTAAGGATGACCCAGCCACAGAGAATATTCAACAGCAGATAGCCCCACAATACGCACATATCCCAGAACAGCATGGAATGGGGTGTGGGATAGAAAAGAACGTTCAGACCACGCAAAGGCTGACCAAGGTCGGCCATGATGAACATCAGGCACATCAGCAGCGCGGATATGGCCAAGAATTCACCTAGAATGGTTATTTTACCAAACGCCTTAAAGTTATGGATGTAATAAGGAAGCACCAGCATAACACCTCCCGCCGCAACACCGACAAGGAAGGTAAACTGGGAAATATACAGTCCCCAGGAGACATCGCGGCTCATGCCCGTCAAACCAAGACCGTAAAAATACTGCCGCAGATAGCAGACACCGGCCACCGCGATAAAAAAACCGAGGAAGGCCAGCCACATCCAGTAATAATTGTTTCCTTTTAATGCTTTTTCAAACATGGCGGCCTCACACGATGTAGAAGACTGAAGGTAAGGTACCGAGAGAAGGATTCCGCTGAATGGTATGGTTCTCTTTCAGGACTTTTCGAATCTCGGAGTTAGGATCATTCAGATTGCCAAAGACCATCGCCTTGCTTTCACCGCAAGCCTCAACGCAGGCAGGTAATTGGCCTTTCTCGACACGCTCGGAACAGAAGGTGCATTTTTCAACCACACCGCGCATACGAGAGGGGAAGTCGCGATTAATATTGGCAATGAACGGCCGGGGATCCCGCCAGTTAAATGAACGACTCCCATACGGGCAGGCGGCCATACAGAAGCGGCATCCGATACAGCGGTGATAATCCATTACCACTAAACCATCCTTGGTGCGAAAAGTTGCCTGAGTCGGACAAGCGCGCACACAGGGAGGATTGTCACAGTGATTGCACATGATCGGCAATTGGTGGTTTTCCATTGCCTCGTCGCGATAACGATTAGGGTTTTCCGGGAAAGCGTTCTCATAGTTGGTCATCCAAACCCACTTGATCTCATCTTTTTTATCCCGAAACTGCGGAATGTTATGCGCTTCGACACAAGCCTTGACGATTTTCTCACCTAGGCTTGCATCTTGCTGAAATTTTTTAGTATCAATAACCAATCCGTACCGTTTTGCGTTCGGATCGGCCGGAGCTCCATGGGCCGCGGGTGCGGCAGCATGCTCCGCCCCATGCCCACCTTCGGTGGATGCGTGGGCAACACTGACCCCTGCAACCAGGCGATCAACAACTGCAGTTCCTCCAAGGCCCGCCAGTGTAGAAATACCGGCTACCTTGAGGAAATTTCGTCTATTCGTGTCCATCTGTCTATCTCCTCCTTAGCCGTTCACTCAACAGGAGCCAGGTGGCAATCCCAGCAGTATGGTTTAACCGAGGCATAATCGTGACACTTGTCGCAGAATTGCTTCTTGCTGGTGTGACACTTCATGCAGGTGAGCATCAAGCTTTTGGTATATTGCTTGCCTTCGATCTCGAAGGTGCTCCGGTCGCCAGTACGAATTACTTCATCACGCCAAGCATTGAGCAACTGCATGTGATTTGCTCGAATTTCAGCGGCTGGCAGCACACAGGTTTTAGCATCCTTGGGCAACACCGGTTGGGGTACGTTGCCAGCTGTTCCGCGGTTGTACCAGATGGGTATTGTTATAAACAGGACAAAAATAATCAGTCCCGGGATTATTTTACCGCTATCATACATAGCTCTTCCTCCATTCCTGCCGGTCTATTAAACCAAGGTCCTGAGCCCTTCGGTCAGGTCTTGTCGTTGTTCACCCTCAATCACCAAAGCGTTGCCGACAAGCTCACTCAAACCGGCGACCTGCACTTCAGGCACCCAGTAATTCATGAGGGTTGTCAGCGTTGCCCGGTCGATCGCACAAACACAGGCCAGAGTATTTACGTCATGTTTATCATAGACGTATTTAACGGCATTGGCCCGAGGCAGACCGGAACGCATACGGAGTTCCATGATCTCGTCAGTGTTCAGGGCTGTACCTGAACCGCAGCAGAAGGTTTTTTCACGGATGGTGTTCTCCGGCATCTCGACCCAGTTTTCAACGACATGGTCAAGGATATAACGTGGCTCTTCAAGAAGCCCCATGGCCCTTGCAGGGTTACAGGAATCGTGAAAAGTAGCCTTGACATGAGCATTACGGCTCTTGTCGAGTTTGATTTTACCGTTCTTGATCAGGTCAGCGGTAAATTCGGAGATATGAATCATCTTTGTGGAGGCTGCGTTGTCAAAAACCGTTCCGGTGATCGGCGAACGGGGTACTTCGAGGAAGTCAGCCGGTCCGTTCATGGTATCCATATACTGATGGAGTACGCGCCACATATGACCGCACTCACCACCAAGGATCCAGCGAGACCCAAGACGTTTGGCCTCGGCGTACATCTTACCGTTGAGTTTCTTCATCATCTCGTTGGAGGTGAAGAGACCGAAGTTACCGCCTTCAGAGGCATAGGTTGACCAAGTGTAGTCCAGACCAATGGCCTCGAACAACAGGAGGTATCCCATGCAGGTGAAGATACCGGGCTCGGCAAAAACGTCTGCCGAAGGAGTAATGAAGAGCACTTCGGCACCCTTACGGTTAAAGGTTGGGTTAACCTTAACACCGGTCAGGTTTTCGATATCCTCACAGAGGAATTCGACGTTTCCTTTAAAGGCCTGCGGGGTGAGGCCCATGTGGTTACCGGTCCGGTTGGAGTTGGCAACCGGCTCCATGGCCCAGTTGATACCGACACCAACCAGATGCAGCAACTCACGCAACATCATGGTGATTTCAGCGGTATCGATACCATACGGACAGAAGACCGAACAACGGCGGCACTCTGTGCACTGGTAGGCGTACATGAACCACTCTTTGAGGACGCCGACCGTCATCTCACGACCGCCTATCATTTTGCCGAGGATCTTACCGGCGCGGGTGAAATTCTGGCGATAGACCGAGCGCAGTAATTCTGCGCGCAGAACCGGCATGTTCTTCGGATCGCCGGTGCCAAGGAAAAAATGGCATTTATCCGCACATGCTCCGCAACGGACACAGCAATCCATGAAAATTTTCAACGAGCGGAACCGATCCAGTCGATCCGCGATCCCTTTCAGAATGATATCTTTCCAGTTTTCTGGAAGTTTCCAATCATCGTCCTCGGGATTCCATTCACGGGCGTTTGGAAAGCTGACGCCTTTCTGGCTATCCAAATACTTAATAATTTCTTTCTTCGCCGGGTAAGCGTAATTTCCAGGCTTAAAAACGACAGGTACATCCATCCATCCTTTGGTTGGAATGGAGCCTGTCATCAGCGAAGGTCCCTCGGCAACGCTCTGTGCCAACACATCTACCTTTACCACTGCCATTGCTCTATCCTTATACTCTTGAGGTTATCCAGCGTTAGTCATTAGCCTTGCTTAGGCAACTCTTTCTCGACAGGAATGCCCTGCTCGACCATGTCCTCACGGAACTCATCCTCATAGCCAGCATAGGAATGCGGCTTGATCTCCGGGTTCCAGGGGTTGATGTGGCGAACCATTCTTGAATTGTTTGCCATATTTCGGGTCGGGCTGAGGAAGACACCGCCCATATGCATGAGCTTGCTGAAAGGAAAGTAGGCAAGCAGGGTGCACACTAAAAAGAGGTGTACATAGAACAGGGAGCTGATGTCGGCAACGATGGTCGGGGAAAAGGTGACCAGGCCCACGGCGAGTTGTTTGATAGCGTTGATATCGACATTGGTGCGGACAAAAAAGCGCATCAAAATTCCAGTGAAGGCGATACCAAGGATCAAAAACAGCGGAAAGTAATCGTTGAGCAGCGAAATGTAGCGTACCTGCGGATTGAAGAATCGACGTCCAAGTAGGAACAATACCGCCAGAACGATGGTGACATCGGTGGTGTACATGGTCGGGGCACCGATCTGCAGCAACGAGTCACCGGTCTCAAGAAGAGAAACGATCCCAGGCACAGGATCAAGGAACAGGCGCATGTGGCGAATGACAATGACGAGGAAGCTGTAATGGAAGAGGAGAGCGAAAAGCCACAACCATTTGCTCGATTCATAGGTCAGCTTCGGCCCCGCATACACAGTGGCCTTGGTGTTACGCCACAGGGAGCGGAAAAGGAAGATCTCGAGGAACATCCTGGCCACAACCTGTCCGGTATTGACCGGAGCCTCCAGCTTGTCGTACTTGATCCAAGGCAATGAATAGCCCTGACCGCACGTGGTCGGAATTTTGAACGGTACCGGCGATTTTGCCCAGTGGATGACCCGGTAACAAAAACCGCCTAAGAACAGCGCCATAGCGAGATATGGGATGACAACACCAAAGAGGTATTGCATCCCCGGTATCTGCACCGCGATCAGCGCAATCAACACCAGGGCAATTACTGCCGCCAAAGGGAAGGCGTACTTCATCGATCACTCCTTCGCATTCGAGTTAAACAATAACTTTTCAAAAAGTTACGATAAAAAGCCGGATTTCACTTCAGGAACGTCCTGGAAGCTATCCGACGGTCACACACGCTCAGTTCCCGGCACTCTACTCAGCCTTTTCCTGCCCCTGTTTGAGCAGGGCAGACGGACAGGCTGAATCCGTTAAAATCGAGCGACCGCTCTTCAACTCAGCAACGCGGTTGCGGTACAACTGCTCCCGGCATTCGCTGTAGATATCGAAAGCGGCCAAGGCAATGCGATCAATTTCACAATCAAGCTGATCAAGCCCTCCGAGCAAGGTTTGCGTGGCCTTATCTGCGGAGAAAATCTGCTTGATCACCCACTTCAATTCGAGAATTGGTGCGACAGCCTGTCCCGGCGTGAACTCTTGTACTGCCCTAATCCGGACTACCTGATCCAATGGCTCTGCATAGGCTTCCGCCCCTTCCCCAATGGCAAGCGCCTCAAAAATCCGCGTTAACCCCATGGAAATGTTGCTCCCCACGGGATTGGCAAAGGGATCGGTTGCTTTTTTAAAGAAACCTGGCGAAATATAGCTATCCAGCGTCCGCTCAATCCATAACGCAAGAATTTCTTTCTTCTTTTTTGCCAGCGCTTCCTTGAGTTCCATAATCAATAAATCTTAGCCGCCCCTGTTTCTTTTCTGATTGATTTGGCAGGGGGGCAAGCACAATTCTTTCAGTATTTCAAACATCTCTCACCCATGAAAAATGAATGAGGATTCATGCACCGAATGCTGTATCATGATTACTGATTTGTTTCAAGATAAAAATTTATGGTACCGGTACGACGTTTGAAGGCAATGGGCCCCCACCTTTAAGCAGATACAACGCAACTTGAACATAGGGATCGGTGGCGGCAAGCTGATCAAGTTTCTTCTCTTCTTTCAACGGTGCACCGTCTTCATCGGTCTCCGGCAGCAGCCCGGCGGCCTTTGCTTCTTTTCGGGTTTCCTCCTGTTCCTGACGTTCCTTCCACATGCTATTGGGGCTCACAATGAGGTTGGTTTGCTTGGAGCGAATCTTGGCTCTTTCGGCTTCCAATTTGATCTTTTTGAAGGTGTCGTTGGTCGCAACCCAACGCTCTCCCTCTTGCTGAGACTGTTTTTTATTCAGCTGCTCACCCCGCCAAGGGCTATAGTCGACCGCGCTGACCTGATCCCATGGCAAGGAATAATCCATGTATTTCTCGCCTGTTTCCAGGGAGTCGAACATTGAGGGAACCACCAGATCCGGCTCAACCCCTTTATATTGCGTTGAGCCTCCGTTCACCCGATAGAATTTCTGAATGGTAAGCTTCAACGCCCCAAGGTCTTCATACCGCTGCAACTGAAACAGGGGCAGATTTCTGTTGAGATCCATCATGGCTTGAACCGTACCCTTGCCGTGGGTGTGGGCGCCACCGATGATAAAAGCCCTTCCGTAATCCTGAAGAGCAGCAGCCAAAATTTCCGAGGCGGATGCGCTGAACTGATTCACCAGGACAATCAAGTCACCCTTGTACTCGATTCCCGGATCATCATCCTCCAGGACACGAATGCTACCATGGGAATCCTTGACCTGAACCACCGGACCTCCCGGGAGAAAGAGTCCCGAAATCTGGACCGCATCGGTGAGCGCCCCACCGCCGTTATTCCTGAGATCGACAATGAGGCCACTGATTTTCTGGCGTTTGAGCTTGGTGATTTCGGCCACGGTATCATCCGTGACATTGCGGGTCTGTTCGCCGTTGCTCTGTGCACTGAAATCTCGATAGAAACTGGGAATACGCAGGTAGCCGTATGCCTTTTTCCCCACTTTAAAGATCGTTGATTTGACGTAGGTCTCCTCAATGCGAACCACATCACGAATGATGGGAATAGTCTGTTTGCTCCCGTCGGGCTTTTGCACCGTCAAACGAACTTCGGTTCCCTTTGGGCCACGAATATAACTGACTGCCTCCCGGATGCGCATCTCGGAGATGTCCATCGGTTCGCCATCCTTTTCCGCTACGGCAAGGATGGTATCTTCAGCCTGGAGCTGCCCCTGTTTCTCGGCCGCGCTGCCCGGTATAACGCGAACTACCTTGATCAACCCATCATCTTCCCGCAAAAGAGCACCAATACCTTCCAGGGACCCACTCATCTGAATATCGAAATCTTCCTTGGAGGTCGGGGCCATGTAATCGCTATGGGGATCATAAGCGCGAGTAACCGCGTCGAAATAACGATCATAATGATCCTGACGTGTCTGCCGTAGCAAACGATGCAAGGAACGATGAATACTTTCGCGAACTTTTTTCACTGCCTCCTTCATTTCAACCGGATGTTGTTTAGGATCAATGGATTTGGTGATTTCCGGGTGTTCTTTTTTCTTCTGTGTAAGAATATCAAAATAGGATTCAATCACCTGCATTTTCAGGCTGAGGCGCCATCGTTCCCTTAAGGCATCCTTGCTCTTGGCATAATCGAGTTTCTTCGGGTCAATTTCCAGATGCTCCTTGGCCTCAAAATCAAAGCCATGGTCAAGGATGGGATCGACAAAGGAGTCAACCATTCGAATCCGCTCATTGAGCATCTCCATCCCGGCCTTGGGGAGGACAACATTCCCTCGGCTCAACTCATCGTCCACATGGGTGGAGAAGGCACCGAGATCTTTAACATCCCCCTGGAGTAGAAACCGTTTGCGCGGGTCAAGTTGCCGCAGATAGAGGTCAAAAACCTTTTTCGATAGATTGTCATCGAGCGGCTCATGGCTGAAATGCTGTGCCGGCAGCTGCTGACTCAGAATAAGGGCAATCAACTCGTTGCGTTCGGCATCAAAAACTTCCGGCGGGGCCTTTTTAGCAAGGCACCCGCCGGTGAAACTGAGCAGCAGAAAAGCACTGGTAAAAACAACGCAGAGGTAGCTGCGAAACAGTCGCTGACGAAAAGCATTCATAGACGCTGGAGTCCTAAAGGAAAAGAAAGAGAGAAAATGCGGTGGAGTGCGGGGTCCACTCGGGTTCACAAGGGGCTGACAATTTTATCTGCCTCGGCCATGGTGCTCATAATTTCATGCATATTGGAGATCTGGCCAACCTGAATAGCCGACTTGAGCTGAAAAAAATCCAGGCAGGTTCCACAAGCAAGTATTTCAACCCCCTGATCCTGAAGTTGGCGTAGGGCATCAAGGGCACCCGATTCCATGGTCACCAGTTTGACACCGGCGTTATAAAGGACGATCTTGCTCGGCAACGGTTGCACATCTTTTATCGTCTGAACGTAGGTTTGCAGCAGAGCCCAGCCGAGCTGATCATTCCCACGCCCCATGGAATCCGAGGAAATCACATAGATCATTTTGAATCCGGAGGGTAACTCGCATTGATAGGCCGCAGGATCAAAAGATTCGGCAACCGGATGAGCGCCGGCAACGATGGTAACGGCGTACAGGTTTTCTCCCTCTTTACTGCAGCTGACCTCGTGGCCCTGGCTGCGGCCGAATCGGGCAACATTATGTTGCGAAGCCTCGTTATCGACCAAGACCTTGATGGAAGACGTCCCTGCCGCCAAGGCATCTTTGGCTCGCAGGACCGGTTTTGGGCAGGAGAGCCCAACACAGTCGAGAATTTCCGGGTTCATCTGTTTGTCTCCACCGGAGTTGCGTGGTTATTTCCAGCGCGAATTATAAAATAATGGACTCGCAAAAAAGCCCATCACCTTCTGAGAGTTGGCTCAGAAAAAACACAGATATACAAGGAGTGGCATTTTCCCCGGCGCAAAGGCATACATAAAATATGTCGAATGTCGGGAAAAAGCTGCGACGTAGTAGACCGAAGTTGTTACGACGCCATTATAAAATAATTTCCTGCCCTTCTCGGGCGAAGAAAAGCTGCATGGAATCATCGGGGTCAGTGGCGCAGTAGCTCATCCCCATGGCATCAAGCTGATCGTCACTGCGTTCCGGATCATGATGAAACAGCGCTAATTGCTTTACCCCGGCCCTACGTGCGGCGGCAATCGCATCTTCAATTGGAGTATGTCCCCAGCCAACCTTACCCTTTTCATATTCTGCACGGGTGTACTGGGCATCATGCACCAACAGATCTGCCCCCTTGTAAAAGTTCTCCAGGACAGAATTCTGCTCCTGAGCCGCCTCTTCCCCTTCCAATGCCATGAGTTCATCGTAGGAAGGATTGCTCGGGTCGGTCACAAAGAGGTTGCGGAAAGGCTCGGTATCGTAGGCTGTACAGAAGATCGCATCACGGAAGGTGAAACGATAGCCAAGGGCAGTGATGGGATGATTGATTATCGCGGTGGAAAGGGTGATACCGTCGCCTAGGTCAATCAACGGTTCTTCCTTAAGCCGTTTGTATTCGATGGAACCTGCGAGCTCACCCATATTAACCGGGAAATAGCGATACTTCATCTGCCCCCCGACAACGGCTTCCAGAGGTTCATCCTCGTAGGTTACCGGGCCGAACACCTTAATTTTGGTTCCAGGAATATAGGCTGGGACGAAAAAAGGAAAGCCCATGATATGGTCCCAGTGCGTGTGGGAGAGGTAGATTTCCGTGGAGATCGGCCCTTTAGGGAGATCGTTGGCCAACATGTAATTGGCCAGATCACGGATACCGGAACCGGCATCAATGATAATATGCCGATTAACCTCGGGAAAACGAAGCTCTATACAGGCGGTGTTGCCGCCGTACTTCATGGTCTTGGGCCCAGGACAAGGGATGGAGCCTCGTACACCCCAAAATTTTACTTTGATCATCAGCGCCTCTCCTCCGCAGTGGAACGGCCGGGACCGTATCAAACCTGAAGAAAAATTTCTGCCTTGGTGATTTCGGCATCGACCTTTTCCTTTAGGCCGAACACCGTGTTCCAATCCAGGCCGCACATCTCAAAAAGCGATTCCAGTTGGGATTCATCGGGGTAACGGTTTCCCGCATAACCGATGTCAAAAAGACACACATAAAAATCCGCTAACGCCACGGTTGCCACCAGATTCTGATTTTCGGGGGCAGCTTCTGCCGGTGAATGGTGATGGCAGATGGCATCGGTGATAATGGCATTAAGCTTCCACTTGGAAGCGATCATCTCGCCGACCTCCTCGTGATCAATGTCCATCATCGCGCGTTCGAGCAAATTCAGCGGTTGAGGCTCTTTGACGACCTGAGCCAAGACTTCCGCATACTCATCGCCAAAGGGGACTTTCCCCAGATCATGGAGCAAACCGGCAACAAAAAACTCCTCACGTTCGGCCAGCGGAATTCCCTGTTCAGCGGCCAACAATTTTGCCATAACGCCGACCCCTATGGAGTGAGCCCAAAAATCCTTAATTGGTAAGGATTTGGATTTTTTTACCTGTCCGACACAACGGATAATGGCCGTAGAAAGGGCGAGGTTTTTCACCGTGTTCAACCCAAGCATGATGATAGCACGGGTAAGTGAGGTAACCTTGTTGACCAATGAATAATAGGCGGAGTTGATCAATTTCAGTACTTGCCCGGTGAGGACCGGATCCAGGGAAATGACCTTATTGAGATCATTGGGGGCGGTGTCTGGGCGGCTACAGATCTCTAACACTTTCCCGACGGTCGTCGAGAGGCTGGGCATCTTTTCAACAAAGACACTTATTTTATTCAATCTGGCTTTTCGTTCGTCCATTCAGGTAAGTAAAAGCAGAAGGCATCGAGCTAGTATGATCGGAGTATCATAAAGGAAGCGAAGGGGGAGGTCAAGCAAAGGGGGAAGTTTTCTGGTGGATTAACAACCGTGTTTCATTAAAAAATTTCGCACGACCTCCTCCATAAGCTCCAACTGGCTTTGCCCCGTTTCGTTGATACGTATCCAGAGGCAACGCTGAAAGGCACGGTAAAGGTCTTCCGGAACCTTCAATTTCAACTCAACCAGTTTTTTGTCGCCGTCCCTTTCATTGTCGAGCATGATAGGCTACTAGCTCCTCGTAGCGCAATCCCTGTCCACCAAAGATATCAAGGGCCGAACCAACCGTCACATCGATACGCCCCTTACCCTTTTCCCGAATACGCTCGATATCATCAAAATTCGAAACCCCGCCGGCATAGGTAATCGGCACGGATACGCTTGTGGCCAATAGTTCGAGCAAACGGCTATCTATGCCCATGCATTTGCCTTCCACGTCCACGGCATGAACCAGGAATTCGTCGCAATAGCGGGCCAGCTTCTCCAGCATTTCCGTACTGATTTTAAGCTCGGTAAATTTCTGCCAGCGGTCGGTGACCACATAATAGCCATCCTCACGCCAGCGGCAGCTTAAATCAAGTACCAGCCGCTCTTTACCGACCAGGGCAACCAACGCCTGCAAACGCTTCAAATCCAGCTGGCCGCCATGAAAAACATGGGAGGTAACAATAACATGCGAGGCGCCCCGAGAAAGCCAATCACGTGCATTGGCATCACTTATACCGCCGCCGACCTGCAGCCCACCAGGCCATGCCGCCAGTGCCTCTGTTGCCGCCTCCTCATTGCCCGATCCGAGCATAATAATATGCCCGCCTCGGAGATTATCTCGCCGATACAACTCGGCATAGTATGCCGGAGGAAACTCAGAGGCAAAATTGGTGCGCAGGTTCGCTTGGTTAGCACTCAGGCTCGAACCGACAATCTGTTTCACCCGACCATCATGCAGGTCTATACATGGCCGAAACCGCATTTCTCCCCCCTGTAAACGAAAAAAGGCTGCCGACGCGAAACGCCGACAGCCCTATAGAACTCAAACAAAACGGTTTACTGTTCCTTTACCATCATCGTGGTCGGGTCAAGGCTCAGGCTCTTCCCACCCTCAACCTGCTCACCACAGTTACGGATGATATCCAACTGAATATTGGCGTTGGCCTGCGGTTTGAGCAAAACGATCATGTCAAACAGATCGTCGAGCTCGTGGCAGGGTGCGGGAACGCCAGTTGGAGACACCCGGGCGTCTCCCCGATGGCAGATTGCCGAGAACCAAGCCTGCATGTTCATACTTTCGAGCAGATTTTTGATATCATCCAAATCTCCGCGATCAGTTTGCTCAAAATCAAACCCATCAACGATCAGACAATTGGGACGGAAAATATCCTGCAGCACCAAATCATTGAGGCGCTCTTCTAAACGAGAACGGGTAAATGCTGCCACTTTGAAGGTCATAATCATCCGGTGTCGTGCCACCATATCGATCAGTTCGTGCGGCCGCGAAACACTGTACTCCTGCAGAATCACCTGGAGGATATCATCATACCAGCTTTTGGTTTTCTCAATGGACTCACCGATGCTTACATGGATAACCCGCTTGCCGCGAAGGATGGCGTCCAGAGCAATCTGGACAAGCAAGGCGGTCTTCCCCAGACCGGCGCGGGCCATGACCAGGCCCATCTGATTGTTCTCTCGACTCATATTCAGAACCCGCAACGGATTCTGTTGTACCAGTGGTTCGTATCCCATAATTCGACCTCTTAACGGTTGTTTCTCACGTTTATGCAAATGAGCGCAAGATCCGGTTATGCATCCTTTTTCTGTGCGGCATAGGCTTTGACCAACTCTTCAGCCACATTTCGGGGAACTTGCTTGTAGGTTGCAAATTCCATCGTGAACTCAGCCTTTCCCTGAGTCAGGGAACGAAGGGTTGTTGAGTAACCAAACATCTCGGCCAGCGGCATCTCTGCCTCGACAACAGTATAGTTGCCCTCTTCAAAGGTACCGATGATGACACCGCGACGTTGGTTCAGGCTGCCCATAACCGCACCCTGAAATTCAGAGGGGCCCTCGACCGCGACTTTCATGATCGGTTCCATGATAACCGGGTTTGCCTTGGCGTACCCTTGCCGGAAGGCTCCGACGGAGGCGACCTGGAAGGCGACGTCGGAGGAGTCGACCGCATGATAGCTACCATCATTGATGGCTACGCGCACACCGGTGATGGGTGCACCGATTAGTGTACCCTTGCTCAGAGATTTCTGAAAGCCCTTGTCGCAAGAGCTTATAAATTCACGGGGGATAACACCACCGACAATTTTGTCGACAAACTCGTACTCACCCTCTTCCAACGGCTCGAGGAAGCCGGCCACGCGACCGTATTGGCCGGAACCACCAGTCTGTTTTTTATGGGTGTAATCAAAATCGGCGTGTTGGGTGATGGTTTCACGGTAGGCAACCTGGGGAGCGCCAACCTCAACTTCGGCATTGTACTCTCGCTTCATACGCTCGATATACACCTCAAGATGAAGTTCGCCCATACCGGAAACAATGGTTTCGTTGGTCTCGTGGTCAACGAAAGTTTTAAAGGTCGGATCTTCCTTGGTGAAACGATTGAGCGCTTTGGACATGTTGATCTGCGCCTTATTATCCACCGGCTTAATGGCCAGAGAAATAACCGGGGCGGGAACATGCATCGAACTCATGGAAAAATTCACGCCCGGAGAGCAGAAACTGTCGCCGGAGGCGCAGTCGATACCGAACAGGGCGACGATATCGCCGGAGCCGGCACCCTCGATTTCCTCCATCTCATTAGCGTGCATCCGCACCAGACGACCGACCTTGGATTTTTTGCCGGTACGGGTGTTGATGATGGTGTCACCCTTCTGAATAACACCCTGATAGGTACGGATATAGGTCAGCTGGCCGTAACGTCCATCCTCAAGTTTAAAGGCCAAGGCAACGAGTGGATCATCGGGGTTATTGCTTACAGTGATCTCGGCTTCTTCTTCATCAAGATTAAGCGCGGTGTTCTCGACATCGGTGGGACAAGGCAGGTACGCGTTGACTGCATCAAGCAATACCTGCACCCCCTTATTCTTATAGGCTGACCCCATCATGACCGGGGTCAGCTCAAGAGAAAGGGTACCACGGCGAATAGCTTCATGGATCATGGCCTCGGGAATTTCAGCCTCTTCCAGCATGGCCTCCATCAACTCGTCGGAAAACATGGAAACCGCGTCAAGCAGTTCTTCCCGTTTAGCTTGCGCCTCATCCATCAAGTCTGCAGGAATCTCTTCGAGACGAATGGACTCTCCTTGGTCACCATCGAAGTAAACCGCTTTCATGGTGACCAGATCGACCATGCCCTGCAGGTCGTTCTCAAGCCCGATGGGCATCTGGATCATGATCGCATTGAGCTGGAGCTTGTCGCGGAGCTGCTGGGTAACGCGATAAGGATTGGCGCCGGTACGGTCACACTTATTGATAAAGGCAATACGCGGAACCTTGTAACGGGTCATCTGACGATTAACAGTGATGGATTGAGACTGCACCCCACCAACCGAGCAGAGAATGAGCACCGCACCGTCAAGCACCCGAAGCGCCCGCTCTACCTCAATGGTAAAGTCAACGTGGCCGGGAGTGTCGATAATGTTGACATCGTAATCTTTCCAGGAGCAGTAGGTTGCAGCGGATTGGATGGTAATGCCGCGTTCTTTCTCCAGCTCCATGGAGTCCATGGTCGCACCAACACCATCCTTGCCACGAACCTCATGGATTGCATGTATACGTTGGGTATAAAACAGAATGCGCTCGGTCAGAGTGGTTTTGCCCGAGTCAATATGGGCACTGATACCGATATTCCGTACTTTGTTCAGATCCTTTTTCATGACACGTTCCTCTATTGCCGCTTGCAAGTCGCTTGGTTGGTCGCTCGCGTAGTTATAGCCGTTTTCTCGTCGTTCTTGAATAAAAAAAGGAGTTACAGCAGGCTCTGCAACTCCGTGCGCATTAGGTTAAGGGATGCTGGCTGAAAGGTGGGAGAGGTAAGGAGGAAAATCCTTTGCTATTTGTATTTACTCGCCCGCAAACCTGTGTGTACTGCCATAGAAAAGTTTGTCTAGGCCGTACGTTGACTAAAGTTGCTTTCTATAACGTACGCGTCCCTCTGAGTCAAGCAATTTTTATGATTTTTTACCGTGATACCCGCCACGGGCCGCATTGGTCGACATTTTTCCAACCTGGTGAATATAGACATTTTTGTGGCCATCCCGACGCAATCTAACTATTTTGTACAACCAGAGACACGATGTACGGTTCACTAAAAAGTCTCAGATGATGAATATGTTGAATTTACGTAAAAAATCTTCAAGCAAGAAAATTGGCATCAATACTGCTTACTCCCTTTCATCGAATAGTTTTGCATCAAACAGCCCGCCCCCCTGGCTATGGCACCAAAACACAAAGGAAACAAAAAGGAGAAAGTAATGTCAAAAAAAAATGTGGAAGAATTGTTAATTGCCGGTGGAGCTGACGAAAAACTGCGCAATAAGTATGATGCCCTCAAAACAAAGGAAGAATTCATTGCCTTAGCCCAAACCGATGGCTTTGATTTTTCCATCGAGGATCTTGATGCCGTACTCCGTGAATCCGGCGACTCCTTTGAATCATTCGGCAACCCCGCTAAACGCATAATCTGGTGGCAGTGAAAACCATCCTGCTGACGAGAAAAGAGTGCCCATCCTTTTAAACATACACAAGCCCTTGGGATCAATGACGCGTACTGATCCCAAGGAGCGCGGCCTTGAAGACGTTGCCTAGCCCGGTAAGGCTGCCACACGGGCCAACCTACGCACGTGCCCTTTTATTTCTTCTTCGTCCATCGTTTGCAAGGCCCCTCCCCGGACAACTATCCGTCCATTGACAATTACGGTGCGAACATCGGCACCGCATCCGCTATAGGCAAGGAGGTTGGGTCCATGAAACGGTTGCAGATGCGGCTGTTTGAGATCGACGAGGAGAATGTCGGCCAAAGCACCTGGTTCAAGCCGCCCCAGTTCTCCGGGAAGGCCTAAGGCCTCTGCCCCGAGGTACGTTGCCATGGCAAGCACTTCTTTTGCCGGCAATGCCGTTGCCCTACAAGGATCGACCTTGTGCAGCATTGCGGCAAACCCCATTTCCCGAAACAGGTCTAGGCTGTTGCCTGAAGCCGCCCCATCGGTACCAAGGCCCAAGCGGATGCCCTGATCAGCCATCTCAATCAGCGGCGCACGACCGGAGGCCAATTTGGCATTGGACTGGGGACAAGTCACCACTGCGGTCCCTCTTTTTTGCAACAGCGCTCTATCGTTATCCGTCACCCAGACACAGTGAACACAAACCGTTTCTCTATCCAGCACCCCCAAGGCATCAAGGTGTTCAACCGGTGTTCGCCCAAGCGGTTGGGCTATCTGCGCCTGCTCTGAGCTGGTTTCCGCCACATGAATAAAAAAAGGCACCTGATATTTTCTGGCCAATGACTTGGCCCGCTGCAGGGTGGCATTGGAGCAGGTATAGGGGGCATGGGCAAAGACCGCTGGGGTCACCAGGGGATCACGTCCCTGCCAACGTGCAAGGAATTGTTCCGCCACCTCAACATTCTTGGCCGGATCTTCGGCACCCGGAGCAGGAAAGTCAATTACCGCCTGCGCCGCCACACAGCGCAGCCCGGCCTCCGAGCAGGCACGGGCAACCCCATCCTCATAAAAATAGCCATCGGCAACGGTGGTCGTTCCGCTGAGCAGCATCTCGGCCGCAGCCAGTTTACCGCACCAGTACACCATCTCCGGCGAGACCATCTTCGCCTCGGTCGGAAAAATATGCTGATGCAACCAGGTGCCCAGGTCCAGGTCATCAGCCAGTCCGCGAAAAAGAGTCATCGGAGCATGACAGTGACCGTTGACCAACCCGGGCATGGCCAACTGTCCCTGTCCGTCCACTTCGGTCCCAATGCCTCTCGATGGACAGGCCTCCATGGGGCCAAGCTCAACAATACGATTGCCGGCAACGGCAAGGTATCCGGAATCAATCAGATAATCGTTACCCGCTACAGGAAGAATGGTGCAATTACGAACCAGAATATCTATTTTCATAGAGGTGCCCTCAGCACTGAGTCTCTTCAATCATGATGGCTCGTAAAACGTCCAACACAATCTGCAAGATGGCTAAACAAAAACATAGATCTACAAGAAGTGGTGCCTTTACCGGCTTGGAAGACATACATACGGTATGATGAGTGCCGGAAAAAACGCTACGTCACAGTAGATCTATGTTTTACGACGTCATCATAACTGCTTGCACAAAATCCGCTAGATAGTGTATCACAGAGCACCGGTTTCTCCGGGTCAACAAAAAAGAATATACTTGAAATGTCGGCTGCGGCAAGCTGCTCTTAGTGCGCACCGTCTCCGGCTTTGTTTTTTCATCGCTATTTAGTAGAGGATTACATGGGATTTCGTTGTGGTATTGTCGGCCTGCCCAATGTGGGCAAATCGACCATCTTTAATGCCTTGACTGCGGCTGCCATTGCTGCAGAAAATTACCCGTTCTGCACGATTGAGCCCAATGTCGGCATTGTACCGGTACCGGATGACCGGCTCGATAAACTGTCCGCCCTGGTCAAAACCCGCAACGAGGTGACCACCCAGATGGAGTTTGTCGACATTGCCGGCCTTGTCAAAGGGGCCAGCCAGGGTGAAGGGTTGGGCAACCAGTTTTTAGGACACATTCGTCAGGTCGACGCCATCCTCCATGTAGTCCGCTGCTTTGAAGATGACAACATTGTTCACGTTGACGGGTCGATCGATCCCCTGCGGGACATGGAAGTCATTTCCATGGAATTGATCCTGGCAGACCTAGACAGCGTGGACCGACGGCTCACCAAAAGCCGCAACCAGGCCAAGTCCGGTGACAAAAAGATGCTGGCCGAGGTTGCCTTTCTCGAACAACTCCACACCGTGCTCGACCAGGGTAAGCCGGCGCGAACGGTTGTGGCCGAGAATGACCCGCAGCGGGATCTGCTTCGCGATCTCTGCCTCCTGACCACCAAGCCGGTACTCTATGTGGCCAATGTCAACGAGAGCGATTTGGCCACGGGCAATGGGTTTGTCGACCAGTTGGCCAAGGCCGCGGCTGAGGAATCCGCCTCAATGGTGATGATTTCCGGTGCCATTGAACAGGAGCTGAGCCTGCTTGATGCGGAGGAACAGCAGGAATTTCTTCAAGACATGGGTTTGGAAGAACCGGGATTACATCGTTTGATCAAGGCTGGTTATGCTCTGCTGGGCCTGATTACCTTTTTCACCGTTGGCGAGAAGGAAACCAGAGCCTGGACGATCCCAAAAGGGACCAAGGCACCGGGAGCTGCCGGAAAAATCCACTCCGATTTCGAACGCGGCTTTATCCGCGCCGAAGTCATTGCCTACGACGACTACATTACCTGCGGCACGGAATCGGCCGCCCGTGACAAGGGGCTGATGCGTTCGGAGGGGAAGGAGTACGTCGTTGCCGACGGGGATTGCATCCTCTTCCGCTTCAATGTCTGATATACGTTCTATTCTTCCAGTGCATACGACCTACCTTTATCAAGCCGTCTCAGGGAGGGCCAACGGATGACCGTGCCGACCAAATCTCTCTTTGTGAATCAGTTGGTTGCTGGCCAGCAATTCCAGGATGTTTTTTTGATCTCCCGGAAAACGCTGGCTGAAACCAAAGCCGGAAAACCCTATTTGGCCCTGGGCCTGATGGATAGCAGCGGTGAGGTCGAGGCACGACTCTGGGACAATGCCGACCAGTATGCTCCCCTTGCGGAAGAAGGCAATTTCATTCTGGTTCAGGCCGTGGCTAAGCCATTTCGCGAGCAGATGCAGCTGGTCATCAACGGACTGCAGCAGGTCCCTGAATCAGCGGTTGATCTCGCCGACTTCATGCCCGCCAGCGCCCGCCCCCTCGCCGAGATGGCCCAGGAACTGGAGATGGTGATCGACAACATTGGCGATCAACCGCTACAGCTCTTGATGCGAACCATCTTTCAGGGAGAAACCCTGGCAAAGTTCCAGCGGGCTCCGGCCGCTAAAAAGATGCATCACGCCTACATCGGGGGCCTGATCGAGCATACGCTGTCCATTATTGGCATGGCCTACAAGGCAGCCGAGCATTATCCGCTCATTGATCGCGACATGCTGGTGGCCGGAGCCCTTCTCCATGACCTGGCAAAAATCGAGGAATTCGATTTTGCCCGCCCTCCCTTTGGATATACCGATAGGGGCCGTTTAGTCGGCCACCTGGTGCTCGGAGTGGAGATGATTCGTCGAACAGCGGAGCAGGTTCAGGGGATCAGCGCTGAACAGGTTGATCGCCTGATTCATATGGTGCTCAGCCATCATGGTCAGTATGCCTTCGGCTCGCCGGTTTTACCGATGACCCCGGAGGCTATCTTACTCAACCAGCTGGACGACATGGACGCCAAGATGAACTATATCCAGGGGTTGCAGGCTAAAATGCAAGGCAACGACTGGCAGTGGAGTGAGTATCAACGGCACCTGGAACGATTCCTCTACCTCAAAGGCACAGCAGCAGATGAGCGTGAAACCTCCGCGACCCACTCACCCTTTCGAGCGACTGATTTCCATCACCATTTCGATGACGACCATGAAGCTGCGGCGGCGTCCAAGAAAAAAAACATGATCGACCACCGCCAACAGTCTCTTTTTTAAACCGTGTCTTTTTCGCAACTACTCGGCCAGTCCAAAGCCATCACCCTGCTTACCAGAGCCGTTGCCAGCGGACGCCTGGCACACGCCTACCTCTTCGCCGGCCCCGACGGTGTGGGAAAAAACACAGCGGCTCAGGCACTGGCATCTGTCTTGCTGTGCCGAGTACCCAATGGACTTGAGCCCTGCGGCTCCTGCCCTGGATGCCGCAAGTTTCTCTCCGGCAACCATCCGGATTTCCTCCATGTCCGCCCCGATGGCGCCGCCATCAAAATCGACCAGATCCGGGAGATGAAAAAGGCCCTCACCTTCTCTCCTTTTGAAAGCCGCCAGCGCGTGGTCCTGATCGAAGATGTGCACACCATGCGACGGGAGGCGGCCAACAGCTTGCTCAAAGTGCTTGAGGAACCGCCACAAAACAACCTGATGATCCTCATAGGTTCAACCGCTGGCGCACTCCTGGATACCATTGTCTCCCGGTGCCAGGTCATTCCTTTTGCGCCGCTACCGCTTGAACTGGCGGCCTCAATTATCCTGCACCACCGCCCCGAACTCGACCAGGAAAGTTGCCGAACACTCGCAGCCCTGGCCGATGGCTGCCCAGGACAGGCACTGGCCTTGGAATCCGAAGGCACGCTTACTCTTTATCGCAAGATTCTGGATAGTTGGCTCAAGGCGCCAGGAAACACTGCCAAACGTGTCGAACAAGCTTTGATGCTGGCTGTAGAATTGGCTGAGGCCAAGGAAAGCATGGTCCCGCTGCTGAGACTGTTACGAATATTTCTTAAAGATGCCATGGCCGCGTGTACCAATGCCAGCGCTGCCCCATTCCCTGCTGAAGTATTGCGAGCAAGAGAACGCTGGAATTTGCCGAGCCTATCTGCTAAGATGGCCGCTATTGATCTGGCGGAACAAGCACTTGCCAGAAACTGTAATCGTGGTTTGACTAGCGAAGTGCTGCTCCTGGATCTCTTTGACCTGAGCCCGTGAGTGTTCATCCGTTTGCCATAAGGCAGCATATGCTCCGAAAAACAGGAAGAAAGCTGTGGCAAATCTCCTGCTGGGGTAGCACTATTGTCGTTCTCGCAAAAAGACTCGAAAACGATGTTGCGTGCTCATAAACGACTGTTTTCGCGAGATACAATTTCTCGTTTTTTGACTTTTGACGAATCCATCACATTCTGAGAGATGGCTAAGTTAAAACGCAGATATACAAGGAGTAGCGCTTTTCCTGGAGCGAAGGCATACATAAAGTATGTCGAGTGTCGGGAAAAACACTGCGACGCGGTAGATCGAAGTTTCTACAACGCCATCAATATTGACATAATGCACTCATCCCGCCGTCCCGGATCCAGGTTTGATTGCAGTCCCCTTGATTTGAATCACCATGACCGACGTCAATAATGTATCACGACCTGCCGAACAACCACCCTTGGGGGATGCCGGCAGTACCGACGACATCGCCCTCTATTTCTTCAAAATCCGCTTCCGAGAACAGGGGCAGGAATTCACCGCCGGAACTTTAGAAACCGATTTGCGGCGCGGCGACATCGTCTTAGTGCGCACTGATCATGGATCGGAGCCAGCCACTCTTGTTAACCGCACAGCGGGGGCCGATGATCCGGCCACTCAACGACCGGTTAGTTATCGGATTCAGCGCCGAGCCGATCAGGAAGAGCTGCAGCAGTACGATCAACTCCCCGGTCAGGAACACGAGGCCTTTCAGATTTGTCGGCGTCACATTGAACGCCTGACATTACCGATGCATCTGGTTCGGGTGGAGCGTTTCTTCAACGGTTCAAAAATCATTTTCTATTTCACCGCGGAAAGTCGGGTCGATTTCCGGGAACTGGTCAAATCTCTGGTTCAGGAATTCAGAACACGGGTTGAAATGCGTCAAATCGGGGTTCGTCACGAAACGCAGATGACAGGTGGGCTTGGCGCCTGTGGACGCGAGCTCTGCTGCACCTCGTTTCTCAACAAATTCGACTCCGTATCCATCAAGATGGCCAAAGCCCAGGATCTGCCACTCAATCCGGCTAAAATTTCAGGTCTCTGCAACCGTTTGCTCTGCTGCCTGACCTATGAATACGAGAGCTATAAGGTCATGAAAAAAGGTATGCCCCGGGTCGGTCGTCAGATCCAATTCGAGGGCAAGACCTATCTCGTCACCCGTCAGATCGCCCTGCTTGGCAAGATCGTCGCCATCTGCAATGGAGAAGAACGACTCCTGACAGAGGATGAATGGCGTGCCGCCGACCCCATCCAGAAAACTACTTCCCGCAAGGGACCAGGGAAGAAAGGTGCGGGTAAATCACCCAAAATAGATATCTGGGGGACGCAGGAGATTCCGGAGAAAGACTGATTCCGGCCCCTGCTCTCGCACAACCACAGACCACCAACATGCCTACCTACGTCACCACACCCATTTATTACGTTAATGCCATGCCCCATCTGGGCCATGCCTATACCACCATTGTCACCGATACCTACAGCCGATTTCGCCGTTTTTGCGGCGATGATGTCCGCTTCCAGACCGGCACCGATGAACATGGGGAAAAAATTGCCGAAGCCGCTGCCAAGGCCGGCGAGACACCGCGTGAGTATGTTGACCGGATCTCGGCGACCTTCAGGGAAACTTGGCCGGTTTTGACGATTAAACCGGATTACATCATCCGCACCACCGATGCAGATCATGTAAAAACGGTCCAGGATATCCTGCAGCAGGTCTATGACCGGGGTGACATCTATTTCAGTGAGTACTCGGGGCTTTACTGCAGGGGCTGCGAACGTTTTCTCACCGAAAAGGAACTGGTCGACGGCAAATGCCCCGATCATTTGGTGGAACCCAAGGAAATCACGGAACAAAACTATTTTTTCCGGATGTCCAAGTACCAGGATTGGCTGATCGATCATATCAAGGCCAATCCGGAATTCATCACCCCGGAACGCTACCGCAACGAGGTGCTTTCTTTTCTCAGCGAACCGCTTGAGGATCTGTGCATCTCCCGGCCGACCTCGCGGCTGACCTGGGGTATCCCCCTGCCCTTTGATGCAAACTTTGTCACCTATGTCTGGTTTGACGCCCTGATCAACTATCTGACCGGCATTGGCTACCCCAATGATCCGGATTTCGAGAAATACTGGTCCTGCGCCGAACATGTCATTGCCAAGGACATCCTCAAGCCCCATGCGATCTACTGGCCGACCATGATTCGGGCTTTGGAGCTTGAACCGTATAAACGGCTCCATGTTCACGGGTACTGGAATGTCGACGCGACCAAGATGTCCAAGTCTATCGGCAATGTGGTCCGTCCCAAGGAACTGGTTGAGACGTTCGGCGTGGACACGGTTCGATATTTTGTCCTGCGCGAGATGAGTTTCGGTCTGGACGCCTCCTTCTCCGGCGACGCCATCCTCGCTCGTCATAATGCCGATCTGGCCAACGACCTGGGCAACCTCTTTTCCCGCTCCCTGACCATGATTGATAAGTATTCGACGGGAAAGATACCTGAACACGGTTCTCGCGCGCTCTATACCCCGGAAGACCGGGAATTAATGAGCGCGGTTTCCGCCATGGTGGTGCAGTATCAGGAAAACATGGAGGCATTCCGCTTTCATCGAGCACTGCAAGCTGTCTGGGAGGTTATTGCCCTCTTGAACCGCTACATCGTCGGCAATGCGCCCTGGGAACTTGCCAAGCATCCCCGCCAAGCGGACCGACTGCGTACAGTACTTTACTTCTTGGCCGAATCACTCTGGAAAATAGCCTTGGTGCTCGGCCCCATCATGCCGACGACTGCAGAAAAAATGGCTACGGCCCTGGGCATGCAATCCCGATTTGCAAATGCGAACATTGATGAGCTCGCGAATTGGGGAGAAATTCCCGCCGGTACAGCCTTAATCGCAGGCACCCAGCTTTTCCCCCGGATTGATAAAAAGAAGGAAGAGCAGCCAGCAGTACGAACCAAGGCGAAAAAGGCCAAGAAAGAGACAGAACCAGCCCTTGCCGAGGGATTGATCAGCTTTGATCAGTTCAAATCCGTTGAACTGCGGGTAGCGGAAATTGTTGCGGCCGAAAAGGTGGCCAAATCGGACCGACTCTTGAAGCTGACGGTTACGGCTCCGGAAGAACGGACCATTGTTGCCGGCATTGCCCAATTTTATGTACCAGAGGATCTGCTAGGCAAACGGGTTATTATTGTTGCCAATCTGAAACCGGCCAAACTTATGGGTATTCCCTCCCAAGGCATGGTTCTCGCGGCAAAAGAACAGTTGGCCGACGGCAGTGAAAAACTGGTGCTGACCACGGTTGCCGGCGATATTGCTCCCGGTAGTAAGGTGGCTTGATTCGTTTATGAGTACTTCTTATTCATTTATCACACAGGTATCCCATGTTTATGCTTGGTAATTTCCTCATGGCCATCGCCAAACTGATTAACTTTGTTCTCAGTGCCTATATTTGGGTTGTTATTGCCCGAGCAGTCCTCTCTTGGGTCAATCCAGATCCCTACAACCCCATTGTCCGTTTTCTCCACCAGATCACTGACCCGGTCCTGATGAAAATTCGCCGGTACATCCCCATCATGGGAGGGCTCGACCTCAGCCCGATGATCCTAATTCTGGTCATCGTTTTCCTGCAGAGCTTTCTCGTCCCCACCCTGCAGCAACTTGCAATGAATTTGCAGTAATTTTTTTTTAGACAGGCTCTTTGTTTGAGATAAAGGGCCTGACAAGAGGTATGGCATGTCCATTCTTGTTACCGGAGGTGCTGGTTTCATCGGCAGTAATTTTGTCCTCGACTGGCTGGCACAATCCGATGAACCGGTCATCAATCTCGACAAACTCACCTATGCCGGCAACCTGGAAAACCTGGCCACACTCGACCAGGACTCCCGCCACATTTTTATCCAGGGTGATATCTGTGATCGCGAACGAGTCGACCAGTTGCTGCGGCAACATCACCCTCGTGCCATTGTCCATTTTGCTGCGGAAAGCCATGTGGACCGCAGCATTCATGGTCCCCGTGATTTCATGCGCACCAACATCGACGGCACCTTCACCCTGCTCGAATCGGCCAGGCACTTTTGGGCGACGCTTGATGAGAGCGCCAAGACAAAATTCCGCTTTCACCACGTCAGCACCGACGAAGTATATGGCTCGCTGCAACCGGAGGAGCCTCCGTTTACCGAAACCAGCCTCTACCAGCCCAACAGCCCCTACTCCGCCAGCAAGGCGGCAAGTGATCACCTCGTCCGGGCCTGGCACCACACCTATGGCTTGCCGGTAACCACGAGTAATTGTTCCAACAATTACGGACCGTATCATTTCCCCGAAAAACTCATCCCCTTGATAATTACCAATGCCCTAGCGGGCAAGCCCTTGCCGATTTATGGCGATGGCCTCCAGATCCGGGACTGGCTCTATGTGCAGGATCACTGTGCCGCCATCCGTCGCGTTCTTGAGGCAGGGCAGGTTGGTGAAGTTTATAATATTGGGGGCTGGAACGAGATGGCCAACATCGATATCGTCCACCAGGTCATTGCCCTGCTTGACGAGATGAGGCCGGATGTTGGGGGAAGTTACGCACGCCTGATTACGTATGTTGCCGATCGTCCCGGGCATGACCGGCGCTACGCCATTGATGCCCATAAAATTGAACAGCAACTCGGTTGGCACCCAGCCGAGACCTTTACGACCGGTATCCGCAAAACCGTCAACTGGTACCTCAACAATCAGGATTGGGTCAGTCGTGTTACCAGCGGCGAATACCGCACCTGGATCGTACAGCAGTATGGAGATTGCTCATGAAAATTTTACTCACCGGGAAAAACGGGCAATTAGGGTTCGAGCTCCAACGCGCAATGGCTCCTCTCGGACATATTTTTGCTTTTGATCAAGAAGAGTGCAACTTGGCCGATCCCGAGGCCATCCGGAGCTTAATCCGAGAGGTTCGCCCGGATATCATTATCAACCCGGCGGCTTACACGGCCGTGGATCGGGCCGAAAACGAGCCGGACTTGGCAAAAGCTGTCAACACTATCGCACCAATGGTCATGGGCGAGGAAGCACAACGGATCAACGCCTGGGTTATTCACTACTCGACCGATTATGTCTATGACGGCTCAAGTTCCCGCCCTTACCTCGAAACCGATCCCACAAATCCACTCAATGTCTATGGTTTAACCAAACGGGATGGGGATGTTGCCCTGCAGCAATCTTGCGCAAAACACCTCATCTTTCGAACCAGCTGGGTTGTGGGTTCCCATGGTAACAATTTTGCCAAGACAATGCTCCGTCTAGCCACTGAACGGGAGACGCTCAGCATTGTCGCCGACCAGTACGGGGCGCCGACCTCCGCGTCCCTTTTGGCGGACATCACAGCGCAAATCGTCGGACGTGCTCAACGAGAGGGAATCGAGACCATTCCCTTTGGCCTGTACAATGTAGTCGCCTCAGGTGTCACCACTTGGCATGGCTATGCCTATTTTGTGCTTGAACAGGCGTTGCAACAAGGGATTGCTTTAAAAGTACAACCGCAGATGGTCAAACCGATCACCACCGCCCAATATCCGCTTCCGGCCAAACGTCCGGTAAACTCCCAATTGAACGCCTCGCTCTTTCAATCGACTTTTGGGCTCGAACTACCTGATTGGCAACAGGGAATCAACCATATTCTTCAACAGATACTCGGACGATGAAGGCACGAAAAGGTATCATCCTCGCCGGTGGTTCAGGGACCCGGCTCTACCCGGTTACGCAGGCAATCTCCAAGCAACTCCTCCCTGTCTACGACAAGCCGATGGTGTATTACCCGCTGTCTACCTTAATGTTGGCGGGTATTCGCGAAATCCTCATTATCTCCACACCGGAAGATACACCTCGGTTCCAGGCATTGCTGGGTGATGGCAGTCAATGGGGGCTGCAATTAAGCTACGCGGTACAACCCTCTCCCGGGGGTTTGGCACAGGCATTTCTCATTGGCGATGCATTTCTTGATGGAGCACCGTCGTCCTTGGTGTTGGGGGACAATGTTTTTTATGGTCATGATTTCCATCGCCTTTTACACCACGCCCAAATCCAGGAGCAGGGGGCAACGATTTTCGTGTACCACGTTCTGGATCCTAAACGTTACGGTGTCGCTGAATTTGACCCGTCAGGCAAGGTTGTCTCCCTGGAAGAAAAGCCTACCCAACCCAAATCCAACTATGCTGTAACCGGGCTCTATTTCTATGACAGCCAAGCCCCCGAATTGACCAGAACCTTAACCCCTTCGCCCCGTGGTGAGCTCGAGATCACCGATTTGAACCGCTTGTACCTGGAGCAAGGCCAGTTGCAGGTCGAAATCATGGGTCGTGGATATGCCTGGCTAGATACCGGAACCCATGCTTCACTGCTTGATGCCAGTCAGTTTATTGCCACCCTCGAGCAGCGACAGGGGCTCAAGGTTGCCTGCCCGGAAGAAATCGCCTTTCGCCAACAATGGATTGATGCTGAGCAGTTAGAACGATTGGCGCAGCCGCTCTTGAAAAGCGGCTATGGGGAGTACCTCTTAAAAATCCTGCAGCAAAAGGTGTTTTAATGAACGCAATAGCTCTCTCAATCCCTGAAGTAGTTCTTCTCGAGCCCAAGGTGTTTGGCGATGCAAGAGGCTTTTTTTTCGAGAGCTTCAATCAACAGCAATTCAACGAAACCATCGGACGAGAGGTTAACTTTGTCCAAGATAACCATTCACGGTCCGGACGACACGTGCTCCGCGGTCTGCACTATCAGATACAACAACCTCAAGGTAAGCTGGTTCGGGTCGTTCAGGGGGAAGTATTTGATGTGGCGGTTGATATCCGTCAAAGCTCACCAACCTTTGGCAAATGGGTGGGTGAACGTTTAACCGCTGAAAACAAAAAGCAGCTCTGGATTCCTGAGGGGTTTGCCCACGGATTTGTCGTGCTCAGTGAATCCGCTGAATTCCTGTACAAAACTACCGACTATTATGCGCCTCAGTTTGAGCGGACGATCCTGTGGAATGACGCTTCCTTGGCGATCAAATGGCCACTCCATGAGGCGCCAATTCTCTCCGCAAAAGACCTAGAAGGGATCCCATTCCAACAGGCTGAACTGTTTACATAATACATGGATCTCCCTTGCCTGGAATTACTTGCCGACAGTTCGATAGTATTACGGCTCCATGTCCAACCCCGGGCTTCCACAAATGGCTTGGCCGGACTGCAGGGCGATCTATTGAAACTACGACTGACCACACCACCGGTCGATGGCAAGGCGAACAAGGCGGTCATCACCTATCTGGCTAAACTTTTTCACCTGCCGAAATCATCCATCGTCCTAAAAAGTGGCCTCCAGAGCCGGAATAAGACTATTGTCATTACCGGGATCAAGCTCCAGGACGTGCAGACCATTCTATTGAACCATCTCCCCTAGGGGGGGTGCGCTTCCCAAATCCAACCCACGAATAATGCTATGAAAAAGATGATTCTAGCCAACTGGAAGGCCAACCTTTCCCCGGAACGGGTCATACAGTGGCTCGACGCTTTTAGCGCGACCTACAAACCTCGCCTGGATCTGGAAGTCATTCTGGCAGTGCCGGTGTTTTACCTGGAGCGGGTGGCGCAGCAAACCAACCGAGTATCCGGCCTGGCGCTGGCGGCACAAAACGTCTCCTCCTATCCCCAGGGGAGTTATACCGGGGCCACACCAGCAGCCTGGTTGCGGAGTGTGCCCACCACTTATACCTTGATCGGACATCGCGAACGTCGCCGCTATTTCCACGAAACCGTGCAGGATGTGGCAAGGCAGGCCTATGAATCGCTGGCCGAGGATTTGCAGCCTATTGTCTGCATTGACCGTGACCTGCTGATTCCCCAGACCGCAGCCATGGCGGCCGAGGAACTGGGCCAGATCCTCTGGGCCTACACCCCCGACACACCGGGGACGTTTGAAATGGCACGGAGCACGGGGGATATCGCCGCCTTTTTGCCAAAAATCGCCCAAGCAACCGATAATCGGCCAGTACTTTATGGTGGAGGAGTAACCATCGACAATGCCGGAACCCTT
Organism: Desulfobulbus sp.; assembly: GCA_050252135.1. Lineage (GTDB taxonomy): Bacteria > Desulfobacterota > Desulfobulbia > Desulfobulbales > Desulfobulbaceae > Desulfobulbus. The sequence goes on from JBFWLN010000013.1 coordinate 94,943, forward strand.
TGGCAGGTGCCCGGACTCAGCGGTCTTATGCTGGGTAAAGGCAGCCTGGATGGAGCCGCCTTTGCAGCAATGATCAACCGATTATGACCGGCATTCCTTTGACGCAAGACACATCTGGTATTTTTACGGTTGGCAGCAGGTAAACTGCCGCCTGCGCCACCTTATTCTTCCGGGAGAGATGGTATTGCAACGAAGACATCGTGTGTCAGGTGGGCAATGCTTTATCGTTCCCACCATTTGTCTCGTACCTACGCTCTGCGTGGATACGTAAAAGGGACGCTCACGCGTCACAGAAATGTTCAATGAAAATAGATGCAGGAGCGTCCATGGCGGCGAGTGCGTAGGGGGGGGAACGACTTTATCGTAAATAAGCCACCAATCCCCCTTACATGGCCAGCAAACGACGAATGCGCTCCTCCATGGGAGGATGGGTGGAAAACAACGAGGCAATCGAACCACCACTCAGGGGATTGACGATATACATCTGCGCCGATGCCGGATTTACGTTCATTGGCCGTTGTGCATTGTAATTGGCCAATTTGTTCAATGCGCTGGCCAAAGACTTGGGATGCCCACAAATCTCTGCCCCGGTAGCGTCAGCTATATATTCACGGCTTCGTGAGATGGCCATCTGAATAAGAGTCGCGGCCAACGGAGCTACAATCATTGTCACTAGCATAACCAAGGGATTGCGCCCCTCTTCATCATCCCCTCTTCCACCGCCAAAAAGCATTGCCCACTGTGCCATGCTCGCTAAATAAGAAATAGCCCCGGCCATTACTGCTGCGATTGAACCGATGAGAATATCGCGATTCTTGATATGCCCCAATTCATGGGCAATAACCCCTTCTAATTCGTACCGATCCAGCACCTGAAGAATACCGGTGGTCACAGCAACGGCGGCGTGTTCCGGATTACGCCCTGTGGCAAAAGCATTGGGTGTGGGGTCGTCGACTACATACACTTTTGGCTGAGGAATACCGGCACGCCCGGCAAGCTGTGCCACCAGCGCATGCAGATCCGGGGCTTCGCCAACCGAAACCTCACGCGCCCGGTTCATGGCCAGGGCCATTTTATCGGAGTTCCAGTACGCAAAAAAATTCAGGCCAACAGCGAGCACCAAGGCGATGGTCATTCCTTGGCGTCCACCCATGGCTTCACCGGCAATCATGAAAAGCGCTGTCAAAGCCGCCATGAGCAGGAAAGTCTTCGTCGTGTTCATGGTAATTTCCAACTTGTGTTGAGTAAGTGCCTAACCAGAAATGCTTTTTTTGTTCTCGTCCCCACGCTCTGCGTGCGGACCTAACCGCGACGCTCACGCGTCATAAAGCCAGCGAAAAAAGAAGCTGGAAGTAGCCGTAGCGGAAATTCATGCGGGTGTCTCCCTGTTCGTTTTTTTCATCTTTTAGAACAGCCGCGGGAGCGTCCTTGGGCTGCGTACCCACGCTGAGCGTGGGTACGAGAAATCAACAACGTCATTGATTCAGGCATAAGTTAAGTCGACCGCAGACACAGTCAAGAAAGGGGAGCCGCGAAAGCAGACTCCCCTGTAGAAAAAAAAGCAATTTGCATGTTTATTCAGACAAGTGCGGTGGTCGACCAACAGGGGGGTATCAAGGCAATTAAGCCATCATCTCCAACACGGCTTTCACCAAATTATTGGCCCCATCTCCAATCTGGTCTACTCGAGAATTCAGCATGTAACAGGGGGTCGTTACAATTTTATTCTCCCGATCAACAGCGATTTCACCCTGCATGGTGGGTTGATGCCGCGCCCCCATAGCAATCAAATTTTCGGCAGTTCCGATATCCTGGCCGATGGTTAGCGTTCCTTTACCCAGGACCTTAGCCAGGATGACCGGAGCGATACACAAGGCCCCGATAGGCTTTCCGGCCTTATGCATCGCATTGATGGCGGCAGCCACGTCATTGTTCACCTTGCATTTTGCCCCATCAAAGGCATAGCTACTCAAATTTTTGGCAGCACCGAACCCACCGGGAATAATCAGGGCATCAGCGGAATCCGGGTTAAAGGTTGCCAACGCGGCAATCTTTCCTCGAGCAATCCGGGCGGATTCGATCAGCACGTTTCGTTGTTCGTTCATCTCCTGGCCAGTGAGGTGATTGAGCACGTGATGTTGTTTTACATCAGGAGCATAGCATTGAAATTCCGCCCCATTTTTATGAATAGCCCATAGGGTCAGGGTCGCCTCATGAATTTCCGAGCCATCCTGGTGACCACACCCGGAAAGGATCACGGCAATAGTTTTTTTCTGCATTCTGTCCTCCATGGAAGAAGGTCTTTAAACGTAGCCTTTCCAGTGCATAGAAAGGCAGAAATTTATTCATTCAACGAATAGATTCCCTCTAGATTGCGATATCTTTCCGCACAATCCAAACCGTATCCGACCAAAAAGCCCTTATCAAGGGCAAAGCCTACATAATCGACTGTAACCGGTACAACCCGTCGCTCCGCTTTATCAATAAGGGAGCAAATCTTTACCGACTTGGCCGCGCTCTTACGAAAATGGTCCTGAAGCCAAGCCATTGTTTTCCCGGTATCGACAATGTCTTCAACCAACAGGACATCTTTCCCATTCAGGTCAAGCCGCGGCTCCATGAGCAAACGAATGGAACCTGATGACTCGGTCGAATCACCGTAACTGGCGACTCGAATAAAATCGATTTCCACATCAAGTTCTATGGCCCGGCAAAGGTCAGCGGCAAAGATAAAGGCTCCATTCAAAACCCCAAGTAGAACCAGTTGTTTACCTTGATATTCCGCAGTGATTTTCTGCCCGATTTCCGCGATCCGCGCACGCAGCCGTTCTGGGCTCACGAGCACTTTTCTGGATTCATTGGGTTGTTGCATTGCCTCTCGCTCCAATCAGTGTTCTCCTTGCCATTTTTGCAGAGTTGTTGTGGCTTCTTCTTTCTCTTGGAAGGGTCGCTTCTGCGCCAGGGCCTTTCCCAATTCGGTTATCGCTTCCTGCTTTTTCCCCTCACCGTACAGTGCAAGGGCTAAATGGTAGCGAAGAACAGGCATATTTTCGTCTTTTTCCACTGCCTGCACAAACTCATTCCGAGCCAGACTGAATGAACCCCTTTTGTAATGCACCCAACCCAGTGTATCGATGATGTGGACATCGTCGGGTTTCTGTTGCTTGGCGATCATGGCCAAACGAAGTGCTTCCCCAAGATCAGGATCTTTGCTTTCGGCCATCATCCAAGCAAGATTATTTGCCGCCGGCGCAAACTCCGGGTTGATATCCAATGCTTTTTTGTAGGCATCTTGCGCAAGATCACTCTTTCCGGTTTGTTCGTAAATACTACCAAGGCCCATATAAGCACCAATTGCCTTGGGCTGTTTGACCAATAAATCTTTATACTCTGTAATCGCCTGATCCGTTTTACCTTGCCGCGTAAGGATAAGCGCACTCATGGCGTAAGGCTGAGGATTGTTCGGATCCAGTTCCTGGGCTTTGTTGTACAGGACCAGTGCTTCGTTTGGATTTTTATCGCCAAGATAGAGATTTGCCAAAATGATATGTAGCCCGCCACTTTTTGGGGCTTTCTCAATCTGGGCCTTGGTCATTTTGATCAGATCACTTTGGGAGGCTCCTCCCTTCTTCGCGATCTGTAGCAAGAAAGTATAGGCTTTGGCATTATCGGGTTGAATGGACAACAATTTTTCAAAGGTCTCTTTGGCCTTATCCTCTTTTTTCAATGCCAAATAGGTCAGGCCAAGACTCCCCAATACTTCGACATTTTGGGGAACTTTTGCATGCAATTCGCTGAACATTTTCTCGGCGGTGTCGTAATCCTTGGAGAACAGCACGGCTTTGGCCAAAGTGAGGGCGGCCTGAAAATCGCGAGGATTAAGTTTGAGAGCCGTTGCAGCTTCCTTCTTCGCTGTCTCGAATTCACCCTCTTGAAGAGAAAGGAGCCCGAGTAAGGAGTGTGCCTTGGCAAAACCAGGGCTATATTTTATGGCATCTAAAAGCGATTCTTTGGCAAGTTTGAAATCTTTCAAATTGCTGTGGGCGACAGACTTAACGAAAAACAGTTCGCCCCACTTTGGGTAATCGTTAAGCAGGCGAGTAACGATATCAAGCGCCTCCTGATTTTTGCCGTCCTTAAGGAGAAACTTGGCCTGCACCAGTTTTGCATGTGCGTTTTTATCGTTTTTGGCAAGGACCTTGTCTAACGCAGTTTTGGCGAGATCAAATTTACCAAAGTCAAAATAGAAGTTGGCCATCTGCGCCTCAACTTCTTCGGGATCCTCAGCTGTCTTCACCGCTTCTAGATAGATCGGTTCCGCTTTGGCAAACTTGCCATTTTTTGCATAAAAATCAGCAATTGCCATCTGCAGCTTCGTATTTTTGGGGTCAACCTCCAACGCCTTGGTGAGATGTTGTTCCGCAGCCTCCACATTTTTTTCCCGCAGGTCAAGCGAGGCCATCTGCAGGTAAGGTTGAGAAGAATCCGGAAAAGCTTTGGTCATTTTTTCAAGGAGGTCCTTGGCCTTAGCATTCTCCTCCCGCTCCACATAAAAACCAACAAGGGTTGCATAGTTGCTCAGTTTATTCCCATCCAGCTCAAGGGCTTTCTGCAAAGCTCTCTCTGCGGCAGGATAGAGCTTATTCGCCGCCAAGATACGCCCTTTAATAGCATAAAGGCGATCTTCATTCGGACTGCCGGCAATAGCCTTGTCAATTGCAGTTAACGCCTTGTCAGGCTTACCATCGATGAGTTCAAGATTGGCAAGGAGAGCAAGCGCATCCTTATTATTAGGAGAGAGAGCCAACACATCCTCGAGGTTCTGCCGGGCATCGTCTTTCTTTTTAGTCAGGAGATAAAATTCCGCAGTTTTAATTTTAGCATCCAGATTTTTTGGATCCAAGGTGGCGGCTCGTTGCAATTCACCGAAAGCCTGCCGAACTTCGCCTGTCTTCAGATACAGCAATCCGAGTTGATACCGAGCATCTGCATATTTGGGATCCGCCTGTATGGCGTTTCGCAGCTCGATAATTGCCTCTTTTTCTTTGTGCTGCTCTAAATAGGCCATTGCCTTTTTGTAGTATTCCTCCTTGTTTTTGCTGCTGTCGGAGCATCCGGACACCGACAACATAAAGAGAAGTGAAAGAAGGAAAATGGCAAGCGATAAAAATTTTTTTGAGTGCATAATTGCTCCAAAAGGGGAAAGAGGTTGTGTATTATGCGAACTTTGATAGCCTCGTGAAGACCGAAAAAAAAGCCATAAACATACTTAACCAAATCAGCAGGTTGTGAAGTGATCGAGGTCAAACACCTAGCTTTTCACGAAAACGACAGGGCATCTTGAATTATTCAAAGTGCCCGACAATCTCAACGTAAAAAATATTGTAAATCAAACGCCCTCAATTGAGAATAAAAATGGGGAGAGTAACGCCAGTCATCCCGAATTTTTACAACAAATCGGAAAAAACAGCTGACTTTACATTTTTACTTTGAACTATCGTTTTTATGTATGTAGCATAATTTGTCAAATTATTTATAATTCCGGTCAATCAGGTGAGGAGCGCATGAAAAAAAATTCCCTAGCAGTTAAGGTTATTATCTGTGTTGGTCTCAGTTTGTGTATGCTCGCTGTCTCCTGGGCAGCTGAATCCAGCGGTGACGGTGCTGTTTCCAACGAGCTCAAACAAAAATATCGGCAGGAAATACTGGGAAAACAAGGATCAGGCCCAGCGGATAAGGAATACATTATCGGCTATCGCGATATCCTCTATATCGAGGTATACGGTGAAGGTTCAATGGCCATTGGACCAGCGGCGCCGGCATCATCAATGCCCACCATGGACGCGACCGGTACCCAACCCCAAGAGGATGTCCGAGGACGCGGTACTGGCTCAGAGGTGGGGATGGATGGGCGTGTTTCCTTGCGTCACATTGGCGATGTGTATGTGGTTGGTATGACGCTCAGCCAATTGGCCGACTACCTGAAAAAACTATATAGCACCATTTATGACGCTCCCACGATCATCACGACCCTCCTTCAAAGCAATAGCCGCCAATACACGGTCATGGGGCAGGTTAAGTCTCCAGGATTAGCCCATCTGGACTTTCCTACGACTATTGTCAAAGCAATTGCAAAGGCCGGTGGTTTTACCGAATGGGCGAACTCGGAAGTGACTGTTATCCGCCAAGGAAACGATCTTATCGTAGAGAAAGGCAAAGAGAAACCGAAGAAAAAAGTCGAAAAATTCGACTTTGATTACGACGATTTCCTTGATGGGAAAAACACGGATAAGAACATTTTGCTTGAACCGGGAGATGTCGTTGTTGTCCACTGAGAGAAAACATATCATGCAACCTGTTTATCGGCTGCTGCCTTCAGCAACGCTTGCTCTCTGCCTTATTGCACCCCTCGCAAATTCAGCGGATGCACGCCAAACGAGCATAAGCGGTTCCATGGGAACAGGAGTGAATATCCGTGATCGGTCATACAAGCAAAATCAATCTGGAAATAGTAATGACGACCAGCAAAAGATCTTCATTAGCCCGACCATAACTCTTAGTTCCCAGGGGGTGTATGATTCTATCAGCCTTCAGTACACGCCAAGTTTCAATTACGATTTTATCGACGACACAAATTCCGTCGACCACTCTTTGAGTTTCAATGGGCAACGCCTGTTGACCTCTCGCTGGTCCGTATCTCTCACGGATAATTATACCCTCTCTGATGATCCGGAAGCATCATCGAGCTTCACAACAACAGACTCAGGATCAAACAGTTCCAGTGGTTCTAGCGATACGACGTCGCAAGACACTCTTTCCCAAGACAACTTCGGCAGTAAATATTGGACCAATGCCGCCAGCATTCGCTCTTCGTATGCACTTTTTGAAAAAACCAGCCTGAGTGGCGGTTACACGTATTCGGTTTTGCGCAATGACGGGAGCCAAGGCAGCGGCAATGATGCCTACAACGAGTATGATAAACACGCGTTCTTTACCAACCTGAGCCACGGAATCAATGCGTATTGGCGCACGAGTCTTGGCCTAAATTACACCCGGGGCCTTTACGACCAGCCTCCAGCCGACTCCACCACGGCCTCGTCAAACCCCAACCTTGACCAATATGGACTCAATTTTGGTATTGATTACATTCAATCAGTCCAGGATTTTTTCCCGCTTCAGTACAATCTCTCGGAAACGCAATACGACAGCGATACCCGCAGTGACACCCAATCACAGGAATGGTCCATTGGCTGGAATCATTCCTTTGATCAGCAAACGAGCTTTTCCATTGGCGGCGGCCCTTCCTATGCCAAGACAGAGGGCCTGGAAGGTCAATGGGGCTACAATGCCTACCTCACCTTTACCAAACAATTCGAACACGCAACCTGCTCTCTGCAATTAGACAAGCGTTACGAAACCAAAAATTTCACTGGCACAGATCAATCCGGTCTGAGCGATACGTATAATGCCCGCGCAAATCTTGCCTATCAGTATACAAAAGACCTGGGAATCGATCTTTTTGGCAGGTACAGCAAAGAGTCGCAAATAGACCCTCAAGGAGTCTACCGCGATGCTGTTACTGGAATAGCCACGGAAACTCAGACCGGCGCCGACACCTATGATACAAACATCTACGAAGCCGGAGTGGGATTTCGCTACGCATTCGGTCGCTGGTATACGGCAGGGCTTAAATATTCGTACTACGTGTCCGACGGCCAATTGGATAGCGACCAGTACGATGAACATCGAATTCTCTTCAGCATAAGCGCTTCAAAAGAATTATGGCGCTGGTAACGCCTGAGCCTCCAACACGAGAAAGGTAAAATAGGAATAAATCAGCTTTCTCACGGTTGACCATGCTGGTGTTATCGCGGGCACGGCCCACGCCTACACCATAAGTTAAGTGTAGCTCGCTAACAGGCGCCAACGTGCTCTCCCCCATAAACACAAGGAGATTACCCTTACAAAACACGTACACTAACGCCACCTGTAGGAGCGGGCCATGCCCGCGAATCAATCTGCCCCAACTCACCGCGCACCTTTCTGAAATAACACCGTCTTGACAGTCCGGAAAATGATCAAAAGATCGAGGTAAATCGACTGGTGTTTGATGTAGTACAAATCGTACTCAAGCTTGCGCAACGCATCTTCTTCCGAAGCACCATACGGGTAGCAAACCTGAGCCCAACCGGTAATTCCCGGCTTGGCGGAATGCCGCAATGAATAGTAAGGCAACTTCCCCACCAACTGTTCCACAAAAATTGGTCGCTCAGGACGGGGGCCTACAAAACTCATCTGCCCTTTGAGCACATTCCACATCTGAGGAATTTCATCGATACGCACCTTACGGATAAAACCACCAATCCGAGTTACGCGATTGTCGTTCTTCATAGCCCAAACCGCGCCGTTTTTTTCGGCGTCCTGGCGCATGCTGCGAAACTTGACAATGGGAAAACCTTTACCCCGCTCACCAACCCTCTCCTGTCGATAAAAAATTGGGCCAGGAGATTCCAGTTTAATCAGCAATGCCGTTATCAAGGTAACCGGCAGACTGACCACAAGTCCGAATACGGCTAAGGATATATCAAGCAATCGCTTTATGTGATAGGTCGCCCGACCACAATCAAACCCCTCGGAAAAAATCAGCCAGGCTGGATTGACTTTTTCGACCAAAATTTTGCCACTAATGGCTTCAAAAAAGGATACACCATCCTCGATAATCCTCCCCTGCAACTTACAGTTAAGCAGGTCGGTGATAGGCATGGTCCCCCGTCGATCATCGAGGGCAACCACGATCCGGTCAGCATGTGCTAATATCGGATGTTGATTAATATCTGCCAGATTGTTGTACACAGGAATGGCACCATGATTGAATTGAGGAGAAGAAGTACCGATAAAGGCACTAATCACAATGCCGGATTCCTGATTAGCTTCAACCTCATGGGTGATTTTCTCTGCGGTTTCTCCAATACCGACGAGGATGACCTCCCGGACAAACAGCTTTTTTTCCAAAACAAGATGATACAGCGAACGCCAGGCCAACAGACTGATACAAATAATCAAATAACTTTTCCAAAACAACGAGGTCGAAATAATGATGGAAGGAAACAAGGTATAAAGAAAGGCCAGAATAATGCACCCAACCCCGAAGGCCTGCATCATGCGGATGAACGTATCTGTCGTCGTTCCTGGCTTGCGCAAGTCGTACAGATCATAAAAATAGAGAGACAGCTGAAAAATAAGTGTGACAGCGAGAGCACGAATGATATGCTCATAAGGATCGATAATAAAAATTGACCATCCGGTAAAGAGCAGCAGGATGCCAAACACACTGGCAAAAATCAACCCGCCTTCTCCAAGAAAAAACAGCATTTTACGAACCGGATAATATTTGTTAAATAATGTAGGCATATAGAGTTAAGAAATAAAATCATCTTCTGAATTAAGGCAGCGACCATGCCTACTGCCTGTTAAAGTCGAGAAACAGCTCCTTACAAAACAAAAACGCCATTCTCAAGTTCATTGCGAGAATGACAAATACCACATGAATATGGTGCTTAAATGAAACTATTTTACACCTTTTATATCAACCTTTATTCAAGAAGAAGTATCCTGCCGCAAAATATTTTCTCGCCTTTCACCTCAAGAAAACTTTCCTTACCCATACGCTCTCACTCGCACCCCCACCCGTGAAGGACACATGAATCGAAGACCACTCACCGCCAAAGGTACCAACCTTTCCACAACGCGCCTTCTCATCGTACTCGTTCTTTTTGGGGCGACCTATTTCTTTTTGCAGGGCGTCTCCGGGACCGTTCGGACCCCAATAAAACAACCACTCAACAACTTTCCCGTGCAGCTAGATGACTGGAAAACCATTTCCAGTCATAAATCCACGGAGGAGGTCATTAAGTTATTGGGTGTGGACGATTATATAGAATACAATTACGCCAATCCAGAAGGACGGATAGTAAATTTTTACGCTGCTTTTTACGAATCCGTCGGCACTGGTGGAGGCTATCATTCACCGAAAAACTGTATACCAGGTGGTGGATGGGGCATAGAGTCCGTGAAAACTATCGAAATCCGCCAGAGCAACGATAAGCCACCGGTACAGGTCAGTGAAATGCTGATTCGAAACCGTAACGAATACCAAATAGTCCTCTACTGGTACCAAAACAGAGGCCGCATAATCGCCTCGGAATACTGGGAAAAAATTTATCTAGTTTTGGATGCAATTCATCTGAAACGACGCGACGGCACCTTTGTGCGGCTTATGGCACCGGTGCAAGATGGCTATATCGTACAAACGGAGCAACAATTACAGCATTTTGCAGCTCTCGCCATGTCAGAGTTAGAAAATTTCCTTCCCGGACGGTAACCATGCACACCACGCTTTCATCTCTCCGTTCAACCCAAGCCTATCTCCTTCTTTTTTTGGTATCTGCTGCTCTGATAGGGATTTACTTTCCAATCCTAGTTGGGCTCACTCAAGACTGGTCCACCAACGACAACTATTCCCATGGTTATTTTATCCCCTTCATCAGTGGCTATATGGCCTATTCCATGCTTGGAGAACTGCGTAAATTGCCCTCCTTTGCGGCCAACTGGGGGCTTCTTTTTCTTATAGCAGGGCTTGGCCAACTTTACATCGCCAGTGTTGGTTCTGAGTTTTTCCTGCAAAGGACATCACTCATCCCGGTCTTGCTGGGCATAAGTCTGTTTCTATGGGGTACCCTCATCACTCGTAAACTTTTGTTGCCGATCTTTTACCTGCTGTTCATGATCCCTCTGCCAGCCATCATCTGGAACAAGATCGCCTTCCCCATGCAGCTTTTTTCTAGCGCGATCACGGAGGAAATCGTACGGTTGATGGGTATTCCAATTTTTCGTGAAGGCAACGTCCTCCATCTCTCTCAGACGACCTTGGAAGTCATAGACGCCTGTTCAGGTCTCCGCTCCCTTACAACAATGCTCGCCCTTGCGGCAGCTCTTGCATGGTTCACCGACTTCACCCAGTGGAAAAAATGGGCATTGTTTTTCCTGGCCGCTCCTGTTGCCATACTTGCCAACATCGTCCGCCTCACCGCTACTGCAGGTCTGGCCAGTGTCTACGGAGAAAAGGTGGCTCAGGGATTTTTGCATGAATTTTCAGGGCTTTTCACGTTTGTTTTTGGATTAATGCTCCTCGTTTTTCTGAATAGATTACTGCATAAGAACTAAGCTATTATGCCCGCCTCATTAACATGAGGCCTCAGGAGGTGATTGAAATGACTGAGCAAGACATTCAACAACTCATTTTTGAATCGTTAGAGATGATTAATCGTTCTCGAGACGATGATGATAAAGTTCCGATCACTCCCGAGACGCTTCTCTTCGGCAACGATGGCTATCTCGATTCCATGGGACTTGTCAGCTTATTGATTGACATAGAAGAATCGCTCCTGCAAAAAGATGTTGAACTTACCCTGAGCGATGAACGAGCCATGTCAGAAAAAAATAGCCCTTTTAGGAGCATACCTGCCCTCACTGATTACATCCTCAAACTCATTAATGAGTCGTGAAAAACACGCCCGACCATATTATTCTCATTACGGGAACAACCCGAGGACTAGGCAAGGCCATTGCCGAGCATTTTCTCGATCGAGGCAGCATGGTCATTGGTTGTGCGCGAACGGAAACAACCATTTCCCATGCCCAATATGTTCGGGTCTTTGTCAGAGTTGCAGAAAAGGTGGCGCCGCTTCTTGCCTGATTTTCAGGTAGAGGTATTCAAGATCCCGGTATCCGCATGCTCGTTTTACGATCCTGTTGATAGTAGCATTGAATGCTT
>JBFWLN010000014.1:0-106477 GCA_050252135.1 Desulfobulbus sp.
GAATGAGGGGTGACTGGACATAGTTTAAATTCACCATATTCAAATAATCTGAGCAATTACTTGGTATGGCAGAATTTTTAACCAGTCAACCCCTTCTTGTTTTCTGCAACTCTGACAAAGACCCGTATTGTTGAGATGGCGCGTGTGACACGGTGATCCCGGCCGTACCATCCAAAACGGAGAGGGCGATGTGGGGTTCTGCCAAGCCGCAGAATGGGAGCCCCCACCACGCGCCTTTTTTCAAGCCTTCGAGGTATGCCATGGCATTTCATGAAGAATGGTCAAAGATTGACGGGGAATTATTCGAGGCCTACAAACAGCGGTTCGGAATGGTTTGTTCATTCACAGCTCCTGATCTGACTGCTGATCATTTCAACGCGCTTTTCCGCCGTACCCTGGAAACGGGCGTTGAAATTGATTACGTCAAGGAAGGGTGGGAAAATCCAGAATCCTATCCTGTAGATTCACTCATTTAGTTCCCGAGAATCCCAAAACAATCGTTAAAATTATCTTGTTCGAGATCGCCGATATTACATTGTCCTAAAGAGCCCGCCAGGAAGCTTATCAAGATCAAACGCTTCCCTATCCCAAATCTTGTTCCCGGCCCTTTTGGGGTTGTTCTTGTAGTATAGGTTCCTTTCTTCAAAGTGCCTGGATACAGCCGCCTCCATTTCCTTTTTTGACCCGTAGTTGCTGTTATGTATAACCGCTCGTTTCATCCCACTAAAAATTGATTCAATGACGTTTAAAAATTGGGATTTTGAAGGCAGAGGGACCAGTTCCACCACGGGCCCAGATCCATTTTCAAGCACGGCTTTGTTGTGACTATCTCTCCAGGAGTACAGCTCCTTGCTACCATGAGAAGATATCGCGTCCCAAGTTACAAAAATTTTAGGAGCGGCGGGGTAAAGAACACATATTTGCCCAAGCATTAAGGTGATATTTTTCGTCGCCTTACTGTGAGTGAACGACCAAATGATCTGGTTTGTGCGAGCCTCCAGGGCACCAATAAGTTGAATACTGCCCTTTGATTTTTGGTGTTCAGGAATAACCGGCACATCCCCTTTGGCGGCCAACGAGACTCCTCCATATTGCTTCACCTGATAGGGCCCAGCTTCGTCCATGAAAAAGAACATCTCCCCATCTTTAAGCTCCTCCAGTGTTTTAAGAATTTTATCTATTTTCTCTTTGTATTTGGGATCAGGACTCGTCCATACTTTTCTTGCCCTGCGCCAGGTATACCCCGTGTCTTTAACAATTCTGGCGACTATCCCAGATGTACAATGCTCACCAAAAGTTTCCCTATACGCCTTGGCAATAGTATCGTAAGTCCAAGACGTCCTGTTTATCCCATATGTTGCGGGTAGGTTGTGGATAATATCGAGGACTCTGGTCTGACGAATCTCTATATTCTTCTCGCGTTCAGGGCAGTGCATTGTCATCTCAATTGATGACATGCGGTTGGCATTAAACTCTCTTAACCACCGGTAAATTTTTCCTTTCGGTGCTTTGGTTGCCATGCCAATTTCAAACAACGTGGCGTTCTCGTTGATCATGAGCAGGGTTTGAGCCTTGACACTATCTCTCTTGTGCTTGCTGTATTTGTAGCGATTGAGTTGCTTGATCTCTTGTGGAGTCAGGGGAAGTTGAAGGCAAAGAGGCGATTGGCGGGCCAGTAAAGGAATAATTGTCTTGACAGCCTTGGAGAAAGTAAGCCTGATTTTACTCTCAATCTCTTGACGTTGAGAGATGATTTCTTCAAGCCGCTTCAGCGCAAGATATGGTTTCTCCGTGTCGATTTTTAATGTAACGAATATGAAACCAGCCGATTTTTTTACGGGTGTCTTCACTGGAAAAAACTGCCCGTTTCCCCGACAAATTTTTTCAATATGCGAATGTCGTTTTAAAGCTCTAACCAGCTGGTGATAGGAAGGGCGGCGCATCCCTTCAGGAAGGATTTCTTGAAGCTTCTTTAATGCCGTGGAAGCTGGTATTTCCGGAGAAACATTTACAACTTCTTGTATATAGGGAAACCAAAGAGGTTTCTTCTTTCTTCCCATGTCCTTGGGGATAAGCCCTAGAATCCCTTCTTTTTTAACAATCCCAATCCACCTCAACAACGACGACCTTGACATTTTCCGTTTACGGCCCTTTCTTGCGTTCGCCTGAACAACGTATTGCCGAAGGGGTGAGGGCAAAATGTCCTCTTCAATCATAGCAAAAAGCATTTTTATCGCATTGTTGGTGCCATTTTTCTCCTTAAGGTTTTCGAACTCTCGGAATATCCCCACCCTGGCCTCGAACACCTCCCATTGCCACTCTTTCAGGACAAGCGTATAATCGTGTCCTTTTTCATCAGGGTTGGAGGGCGTTTTAACGACCGGTGTAATGGGCTGCAGTTCAAGTCGCTGTTCAACCTGAATTGCAGCATATTTTATGACAGCTAACCTGATGGGAATTGGAAGCTTTTCAACAGGAAATAAACGTTGACTTCCACGGGATGATAACAATTTCTTTGACGACCATTTTTCCGTTATCGCTTTTCTTGCAGCGGACCTCCAATTAAGGCCAAGAGCTTTACTGATCTCGGAAATGGTTACGATCGCCATGGTCTCACCCGACTTGTACTCTCGGAAGAAGCTGATTAATGATCTTCATAGAAATACCCATAATGTTGACCAGCCTTCTATGCAACTACGCAGGGTTAACATTGGTGATCTTTGGATTTGGCGATAAACTTTTCAACCAGTTCCATGCACCTTCGGGTTGCAGGAAGGCTCAGCTAGAATATACTGAATCTGCCGGATGCTCAGCCGCCAGATCCGGCTCAAATCCTTGGCTGTGTACTCGCCAGAGTCATACATATTTCGAATGGTATTGTTGCGCCAACTCAGAGACAGCTTATCGAACTTCCGCACGTAGTACCATGCACCGCCGATCCGTTGCGCCAGGGATAAAACGATCTGCACGGCCTGGCCTGGAAAATCTTCCTCCAATGCATAGGCCATGACCTGCATATCCTTGGGCAACTCTTCAATTGCTGGTCGGTACTCTTCCGGAAGGTTTTTTATATCCATGGTGGTTATTTTCACCCGTACAACTCCTATTTCCCGGCCTGACCTGGTTGGGCCAGAATCTTTTCAATGCTGGATTGGCTCAACTGCCAGAACCACGCCAATTGTCGGCCAGTAACACCGCCCTGGTCGTACATGGACCGAATCTGTTCATTGCGCCACCGCAAAAGCGCCCCGTTCAACTTGCGGATATAGAGCGGAGACCCTCCAAATTTCCTAGCCAATATCAAGACAACAGGGATACCCAACCCCGGCAATGATTCTTCGATAGCCTCAGCAATCAGCTGTGTGTCACCGGGTAATTCGCCAACTGACAGCCTGAATTGTTCTGAAAGTTGATTAATCTCCAATCTATCGGCCTCCATTCCTTATTTTCATGACATCCTGAGAGGGGCGAAAATGCTGATTGTCCACCGACCCAACCACGAGCAGGAGGGCCGGAGGATAAGGCCAACTCCATTCTTTCAGCGGTGAACAATCAGCAAAAAATCATCTTTTCTGGCAAAGTACAGGCTGTTTTGTTCAGCCTGGTATCTCAATTCCAAGCTGACTTAACCGTGTCATTTCGGCTTCAATAGCCCCTTGAGTTTCATATCCATTGCGCTGAAAAAGAAAACCAGGGGCACCCGGTGCTTCTTGAGCCATACAGGTATCCAGCAAGAAGGAAGGGATTTTAAAACGCCGTGTGTACGGACCAAAAATCGCTTTGGGAGATCCGCATTTCTCAAGGATTGCTCCAAGCGCAACGACCTTGGAGAATGCATTTGCTGTGGCTTTGCCGTGTTGGACATATTCACCACCAGCTTTTTCCAACTCTTGTTCGATAAATTCGACCAAGCCATCGGTGTAATTCTGCTTTGCAACAGCAAGTTCGTTTTCAAATTGCCCCTTCTTGCGTCTTAGACCGGAGATTGTCTGTGAGGCCGCAATCAACGTATTGACATGATCATCATGCCGATCTTCCTCTTTTGTTATTTCCGAGGAAAGCGTATTGAGTTGGGCTACGTCTGTAGATTCTCCGCAAGCGATAGCTGCTAAGAGGTCTTCTTTTTTCTTGGTTAATGAGGGCAAAGAGTTTGTGCCAGCTTGCTTACTTTCAGCGATGAGTTGTTCTTTCTCCTCTATAACCCCATTCAATTGCTCAACCTTTTGGGACAATTCTTTGTAGGATGATCCCAGTTGCAAGAGATCTTCGATAGAAATTTGTTGTGTCATTGTTGCTAATTGTGCCTGAAGGCTTTTCAACTTTGACTCAATCTCCTCTTTTTGCTCTTTAGCCGCCTCAACTCTTGCTGCGGCTTTTTCAGCCGTTTGCTTAGCAAGGGCATAATCACTCTGAATATGTCGTGGCCATTTAGTTTGATCACTTCCATATCTGGTTTGAATGTTATTAGCCCGAGCCCGAGCCTCCCATCCTTCACGATTAATTCCATCAACGTAGGGGACGTGATGCAGGCCCAATGTGGTCAATTCTATTTCATCGAGTAAAGTCCGCTTCTTTTCCAGCATCTGTTCAATTTTCATTGATTTTTCCTCTCTATTTTTGAGTGTGCTCGTGGTTGAACAAATTCGTCGTTGATTCGTTCCAGAATTTTTTCATCTTTCGCCTTTCCCACCTCTCCAAAACAAGGGTTGCCAGGATGATCAAGGCGAGTATTCCAGTGAAGAGAGCAGCCTCGGCTACACCAAAGTGGTTTGGCTTTGAGCTTGACCGGGCGGTACCGCGCCCCTGGTTAACTTCAGGATGAAGAAGGTGGTACATCGGGTTGCCGGGAGATTGGAAGTCCATCATCTCGTTCATTTCATTCCACCGGTTATGTGTTTGGCTTGCCGAGAATGGTCCAGGCCGTGCGCTCTGAAACTCGATATTTTCTTGCCAGCTTGGCTACCGTTACGCTGCCCTGGTCATATTCAGCCCGCATTTGCTGATCACGCTCTTTCTTTTCCAGCCTGGCAATACTGGGGATATATAGATGCCCACCGCTGAATTCCCTCGCAAGCTTGACGGCGTTATCAACACCGATCACGCGGGCAATCTCTTTCAAGATTCCTGGCAATTCGTCTATCTTCGGACTTATCGAGATAGTCACGTCCTTCATGGATCTCCCCTTGCAGCTCAGCAGGTTCATTCATTTTTTCCACCTGGACATAGAATGAAACGTTTCATGCAAATGTTCTATATGAAGGACTGCATAAAAAAATTGCGTAGCGTTACGGAATGGAATGGGCTGGAGAGAATCGGTGACGGCCGAAAGACTCGCCTGGAGGAAAATAGAGGCGGAGAAGGTTTGGTTAGCGGACAGTTCGGGATAGCCTCAAAACCGGCCTGTGATGGGATTTACGACTACAGCAACCGAAGGGGCATTGCGGTGGCCGGTCGAACAATACAGGGAATTTTAAAGATGTTTTAAACGGGGTTGCTGCTTGTGGCTGGCTAGTGGTTTCCTGGGCAAGGGGGTACGATGGCAACATTGAGGGCAAAACGGAAAAAAATTCCGTTTTGGCGAAGTGGAATTCAAAACGGAATTTTTTTCCGTTTTGGTGCCGTCCTGATTGGGGGCATGGATAAAAGCGACTCCGGATTCGTTCCCCCCTTTCGGGTAAGGGGGGTGATAGTGTTTTTCGGTGGCAGCAGGATGGCTATACAAAGAGGGGTTTCTTACTGCTTCCTGTTCGTTATTGAGGCGTTTTCAAGTTTTCATTTAGCGCTTCACTTGTACATATTAGAGCTTTTTTACCCGATGAGGAACAGGTCCTATAATTTTTCAATAACAAAGATTCATCAGTGTTTAAGTTGTTCAGCGCTCTCTCAACCATGCCTCTGTCGCCAGTTTCAGCGCCAAGAATTATTTCCTGCACCCTAGTAGCTTCATCTGTTGTCAAACCCAAAGTCTCTGCTTTTTTTGTTGCAAGATGCAATCGATCAAGATTGCTTTTGAAATCATTGATTGCCTTCAAGCAAGTCTGCACTCGATCAATATCTTTGCCTACATCAGCGTCAGTGCGCAATCCCAATTCGTTAAGTTTTTCTGCTTCAATTTCCATGAGCATCTGAGGAAGGAGATCCTCTGCATCCTCAATAGCCTGGATGGTTTTTTTAATCAATGTGGACCTTTCCCAGTGACCGATACCTTCGATCAACCAGTCTCGCGAGATTCCATATTTCCTTTCAAGCAACCCCATGAGTTCAATGGATATCTTGGTTTTTCCTCGCTCTAAATCAGCAATTTTTGACTGAGAAATTCCTATACTTGCTCCAAATTCAGCGCCACTCATTCCCAGGCGCTCACGTATCCATTTGAGTCGTGATCCGATTTCTCTCTTCTCGTTCATGGAAAAATTCCTTGACTTTGTTATGGAAAAATTCCATACAAAGATTAATACATATATTCGGATATGTTTGAGACAAAAAAAACCAGCAAGCGCTGGGAACAATCAAGGAGGAACTCCATGCCGCAGCAACCCAAGAAACAAGTGGGCGACTGGCACATCTGGGACATTAAAGCAGCCCTGGGCAAGAAGGGCTACACCATTACCCGTGTGGCTCTGGAAAACGGCTACAAAAGGGCATCCGCTTACGATGTCTTGCGGAAGCGGTGGCCAGCAATGGAACGCATCTTTGCCGACATTATCGGCGTCAAACCATGGGAAATATGGCCGTCCCGGTATGATGCCCTCAATCAACCGATCCAGATGCAACCGGGACGTCCCACCACCAGACGGAGTATGGGAAGCTGACGGGTCCAGCCGGAATGCCGCCACACAAGGCTTTTGAAAAGAAAGTAGCACATCGGCTAAAACCAGTCACCGTCTAAATGCAAATAGGGAATAGACGCATGGCACCGAAAGCGAACAAAGCAAAAAGAGCTGAACAAGCCGGGCAATTGAACATCTTTGATGCGTTGGCCACCTATACCGCAGCCAAGGAAGAAATTGCCGAACAATGCAACCCGAAGCAGGCGGCGTGCAGCCGTGAATCTGTCAGCGAGGCTGAGGACTGCATTGAAATCGCAGCCGCCATCAAGCGGAGTATTCGCGAATCCGGACTGAGCAGGGAACAGGTCTGCGATGCCATGAACGCTCATTGGGGCAGGACCGAAGAGAAGCATAAAAACGGCGAGTGCCAGCGGCCTCTCTCTTACGAGATGTTCAATCACTACCTGTCCAAGCCGGTCGAATACCCCATCAAGGCCTATTTTCTCTTTGCCATCCACCGCATCACCCAATCCCTGGAGCCTGCACGGGCCATTGTTTCTGCCGAGGGCGCTGAAGTCACCACCAAGGAAGATCTCGCCATGCTGGCCATTGGCAAGCTGGAAAAGAATATCTCGGAAATGCAACAGCTCAAGAGAGAGCTGAAAAAACAAGGAATCAAGAGCTAAGGAAAATTCAGATGGAAGGAAAATATATCAATCAGGGGGTTTGCGAGTGCCTCTCTATATTCTTTTCCCTTTGCAGTCCTCGATTTAGGGAGATGACCGCAAAGGAGATTGAGGCCGAATCGGGTTTCAAGCCGGACAAGGTGTACCGCTACCTCAAAACCCTGGAGCACATGAGGATGGTTCGACAGTGCCGGTGGAACCGCCAGTGGGAATGTTCCCCCGAAATCGTCAGAGTAGCTGACGGATTCGTGCGATATGTCGCCATGAAGCGCGCAGAAATTGAGACCAAAGAACATGAATATCTTGGCTGATCCAGACAACCAATTCGAAAATCGGAGAACGGGAAGAATGGCAACCGCCGAACCAATTACAAGAGCTGAAAGTAAAATGACCAATTTACATCCTACACTAAGCGTCGCTGACGTCTGTTCGGATATTGAAACGATAAAAGGCGTTATCTCGTTTTTGGCCGATGTCGGATGTACAGGGGTTTTTAGCGGAGAGGGAGGCATCAGGATCTCTGAAGATGGAGATATCGGATTGACCTATATTTTGAGAAACGTTGCCGATGAGTTGGATAGAATATCGAGCTGTTGCGCGGCCAATTTGACGCCGAAGGCATAAAAACTTAATACCAGTGGGGTGAATTACATGGCTGAGCAAGACAAGGGCGTTACGGCCCTCGATATTATAGGCAACTCTAGAGATGTAATTGCTTTTCTTCGAGACGTGACTGGTATGTGTTCTCAGCAGGATCATTTGACACCTGATGGCTTCGAAGGCCTTTCGCGGATTCTCGCACAAGTAAACGAAGAACTTCTACAGGCATCAAACCTCCTTCAAGCGCGTTGATATAGAGAGGTGGCATTCATGACAAAGAAAAACGGACATGACCAATCGGCAGCTGATAGCGCCGAGATCAAAATTTATGAGACAAACCAGGGGTTGCAGAATGGTCTCCAGGAGATCGACCAGCAAAAGCTTGAAGAAGCGGACCGAAAATTGGCCCTGCAGAGTGCTGAAATTTACCTTGATGGCCGTGAATATGACCTTCCTTCGCTGACCGCTGAAATCAATATGCGGATTGGATTCATCACGACAGCCTATATTGAAATTGGGAGAATGCTCTTGGCTATAAAAATTTTCGAAGGGCACGGGAATTTTACAAAATGGCTGGAAGCAAATTTCCCATTATCACCCCGTCAAGCTCGAAATTTCATGAAAGTGGCCGCGAGGTTGGAACAGGACCCAGGCCTGGGTAAACTGGCCAAAGGCGGAATAAAACAAGCAATGATCCTGCTCGACCTCCCGGAAGAGGATCTTGAAGAGATCAAGAAAGAGGACGCCCTCTACGGCAAGCCTTTGGAGGAATGGCAGCTCAAAACCAACAAGGAATTGGCGGAGGAACTCGAAAAGGAGCGGAAAAATCGGGACAAGATTATCGCTGAGGAAACCAAAACACTGAGGTCGGAACGGGACGGTCTCCAGGAAAAGTGTAATGACCTGGAAAAATTTGCTCCGGTTGATGACCAAAGCCCGGAGTGGTGCCTGGAGCATTTCGCGGAATTATCCAAGGCCGTCCGGGATGCGGTGGCGCTGAGACGTCGATTTATGCATGACGACAGGCTCAAGGAGGATCTCCCGACCCAAGCAAAAATTGAGGCTGAATTTATGTGGATGCGGAAAGAACTGGACCTGCTTGAACGGGAATGGATTGACACCTTCACCCCGGAGATCTGAAAGCATGGCGTTCACCCCAGAGATAGAGTTGCAAATCAAGGCTGAACTGCAGCAGGCCGCGAGAGGGACCAAGACAGCTATTGTCGCCAAGTGGGCATCACTACTGAAGTGCGATGCAAAAAGAATATGGGCACTTCAGCAAACTGAAAGGGTAAGAGGTAAGAAGGGTAACGCCCCCCTGGAAGCTATCACTAGAATCGTCTACCAAGTGAAATTCAGGGTGCCCGACGGTGACTCTCCCATCTCAACAGACCAGGCCTATGCTATTGCTTGCAGAAACGGCGAATTGCCGGAGGATGCGCCGAAATTTCACCCCGGCAGCATCGACCGGTGTGCCCGGGTGAACCGTCTCAATAAAACCGCCCGGCGGATACAGCGTTTCCAGGCCGAAGGGCCAAACCAGCTGCACCATGTCGATGCATCGACTTCACAGTACTTCCATGTGGTCAAGGCTCTGGAGGATGGCGACTACCTGTTGAAACTGCATGAAGGATCTTCCCAAAATTACAAAAACAAGCCTCTCCTCATTAAAATGAAGCTTTTGATCTACGGCGTTGTCGATGATTACTCCGGCTGTTTGGCGGCGCGATATGTGGCGGCTCCCGGTGAATCAGCGGCGGATAACTTGGCATTTTTGGAATGGGCCTGGAGCAAAACAGATGAAAAAACGCTTCACGGTCTGCCAAAGAGCATCAAGGGGGACAAGGGACCAATGATGCGAGGCAAGATGACAGAAAACCTTTTCACCCGCCTTGAGGTAGCCATAGATCCCAGCGAACCCGGTGCCAAGGATGCCCACGGCAAAATAGAACGGCCGTGGCGTACTATTTGGCAGCGATTCGAGAAACAATTTTTGGCGATTGATGATCGAAAGAAGTTTGAAATCACTCTCAGTGAACTTAACAGGCAGTTTTTGATCTTTCTGGACATAGAATACAACCGCCGTGACCAACGCTATGAAAAAGGGGTGACTCGTGAACAGATGTGGAAAAGGATAACCTTGGCCAAACACGGCGGTGTTCGCCCATTGCCGGAAGGGGCATTTTCCACGACTTGCGAGCAGATAGAAAGAAAGGTCGGGCGTGACGGCACCTTCAGCCTTAATACAGAAATTTTCGAAGTCAAAGGCCTGCATGATGCTTGGGTTCGGGTCATCAAAGGCGTGTTCACCGATGATATCATCGTTCAGGATGTGGAGACCGGGGAGAAATATGAGGTGATCCCATTCAAGCCCAACCCTGTCGGCACATTTACAGCCCACCCACACACCGAACATCAGAAAAACGTCAAAGCCGCGAAAGAACTTCAGATCACCCAAACCCTGTTTCAAGAGAAGAAGATGGATGAGAAAATCATCAATCTCCCCATCAGGACACAGGAGGAACAACCGTTCGATCCGGTGTTCACCATCAAAAAAGACACGTTTGACTCCGCAGAAGAGGCAATGCGTCATTTTATAGAGCAATCAGGGGAACGACCTCTGAAGGGTAGTGATGATTGGGCCGTGCTTGAACAGGCATTCACGGCAAATGGCCTATGTCGCCAATACGTTGATGAGCTGATCCAAGAGGTAATTTTTCGAAGAGAAGATGAAAAAAGGAGGTCTGCACATGGGTAAGGTTTCAAAGCTGGAGCTATTGGCCGAGTTCGGTTTTACAAACGATCCTTTCAAGCAGGTAGGCCTTAAAAGCCGGGATCACCTGAAAATAGAGAAGGTTGTGGGCCTGGCTGTCAAAAGTCATTCCATGGTGGCCGTGATCGGCGAGCGGGGTATTGGCAAAAGTAGCGCTGTCCGCTCCGCCCTGGGCAAGCTGAAGAAGGTCAAGCTGGTTGAACCTGTGGCAAACGATATCCATAAACTGCACATCGGTGATATCGAACAGGCGCTTATCATGGATCTTTGCAGCGAGAAGCCGAAACGAGGGCGGGAGATCCGCGCGCGGCAGCTCCGGCGCATTCTTGGTGAAGCATCAACCAAAAATGATGTGGTCCTGGTTATTGAAGAGGCCCACCACCTGCACGGCATGACGCTTCGTGCGATAAAAAGAACCAGGGAAATGGCTTGGATGGGGAAAACAGAGCTGTTTTCCGTCATTTTGGTCGGTCAATCCGATCCGATGAATAAGCCAGGCGTTTCCGAAGTCAAACTTCGGGCTGATGCCGTACAAATGAACGGTTTATCACCGGATGAAGTTGAAGATTTTGTCAGTGAGACGATGAAATCAAGGGTGGCCGCCGATGCAGTGAAACGCATATCCGGCTTGCCTGGTGGCCATAATTTTGAAGACCTCAAAGATACGCTGTTCCGCCTTATGGAGAACGCCTTGGTATCCGGAAGACGGCAAGTGCTTCTTGAGGATGTCGAGGCGCTGTTTCCAGCCGAACACGAGCGACCATCCAGGAAAAAGGCCAGGAACAGGACGGTAGAGAACGGTAAGCCCGTCCAGCAACAGACGCAAACCGGCACGGCGGCAAAATCTTCACTGCGTGATCTGTTGGACTTAGATGATGGAATGCCGCAAGCCGCCGCCGGCTGAGGACATTGGCTATGATCACCAATACCCAGATTAAAAGAATAAAGACCTTGCAGCGCGTATGCGGCCTTGATGACGACACTTACCGCGATATTCTACGAAACCGGGCCGGTGTCAATAGCTGCAAAGATCTGCGTAGCCCCAGTCAAATTCAGGCCGTTATCGGCCACCTGAGCAACTTGGCCGATAAAGCTGAAAAAAAGGCCCGGAAAAGCGTTGTAGCCTGGCGGTGGGAGGATCTCCCGGAAGGAGTCCAACTCCTGGCCAAGGCTACAAAGGTTGCGGCACGAAAAGGACGGCCAAGCATGGGCCAATTTGAGTTCATTTTCGGGCTCTGGTGGGCGCTCCGAAGTGATTGGTCACAAGGCGAAGACAAGCAGATGGAATCCACCTTGAATCACTTCCTTGAGAATGGCCGAGGCGGACCGCTGGTGAAGGTTGCCTCTTGGCAATGGCTGGACACCGAAATGGCACATCACCTTATCGATGTGCTAAAGGGCCGGGTTGCCAGTCGGAAGCGTGGCAGCAAGAACGGGAATAATAAATCTCCCAGTACCGGGAAAATGGAGGAAAGAGCATGAACAACGCTCACGATGGAAGCCAGGAAACGAATTTGAATCCTGAGCAGATAGAAAAGCAAGTTCAGGATATAGTCTTACGTCTGACAGGAATGGGGAAAAAGGATGCCATGCAAATACTATCTGCAAGCATGTACATTATCGCGGCAGGTGAACCACCACCCAAAAATATTCTTGATATGACAGGTCTACGGTCAAATCCTAATCTGATTCGCAAAAGTCGAGGTGGCGTCAGCCCGATAGATGCTGATCAAGAGGTGAAGGCGTATATTCTCGGAATAGATAGCTACATGACAATCAGCCAAATTCATGAAGCTCTTGTCAAAAAATTCGGAAAAAAACGAGGGTTCTCAGAAAGCTCCATACATAGATTTTTGCAGCGTGTTAATCCTGAAAAGTAGATAAGCAGACACCTCAAATTTTCTTTCCTTACCCTTTGAAACGGTTTTGACTCAGTCAAGATCGTTTTTGATTTTCATCTATTCATTCCCATTCGTTCCCGCTCGTTCCCCTGCGATCCCGTCATATTGGCACGGATTATCCCGTTTACACCCGTTTTATTATCCTGTTTCTCTACTGAGCGTGGCCGACGTCATCGCCGCAGTCGGTATCGATCTTCCTGCCACCGAGGATGACGATAGTATCACTGGCACCTCGGGCCGGGACATTATTACTACCCTGGCTGGAGATGATAGTGTAGACAGCCGTGGAGGTGATGATCATCTGGACCTCGGAACCGGCAATGACACTGCCCTGGCTGGCGACGGTGACGACACTGTTTTGGCCGGTGAGGGTGATGATACCGTATACGGTGATGCAGGGAACGATACAATCAACGGCGGAGACGGTATCGATATTCTGTATGGCGGAACTGGAGATGACACACTCTCTGGTGATGCCGGAGATGACATCCTATACGGTGGGGAAGGCGTTGACCTGATCAATGGCGATGTCGGCCTAGATACCCTCTATGGTGATGCAGGCGACGATATCCTCCACGGCAATGAGGATAACGACCAGTTGTTTGGCGGAGCCGACAATGACACCCTGTATGGCGATACCGGTGACGATACGCTTGATGGTGAAGATGGCGCCGACCAGTTGTACGGCGGCGACGGCAATGACACCTTGTATGGTGGAGCCGGCAATGATGTGCTTACCGGTGGAACAGGAGCGGATATCCTTGCAGGTGGCCTTGACGATGATACCTATATGGTTGACAGCACCGAGGATACCCTGATCGAACAACTTGATGAAGGCCAGGATACTGTTATCGCCTCTCTGGACTATACCCTTGGTGATAATATCGAAAAGCTGCAACTGGCTGAAGGAGCCACGGTCCTCACCGGTACCGGGAATGACCTGAACAACACGATCGAAGGCAATGGTCAAAACAATAGTCTGTACGGTCTTGCCGGTGCCGATACCTTGATTGGCAACGAGGGTAATGATCTGTTGGATGGAGGTGTTGGTGCGGATACCCTTATTGGAGGTGCGGGTGACGATCAATACCTTGTGGACAATACGGCGGATACTGTTATCGAACTCTCCGGCAATGGAACCGATACCGTCATTGCTACTGCCAATTACATCCTGTCCGATAATGTCGAAAACCTTTCTTTGCTTAGGGAAGAGGCCTTAAACGGTACAGGAAACGATCTTGCCAACACCCTGACGGGCAATGAGTACGCCAATCAGCTCGACGGTCAGGCGGGCAATGATACCCTTTACGGTGGCGCGGGTGACGACTCATTGATTGGTGGTCTTGGCAGCGATCAAATGTTCGGTGGGACCGGCAATGACACCTTCGTAGTGGATAATGCCGAAGATGTGGTCGTGGAACTGGAAAACGAAGGAACTGACTTAGTTGAGAGTTCCATTAGCACAACCCTTGCCGATTATGTTGAGAATCTGATTTTGACCGGCGATTCGGCAATTAATGCCACGGGTAATGAAGCGGACAATATCCTACTGGGCAATAGCGGCAACAACACCCTAAGCGGTTTGCAAGGAAACGACGAACTCCGAGGCGGTGCCGGTGATGATCGGCTTATCGGCGGAACCGGAACAGATGTGCTGTTTGGTGGTATGGGCGATGATACGTATGTGGTGGATGGACTGGAGGATACCCTTATTGAAAACAGCGATGAGGGAACCGACTCCGTTGAGAGTTCCGTCTCGTACACCCTTGGGGATAATCTGGAAAATTTGGTTCTGACCGGCACGGTCGCCATCGACGGCACTGGCAACGAGTTGAGTAACCATTTAGTTGGCAACAGTGCCAACAACATCCTAGATGGTGGCTCTGGTGCCGATACGCTGGAAGGTGGGCGTGGCGATGATACCTATCTCACCGAAAATGAAGGAGATAGCATTGTCGAGGCCGTTGCCCAGGGGACGGATACGGAGATCCGTAATTACGATACATTACAGGAACTGGCCGACAACGTTGACAATCTTGTCCTCAGCGGATCGAGCGTTCATGGTTCGGGCAACAACCTGGACAATATAATTACCGGCAATGCTGCCGATAACATCCTCCTTGGCTTGAGTGGCAACGACACATTAATTGGCGGTCTTGGTAGCGACCAGATGGAAGGCGGCCTCGGTGATGATGTCTATGAAGTTGACGACTCCGGTGACGTGGTCATTGAATTGGTCGGAGAGGGTAACGACACCATAGAAAGCGAACTTAGCATCACGCTCGGCGCTAATATTGAGAATGCCACTCTTACTAGTTCGGCCGATGTCGATGCCACTGGGAATGAACTGGACAACGTCTTGCAAGGCAACGCTGGCGACAACAGGCTTGACGGTGGTGCAGGCAGCGACATCATGACCGGTGGTGCTGGCAACGACACCTACCTGACGGATACGGTGGAAGACTCTATTCGGGAAAATGCGGATCAAGGGGTGGATACGGAAATCCGTAGCTACGATACGCTTTACGTGCTTTCCGATAATATTGAAAACTTGACCTTAGTTGGTGCGGTATGCCAGGGAAACGGCAATCAACTTGACAACATTATCACCGGCAATGAAACCGCCAACAACCTTTTGGGACTTGAAGGCGATGACACCCTGATTGGAAACGACGGTGATGATGCCTTGTTCGGTGCCGAAGGCCAGGATCTTTTGCTTGGCGGCACGGGCGATGATTACCTGGAAGGTGGCAGTGGAGACGACAACCTGTACGGTGAAGACGGAAACGATCAGATCGATGGCGGAAGCGGCAACAATTTTCTTCGCGGCGGGCTTGGCAATGACATCTATGTCTATCGTGCCGATGCGGGCATCTACCAGATCGACAACAGCGATGGCGGTTCGGATTGGCTGCTGTTTACCGATGACCTGACGGTTGATCGCCTGAGTTTTATCAAATCGGGGGACGATCTGATTGTCCGGGTTGACGGCAACGAAAACCACCAGGTCATTGTCGGCAACTGGTTCCTTGGCGAACAGTACCAGCTCTATGCTATCCAGCCGTCTGGAGTTAGTGGTCTTACAGCGGAAACGATCAACCGGATGTTTCCTCCGAACACCCCTGAAGCCGACGGCATAGTGATCCCGGCTGAGGTCGTATTTGAGCGACAAGTCTATGGCACCTCGGATGGCGAGCAATTGTTTGGCACTACCGGCAACGATTGCATGCGAGGGTATGAGGGCGATGATTCTCTCTATGGCCAAGACGGTGACGACTGGCTGCTTGGTGGTTCAGGGGACGATCAACTCGTTGGCGGTACCGGCAATGACATGCTGTATGGTGGCAGTGGAAGCGATATGTATATTTTCCGCTCCGGTGATGGCGTCGATACCATCGATAATAGTGGTGGCGGCACCGATTGGTTGCTTTTTGACACAGGCCTGACCCTTGATACACTAGCCTTCAACCGGGTTGATGACAATCTGGTGATCGACGTGGAGGGAACGGATGATCAGGTTACCGTGCTGAACTGGTTCACCAATACCGACAACCGGATTGAGTACATCCAGCCATACGGAGGGACTGGAATTGCTGCGGCCCAGATCGAGGCGCTGTTGGCGTCCGAACCTCCTGCAGGGGATTTTGATACGGTTGTCGAAGGGACGACGGCTGCTGAACAACTTGTTGGAACGAGCGGTGCGGATCAGCTCAATGGGTATGAAGGCGATGATCAACTTTTCGGACTGGCTGGCGACGACGAATTGAATGGTGGCGATGGCAGCGACTACCTGGACGGCGGTGCAGGCAACGACGTGCAGAATGGTGGTGCAGGCGATGATCAACTCGGAGGCGACGCTGGCGATGATATTCTCGCTGGTGGCAGTGACGACGATATCTATGTCTACCGGACCGGAGCAGGCGCGGATACCATCATTAATGCCGGAGGTGGGACGGATTGGTTGATTTTTGATGACGGGATCACCAGTGATCGCCTGAGTTTCATTCAGTCGGATGACGACCTCATCATTCGCATTGATGCGGACTCGGCAACCCAGGTCACGGTCAGCAACTGGTTCCTGGGTGGTGAAAACCAGCTGAGTTATATCCAACCCGATGGCGAAAGCGGTATCTCTGCAGCGCAAATCAATGCCCTGTTCACCGTGCCAGCGGATGACAACGATGATCTCCTGACAGTTCCCGATGCAAGCACCTTTGATCAGGTTGTGACCGGTGTTGCCGCAGGTGGTCAGGTTGTCGGCTCCAGCGGCAATGATCTGCTACAAGGACTTGCCGGAGATGATCAACTGTTCGGCCTTGGCGGCAACGACTGGCTGGTGGCTGGAGACGGTAGCGATTATCTGGATGGCGGTACAGGCAACGATACCCAATTGGGTGGGGCCGGTGACGACCAACTCGGTGGCGATGCCGGAGATGATGTCCTCAGCGGAGGAGCCGGTAACGATATTTATGTCTACCGGGCCGGTTCGGGCAATGATACGATCCTCAATGGAGATGGTGGGACGGACTGGCTGATTTTCACCGATGATATCACGGAGGCCCGCCTCACGTTTGTGCAGTCCGGCGATGACCTGCTTGTCAATATCGACGATGGTGAAGCCGGTTCGGTCACGGTCCTTGACTGGTTCCTGGGGTCGGAACATCAACTCAGCTATATTCAACCCTCCGGTGGGTATGGCATCCCTGCGGCCTCGCTCCCCATCGAGCAGAAAAGCACGGCCTCAACGGATGAAAGTGGCTCCGTGCTTGTCTTGTCTGACTTTGTCAGTGGCCAGGATGTTCTTGAGTTGAGCAAATCCGTGTTCACCTCCCTGAGCGACGAGGGCACGCTCAATTCAGCGTTGTTTTGCGCCAACTCCAGTGGTGCGGCCCAGGACGACAATGACTACATCCTCTACAACACCTCCTCCGGCGCATTGTTCTACGATGCCGACGGCAGTGGTGAGGGCGCATCGGTACAATTTGCCACCCTGATCAACATACCCGAGATATTGGCAAACGATTTCCTGGTTGTGGCGTAGTTCATAGTTCACTAACGCACAGGCTGTATGGCGAAAGCGCTCTTTCCTCATTCGGAAACGGCGCTTTTTTCGATCCTTTGCCTGAAGAGAAGTATGAACACGAAATAACCAGAGAATTCGCACCGTGTTGGATCAAACACCAGGAGCACCCACCGACAACCACGCTGACCTCCTCGCCTGCTGCCGCCTCCTGGCAATACGGTTTTGGGACTACGTCAAAGAATATTTCCCAACCTGCCAAGCGTCCGATATTGATCATCTCGTACAGATCTGCAAACTACGTATGCCCGGACCTCCCGGTATTAGGAACTGACCACCCGACTGCTGCCGGTAATTCCTTCCGCGTTTCACTAACCACACCGCATGGCACTTGCATTCACACTTCATGCGGCCAATAAAGTGGCACTCCTTCATGAACCTTTCTTTTTTTCCTGGAGCCGTCAACCTGTTGCTGTCCCTCGGCAAATCCAGGAGTTTACCAAAAAAATATATTACTGCACCCCGCCGTTTGCTGGCCTGGTCATGAGCGCCAGCTGTGCATCCTCGCTGTCCATAGAGATCTCGATCGCGGCGTAGAGCAGATCAACGGTCAGCTCATTGGGATGACGATGAAGACGATGGGCAAGATAAAGCAGATTTTCCAAGGTTTTTCCTGACAGTTCGAGTGTAATTTGCGCATTTTTCATGTTTTTTCCTCTTAAATTCTGCCCCGGATCACCCTTCCGTTCATTGCATTGATGTGGCGTTCCGTCGGCAAACGGAGCGCCCGGAGTGTGACATGGCAACCGGATACAATTCCAAGGCAGGAAAAATGCCCGGGACAGATTTTGCGAATACCCGTGGATTCAGGATTCTTTACATTCAAACACGGCTATCAACTGCTGCACCGCCGCCACAGCCGGCAGCACACCGTTGCCCACGCTACGCTCGATGTCCTTGATGATCCGGTTCACCCCCGGATGCTTGGCAAAAAGCGAGCGCAGGTGATCATCCACCATATCGTGGACCCACTTAATATTCTGTTCCTTGCGATGCCGCGTAAACACGCCGGACTTGACCGTAATATCGCGATATTTTCCAATCACCTTCCAAATTTGGTCGACCCCCTCGTTGCCCAAGGCCGAACAGGTATAGGCATGGGACGTCCAGCCTTCGGTGGATGGCTGCAGATAATGCAGGGCGCGTTCGTATTCGGACCGGGCGGTCTCGGCGGTCAGTTTGTTTTTACCATCGGCTTTGTTGATCACCAGGGCATCGGCCAACTCCATGATGCCTTTCTTGATCCCCTGCAGCTCATCCCCGGCCCCGGCCAGCATCAACAAAAGAAAAAAATCGACCATGGAACGGACCGTAGTCTCGCTCTGCCCCACGCCCACGGTCTCGACCAGGATCACATCAAAGCCTGCCGCCTCGCAAACCAGCATGGTCTCGCGGGTTTTTCGCGCCACGCCCCCCAGGGTGATACCAGCGGGTGAAGGGCGGATAAAACAGCGTTGCTCCCGGCTCAAGCGCTCCATGCGGGTTTTGTCGCCGAGAATCGAACCGCCGGAGATGGAACTCGACGGATCCACCGCCAGAACCGCCACCCTGTGCCCCTGTTCGATCAAGTTGCAGCCGAAGGCCTCGATAAAGGTCGACTTGCCCACCCCAGGCACACCGGTAATACCGACACGGATTGAGTTACCGGTATAAGGCAACAGAATTTTGAGCACCTCCTGCGCCTTTTCGATGTGATGGGTTGCGTTGGACTCCACCAGGGTAATGGCGCGGCCGAGTATGGCACGATCGCCGCGTCGCACGCCCTCGGCAAACTCCTGGGCAGTAAGTTGCGGTCGGCGATGGCGAACCGCCGGTTTTGCAGTCTTTTCCGTGCCGCTGTAGGTGCTGATCCCGTCATGACCCGCTTCCACCCCATCCATGACTCGGCAGGCAAAGCCTTCGCAATTACCCTCCGGCGCCCATTCCGGCATTTTGGTGTTCGATGTCATTGCCTCTCCTTATGCGTTGGGTTGAAGGGGGGCCTCCGCGAGTTAAAGCTCGGCAGAGACACCCCTTAAGGGATGCGGTTCCCCTATTCTGCGTGCAACCGTGCCATTAACTCCTCCAGGATCTTCATGGCCGCCACCGGAATGACCGTACCGGGACCAAAGATGGCGGCAGCCCCGTGGTCGCGCAGGTATTGGTAATCCGGCGCTGGAATAACCCCGCCGATGACACACATGATGTCCGGTCGTCCCAACTTCTCCAACTCCTGCACCAGGGCGGGCAACAGGGTCTTGTGACCTGCGGCAAGCGAGCTGAAACCAACGATATGAGCGTCGTTTTCCACAGCTTGGCGAGCAGCCTCCTCCGGGGTCTGAAACAGCGGGCCGATATCGACGTCAAAGCCCAGATCGGCAAAGGCAGTGGAAATGACCTTAGCCCCACGATCATGACCGTCCTGCCCCATCTTGGCCACCATGATGCGCGGCCTCCGGCCCTCCATGTCCTCAAACTTCTTCGCCATGGCAATGACCTTCTGCACCTCATCCTTCTCGCTGAATTCCGCCTTATACACACCAGATATGGAACGAATCACAGCCGTATGCCTCCCCCATTTCTTTTCCAGGGCAAAACTGATCTCCCCAAGCGATGCCCGGGCACGGGCCGCCTCAATCGCCAAGGCCAACAAATTGCCCTCGCCGGTCTCGGCGCAGTGGGTTAGGGCATTGAGCGTGGCCTGACACTTGGGCTCGTCGCGTTCGGCCTTGAGTTTGGCCAAACGCTTGAGCTGGGACTCGCGCACCGCAGTGTTGTCGACTTCCAGGGTGTCCAGGGCATCTTCTTTGTCCAGGCAATAGCTGTTGACACCGACGATCTTCTCCCGGCCGGAGTCGATACCGGCTTGGCGACGCGCGGCCGCCTCCTCGATACGCATCTTGGGTAGGCCGGTCTCGATGGCCTTGGCCATGCCACCCAGATTCTCGACCTCCTGGATCAACTCCCAGCCCCGTTTCATAATGGCTCCGGTGAGAGCCTCGAGGTAGAAAGAACCGGCCCAAGGATCGGCCGGACGGAGGATATTGGTCTCATCCTGGAGATACAACTGGGTGTTTCGGGCAATGCGGGCCGAGAACTCGGTGGGCAGGGCAATGGCCTCGTCAAGGGAGTTGGTGTGCATCGACTGGGTATGGCCAAGGGCGGCAGCCATGCCCTCGATCACCGTTCGGCAAACGTTATTGAAGGGGTCGCCCTCGGTGAGACTCCATCCCGAGGTTTGGCTGTGGGTCCGCAGGGCCAGGGACTTGACATTCTTGGGATTAAAACTCTTGATGATCTTGGCCCACAGTACACGGGCCGCACGCATCTTGGCGATCTCCATGAAATAGTTCATGCCCTGGGCCCAGAAAAAGGAGAGCCGGGGGGCAAAGGTGTCGATGTCCATACCGGCGTTGACGCCTGCGCGGGCGTAATCCCAACCATCGGCCAGGGTGTAGGCCATCTCGATATCCGAGGTGGCCCCGGCCTCTTCCATGTGATAGCCCGAGATACTGATACTGTTGTACTTGGGCATGTTTTGCGAGGTGTAGGCGAAAATATCGGAAATGATGCGCATACTATTGGCCGGAGGGTAGATATAGGTGTTGCGCACCATGTATTCCTTGAGGATGTCGTTCTGGATGGTGCCACCCAACTGCGACTGCTTCACCCCCTGTTCCTCGGCGGCGACGATGTAAAAGGCCATGATTGGCAACACCGCGCCGTTCATGGTCATGGAGACCGTCATCTGATCCAGGGGAATACCGGCAAAGAGCACATTCATATCCAGGATCGAATCCACCGCGACCCCGGCCTTACCCACATCGCCAACCACGCGGGGATGATCCGAATCGTAGCCACGATGGGTGGCCAGATCAAAGGCGATCGAGAGCCCCATCTGACCGGCTGCCAGGTTGCGGCGGTAGAAGGCGTTGCTCTCCTCGGCGGTGGAAAAACCGGCGTACTGACGCACGGTCCAGGGCCGTTGCACGAACATGGTGCCGTAGGGGCCGCGCATATAGGGTGGAATACCGGCCATGTAGCCGAGATGATCCAGGCCGTCGTAATCCTTGCGGGTGTACATCGGTTTGACATCGATCTGCTCGACTGTCCTCCAGACCAATTCCTCGGCACTCAGCCCGGTTTCCTTTTTGATGTTGGCCGCCCAAGCCTCGTAGCTGCTCGGCTTTATTTTGGGTTGCAGTCCAATGGTGGTAAAATCCGGTGCGCTCATGCGATCACCTCCAGATGTTGTTGCAGTTTGGTCAGCAGTTCCAGGGCATTGACGCGGACATGGAGAAACTCGTCCACCCCGGCCTCCTTAAAGGCTTCGATATGTTCCTTGGGGTAGCCCGCAAGAATGACCATGATACCGGGATCAGCGGTCTTGATCTGGTGCACCAGGGGTGGCACAATCTCGGGATAAGTAGCATCGGTGGAGCAGATGACGACTGCCTTGGCCCCGGATTCAAGCGTGGCCTTTGCCACCTCTTCCACGGTGGTAAAACCGTTGTTGCCGATGGTCTCAAAGGCGCCGACATTAAAAAAAGCGGTGGAGAAGTCAGCCCGGCCCTTATGCTGGGGAATGGGCCCCATGTTGGCAAGAAAGAGTTTAGGCGCAGCACCACTGCGTGCGGCATAAGCCTCTGTGGCCCTGCGTATGCGCTCAAAAGGCTCGGCGCCTCGGTGGATATTAAGCGGCTGTGCGGTTGGGATTTCGCCATTTTCAACGGCCAGGGCATCGCTTAGCATGCCCAAGGTTGCGCCTTGGCGGATAGCCGCAACAGCCCGGGTGACCAGTTCACCGTCGAGAATGGAGAGTCGCTCGCTAACGGCCGCAAGCGCGTCTGCACAGGCCTGTCTGTCAACGGTGTTGGTATGGGCCTTGACCGCCTGAATTCGTTTTTCCTGAAATCCCTGGTGATCAAAAGGCTCGGCGACCAACCGTTTTTCGAGCAGATTTGGGTACATATTGGTACCGACAAAACGATCGGTGCGAGTGGAGACGTTTTTGGCACGTTGAGCTGCGGTCTGGGCAACGGCCTGTTGTGGCCCCCCCTGCGCGAGCGCCTGGGCCATGCCGCCGCCAGCCTCGATGTCCTGGAACAGCTGCCAGGCCTTTTCCGCCAGTTGGGCCGTGATCTTCTCCACATACCAGCAACCACCGGCCGGATCGACCACCTTATCGAAATGGCCCTCTTCCTTGAGCACGATGTGGACGTTGCGGGCAATACGGCGGGAAAACTCGTTGGGAGTCCGAAAAATCTCGTCAAAGGGACTCACGTGCATGCTGTCGACGCCGCCTGCAATGCCGGAGAAGGCCTCGGTGGAAACGCGCAACATATTAACCCAGGGGTCGACCTCTGTCTTATTCCAGGTGGCGGTGCTGGCATGGATGTACATCTTCTGAGCCTCAATATCGCCGCCAAAGGAGTCGATGATTTGCGACCAGCTTAGGCGGGCAGCCCTGAATTTTGCAATCTCCATGAAAAAATCATTACCGATCGCAAACTCGAAACTGATCCGTGCGGCAATGTCGTTGATCTCCAATCCCCGCTCCATAAGGGCGCGGATATAGGCCACGCCGGTGGCCAGTGCGTAGGCAATGTCCTGGACCGCGCTGCCACCGCTGTTGCGGTAGCCATCCGTGCCCACGGTAATGGTGCGCAGCTTGGGCGCATGCTCCATGCCCCAACGAGTGAGTTGCGCCATCCGGTCATAAGCGGTCGCAAGCGCTGCAGACAGTTTCCCCTCCACCGCCAGGATCCCCAGGGGATCAACTACCAACGATCCCTGGAACTCATCAATGGCCAGTCCCTGTTCCTCAATCAAAGCGGCAATCAGGGCTGCCTGAGCGATCCCCAAAGGCCCGCAGGTGATGCGGCAAGGATTGGCGGTGAGATCAATATCGGCGAAGGCAGTTTTGGCATCACTTAAGGTAGCCAGCGACAAGCCCTCCTTGCCAACCATCTCCGCCGGGGCCTGCTCAGGATCCTGACCGCGTAAGGTGGCGCGATCCAAAACGATATTGAGGCTGTTCTGCCCACGGGTGAGTTCATACTTCGCAGCCTTGTTGAATTCCCCGGTATCTGCCAGAGTGAGTTCCTGGGCGACCAGCCAGGGATTCACCACCGACCCCGAGGCGGTGGTACCGCGCATGTAGGGCGGCTCACCCGGTAGGCTGTCAACCTGGGGCAGGCCTTCAAGATCGTGCATGAAGTACATCGGCTGAATGTCGATGCCTTCGTAGGTCTTCTTGACCAGAGTTTTCTCAAAGGGTTTACCCTTGAGTTGCTTCTCCACCACCGCCAGCCACTCGGCATGGGTGTTGGCTGGAAAATCGTTGAGAATGTCCAATGGTGTTCCCATTCCTTACTCCTTGCTGCTTGGTTAACAAAAAAACCCCCTAGCCCTTTCGGACCGGGGGTTCCCCTGATTCTGCACCTCTGATCAGTGACAGGTCAAACGACCCGCACAGGTGCTGGGATCAACAACGGGAACCACGGCCGCTTGCGCTGATCAAAAAATCGGCAGGTCTTCTGGCTTCCGGATCACCCTACTCTCCGCGTCTTCCCGATCATTTCCGATCAGTGACATGGTGCGGATTTCGTCCCCGATTACAGCGGCCGGACCGCAACGGACTTGCACCGTTTTCCCTGTTAGGCCATCGCCGATGGCACCGATTTTTCTACACTAACAACGAGTTACAGCTGTACTGCCTTGCTGCTCAGGACCGACATTTCCCCAACATTTCCCACGACAAAAACAAAAAAATCCCCGGATCAATAGAAATTGATCCGGGGATGCCCTGGTTTATCCACGTATCGGTGCTTTCCCTGGTCCAGGGGGAAAGCAATAGCCTTCTTTTTCAGGCAGGTCTTCTGACTTCCGGATCAACCTACTAACTGCGCCTTCCCAACCTTTTGGTCAGTGACATCGTGCAGCGTTCGTCCTCGAATACAGCGGCGGGCCCGTCCCCGATTCACACGGGGTTCCCTTTTCATCCTTTCGGATCCTGAAAATGTTTACCAATCACCACACTACAACATAAGAACCTACAAATGCAATGCAATTTTAAAAATTAAGTAAATAAATTTTAAATTAAATACTGATAAATATTGCGCTTAAAAGACAAAATACAACGATTACTTTTCAATATACATGAAAAGTATAAACGATTAATCAACAATAACCGTCAGAACGTTAATTATGTTAAAACATAGTCATACATATTAAAAGTATTTATCATTTATCGCCAGAGACATCATCAATTCCCTCTTCCAATATTACCCAAGCAGCGCCACACTTCCCTTATACAGGAAAACCAGGCCAGCACCTCCGGCAACAACCCGGCGTAATCCCGGAAAAAAAGGTGTTCTATACACCGATCCACCAAAGGCCAAAGGCAGTAGATACAGACTGGTTCCCCCAAAAAAACCGAGGAAAAACAATCCACCGGCCAAGGGTTGCCAGCCATTCTGCCAGATCTGCGCAATGGCGAGCAGGAAAGGGACACAGGGGCTGAGGCCGGTCAGCATCCCAGCCCAGAACATCGAGTTCCCCCGACCTCCGGCACAGCTACGGCATCCGAATCCTAAGCTCCATCCCCAGGCAGAGCCTACCAGCAGCCACGCCAGCACCAAAGTTGCCCAAGCAGAAATTGCGGGCAGGATTTGCTCGGAATAGCCGCCTGCTCGAGCAACAAGCAAACCGGTTAGCCCATAGGCCAATCCGCGTCCGGCAAGAAAACGGAGCAGCGCCTGCCGATAGTATCCGGAGTGCCGGGCAGCTTCCTTGCCGCTTGCCACCAAGGGAAGAAAAACCGGCGCGCAGGACACCAGGCAAACCGGTCCGGTGGCCAGCCCCAGCATCATGCCCGAGGCCCCAAGTTCCACCCAGGTCATCGACTACTGCAACGCCCCTGCTATCCTGGCAGCACCTATGGCGCCGTTGAACTGCGGATGGAGGGGCAGATGAATATCGACCATAAGCTCATCTTCCAGGGCCCGGACAATGCCTGGATTAAGGCCGCCGCCGCCGGTGAGCAGTACCCCGGCTTCAAACCGGGCCTTGCGTGCCATGCCGCCGATACGTTTGGCCAGGGCCTCGTGGATACCGGCAACGATGTCTTTGGGTGGTGTTTTGCGCGCAACCAGAGAGATCACCTCGGACTCGGCAAAAACCACGCAGGTGCTGTTGATCGCGGCCGGATCCGTGGACTGGAGGGAAAGGGGGCCAAGATCACCGACCTCCAATTCCAGCACCCGGGCCAGGGATTCAAGGAAGCGGCCGGTACCGGCTGCGCACTTGTCGTTCATTACAAAGTTAAGGGTTTCGCCTTCCTCGCCCAGGACGATCACCTTGCTGTCCTGCCCGCCGATATCGATTACGGTGCGGATCGTTGTACCGACAGGGGCGGTCAACAGCGCCCCGCTGGCATGGGCCCTGATCTCGGTGATGGTATCGTGGGCCACATCGATAATCCGGCGGCTATAACCGGTGGCCATAATCGAGCCGAGCGACCCGCTTGGTTGGCCCAGATCGGCCATGATCGCCTCCAGCATGCTGCGCGAGGTTCCGGCCGCATCGATACCGGTGGGCCGATGCTGAAAACCTGCCAGATTGCCGTCCTGGTTCAGGACCGCCACCTTGACGTAGGTTGATCCGGCATCAATGCCGGCAAAATATTCCATTATTCAACTCCCTATTTTCGTTTACGTTGGACCAGCATTTCCACAAAGGCCTCGATCCGGGTGCGCAGCTGTTCCACATCCTCCGGACTGTAGTCGGTTTCAATGCGCACCACGGGAATATGCAGCTCTTTAAGGGCGGCCTCCACCCGACCCACCTCGAAATCATAAACCACGCACCCTTTGAGCACGTGGTAAACCACCCCGTCGATCCGGTGGGTGGCGATCAGCCGCCGCAAGGTGACCAGCCGGTCCTCGTTGGGGGCAAAGGAAGGGCAGATACAGGGCATGAGGTAACGCGCGGCAAGAGCAGTGAGCTGCGACCGCAGGTTGCGTTCCGGATGCCCAACCGGATCGTAGAGCGTACGCTCTCCGACACAGGATTCGTCGGCCACGACAATCGCCCCCATCTCCTCAATCAGGTTCGGCAGTTTGAGGTTTGGAAAGATCACCGGACTGCCGGCGATCAGAATCCGTGGTGTCCGGACCGGGCAAACCGGCTGAGCCTGCCGCTGCTCCAACTCGTTATTCAAATCCGCCAACGCCTTGGTCCAAATGCCCACCTCCGTGAAGGAATAGGCGTTAGCCACCAGCATCGCCTGCCGTCCCCAGAGGGGCGTGGTCGAAAGTGCACGAAATCCCTGCAACCGCCGCATCTGCTGCTGCGCAGCCGCCTGTCGGCCGATGGCCAGATCGAGTTCACGGGCGGTAATCCTCATTCGTTTCCCCCGTACCCGGCTCACATATCGTTCCAGCCGCTCCTTCAGGGAACCGACCTGGAGCAGCCAGGCTTGTTGGGAAATTTCCGAATCCTTGAGGTGCGGCACTTCCAGCATCCACACCTCCTGGAACCGGGATAATTCTTCGGCAAATTTGCGTTTGGCATCACAGGTGGTGGGAACGATCACCACATCGCAAAGGTCATAGACAGCCAGCCCCGGCTGCGCGGTCAGGCCCAGGGAGGATTTGACCAAGGGACAGCCATCGCGGGGGACATGCTCCTCGCCCACGGCACAGGAGGTGGAGCAACCACCGCAAAGCCGAAGCGGCACAGCCCCGGCGGCATGGATCAGCTCTTCTGGCACGAGCATGCAATAGATACCGATCACCGGTCGAGTCAAACCGTTGCCAAAAATCAACGAATGCGGATCGTTACTCACAAAAACACGCTCCAAGGCGTTGCTGAAGGGAGCAAGGGAAACAGGGGTATCGGCCAGTTCGCGGATGACTGCCAGCTGCCGCCCTGCCTCGCGACCGATTTGCCGCAGCCAACGATTGGCGACCAGGGGTTGCACCGGTTTATTCATGATCAAACTCCGATTGAGGCAAGGGGGAAGAGACCTGCTCCATCAAGGATGATGGCGTCGTAAAAACTTCGATCTACCGCGTCGCAGCTTTTTTCCCGACACTCGACATACCTTATGTCTGCCCTCGCGCCGGAAAAAACCCTCCTCCTGGTATATCTGTATTTTGACTTAACCATCTTTCCGAATGTGATGGCCTTTTGGCGAGTCCATCAAGGATGGGTGGATAAAAAATCCCCGGGAGGAGGAGCTGTAAATCGTGCGCCCAAAGAAGTCGGCCCGCAGGGCATTGTCTTCCGGGCAATGCTCGATACATTTCAGGCAGAGAATGCAGTCGGTAAAGGTCACATCCACCCTGCCCCGGGAGCGGAACACCTCCGAAATTTCCAGGGGACAGACATCGGCGCAAATCCGGCAGTGGGTGCAGGTTGCATCCTCCTTCTTCAACTTGAGCAGACTCCATCCCCGGTACCAGGACATCAGCAACCCCAGCGGACAATAGGGGCACCAGAAGCGGCGTTTGACCAGGGCGCCGATGATGGCTGTCAGGGAAAACAGCAGCCCCAAAGACGACATCACGATCCTGGTGGTGCTTTCAAAATCAACCAGAATCCGATCCGGCGAAAAGGTGATCAGCGGCAGGATGTATTTGCCCGGACAGAGCTGACAAAAGGGAATAGGGAGATCGAGAGCCACCGAGGGGAACAACACCGGAATGGCCACCCACAGTGGGATAAGCACGGCTACCGCAAAAAAAATCCATTTGAGAACACCAAGCCGTTGCCGCAAGCGTTCACCGAATCGTGCGTAGCCCATGCCAAAGCTACGCCGCAGCCTATCGAGCAGATCCTGAAAAAAACCCAGCGGGCAAATCCAGCCGCACCAGGCACGGCCGATCAGAAGCACCAGGAGGCTGAACCAGAAAAAACGTTCGAAAAAAAGCTGCATATCGGCCCAGGCGAGACTACCAAGACTGATCTGCAACGGCAGGAAAAAACAGGTCCCGGCCCGGGTGGGAACAAAACAGCAGGAAAAGGTAGGGAGGAAACTCCCCAGATGCAACCCGGCGCAGGCGCCGAAGAGCAGCAGAACGAAGGAGATGGTCAACACCAACCAGCGGAGGTGAGCGATGCGCACGGTTTAGTCCTCCTTGACTCGGCACTGATCAAAACGAACCAGGGATAGGCGTCGCTGCCTCCGGCCACGGACCATCGAACCAGCCGCCAACAGTAATCCACCGCCGAGGCCAAGTCCGGCCCAGAGTGCATAGCCCGCCGCATGGCTGGTCCACTCGGGTCGATTACGGAAGATGATCATCGGCAGGGTGGCCACATGGAGCGCCCGATTATCCGGGTCCTCAACCTTGACCACGTAAAGCAGTTTTTCATAATGCCGTTGCCGCGAACGATCATCAAAGGGAATCACCGTAAAACGGCCTGCCCCATCGGTGTGATAGCTCTTCCGCCAGCCGCTGCCCTCGGCAATCACCTCGACCGTGGCTCCGGGCAGGGGGCGGTTATGATAGCGGACCTCCATGTCGTACTCCTCATGCGGTCGCTGAAAGCCGCCACCCATGCGGTGCTGGGCCGGGGAAAGGGCCGAGCCGATCTCGAGCACCATCCGGCTGTCATTGAAAAAAAAGGCCGGACTCGCTCCGGGACGGCCATCATGTCCATAATGCCCCGTCATCAGCTTGGAATAGAGGTGCAGGGTCTCTTTACGGCCGTCACCATCCGCGTACCAATCGCCAAGCAGGAAATGACCACCGACCAAATAACGGCCGTTGAGACGAAGATTGTCCGGAATCTGCGGCATCGGTGGGGCCCCAATTTTTATAGGCACTGTTGCAATATTGCCATCGGGATCACGGATAAGGATATCGCCTCCACATCCAGTCCAATCAGCCGCAGCAACGAGCTCACCAAAGGGCTGAGAAAGGCTTCCCTTGCGCAATGCAATGCGTTTGTAAGCCTCCCAAACGGTATTCCGCTGTTCCCGCTCTTTCCGGATCTGCCGCCAATTCAGCGTGTCCATATCAAAACGGTAGACGTAAAGCCCCTCATTCTCCAACTGCCAATGGACCAGGATGGGGCAATCGGCAGCAAAACCGAGCCGTGGAATCACGGTCAAAGCCAAAAACAGCAAGAATCGCAACCGCACCTTCATTGCCCAGCCCTCTCGAGCCGCCACACAGGCTGCCATTTTTCCACATCGCCAGATGAACTCGCCAGCCAATCCCCTGAGCAGTTGCGTAATCTCCCGGGGACACAGGCCGATGCGCCCGCCCACATCGAGGCACCAATCAGTAACTGTTCAGAAACGCAGGTCGTTTTCATCAAGATGTGGTCAATAGCCAGGTGCAGCAAACTCAGCTTTAAAGACGACATGGTTGCCTCCGATCATTGCTAAAACCATCAAAAGGAAGAAGATTTGCCGTTCGGCCCTGTTCCGCAACACAGGCCAGGGCCAAAGTCTGATACAGGCTACAGGCCAGGGGGCGCGCCGAGGGTGGGTTGTAGAACAGACGGCTTGGGCAGTCTCCAGGGCAACGGTTTTCCAGGGGACAACCGGCGCAGTCGGCCTGAAAGTCCCGCAGAGTGACCGGGGGCAGCACAGGCGGGCTTTCATCCAAGCTTGCTGCGAAACGTGTATCCCCAAGGCTCTGGCCGCAGGGAAAACAGCGGCCGTCGGGATGAACCGCCAGACTCGCCCCCTGCGCTGCTTGGCAGAATAAGCGTGCCTTCTGCTCGCCCCTCTGCTTAAGCATCCGCCGCACCAGATCCCACTCCCGCAGCCTGAGCGGCATCTCCCGCTGTCGGTTTATGTCCTCAAGAGCCTTGATGAGTCCTTGGATACCACGCACCATCTCCTCCGGTTTGGCGGGATGGGGACCATTGGCCGCATTGGCGCCATTGCCCTTGGTTACCAGCAGATCGAGGCCTATGCCCCCGGCCTGACGAAAGGCGGCCAGGAGCCAGGCCAATCGATCCAATTGCCCCACGTTTTCATTGCTGACCACGGTGGTGACCCGAAAGGGAATCTGCTCCTGTTCCAAGAGCATCAACCCACGCAGGGTCTCGGATGCCCGCCCCCGCAAGGACTCCTGCACCCGGGGCGCCCCGTCCAGACTGATGCCTACCTGCAGCCCGAAGCGGCGAATCAACTTAATCAGCCGTTGATTGAGACAGGTGCCGTTGACCTGGATCCCGAGGGTAAACGACCTTTGCAGTTGCTGCGCCTGCTTGCAGGCCATTTCGATCAGATCAGGCACCAGGCAGGGCTCGCCTCCGGTGAGTTGGATATGCAGCGGCCCGATTCCGTTTGCTGCCAGGGCAAAGGCCCGCTCCAGGGTGGAAGGGGCCATATCCAGACGTCGCTCGGGAGTGCCGTGGTAACAGTAGCGGCAATGGAGATTACAACGGGTGGTCAGAGCCAGAATCAGGTAGTTGATTTGGCTGCGGTCAACGGAAAACGACTGTTGCCTCTCCATCAGAACTCCTTCCCCTTCCGGGGCTTACCCAAAGCAAACGTTGGCTTGGCCTCGCCGGCCAGCACCGGCAGCAACCCCTTTGCCATTGCCGTCACGGTCCGCCACTCTCAGAACGTGTAGGTGTAACTGAGGAAAAAGGACTGCCCCGGCTTGGGATAACCTTTTTTCTCGTAATAATCCTTGTCGAACAGGTTATCCACGGTCAGCTTCACCCGGTGGTGTTCAAGGAAGTTGTAGGCCACCACCAGATCGACCACCGTGAACGAGGGGTATTCAATCTCGGGATACCCGGCCGTTACCCAGTCGGTATCGCGCATTGGCCCGACGGTGCGGAAATGGAGGCGGCTATCGATGGTGCCGTCGTTGTATTCAACCCCGTAGTTATAGGTGTAGTCGGCTACGTTGTAGATATCCTGCGTGGCGCCACTGGTCAGTTCCTCCTCTGCAGTAAAAATATAGGTTGCATTGACATAGAACTTGAGGCTGCGGTTCCAATGCAGCGGCACGCCCAAATCGAAACTGAGGGTAGATTCCAAGCCGCGAATATCTGCATTCAGGGCGTTAATATAGGTTTTCAGATTACCGGTTTGGATTGTAGTGATGCGGTCGTCGACGGTGGTTTCGAAGTAGGTTACATCAGCCGACAGACCCCAGGACTGTAACTCGTAGCCCACACCTGCATCCCAGGTGGTCGAGGTTTCGGGATCAAGTCCGCTGTTGCCCTGGGT
Source organism: Desulfobulbus sp. (assembly GCA_050252135.1). Taxonomy (GTDB): domain Bacteria; phylum Desulfobacterota; class Desulfobulbia; order Desulfobulbales; family Desulfobulbaceae; genus Desulfobulbus. The sequence continues at coordinate 32,002 of JBFWLN010000014.1, forward strand.
GATCATGGTCACACCGCCGACCACGGTTTCGGAATACCCGGCCAGCTGAAAGGCACTGGGGGGAACAAAGGCCTGGCCGACGGTGGTGTGCAGACGGAAGCCGGAATCAAAAAGGTAGTTGGCGCCGACCCGAGGACTGAAGGTGGAAAAGTCCTCGGATGTGGGATCAAAGCCGGTCATGTAGGGGGTGGAAAGGGTTTCAACCTCAAAGGTATCGTAGCGGCCACCACCGGTGAAGGTCAGACGGTTTTCGCAGAATTTCCACACCGACTCCAGGTAGCCGGCCAGGTTGGTCCGCCCTTCGTCCGGTGATGACGGCGCCTTGCGTCCGCCAGTGGTGGTATAGCTGCGGGAGGTCTTTTCAATGTACTGATAGTCAAAGCCGACAATGAATTTGTGGTTGCCCCAGGTGTAGATATCCTGCAACTGCACCCCGTCCCAAGTGGTGTCGGAATCGTAACTGCGGTAGGTGGGAACCGTCTTGCTGCCGTAATAGTTGGAGTAGTTTTCGGCCTCCTCCTCAGTGTGGTAGAAGGTGGCCCCGACCTCGTTGTTGGCACCCAGACCACCGCCGACCTTCAGATCAACGCCACTGTTGTCGATATCCTTGTTACCGCTACGCACATCGCCGTAGGCCACATCTCCGGGGGTTTCGATATCACGACCCTCGTATTTATTGGCCGAGAGGTCGGCCCGCCAGTCACCGGCAAAGTTGCCGCCGATCCGCACCGAACCGTTCTGGGTCCTGTAGGCGGTGTTGGCACGCTCATCGCCGTTATCACCAGGTTTCAGGTTGTCGGCCTGATCGTAGCGCCCGGCGGCGACGTTGAAATCAAGTTTATCGGCAATGAGGGCACCACCGGCAGACAACTTCTGAAAATTGGTCGCATAACTGCCGAATCCGGCCTCAACCGATCCGTTCATGCCCTTGGTGTTTCTTTTGGTGATCACATTGACCACACCGCCCATGGCCTCGGCGCCATAGAGGGAGGAGGCGGGTCCCTTGAGGACTTCGATCCGTTCGACATTATCAGTCAGCACGGTGGCCAGGTTGGCGGCGCCGATGGGGTGGCCATCCAGCAGAATCAAGCTGTGCTTGGTTATGCCGGAATACTCCGGGCGAAAGCCGCGAATACCGATACCGGCCAAGGCTCCGGGATACTCGATAACGCTGATCGAGCTCGACTTCTTGAGTTGTTCACTGAGGGTATTGGCAGCGGTCATCTCGATATCGTGGCTGTCGATAACCTCGATTTTGGTGGGAATGGAGAGGATGTCCTCCTCACTCCGGGTCGCGGTTACCACCATCTCCTCGGCAGCCTGTTTCAGGAGGATGTCCTCCAGCTCTGCGCTCTGCTCCGCAGTGATGGTCTTTGCCTGTTCATCATTAACGGCGCTCACATCCTGGGCGATGACCGGCTGGGCCGTGCACAACAGCAGGGCCAGCACAAGCCGATCAAATTTCTTCACACCTTTGGGGTCCATCCTTGTTCTCCTGTGGGGGTTGGTAATGGACTGTGAGAAACAACAGAGGTATAGAGCGGCATCCTCCTGAGCAAAGAGCAAAAACAGTCCTCTTTGCAATGCGCATCACTGCATCCTCGACAGTCGTGGCACAATGGCATGGTCGGCAGGTCTTCTGACTCTCCTCCCCCACCGAGCCCTTCCCATGCAAGTTGCACAGTGGCATTGTCTCGGTGCGGTGCCCCGATTTTCCATCGGGACGAGGATTACAGCGGCGGGACCGTTCCCGGATTGCACGGGATTCCCTCTTAGCCTCCGGGTACCCACCCGGACGACCGACATGCAAAATTTGGTTTAACTCACTTGCGTCTCCCTCTGTTCGACCGGTTCGCAGACAGCAGTGGGCTCGGCAAGCGCTTCTATAATCCGCCATTTCTCCGCAAATCCAAGGGCAAGCGCCCGACAGGTCAGATCAACAAAGGCCTCATTCCCCGTATCCCGGACCGTGGGCGCCAGCAAAAGGCGATAGTGTGGCAGGCGGCTGTAATCGCCACTGACCGCGCAGGCCACTTGGGCGGAGAATCCGGCCATGATCTCGCTCCAGCAACTCTGCGGCAGCACGCCCCAGGTGGTCTTGTCGCGCAGATGCACCAGGGCGGCCACCGCAGCCACGGTGAGCGGATCGTGTTCAAAGGCCATGAAATTGGCCCGCAACAGCTCAGCCTGGTCCCGATCAAGAAACGAGCAGATGTCGTCGATCAAATCGGTTCGCCGAACACCGAATCGCTGGAGATGAATTTTGATCGAGCATTGCCCAGCCGGGGTCAGATGATTCTGGCGGGCGAGTGTGCCCTTGATCGCCGTATACACCACTTGCCCGATCAACTCGCCGAGCTTGGCATGTTTGCCGGCACTGGTCAGGGGTTGCTCGTCACTCTCCATGGAGGCCACCGAAATCTGGTCGGTACCGGTGCCGGTGGCAAGTTTATCGGAATAGCGGGAGTTGACCGCCAACTCTTGGAGTATCGCCGATTTCGCCTCGGTTGCGGTCATGATGCAGCGGGTCAAAGCACCGGGAATGAGGGGTTTGCTGATAAAGAGCATGGTGTTGATTGTGCCGGGGCCGGGGATCTCCTCAGCCGGTGGCAGCCGTTCAAACCCTTGCGGGGTTTCCACCACCGAGGCCGGATCGCCAACCCGTCCGGCATTGCCTTCAACGCCGCCGGTGCAGACCGCAATCACCATCAGATCCCGAAACTGCTTCCGTGCAATACAGGCGTTGTGCATGTTGGCTGCCGTCCCAAGAGTGGCACAGTGCTCGGCATCCAGGTTGTGGCGGGCGCAGATGGCACGGCAATATTCCTGTGGATCGCGGTAGGCCGAGGAAGGGAGACGATGGCAGTGACCGGCCGGTTCGCAACTCTGATGGTTGTAGAGGCAGGTGAGATCGGTCCGCAGGCCGCCCGCCACCCGGCAGGTGGAGAGCACACTATGGGGTTTGAGAAAACGGGCATAGATGATCTTTTCTTCACGGTGGATCTCCACGCCGTTGTACAGGGTATCGATGAGCATGTTTTCCTCCAAAACGATTAATCCCGGGCCCGGTTGACCGAGTGCAAAGCAAGCCAGAAAAAAACCAGGCCGATGACCACCAGCACCAGGTAGTCGAACCCGTCTGTCGGCTGGCCGAGGCTGGTTGCGCGGATGGCGTGGGAAGCATGGGTCAACGGCAGGCAAGAAAGCAGCGCCTGCGCCCAAACCGGCAATTTTTCCACCGGGAAAAAGGTACCGCCCAAAAACGCCATGGGAGTGATGATAAAGCTGGTCAGCAGGCTCTGATCGGCATGCGATTTGACCAGCATGGCCATGGCCACCGCAAGCGAAGCAAACACAAAACAATTGCCCACCACCGCCAGCCAGAACAGCAGCCCATAGTGCAGCACCACGCCAAAGGGCAGACTGAGCAGGAGAATCACCACCACGCCCATCATCGCCCTGGTCATACCGGCGAGAACCTCACCGGCCACATAGGAAAGATTACTGATCGGCGATGCCTGGAATTCTTCGAATATGTTCCAGTAGAACCTGGCCACATTAATGTCGGTGGCAATACCAAAGGACTGGGTCATGCTGGCCATGGCCACCAGACCGGGGATGAGGAAATGGAGATAGGACTGCTCGCCAAATTGAATCAAGTCGCCCATGGCATAGCCAAAGGTGATCAGGTACAACAGCGGCGACACCGCCATGCCCGCCAATTGGCGCTTGAAACGATACTTGAGAATGAGCATCTCCCGCAGATAGACAGCGATAAATCCGTTCATGACAGCACCTTTTTCCCGGTGAGGCTTAAGAATGCATCCTCGAGATTAATTCGCCTTAAGGTCACCCCGCATTCCTGGGAGGCGGTAAACCCGGCTGCCTCTTCCCGGGTGGTAAAGTAATGGGTCTGCATCCCCTCCCCGTTCATCCGGTCCACGGCCCAGTCGCCCAGACGGGCCATCAGGGACTGCGGCGAATCCAAGGCCACGATCTTGCCCTGATCAAGGAAGGCAACCCGACCCGCCAGGAATTCCGCCTCCTCGATATAGTGGGTGGTGAGAAAGATGGTGGTGCCGTCCTGTTGCACCCGTTTGATCAGGGCCCAGATGCGGCGGCGAATCGCCGGGTCCAGGCCAACCGTGGGCTCGTCGAGGAAGAGGACCTTGGGTTCGTGCATCAGGGCCCGCGCAATCATCAACCGCCGCTTGAGGCCGCCGGAGAGTTGTTTGACCAGGCTATCGATCCGGTCAAGCAACTCGACATAGGAAAGCAGTTCCTCGATTTTCAGTCGGCGGCGGGAAGCCTCCATACCGAACAGGCGGCCATGGATCTCCAGGTTCTCGCGAACGCTCAATTCGCTATCCAAGTTGATGTGCTGCGGGACCAGGCCGCATTGCCGCTTGGCTTCACGGGGGGGGTTCACAATGTCGTGACCGCCGATGCACACCCGGCCGGAGCCAATCCGGGTCAGTCCGGTGAGAATGCGGATGGTGGTGGTCTTACCGGCACCGTTGGGCCCGAGGAAGGCGAACAGCTCTCCCCCCCCGACCGAGAGGTCGATGGAATCCACCGCCCGGACCTTGCCGTAGGATTTCTGCAATTTTTCGATGTGAATCATGGTTATTGAGTGGTTGTTAATTTTCTTTACGAGCTCATGAGTTTGGTATCAAACATTCCGTTCCCAGGTTGTAGTGTGGGAACCATCACTGCCCGGCCAAGGCCCGTTTACGCAGGGCCTGGACATTGTCGGCGATCTCCATCAACGGTTGTCGCCGTACCCGATGCGGCAGAACCAATTCGGCGCTGGTGGTGATGTCCGCCGGCTCAACCAAGGTGCGGCCATCCAGGGCCGCCAGGGTCTTGGCGGTCTTGAGCATGATAATGTCGCCCCGATGACCATCCACCCCGACCTCAAGACAGGTGCGCGCGATCTCAAACAACAACGGTCGTTCCACCTTGACCTCGGGATAAAGGCTTCGGGCGGTGAGCAGTCGATCGGCCAGGGTTTCGGACTCGGCGATCCAATGTCCGGCAAAGCCTTCCGGATCAAGGTCGAATGCGGCCCGCCGTTCCATGATCGCCACCCGGTCCTCGGCGCTCTGGATGCCCTCGATGTTGACGCAGAGACCGAACCGGTCCAGCAGCTGCGGCCGCAACTCCCCTTCCTCCGGATTCATGGTGCCCACCAGGGTAAACCGGGCCGGATGCGAAAAGGACACCCCCTCGCGCTCGATGGTGCTGACGCCCATAGCGGCCGAGTCCAGCAACACATCGACCACATGATCATCAAGCAGATTAACCTCGTCGACATAGAGGATATTGCGGTGCGCCTGAGCAAGAATCCCCGGCTCGATCCGCTTTTCTCCCTTTTTCAGGGCATGTTCAAGATCAAGCGTGCCCACCACCCGGTCCTCGGTAGCGCCCACCGGCAGTTCCACCACCCGCACCTTGCGCTTGATCACCTCCGGCCGTGTCTCGGGATGAACGCCCTGAGTGAGCCGACGAATTTCGGCAAAGTCGTCCCACTCTTCCTCGGGATCCAACTGGAACGAATCCTCGGCAAACACCGAAATCTCGGGGAGAATATCGGCCAGAGCCCGCACCGCAGTCGACTTGGCGGTGCCCTTCTCGCCGCGAATAAGCACGCCGGAGAGGCCGGGGTTGACGACATTGAGCATCAGGGCCAGTTTCATTTTTTCCTGGCCAACGATGGCGGTGAAGGGATAGATGGAGCGATTTTTCATTGTTGTTGTCCTCGCACGATGTTGACCAGGGCTTGAGCCTTCAGGTCGTCGATTTTGAAATATTGGGCCTCCATGGCGCCAGCCAGCCGCCGAGCCAGGCCAAAAGTGACCAGTCCAGCCTCCTCGGTGTCGACCACGATGGTGCGGATGCGCTGGTCCTGGGACAAGGCTTCGGCCAATCGAAGCGATTCCTCCACCGGTTTCCGTTCCCCCAGGGCCACGTTGCATTTGCCGTCGGTAATAAAGAGCACTATGGGTTGTGCAGTCGGATTCTTGATCAGGTAATTGCGCACCTGTTCATGACTCTTTGCCAGTCCGGCCGAGAGCGGAGTGCGTCCACCCACCGGCATCTCGGAGAGCAACTTTCCCGCCATGTCCACCGAGGTGGTGGGCGGCAGATTGACCGTGGCCGCATCCCGGCGAAAGGTGATCATCGAGACCTTGTCCCGTTTCTGGTAGGCATCGAGCAGAAGCGACATCACCGCGCCCTTGGAGGCGGCCATCCGCCCCCGCGCGCCCATGGACCCGCTGGCATCGACCACAAAGAGCAAGAAGTTGCCGATCCGTTTTTCGCGGACCTTGCAGCGCAGGTCCTGGGGCTTAAGCTGCACCGCCAGACCGCAGGTGTTGTTTCCGGCCCGCTGGCACTGATAAGGCGCTGCCGCGCGCAGGGTGGCGTCCAAGGCAAAATCGCCGGTGTCCTGCAAGGTGCTTTTGACGTATCGTCCCTGTTTTTGGGAGATACGGCTGCGCGAACGACGTCCCGAACCCCTGCGCACCACCCGATCCTTGGCCGCAATCAACGCCTTAACCCTAAAAGTGGTGCCAATATCGAACACCTGTTCCTCACGGTTCGGGGTGGCCTGCCCCTGCTCTCCTTCTCCCTCTTCCTCCCTCGCCTGCTCCTCGGGTTGAGGCTTCTGTTCCCCTTGCTTTTGGGGCTGGGGCGTTGGCAGATCTTCCTGGCTTTCCTCGGCCCCCTCCGGTTGCTGCTGCTCCTGCTGATGGTCCGGTTCTTCCTGGTTCCGGTCCTCGTCCTGTCCTTCCTGTTCCTCGGGTTGCGGAGGGTCCGGCGGTGGAGGTGATTGCGGTGGCGGCTGGGCATCCCGACGGCGATGCAGCAGCACCAAGGGCGCCACCTTGCCAATATGCTCGGCACTGACCTCGACCTTCCCCTCTAAAGCGGCCAGGGCCCGTGCCGCCTGCTCCATCACCAGATCGGCCCGATGACCAGCCACATTGTTTTCCCGGCAGAGTTCGCCGATAAACCCGCGCAGGGCCGTGCTGATACGTACCCGTGGCAAGAGCGCCCGGCCCTGGACGATACGGTGGGCCAGCAGATCACTCTCTTGCCGGTAACGGTCGCTAAAGGCGGCGGAATCCTGATCAAAGGCTTCACGCCGCAGCATCAACTCAACTCTGGCCTCCGCATCTTCGGTCCCGGTCACCTCCAAGCAGAGGCCGAACCGGTCGAGCAATTGCGGCCGCAGTTCGCCCTCCTCCGGATTCATGGTCCCCACAAGAATGAACCGGGAGGGATGACGATAGGAGATACCTTCACGCTCAATTCTATTTTCGCCACTGGCCGCAGCATCCAGAATCAGGTCCACAATATGATCATCAAGCAGGTTGACCTCATCGATATAGAGTACGCCCCTGTGGGCCGCCGCAAGCAGCCCGGGAGAAACCATCACCCGCCCTTCACGCAGGGTGCGCGGAAAATCGATACCGCCACTGACCCGATCCTCGGTGGCATTCAGCGGCAGATCCACCAAAGGCACAGGCCGGGAGGAAACCGAGCGTTCAGAAAAACGGCGGCTACATTCCGGGCAGCGCGGAGCATCGGTTGCGGGCGAGCAGTTGTTGACGCATCCCTCCACCACAACCATTTCCGGAAGCAATGCCGCCAGGGCCCGCACCATGGTCGACTTGGCTGTCCCCTTTTCCCCCCGCACCAGCAAACCACCGACATAGGGATTAACCGCCGCCAAAAGCAGTGCTTGTTTGAAAGTATCCTGGCCGACCACAGCCGCCAGGGGATAAACAAGTTTCATCGATTCCTCTCCATTTGATGCCCCTGTACAAAGTCGATTTCCGTCAGCCCGAGGGGCAAGGCGAGACCTTCACCTTTTTTTGCAGCCATCACATTTTCCAGCTGACACCGGCCAGCCAGGTCAACGGTGGACCGAGCAGGCCATCGGCATAGTAATAGGTGCTATCCGCCAGGTTCTTGATCTCGGTGAACAAGGCGTATCGGCCCAACCGGTATTCTGCACGGAGATTGGCAAGCATGTAGTCGGGCACGGTCTTGGTATTGGCCCTATTGCGATACACCTCGGAGACATACTTGCCGGAAAAGACCGCAGTGAGTTGGTCGGTCACCTGCCACGAACAGTCAAAGGTGGCCGTATGCTCCGCCTTGGCCGGAACAAAGAGACCGGTCTCCTCGTCAATGGCCCTAAGGTAGGTGTAGCCTGCCTTGAAGTTCAGGGTTGCAACCGGGTTCCAGTTCAGCGCCAGATCACCGCCACGGTAGGTCACCTCGCCAAAATTTTCGTATTGACCGACACCGTCATCACCGGTGACATAGGTAATCCGGTCGCTGAGCCGGTTATAAAATACCGAAGTTCGTACCGAGAGGGTGGCCATCGGGGTTAGCGTCAGGGCCAGGCTGTAGTTGTCGGCGGTCTCCATACCCAGATCCGGATTGGGTCGGGTGGAACTGGTGTGGTTATAGCGCTGGTAAAACGAAGGAATATTGTTGCTGCCGCTATACGATCCGGTCAGGCTCCAATACGTTTTTTGATAGATCAGCCTCAGCTCCGGATTTAGCACATCGTCAAAGGCAGTGTTAACGTTCCCGCGCAGACCAAAGGCCAGGGTCCATGGGCTGTCCGCAGAATGCAGGCTCTGGCTGGCAAAAATCGAAAAGACCTCCTCGCTCTGATCGGCAAAGGTGGTACCGCTGGCCTGGGCCAGACGATAGCCGGCACCATAGGTCAGTTCCCCGAATTCGCCTGTGCTCAGATTGCCACCCAGGTCCTCGCCCAGTTCATTGACACGCAAGCGCTGATCAAGGGCACGGCTGATATCGGTATTGTGCTGCTCGCCGGTGTTGAAAAAGGTGGAGCTGGTATAACCGTAGGCCCTGGCCTGGGCTGAGAGTACGGTGGTTTGATTCTCCTTGCGGGACTGGGGTGTGGGATAGTCCGGCAAGCCAGTCAGCCCCCTGTCCTCGTGAACAAAATCCGCTCCCAGGTTCAGTCCCCGCTCCTCATACGGGTTGTAGGAGAGCTTGACCCCGGCCCGATGGCGGAAGCTGTCGTTGTTGACCGTATAGCCCTGGCTGGTTTCCACCTCGCCGCCTGCCTCCGCCCCCCAACGACCGCTGCGGGCCTGGACATTGGCGCCTGCAAATCCGGTATCCTGATTACCGCCGTAGGTTTTGCTGGCAGCACTGATCGACTTGAGGGATCGGGTGGTGACAAGAATCACCCCGCCACCGGCATCCTGGCCGTAGCGCACCCCGCCCTTACCGCGCAGGATCTCGATCCGCTCGACCTGGTCCGGATCGACCATGGACCAGTTGACCGCGCCGTAGCTGGAGGTTGGGTCGTTGATCGGCCGCCCGTCAACCAATACCCGCACCTTGGAGGACCCGTGGATACTCACCGAGGAGTCACCGGCATTCACGCCGGGTACGTGATTCAGCAGATCCGCCATCTTGTTAGCCTTCATCTGCCTGATTTCCTCAGCCGTGAGCACGATGGCGCCGTTTTCCTCCAGACAGAAGCCAAGATCGGGCATCAGCAGACATCCCACACAGGTCAGAAAAACCCAGGCTGTGCAGAGGCCGCCTACTCGGTCCATTCCTCGACCTCACCCTCCATCTCCAAATAGGTGTTGCGCAGTTCCTCCTCCATGGCAGAATCAGCCTGCCACATGCCGCGGCTAATCGCCTCGAGCAGCTTGTCGAGGATGTTCTGCAGGGCAAAGGGGTTGACCTCCTTCATCCACTCCTGCATTTCCGGATCCAAGGCATAGGCACGGGCAATTTTCTCGTACATCCAGTCATCGACCACCTCGGCGGTGGCATCCCAGCCCAGGACAATATCCATCACATGGGAGATATCCCCTGCCCCCTTGTAGCCATGCCGCTTCATGCCGGAGATCCACTTGGGGTTGACCAGACGGGAGCGGAGCACATGCTTGGCCTCCTCCTCCGTGGTGCGGATCTTGACCCGCTTGGGATCTGAGCTGTCCCCCATGACCGCAAAAGGCAGATGGCCGCGCACCGTTTTCACCGCTACGATCATGCCGCCGTAATAGTTGTAGTAATCGGTACAGGACATCATGTCGTACTCACGCGAATCCTCGTTCTTGACCGTGATATCCATGCGCGAGAGCTGGCGGCGGTAGGCCATGGGCTTGGACTTGCCATAGCTCCCCTGGCCATAGGCATGTGACGAATAGCGAATATAGTTGTTGCCCAAGTCCTCCTGGGTCTGCCAATGCTTGGATTCGATCAACTCGGACACTCCGGCACCGTAGGTCCCGGGCGGGCAGCCAAAGACGCGGAAGGTGGCCTCGCGCCAGGCCTCTTCTTCGCTCAGCCCCTCGTTGCGATACTCCTCCATATCACGGTAGACGTTACGACGGACAAAGTTCGACTCCATTGGCTCCTCAAGCGCGGCCACCATGCGTGCAGCCTCATCGACCAGTTCCATAAGATTGGGGAATGAGTCGCGGAAGAAACCGGAGACACGTGGCACCACATCCAGCCGTGGACGCCCGAGTTCGTTGAGCGGGATCACCTCCAGACCGCGGACATTGCCGCTGCCCTTCTGCCACACCGGTTTCAGCCCCATCAGATAGAGGACCTCGGCCAGGTCATCGCCCCGGGTGCGCATGGTTGCGGTACCGTAAATAAGGATACCTATTGAATCCGGATACTTGCCGGTCTCACTCAGATAGCGTTCGATCAGGGCGTCGCCGAGACGGACTCCCACCTCCCAGGCCGCGGGGCTCGGGATCTTGTTGGGATCGACCGAGTAGAAATTGCGCCCGGTGGGCAGGATATCGGCCTGCCCCCGGCTGGGCGCACCCGATGGACCTGGACGGACAAATCGACCGGCACAGGCCGCCAGCGCCGCATCGAGTTCTTCACTGCAGAGACGGATGTTGGGCACGAGCGTCCGGATGATATAGTCCAGGGTGGCGACAACGCGGTCACGGGCGGCAACCGGCAAGGTTGAGAGCATCTCACCGCTGAGGTCGGTCAAGGCCTCGGGGCGGAAATCGAACTCAGCCAGACGACCCACCAATACCAGTCCCTGCTCATGGGCGGCACGCAGCACCTCGCCGCCGGTACGGTTTCCAAAACGGGCCAGACGCTGACCGCGATGTTCGATCACATCGTCGTAATCACACCCCATGGCCATGACCAGGGATTCGCGCAACGAGGGCACCGAGCCATTGGCCAAACGGGTGAGCTGGACCACGAACTCGACCAGACGATGGTCCTCGGGCGCCAGTCCTAAAGTATGGAGTCCATCATTGATCATGGTGTCGCCGAGTTCATCCACATACCCATGCAGCTTTTCAAGAAACCCGGCAAAATCAGCCAAGGCCTCCGCCTCGCCGATCTCCAGATCCTTGTCCAAATTGGCCGCCGCCACTGCCTCCCATATCATGGGCCGCAATATCTCCACCTTGGCCGGGTCCTCGCCACTGGCGGCACCATAGTCGGCCACCAGTCCCTGCACCTTGGCCAGATCATCGTAAAGATCGGCATTGGTGAAGGCCGGGGTGAGGTGGTCGATGATGCAGCAGTAGGAACGCCGCTTGGCCTGGGTGCCCTCGCCCGGATCGTTGATGATGTAGGGGTAGATATTGGGCAGCTCCATGATGGCCAGGTCCGGGTAGCACTGGTGTGAGAGGCCCAGAGCTTTTCCCGGCAGCCACTCGAGCGAGCCGTGCTTACCCACATGCATCACCGCATCGGCCTTGAACACGTCGCGAATCCAGCGGTATTGGGCCAAATAATGGTGCGGCGGCGACAGATAGAGATCGTGCAGCACCTTGTCGATTTGCTCCAAATAACCACGCGGCGGCTGGATGGTAAGAAAAACGTTGCCGTTCAAAAGGCCTGCAAAATGAAGTCTGTCGTCATGAACGAACAACTCGCCGGGCATCTCGCCCCAGTCCTCGCACATCTTTTCTCGGATGGCCAGGGGCAACTCGGCATGCCAGCCCTTGTAATGTTCGGCCCCGGCTTTGGCCTCGGCACGGGCCGCCATCTGGTCCATGGGCAACCAGCGCCGGTCACAGGTCATTTTTTCCAAGAGGGCGTGGGCCAGTTCGTCCTTTTCCGGGAACTCATGCTCGATCCGGTAGCCTTGCTGCCGCATCCTCGCCAGTAATCCGCTAACGCTGGCAAAGCTGTCCAGGCCGGCCGCGCAACCGATACGATCGTTGCGTGGCGGATAATGATGAAAGACAATGGCAATTTTCCGCTCTTCCACCGGGATGTGAGCAAGCCGCCCCCAATTGAGCGCCAGACGCACCACCTTGTCCACCCGTTCGCGGATGGGCATGTACTTGGCCAGAAGCGCACCGGTGAGCGGGTCAATGCTTTCCTGCTCGCGGGTGGCCACCGGCACCGTGATCAGGGCGCCGTCGAACTCGGGTTGGGCAGCACTGTAGGAAACATCCATGGTCGGCAATCCCTGAATCGACTCCGTCCATTGGGCAAAAGGAGCGGAACAGGTCATGGCCTGGATCACCGGTACTCCGAGCCTGGACAGAAGTCCCTTAAACGCGGGCGCTGCAAGGGTCAGGGAGAACATCAGCGGGTTGATGAGCACATCGATGCGTGGTTTATCGCCATCCATGAAGTAATCGGCAACCACGTCGTCGGCCCCCCGGTTGCCGCGTTCAACATCCTTGTAGCGCAGATGAAACACCGGAATCACATTGGCCCCTGCGGCCTCGATCGAGCGAATCAAGGCGTCGACAAAGGCAAGATTGTTGTTGGTCCAGTAGGTCTGATAAAACCATAAACCCACGGTGATTTTGTTGGAATCGACCCGCTGGGCCAAATACTCTTGCAAACTGGGGATGCCGACAAAATCGGGATGATAAATACCGTCATCGGGCAGCGGTTGCGGCGGATTGGCGATATCCTCCCCTTCGTGGAGCCGCTGCTGGAGATGGATCAGTAATTGGTGGAAATTGCGGGCACCGCCATACTGGAGATACTGTTTGATCAAATCCCAGTGCTGGGTGCCGAATTCGGTGGAAAACTCGTGCGCCGCTTCGATCGAGTCCTCATCGCCACTGGTGGGTTGGACGTGGATCAGGGGGCGATTGCCTTCCGGGACCTGCGCAAGGCTTTCCCCCAGCAGGTCAAAAGCGGGAAAGGAGGCCCGGCCGCCGTGGAGCGAGATGATCACCACCTCGGCACGCAAGGCCTCGCGGACAAAGGCCTGATGCCGGTTGCGATCAAAAAGCTGTACCTGGGTGCGGGCATGGATCTTAAGCGGCCGTCCCTGATCGAGAAAGAGTCGCACGCCCTCGGAGAGCGAGGGAATTTCCGAGGCGGTCGCGGAAAAATAGCACAGATTCAGGGGCTGCATTTCAGGCCTCCTCGACTTGGCGGCTGGAGGCAATGATAGCCCCATAGGACTCCAGCGCCTCGACCAGCTGGGTGGAGCTGGAACAGCGATAGTAGCGGGCCTGGTCAGCGGTCATCAGGGACTGGGGATCGGTTGTGCGCAGGGTGAACACGGTCTTGCCGCTGTCCAAAGCCGCCTGCAGCAACACCAAGTTGGCCTGGTTGCCCTCCATCAGGGCAAAGCCGCTATCAATGACCAGATCGCAATCCTTGAGCAGACGCAGCGCCTCACTGGTAGCCGCGCCGTTGATGGTCTGCAGGGGATCGACCACCACGCAATCAGCGCCCAACGCACTGGCCACATAAAAATCCAGATCATTGGCATGGACCACCCCGGTAGCAATGGCAAAGCCCTTTCGCGCCAGGAGTCGATAAATGAGGGAGCTCGAGCCCATGCCGCCGATGACAAAGGCGCGACCCCGGCTCCCCTCGCTCTTGAGTTCAATGCCCCCCAGGTTGCGATTGAACTCGGCCTTGTCAAAGTCATACAGGTCGGTCACCGCCTCGGCGCTGAGCACTTCTTCCGGGGTCCCCCAATCGCGCAGGCCACCGTCCCGTACCAGGGCCACCCGGTCACTGACCTTGGCCGCCACGTCGACATCATGCAGCGAAGCGATCACGGTGATTCCCTTGGAGCGGCAGAGGTCACGGAGAATGGCCATCACCTCCACCCGGTGCTTAAGATCAAGATGAATGGTCGGCTCATCCAAAAGGAGCACCAGTGGCTCCTGGGCCAGGGCCCGGGCCATGAGCACCTTTTGCCGTTCGCCGTCGCTGAGATCGGCAAAGGGGCGGTCAGCCAGATCCAGGGCATGCACCGCTGCCAGGGCAGAGCTGATGATTACCTGATCCTGGGAACGAAGCCGGCCAAGATAGTCGGTGTGGGGATAGCGCCCCAGAGCCACGAACTCGAACACGGAAAACAACGGCGGCGTCACCTTATCGGTGAGGACCACTGCCATAATCCGTGCCAGTTCCATGGCCGAAAATTGATCGAGAGGCCTGCCCTGCACCCTGATTTCACCAGCCATGGGGGCAAGGTGGCGGGACAGGGTGCGGAGCAGGGTTGTCTTGCCGGCACCGTTGGGACCGAGCAGGCTGATGAACTGTCCGGGTAGACAGCTAAAATTCAGATGATGCAATATCGGCTTGTGTCCGTAGCCAACGCCCAGATCCTGGAGTTCGATGACGGGTACTTGGTCGTATTGGTGCAGACTGGCGTTCATAATTTGACCCTCCGTTTGAGCAAAAGCATGATGACGATCGGGGCACCGAAAAAGGCGGTGATAGCCGAGAGCGGCAGTTCCACCGGCGCCATGACCGAGCGAGCGATCAGGTCGCAGAGACTGGCCACCAGGCCGCCCATCAGGCAGGCACCGGGAATAAGTATACGGTTGTCCGAGGTACCGAAACCAAGCCGGGCCATGTGGGGCACGGCCATGCCGACAAAGGCCACCGGCCCGGCCATGGAAGTGACCATCCCGGCCAGGGCGCAGGAGCAGAGCAGAATCAGGAATCGGAAACGACGGATATTGACGCCCATGGAGGCGGCGTATTCCTCACCGAGCAAAAAGGCGTTGAGCGGTTTACTCTGCAGGTAGAGCAACACCAGGATTGCGCCACCGATGACCAGCAACAACCAGATCTCATCCCATTTGAAGCCCGAGAAGCTGCCCAGCTGCCAAAGAACAAAGCCCTTGATCTTGTCCTTTTCGGCAAAGGCGGTGAGGATGGCACTGACAGCCCCACAGAGGTAGCCCATCATCAGGCCGACGATCAACAGCGTCCCCCCTCCCTTGATCCGGGCGGCGATGGCGAGCACGATCAGCATTACCCCGTAAGCCCCGGCAAAGGCGGCCAGGGTGGAGATAAACGGGGTGAACAGGGTCCAGCCCACGGTAACGCTGGTCAGCATGACAAAAGACACCATCAGGGTGGCGCCGGAGCTGATACCGAGGATGTAGGGCCCGACAATCGGGTTCCGGAAGTAGATCTGTAACAAAAGGCCGGCTGCGGCCAGGTAGGCGCCACCAAACACTGCGGCAATGGCTCGGGGGATGCGAATGTTCCAGAGGATGAAGCCAGTGGTCGTGGCCTCACGCGGGTGGCTGAGCGCCTGCCAGATCTCGGCCGGGCTGAAGTGGATCGAACCGACCGCCACATTCATGACCAGCATGATCAGGGTCAGAAGGCCCAACAGGGAAAAAACCAACGGCGCTCTGCGCACCGGCAATGGACGTGCATCCAGGCAGCAATCGGCACCATTCATAGGGACTCCTTCACGGGTTTAGGGTCGGTTGCGGGTAACTCGATGAAATAGCGCAAATGGTAGTTCAAGTAGGCCTCGGGATGGAGAATGGCGCTGATCTCGGTGAGGATTTCATCCAGCCGGTCCGCCGACTGGTGGTAATGGGGCAAGGGCGCATAGACCCGCCCCCGTTTGAGGGGGGCGATATCCTTGATCAGAGGATTGAGCCGGGCCAGGGCCGCCTTGGAGGTGGCCCCCATTTCCCGGGTCCGGTAGGTGAAGAAGATGTCCGCATCCTGACCGGAATAAAGAAACCGTTCCACCGTGATCTCGATACAGGAGGTACCGAAAACATCGTCGAACTGGTAGTCGGACTGAGCCAGCCCCACCAGTTCGCCGACCCAGGCATTTCCGGGTTCGACCATGACCCGTTTTTCGTAAATATCGCCCCACATCACCTTGGGCTGAGAGGTCGAGGCAACCGTGCGCGCCCGGATATCCTTCAGCGCATTGTCGATCCGGGCAAAATAGGCATCGGCCTCCTTTTCCCGGTGAAAAAAGGGTGCCAGAAACTGGACAAAACGCATGCGGGCATTGAGGCACATGGCCGTGGGAGTGGTGGTCACGGCCACCGGAATGTGGAGATCGTCCATAAGAGGAATGATCGAGGGATCCCAGGTCAGCACCAGCTCCGGCTCGGCTTGTTTGAGCCGTTCATAGTCAATGGACGCGGCATCACCGACATAGGCGATCCGCCCGGCCTGCATGCCTCTTTTGATTTCCGGAATATACCAGCGTTTTTCCGGGGTAGTCACCCCGACCAGGGTCTGTTCCAGCACTCCGAGGGCGCGAAGTACGGCAATATCGAAAAAGCCGTAGGCAACCACACGCCGCACCGGCACCCGCACCACCTGGTTGGGTGGACAATCCGTGGGCAGGGGTGCATCGCGGGGAATAAGCACCAGGGTACGACCGGCGCCGTCGCGCACCTCGGTCCGCGCAGGCGAGATCCGGTGGACCGCGAATTCACCGATTTGGAGAAAGGCCGGGCGTTGCCCATCGGCATCACTACCGGTGGTTGCGCCGTTGTCGTTGCGGCAGCCGAAAAGCAAAAGCAACATCCCGACCAAACAAAGGCCAATCAGGCGAAGGAAAAAAATATGTTTCACGATTTGCGGACCTCCCGAAACATGATCCAATCAAAGAAATAGAGCATCAGGCCCAGGCTAAAGAGGACCATTCCCGCCAGATAAAGGCCGACTCCCGGATCCTTGCGCACAAAGAGGTCGACTCTGGTTTTCATTTTCATCCCTTCCAACCCTTTGGGGGCAAAATTACGCAGGTGCAGGCTGTATCCCTGGAACCTGACCGGCTGGGTGCAACCAAGGACGGCCTCCCGCGGGGTGACACCGTCGTCGAGCAGCAGCCGGAAACGGGCGGAGATCACCCTATTGTCCATAAAGGCAAGACGTTTGCCTTGATAATACTCGGGCTCAAAGGCAAGCAAACCGACCTGACCGCTGGTGCCGGGCAAGGAGAGTCGGGAACCCGACACCAGGGTGCGGCCGGTCAGAACCTCGGTAAACAGGTAGCTGCAGAGATAACCGCCAAGGATAACGATCAGGGCGTAGTGCATGATATGCGGCGCCAGTTTCAAGAGCCATTGCCACCCTCCGCGCCGCACGGCCAACAGTTGCCCTACCCGGTTGGTGGTGCAGACAAAGGTGTTGGCAGACAGACAGCTCAGCAAAACCAGCAGGAGGAAAAACCACCCGGTCTGTTCCAGATTATTGCTGCCGTAGGTTTGACTCCAGGCAGACAGCCCCATGTCGTTGAGCGGGGTGAACAGGGAGGTATGGTACTTGAGGCAAAAATAGCCCCACACCAGGTCCAGGGTCAGGAGCGAACAAAGGACAATGGTGAGGTTGATGCTGCCCAACCCCTGCCAGATGGAGGTGCAGATTCGCTTCATGGCATTACCAGGGTTCGAAAGGGCCCAAAATCAGGCAGGCAGCTCAGTGAAAGCATGAGCAGTCCGCCCAGGCCGACAAAGAGCGCTCTTGCCTGCAGGTTCCAGGTTTTGGTGAGGTGGAGATGAAGAACGCAGGCGTAAAAAAACCAACCTGCCATGGTCAGGGTCAGGGCGGGATCTTCCCAGACCACCGGCGTGCCCCAACCCAGATAGCACCAGAGTTCACCGCAGAACATGGAAACGGTCCAGAGACCAAAGCCCAGAGCGGCCCAGCGTAGGGAAGACTGCAGGGCAACAGCGGGGCGCAATGAAACGGAAGAGTCACCGAAAAAGGGCCAGGCGCACAGGGCCCAAGCCGCGCTGATTGCACAACATCCTTTGGCGAACAGGGCAAACCAGAGAAAGGCATGGGCAAGCAGGGTCTTGGACTTGAGAAAGGGCAGATAAAAATCCTTGGGGAAAAAAACAGCCGCCGTCACCAGGCAAACAGTGGCAGTGAGAATGATCCGCAGCACCCTTCGCTCGCTCGGGCGTGAAACCCTTCCGAAAAACACCATCAACAGGCCCAAACAAAGGGGCAACGCCATTGGACCGAGATGCATGGGCAGCATGGGCCAGGCTTGGCAATAGCGGAGTCCAACCGTCACCAGGTTGCATCCCAGAGCTGGAATCAGCAGGACCCGGGACAAAAACGACCACCTCTGGGGCAGGAAGGCGGCCATCAGGGCTGCCAGATAACAGAGACCGGCGCAAATAAAGAACATTTGGGCAAGATGGCTCATGTTCTTGCCTTAGAGGGAAGGGAGCAAGATACAAACAGCGCTACAGATAGTGGTTGCAGCACCAGAGGGAAAAGCAGGAGGAAATCCGCTGGGATGGCGATAAAGCGCCGCTGGCGTAAAAAAGAAAGGCCTGTGGCCTGAGAGTGTTGCATGGCTCCTCGCACGGGTTAGGTGATGGAGTCGACAACAATGAGGGGGTGGCCACGGCCTGCAGTCGGTAGGGCTGACAAAAAAAAATCCCGGATCGACAAAAGCATCGATCCGGGATAGCCCTATTTATCCGCAGAAATATATCATACCGGGTACGCCGCCGTCCACGCAGTCGTCTCCAATTACCATTCAGGCAGGTCTTCTGACTTCCGGATCATCCTACTTGCTGCGTCTTCCCAACCTTTTGGTCAGTGACATCAATGCAGCGTTCGTCCTCGGTCACAGCGGCGGGCCCGTCCCCGAATTACGCGGGGTTCCCTATTGTGTTCTTACGAACACCTGAACTAGCCATGGATAAAACCGATGTTACCTATTAAGTCAAGTGATTTTTACTACAGGGCAAATCCGTTACTGCCAAAGGACTTGTCCTTATTTGCACCCCACCCTTTTCTGGTAACGTGTTTGCTTGGCATCATTTTTTCTGCTCAACTTACCGGGGACAACCTTCACTAGGCCGTCATCCTGTACACACAGGGGGAGAGGAGAAAAAGTCGGTCATGCGCAATGCTTGCTGCAATCTTCAATTGCACCCTTCCAGCAGGGCGAGCAAACGATCGTATTCCAAATTATCGGCCAGTTTCTTTAAAACCGGACCGATGACGCCATCCTGCTGTCCTATTGTTGCCACCACCGCCGTGATACAGACAGTATCCAATTCAAGCACCGCTTGCAGCAAGTCCGCACGCAGATCCGCCGGCAGGAGGGCCGCCAAATCTTGGGGGAGGAGTACGATTTCCGCTTGAGCGGACACCTGTGGTTGCTCTTGTTCATAGAGATATGCAAGCCCGAGCTGTTCAGCCATGACCCGGAAGAGGTCTGCTTCGCGATAGGGTTTGCGCACGAAATCGTCAAAAC
This sequence comes from Desulfobulbus sp., assembly GCA_050252135.1. Classification (GTDB taxonomy): domain Bacteria; phylum Desulfobacterota; class Desulfobulbia; order Desulfobulbales; family Desulfobulbaceae; genus Desulfobulbus. The sequence continues at coordinate 51,494 of JBFWLN010000014.1, forward strand.
CCGCCGCCAGGACCGTTTCCCGCTCCTCCACTAACGCACTGGCCGTGAGCGCCACGATCCTGACCGACGCACCGCCCGGGGTGGCCTTGATCCTTCGGGTCGCCTCCAGCCCGTCCATCACCGGCATACGGATGTCCATCCAGATAAACTGCGGGGCCCATTGCGCTGACATCTCCACCGCCTGCTCACCATTCTCCACCGCCCGGACATCAAAACCCACCTGTTCGAGAAATTTGACCAGCAGTATCCGGTTTTCCTTGCTGTCCTCGGCAACCAGGATCCGAGGAACCGGTTGCGAGGGGGCCAGGCTGATCACCTGGCATGGCTGAGGTGTTTCCCGGAGATTCGATTCCTTGCCCTCCTGAATATCGCTTTCAAAACAAAACGTGCTGCCTTTACCCACCTGACTGGTGACGGTGACGTCTCCTCCCATCATCCGCGCATACTCCCGGCTGATGGACATGCCCAAGCCCGTCCCCCCTTGCTTTCGCCTTCCCGACGTCGTCTGCTCGAACGACTGGAAAACCTTGTCCAGTTCTTCTGCCGCGATCCCAAGACCGGTGTCCTCGACCTCTACACACAGACGTATTTCTTCAGAGGAGCGGCGTCTTGCCGCAATCCGCAGGACAATGCCTCCCCTGTCCGTGAATTTGACGGCATTCCCGAGCAGATTGATCAGAATCTGTCGGAATTTATTTTCATCCGTCACCACGTAGCGGGGCAGATCGGGAGCAAGATCCAGGTCAAAAAAGAGACCCTTGCCGTTGGTCCTCATGTTGAACATAACGTGAAGGTCACGCAGCATGGCGGGGAGATCGAAGGTACAGGGATCCAGAGTGATGCGCCTGGCCTCGATCTTGGATATCTCCAGGACCTCGTTGATTAGTGTCAACAGATGCTCTCCACTGCGATTGATCGTCTGTAGATACTCCAGATGTACAGGGTCCTGAGAGGCTGTCCGCTGCATGAGCTGTGAGTAGCCCAGAATGGCATTAAGCGGAGTGCGGAGTTCGTGACTCATATTGGCAAGGAACTCGCTTTTTGCCTGGTTGGCCGTGTCCGCTGCTTCTTTAGCCCGCCGCAATTCCTCGGTGATTTGTTTTTGTACCGTGATATCCTCAATAACCAGGACAACCTCCCCCTCTTGTGCCGACACGTCAAGGACTCGCGAGAAGATAATAAGATAGTCTCGAACCCCGTCTTGTTCCATGACCTGCTTCTCAAAGCTCAGATGCATCGCATCGCTAACAGCAAAGGATTGGAGATCATCGGTTAACGAAGCAATCAGCAGTTCCAAAGCATGGTCGGGAGAATCATCGGAAGAAGCGCATTGCGAGAGCAATACCTTCGAAGTCATTCCTTGCGCCGCCGGACTGTAATAATGGGCTCCGGGTGTGTCTTGCGCCTGAAAACGCTTGGCCGCAGCATGGTTCAAATTGAGCACATTGCGGTCCTTATCCAGAATAAAGACCATGTGCGGATGGCTTTCAAACAGCGTCAGATACCGGTTCTTCTCGTTGGTCATCAACCGGTTTCTGGCCTGAAGCTCTTCAATCAACTTGCCCTGGTCGGATTCCGCCCACTCGATACAATACGCGATCTCCAGCCGATCAAAAAAACGTTCAACCAGGTTTAGGCAAAAAGAGGCAAAGGAAGGCGGATATTCGGCATCACGCACCATCTCCTTGTAACTTTCCCGGTAATATTTCATCAGGCCCAGGAACATGCCTAAACTCACGCCGCGCTCACGGTGGCGCCGGGCTTCGATACAACCGAATGCAGCAATGGGATCGTCTACAAACGTATCATCCGGCCCCAATTCCAAGTTTTTTGGGGGCTCCCCTTGGATGCCAGCGAGGAGGGCTGCGGACAAGCCCGAGATCGATAGCCGCCAGGCCTCCCGGAGCGTTGAAGTGTATTTCGCATACTGATATTTTTTTGCATAACCGAGAATCCTTTCCATGAGCCAGTCTTCACGATCAGCGATGAGCGTGCGAAAAGATTCGATATCTGCCTTTGCAAAATTGATTGTACCAGTCACCCTTTCTCTCCTTTTCACCACGCTTTTCTAGCGAATTCCAACACTACACTCTCGTCATAACAAACACGGCGGCATCATCGGCAGGCGGATAATGAAGGTTGTCCCCACATCTGTTGCTGTTTCAAAGGCAAGGGTACCGTTATGCTTATTGGTAATAACATCGTAGGCGATGGTCAGCCCCTGACCAGTCCCTCTGCCGACTTCCTTGGTGGTGAAAAAAGGATCAAAGACCTTGTGCCGAATATGTTCGGGGATGCCGGCACCTGTGTCGGTAATCAAAATTTCCACATCCTGGCCGTGTTGTCTCGTCGTTATGGTAATCGTTCCTTTGGTACCCGTTGGATTGCGGCCGAATCGTTGTTCAATGGCATGGGCAGCATTGATCAGCAGGTTCAAAAAGACCTGACTCATTTCATCGGCGAGACACGGCACGAGTTGCAGCGCAGGGTCAAGGTCGGTCTCAACTATTGCCACATATTTCCATTCATTTCTTGAAACCGTGATTGTGGTCTCGATAATGCGATTGAGATCGGCACTAACCTTCTCCTTGCTTCCAGGATGTGAAAATTCTTTCATCGCCTGGAGGATGGAGGTGACACGTTGTATGCCTTCCGCTGATTGGATGAGAGCGCGTGGAATCTCTTCTTTGAGATAATCCCAGTCAAGGTGGGCAAGGATTGCTTCATTAGCCTTGATCTGCTCCTCGGTTACAGGACCTTTTTTTACGGATTCAAGGAGATTCAAAAAAGCATTGATGAGTTGCGATGCTTCTTCGAAGGCTTCGCTGAGGAAAGAGACATTTGCGCTGATGAATTGGGCCGGGGTATTGATTTCATGTGCGATACCGGCTGCCAATTGACCGACTGACTCCAGTTTTTGAGCCTGCAGCAGCCGGGCATGGAGTTGTTCCTGTTCCTGTTGCGCCTTGATACGTTCGGCACTCGCCTGCAGGAGCTGCGCATTCTGTATTTCCAACTGCCGATGCATCCGCCGCAAGGCCAGGTGTGTTTCAACCCGCGCCAACACCTCTTCCGCTTGAAACGGTTTGGTAATGAAATCAACGCATCCGGCCGCAAATCCCTTGACCTTGTCTTTGGTCGCGTCAAGGGCGCTGATAAAGATAACTGGGATGTCGCGGCACGTCTCTTTCGACTTCAAGATCCGGCACACCTCATAGCCATCCATGTTGGGCATTTGCACATCCAGCAGAATCAGGTCGGGCTGCCGGAAGGTGACGGATCGCAATGCCAACTGGCCGGTGCTGGCGGGGCGTACTCGATAGCCCTGTTCGGTCAGAATCTCCATCAACAGCTTCAAATTTGCCGGGATATCATCAATGACGAGGATCTCGGCCGGGATCACTTCTTGCGGTTCCTGCTGCATCATTCCCTCTCCGATTCGGCGTTGTTACCCTCCAACAGGGCGAGCAACCGTTCATACTGCACATTCTCGGCAATTATTTGCAACTTCTGGCCGGTTCCTGTACGTTGTTGCGACGCAACCAAAAGCTGCGTATCAGCCTTAACCTACTGTTTTTTCCAATGTATCCCCAGATGCACGCCAACGTAACACGCACATCACCCTTTTTTGATGGTCTCGCAAAAAAGTCTGCATTTGCCCGTTAACGTCATTCCGGTTTAGGCCGGAATTGAATTCGTTGATTTCGACAAGTTATGGACTCCAGCTAGCGCTGGAGTGGCGGAAAGATATCCGTGCACGGTTCGAACGCGGGAAGATACACATGCACGATCGTCCCGCCACCAGCCTTGGAGTCCAGGATGATATCTCCATAATGCCTTTTGACAATGACATAGGCCATGGTGAGCCCCATCCCCATTCCCTTTTGACTCCCTCTTTGTTTGGTGGTGAAATAGGGATCAAAAATTTGCGGGAAAACATCCGTGGGGATCCCCTTGCCGTGATCCTGCAGAATAAGATGAACATACTTGCCTGCATTCACGGGGACGGACGAGTCCATCGTCAGCAACTCGTTTCTTGCCGATATATCTATGGTTCCACCTTGTTCCGACGCCTCCAGGGCATTAACGGTTAGGTGCATGACCATTTCCTTGATCTGTACGGCATCGCAATCAACCGGGCAGAGATCTTCGGCCAGATCGAGATCACCATGCACGTCGGTGCCCGACAATACCGTGGAAACGGCATCCGCTATCAATTCCCGGATGCCCTGCGGTCCCTTGCACGGTCGTATACTTTCGGTCAAGGCGATCATTCGCTGTGTCAGCTCGCTTGACTGCTGACAAGCCCGTTCCGCTCCCTTGAGGTATTTGTGGACATCAGATATGGAATGCTCCAGGCTCATTGCCGCAAGATCGATATTACCCAGGATGATCCCCAAAAGGTTATTGAAATCATGGGCAATTCCCCCTGCAAAGATGCCGATGGACTCCCATTTGCGCGCCCGTTGCAACTCGACTGCCATCTTTCTCAGAGCGCTCACGTCCATTAACGAGGCCACACTCTTTTGGGTTTCTGGAATCATGGCAACATTGAGAACAGTGTCTGTGATAATGCGTTGTCTGTTGACAAACCGGAATTCATAGCTCGTCGGCACCGTGTGGGGATCAATCCGGCGCAACGCATGATTTTTTTCCATCTTCTCCAGATCCTCGGGGACCACAAAGGACGTCCAGAACATTTTGCCCTCTATTTCTTCCTTGGAATAGCCGGAGAGCTTTGCAAAACGGCTATTGGCAAGAGAAATAATCTTGCTTTCCTCCAGGATGGCAAGTGCGGTGCCGGTATTTTCAACAACGGTACGGTAGGTATTCTCGGATTGCCTCAGCGCCGCTTCAACCTGTCGGCGTTCGGCAATCTCCAGTTGCAGCCGGTTGTTTTGCCGTTCCAGTCGTGCCTGCAAGCGCCGTAGGGTAAGATGTGTCGCTACCCGAGCCAGTACCTCCGTCTCCTCAAAAGGCTTGGTGATGTAATCAACGCCTCCGGCCTTAAACCCTTTGATCTTATCTCTGATCTCATCAAGGGCGCTGATGAAAATCACCGGAATATCCCGGCTCTTCTCTTCAGCCTTTAAGGCTTGACACACCTCGTAGCCGTCCATTCCGGGCATCTTCACATCCAAAAGGATCAGGTCGGGTGGCCTGAGGGCAACGGATCGGAGGGCCAACTGCCCGCCGGTGGCCGGACGAACCCGATATCCCTCCCCGATCAAAACCTCATTCAACAGTTTCAGATTTGCCGGGATATCGTCGACAACAAGAATTTCGGACGGAACATCTTGTTGAGTTGCCTGGTGCATTACACTGTCTCCGATTTCCCATCGTCACTTTCCAACAACGCGAGCAGACGATCGTACTCCAGGTTCAGGGCAAGTTGTTGCAACATCGGGCCGAGGACTCCATCCCGCAGCGTAATTTCCGCCACCACATCCAGTGTACGCTCCGTATCCAATTCAAGTACAGCCTGGAGCAGGGCCGCACGCAGCTCAGCCGGCAGGACGGACAGATTTCGAAAACTGAGGGCGGTTTCCGGGGCAGCGGATACTTCGTTTTGTTCTTGTTCGTAGAGGTAGGTAAGCCCGAGTTGTTCGCCCATGACCCGGAAGATATCCGCTTCGTGATAGGGTTTGAGTACCAGGTCATCGCACCCTGCACTCAGGATCGATTCGCGTTCGTCCACCAGTGCACTGGCGGTGACCGCCACGATCTTGATCTCATCGCCCCCGGGAGCGTCCTTGATCCGCCGAGTTGCTTCCAGGCCGTCCATCACCGGCATTCGGATGTCCATCCAGATGAACTGGGGTGACCACTTTTGAGCTGAATCCAATGCTTCTGCGCCGTTTTCCGCACTCCGAACATCGAACCCTGCTTGTTTGAGAAATGTAACCAGCAATATACGGCTTTCCTTGGTATCTTCAGCTACCAAAATCCGGGGAACCGGTTGCCCAGGAGCGAGACAGATCACCTGATGCCGTTCCTTTTCCCGGCAATCTGTTTCATTCCCCTTCCGAGCGCGAATAGCAAAACGAAAGATGCTCCCTGCTCCCTCCCGGCTGGTGCAGGTGAGGTCTCCCCCCATCATCCGGACATAGTCCCGACTGATGGCCATCCCCAGGCCCGTCCCCCCCCTGTTTCGCCGCCCCGCTGCAGTTTGCTCGAAAACCTGGAACACCTTATCCAATTCCTCTGCCGCAATCCCCGGACCAGTATCCTCGACTTCCACCATCACTCGTATTTCTTCAGCCCTCTGACCTGTGAGAAAAACCCGAAGGACAATGGTGCCCTCATCGGTAAATTTCACTGCATTTCCCAGCAGATTGATCAGTACCTGGCGGAATTTATTCTCGTCCGCATCCACGTAGCGAGGCAAATTGGCGGCAATATCCAGGATAAAAGCCAAACCTTTGCCCTCGGTTTTGACGGTAAACAGGGTATGAAGGTTTTGCAGCATGGCATGCAAATCGAATGTGCGTGACTCCAGAGAAATCCGCCCGGCCTCGATCTTCGATATCTCCAGAACATCGTTAATTAATTCCAGCAGGTGTTCGCCGCTACGGTTGATCGTCTGCAAATAATCACGGTGTTCGGGTTCCAGAAAGTCAGCCCGCTGCATCAGTTGCGCAAATCCTAAAATAGCATTAAGCGGCGTGCGCAATTCGTGGCTCATGTTTGCCAAAAATTCACTCTTCGCCTGATTGGCTGCATCCGCAGCCTTTACGGCAGTCTGCAGTTTCGCAATGAGCTTACCTCTTTCAACCTCAACCCGATATTTTTCAGTAATATCTCTGAAAAACCAAACTCTTTCGACATTGTCTTCATCGATAATCAACGGTTTTGAATATCGCTCAACGATTCTCCCGTCTTTAAAATGGATGCTCTCCAAATCCTTTGCATCCGGGCTGCTATAAAGTTCTTTCACTTTATCAAGAAAATGGTCCGGTTGTTCCAGTTGATCCAGAACATATTGCAACGCAGCGCCATCATCATGCGAGTCCATTATAGCATTTGGGATGCTCCACAATTGTACAAAATTATGATTATAAACAACAATTTTTCCATTGTTATCAACAGTTAAAATTGCATCTGTCGTTGAATCGAGTATAGATTGCAGCAACATGTTAATTTTCCGGAGTTCATGTTCCGTCTGCACTCTTTTGGTAATGTCCCGGAATATCATGATGCCGGAAACCATTTCGTTTTTACAATTTTTAACAGCTGAGGCTGCAATCTCGACAAAACCTTTCTCCTTGGAGAATTGCATGTTTTTTTCTATCTTGTGTATTTTTCCATCTTCCCAAGACAAAGTGAGCGCACAATCGTGACAAACCTTTTTCTTTCCTTGGTATACATCGTAGCAGTATCGGCCGTCGTTTTCCCCGAATAGAATTGTGGCAATATCATTTTGATAAATGACCTTGTATTTTCTATCAACAATGACCATGGGATCACCAATCGCCGCTAATATGCCATCATATTTCGATTTCTCATCCAACAGCTTTTCAGCTATTTGCTCATATTGAGTATGAAGGATCTTGTATGCCGTCTCCAGATCATTGATGCGCTGAGCCATCTCTTGATTGTTGCTTTCACGTTCCATGAGCTTACTTCCTTATTTCACGTAGCTTGCACGTAACCTATAAATGCATCCCAGATACCCTTGGGCGTTATTCCGCCGCAGGCCGAAATCCGGTCTTTTAAAAACCGTTTTCTCTCATCCGTTCGGAATGACAAAGGCGCAGGTTGTGGTCAAACGCCCCCAACGATGAAGAGGGGTATTTTACATACAAATGCGAAGGAAAAGAGGAAATCATAATTTCCAGTGACCTTGAACAGAGGCAAACGGGAAACATCATTTCACCTCCGATACTGTGGTGTTGTCACCTTCCAACAGGGCGAGCAGGCGATCGTACTCCAGGTTCTCGGCAAACCGTTGCAACACCTGGCCGATGGCGGCATTCTGCCGCCCTATGGCTGCCACCGTCACCAGGGTCCCGACGGTATCCAATCCAAGCACGGCCTGGAGCAACTTCTCCCGCAGATCGGCCGGTAGGGATGCCAGATCTTGGGGGCGGAGTGCGGTTTCCGGTGCGGCGGACGCCTGTGGTTCCCCTTGTTCATAGAGGTATACAAGCTTAAGATGTTTGGCCATGACCTCGAAGAGATCCGACTCCAGATAGGGCTTGAAAACCAAATCATCGCAGCCCGCATCCTGGATCGACCCGCGCTCCTCCAGCAGGGCACTGGCGGTGAGCGCCACGATCTTGACCGTAGCACCTCCGGGTGCAGCTTTGATGCGCCGGGTTGCCTCCAGGCCATCCATCACCGGCATGCGGATGTCCATCCAGATGAACTGCGGTGCCCATTGCGCAAAAATCTCCACCGCCTGGGCTCCGTTCTCCGCCTTCCGAATATCGAAGCCCACCTGTTTGAGAAGCCTGACCAGCAGAGTACGGTTGACCTCATTATCCTCGACCACCAGGATGCGGGGAACCGCTTGCCCGGGAGCGAGACCGATCACTCTCTGTGGCTGCACTCTTTCCCGAAGATCCGACTCCTTGCCCTCCTCAACAGAAATTTCGAAGCGGAAGGTGCTCCCTGCCCCCTCCCGGCTGCTCACGGTGATGTCTCCGCCCATAATCCGCGCATAATCCCGGCTGATGGCCATACCCAAGCCCGTACCGCCCAGGCTATTCTTCCCCACCGTAGTTTGTTCGAAAACCTGGAAGACTTTGTGCAGTTCTTTTTGGGCTATGCCCGGACCGGTGTCCTCAACCTCAACAACGAGGCTCGAATTTTCAGGAGAAGCGATTTTTACTGCCGCCCGCAGGACTATCCCGCCCCGGTCTGTGAATTTCACCGCATTGCCGAGCAGATTAATCAGCACCTGACGGAATTTGTTTTCATCCGTTACCACATAGCGAGGCAGATCGTGCAGATCGCTCAGGTCAAAAGAAAGGCCTTTTTCATCTGTCCTGAGCTTGAACAGAGCGTACAGGTCGTGCAACATGGCATGCAGGTCAAAGGTGTGGGGATCCAAAGTGATTCGGCCGGCCTCAATCTTTGATATCTCCAGCACATCGTTAATCAATTCCAGCAGATGTTCGCCGCTGCGATTGATCGTCTGCAAATATTCGCGATGTTCCGGTTCCAGGGAAGGAGCCCTTTGCATCAGTTGTGAGTACCCCAGGATGGCATTGAGCGGCGTGCGCAGTTCGTGGCTCATGTTGGCCAAGAACTCACTTTTCGCCTTGTTGGCCGCTTCGGTCCTTTCCATGGCCATCGCCAGCTCAGCGGTGCGCTCGGACACCAGTTCCTCGAGGTGATCGCGATGGCTTTTCAGTTCCTGTCGAGCGAGGCCCGACTCCCCGATCATGCTCGTCAGGGAGGAGAAAAAAACCATCATGTTACTCACCTGCGCCTCGGAAAAGACCGGCACACGGTCCAGCGCTTTCAGATAGGCTTCCCTAGAAAAACCGAACTCCTCGGCCTGGTGGATGAAATACTCCCTGTCGGGGACTGAAAAAAAGAACTGCCCGGTGAAGAAGTTCGCCATATGCCGCCCCCCGATGATGATCGGCACGGCGACATCGACGAGGCCGTTTTTGCATTTATATACATTATATGGTTGCCCTTCGTTTAACCGGCCGGCCAGGATGGTGTCGCTCTCGTGACAACGTGCCGCTGTCGCCGGATTGATCCGATGGAAGCGGGTACAGATTTCCTGCCAGCCGGTAGCGACGAGGACGTTCCCCTCCAGGTCGAGGATAGCGGTCACTGCACTTGTCATCCTGGTGAAGCTTTCGCACTGCTCCTGCAGTTTGATTATGTCGACGAGGTCGGTGAAGCCGACAGTGTTGTCGGTCATCTGCTCTCTCCTTTCATGACTGCCACAGTTTCATATTGATGACCGATCACATCTAAATCCCGCGCGCTGATTACGGGCCCAAAAACAGGGAACAGTCTCTCTCTCCCTCAAATCCGGCCCTGAGAAACGGGATCTGCGGCTCCCGTTACCGGAGCCTCTGGTTCGGAGGGGGGCACATTGTATCAATATCTTCTGATACCACCTGGTTACGGCCGTTGGCTTTGGCCTGGTAGAGCCGGGCATCGGCGGACTTGACCAGAACCAGATGATCTTTCTTGTTAGAAGGCACGGTCGTGGCCACGCCCAGACTCATGGTAATGTGGTCGGCCACCGACGAGCGCTCATGGGGTATATTGAGTTGGTCCACGGCATTGCGAAGTCTTTCAGCCACTTCAAGGGTACCCTTTGAGTCAGTTTCCGGCAACAGACCAACAAATTCCTCTCCGCCGTAACGCGCCGCCAGATCGCCACCCCGAGGCAGGCATCTTTTGATGGCTCGCGCTACCCGCCGCAGGCAATCATCTCCAGTGGTATGTCCATAGTGATCGTTAAACGGCTTGAAAAAATCGATATCCATCATCACCAGCGACAGGGGCAGCAAGGAACGCAGGCAACGGCTCCACTCCTCCTCCAGGGCCTCATCGAATCTGCGCCGGTTGGCGATCTCTGTGAGGCCGTCAAGAGCGGCGAGGCTTTCCAGGAGGTCATACTTGCGTTTGAGGTCCAGATGGGTCCGCACCCGGGCCTTAACAATGGGAGCTTGAAACGGCTTGGTGATGTAGTCGACCGCTCCCAGACTCAGACCATGCAGTTCATCTTCGAGTTGACTCCGGGCCGTGATAAAAATCACCGGGATATTCTTGATGCGATTGTCGGCTTTGAGCGCGCGGCAAACGGCGTAACCATCTATTCCGGGCATCATGATATCCAACAGAATAAGATCGGGTAATTGTTCGACCGCAAGCCGCAGTCCCCGTTCTCCGTTTGTGGCAAAAAGGGTTTCGTATTCCGCCCGCAAGGCCTCGGCCAGTATCTTGATGTTGGCCGGTTCATCATCGATGATGAGCACCTTATTTCTCGATTCCATGGATTTCTCCTTTCTTGACAGGTATCGACGACCCCAGTTGCCTGGTAATTTTGACCAGAAGCCTCCGGGCACAATCATAGTCAAGATCGTCCATACTGCTCTCAAGCGCCTCCATTTCCGCCTGACACGAAGTGCCGCAGTGTATCTTGAGCTCGGGCAGACAATCCGCGGCAGCGATACTTCCGGTCTCAATCAGGTGTAACATCTTGGCGATGAGGGCAGCAATGCTTTCGGCATTCGACGGGCCGTCCTTCTTAACCGTTGGAAGGGGGATCGTCTCCAAAAGGGCTGACGATTTTGCCCGCATCAATATTTCCACGGAAGCCACTACTTCCTCGATGGAGCGCCTCAGCACCGCAAAACGAGCCTTGATATCCGCCGGTTCCTGCCGTTGCGTCGAATCGGTTTCCATATCGCACTCGCGGAAAAAAGACTCCAATTCAGCTGCCGTGGCATGGACATGAATGGCGCCCACGTTCCCCGCAACACCCTTGAGGTTATGCAGAAAACGATCGCGCTCATCCTTGTGCCCGGTTTCTTCAAGCGCCTCCAAGGTATCGGCGGCGGCACCGTAATCCCGACAGAATCGCTGCAGCAGATTTTCGAGAAGCTTTCGGTTGCCGGACAGCCTGCGTAATACCCCCGCCCGGTCCAATCCAGGCAGAAGGGGGCCGACTTCCTCCTGCTGGTTCCGAGAGGTGGCGGGAGGATGCCTGTGGGACATTTCCGGCGAATGACAACAGTCGCAGGAGGCATTGGCATCAAGCCATCGATTCTCCGGAATAGCTGTGGGGGAAGTGGAGTCCTTGCCGTCTGCACGGGTCCATCTTCCGAGCGTTTTGAAGAGGTTATCCGGTTCTATGGGTTTGGCGACGTGGTCGTTCATCCCGGCGGCCAGACACTTTGCCCTGTCGGTACTCATGGCGTGGGCGGTCATGGCAATGATCGGCAACTCATTGTATCGCGAATTTTTACGAATCTGTTGCGTTGCTTCGTATCCATCCATCTCGGGCATCTGAATATCCATAAGCACCGCATCATACGGAACCTGTGCTGTATCGAGCATTCGCACCGCCTCCTTGCCGTTGTTGGCTATCGCAACGATAATGCCCGCATTTTCGAGAATCTCCTGCGCCATCTGCTGATTAATAGGATTGTCCTCTGCCAGGAGCACACGTGTACCTTGCAACCTGAAGTTGCAGCGAGCGCCTAAGGCATCCCTTTCGGGCCGATACGAGGTTCTTTCCACCTCCTGTCCCAAGGCGGCGACAAGGGTTTCATACAGTTGGGAGGGCAGCACCGGCTTATTGAGAAAACCATCAAGATAGACCTCTTCCGCCCGCTGTCGCATCTCTTCTCCCCCATAGGCCGTCAGCATGACAATGATCGGAATCTTACGGAAACGGGTTCGAGCCCTCAGCTGCCGTACGGTTTCAAAGCCATCCATTTCAGGCATTCTCCAATCCACCACCATCAGGGCATAGGGTTGTTCATTGGGGGCGACAGCCGCCCGCTCCAGCTCTTGAAGGGCCATTTCTCCTGAATCGACTAAGGTCACCTGGAAGGAGAACGACTCCAGCATCGAACCGATGATTTCTCGAGAGGTGGCGTTGTCGTCCACCACGAGCGACCGCAAACCATAAAGATCCGGGTAGGTGAGCAGAACCTTTGTATCGGCCCTGATCGGAAGAGCGAACGGAATTACTAATTCAAAGGTGCTGCCTTGCCCCGGGCTACTGTGCACCTCCATGCTGCCATCCATCATTTCTACTAGACGTTTGCTGATGACCAACCCCAATCCCGTTCCCCCGTATTTTCTGGTGGTGGAGGTATCTGCCTGACTAAAGGGTTGAATGAGCTTCGAGAGTTGCTCCGGCTCCATGCCGATGCCCGTATCCTTGACCGAAAAACGCAGAACCGCCGTCTTGGGGCCCCGGTCCTCCCCGGCCGATACGACCGAAACGATCACCTCGCCCGAATCGGTAAATTTAACCGCGTTATTGGTCAGATTGATTAGGATCTGTCCCAACCGCAGGGGATCACCGAGAAGGGCATTCGGGACCTCGGGTCCAATGAAAAACAGGAGCTCAATATTTTTCTGCGCTGCTTCGACACTGACAATACTTGACAGGTTTTCTAATATTTCCGAAGGATTGAACTGAATCGATTCCAATTCGATACGATTGGCTTCAATTTTTGAGAAGTCGAGAATGTCGTTGATGATCCCCAGAAGAGACCGGGCCGCGAACTGGATTTTCGTTAGGTAGTCTCGTTGCTTAACATTGAGATCCGTTTGCGAAAAAAGATGCCCGAACCCGATAATGGCGTTCATGGGGGTCCTGATCTCATGGCTCATATTGGCGAGGAATTGACTCTTGGCTCGGTTGGCCTCCTCTGCCGCCTCCATGGCTATCCGTAAGGCTTCTTCAGCGTTTTTCCGTTCGGTAATATCGTGCATGAGCAGGAGGAGGTGCGGTTCGCGGTGACTTGAAAATCTGGCCAAGAGGCATTCCAACCAAGCCTCCCTGCCGAAACTCGTCACCATGTAGACCTCCCCCTGCTGTTCCATGCCGGAAGCAAGAACCTCCTCTGCCATGGAGAGAAGGCCCGATTCCTGCCATGATCCAATCCGTCGGAAGCTCATGTTGAGCAACTGATCCATGGAGGAGGCCTTGACTATCTCGGCGGCGGCTTGATTGGCCAGGACACATTGCCCGGACAGCCCGTTGTAGGCCAAAACCCCCATCACAGAGGTCTCTAGGATTTTGCTGTTTAATTCATTTGTCTCCCGGAGTTGCCGTTCGGCTTGTTTGCGTTCGGCTATTTCCATTTGGAGTTGCGAATTTTGCATTTCCAATTGCTGCTGCAGAGTCCGCAAAGCAAGATGTGTTGCCACCCGTGCAAGAACCTCCGTTGCTTCAAAGGGTTTGGTGAGGTAGTCAACGCATCCGGCCTCGAATCCCCTAACTTTGTCTCTGGTTTCATCAAGGGCGCTGATGAAGATAACCGGAATATCGGAGCTCTGCTCTTTCGATTTCAACGCCCGGCAGACCTCGTAACCGTCCATGTCGGGCATTTTTACATCCAGCAGGATGAGATCGGGCCGTCTGAGAGCAACGGATCTCAAGGCTAGTTGGCCGCTGGTCGCAGGACGCACCCGATATCCTTGTCCTGCCAGGAGTTCAGTCAACAGCTTTAGATTTGCCGGAATATCGTCGACAACCAAAATCTCGGATGAAAGGGCGGATTTTTGTGCTTCTTGATGCATTATACCTCCCATAGGGCAAATGAACGGTGCTCACCAACGTTATTGCGGTACAATGCTGATCTGTGTGGTCCGTATTCGGTTCAAAAACAGCTTGATAGCAATGAAATCACAAGCCTTCACTGTATAAAGAATCCTTGGGGGCGTTCTTACAAGCGGGTTAATAACTTCATGGCAATTGTTTATCGGGGCATACCGGAGTGGTTGAAAAAATAGGATTTTCTCCCGAGGCAGGTCGCAATCAGAAAAATGCTACAGGGAAATCTCCTGCAATCGTTGGATCATTATGCTCCTCTCCTTACGTCAAGGGATCATTTATCCCTCTCAGTTTCGAGAACAACTAACAGCCCTTATTTCTATAAATTTTCTCACAAAATTAAGCTAATTGCAAAACGAAACACCTCGGCATGAGGAATACTTCCAAAGCAGCCTTGGCATGAGTAAACGTTCACCAACCGGTTGCCCTCTCACAAGTGTCGCGCACCCGGCTGCTGCGACGATATAAGATGGAAGGTCGATGGACTCGTAAAGAGTCCATCACATTCTGAAAGAGGAAGGCTCAGTAAAAATCCAGATATGCAAGGAGTAGCCTTCTGCATGGGCCGAAGGCATACATAAGGTATGTCGAGTGTCGGGAAAAACGCTGCGACACAAATAGATCGAAGTTTTTTTAAAACACCATCAATACAGCGGTTGGTCAAATTCTTAAAAGCAGCCGGGTATCCTCCAATTCACAGCCACCGCCAATCCAGGACGTAATAATCAAGCGCGTTGGGGCGTCGCTGGCCGTCCAGATCAACGTCCGCCCGCACTGCCGCTCAAGAGCAATCGGTTCTTAAAGAAGGCGTTTATCTTTGGGCTCTCTTGCATACCAAAGCAGACCAAGGGAACAGCCGATAATTCCGGCTATCTCCCAGGGGGGCAGACGCTCTCCAAGGACGACCCATGCGAGCATTGCCGTAGTTACCGGCACAAAGGACATGAACAAGGCTACGGTGATAGTGCCTAGATGACGAATGGCGTAGGCAACGCACATCAGGGCGATCACATTGACTATCACACCTTGATAAACAGCCTGGACTGCCATATCGTGGTACGTAGACATCTTGAGTCCACTTGGAAAAAAGAACCATAATGGTGTGAAAATCAGGACGTTGACCACCGGAACGATGACAATCACATCCTGCCAACTCATCTTCCACAGACGAATTCCGGTCATATGGAAGGTGTAGCAGACAGCAGCGGTCAACAATAATAAGATACCCGTGAGTTGATCAAGGGAAAGGGAATAATCACCGGACATGATCAGGTTGGAGAAAAAGATCAGGCCAATGGCCGCATACCGGTGCGGAGCGATACGTTGACGAAAGAGCAACCAAGCCGCAACCGCGCCCAATACGGGCAGCATGCCATTAACAAGGACTCCGGCATGGGCGGCCGGAATAACCTTGAGCCCGTAAAAAGAAAGCATGGTGTAGGGAAACCCAACCCCCAATCCGATCACTAGATACTGCACAAGGGCGAACTGCCGCCACGGATAACGGACCACCATCGGGGCAACCACCAGTAATGCGGTCCAGTAACGAAGCAACGTAATATCGGAAGGTTGGAGTTGGGTATGCACTCCGAGACGAGAAAGAGTGATCCATCCAGACCAGATAAAAACAACAGCAAGGCCGGCAATGACAGGTTTCATGGTATTCATGGCCGGAGCATTAACCTGAAACTGATTTACTGGCAATATCTTCCAGCGCAAGTCGATACGGCCCGAATTCTTTTGGGTCATCTCGCTCAAGATGAACTTTTTACGACGCCATCAAGCAAAATCTTACCACCAGGAAGCACCTATCCCGGCAACACCAACAACTCTTCAACGGGAGCAGACAATGACCCGAGCTCTGGATACCTCACCTGCAAGCCATACTTTCAATAGCCTTGTCTTTGATAACCGTTTCACCCGCGATTTGCCGGCCGATACCAGTAACGATAATTCCCGCCGCCAGGTCTATCATGCCTGCTATTCCCGGGTTCAACCGACACCGGTCAAGTCGCCGCAACTGGTCGCCTATTCCCAGGAAGCAGCCGACCTCATAGACCTTGCAAAAGATGAAATCATCAACGATGACTTCATCACAGTCCTATCCGGAAATAGCCTCCTGCCGGGAATGGATCCCCATGCCGCCTGTTATGGTGGGCATCAGTTCGGTAATTGGGCCGGACAACTGGGAGACGGGCGGGCCATCAATCTTGGTGAGGTAGTGAACAGAAAAAAAGAACACTGGATGCTGCAGCTCAAGGGAGCAGGACCTACCCCCTATTCCCGAAATGCAGATGGCCTGGCCGTGCTGCGCTCATCCCTGCGCGAGTTTCTCTGCAGCGAGGCCATGTATCATCTCTGCATCCCCACCACCCGGGCGCTCAGTCTTATCCTCACCGGCGAGTCGGTGATGCGGGATATGTTGTATGATGGCCATCCTGCCCTCGAACCGGGCGCGGTGGTCTGTCGTCTGGCTCCTTCCTTTCTCCGCTTTGGTAATTTCGAACTTCTTGCCGCCCGTGGTGAGTTGGACACTCTCAAACAGTTGGTCGAATACACCATTCGCAACCATTTTCCCCATCTCGGTGCTCCCACCAGGGAGAGCATGCTGCAGTGGTTTGAACAAATCTGCCGCTTAACAGCGGAGTTGATGGTACACTGGTTACGGGTAGGCTTTGTTCACGGCGTGATGAATACCGATAACATGTCCATCCTCGGCCTGACCATCGACTATGGTCCCTACGGTTGGCTGGAGGATTATGATCCAACCTGGACTCCCAATACCACCGATGCCATGGGCAAGCGATACTGTTACGGCCGCCAGTCGCAAATCGGTCACTGGAATCTGGCCCAGCTTGCTGGAGCCATCTATCCACTGCTTGGTGAGACCAAGCCATTGGAAGAGATCCTGGCCTCGTACAGTCATTTTTTCGACCAAGGCTGGCAGGCCATGATGGCCCAGAAGCTTGGGTTGAGCGCCTTTGTTGCCGCCACCGACCAGGAACTGGTGGAAGATTTGCTGCGGTTACTGCCGATGGTGGAAACCGACATGACCCTTTTTTTCCGCCAGCTCGCCCATGTACCGCTGGTGGCTGATCAGGCCCAGGATCGCATCACGCCCCTCCTAAATGCATTTTATCAGCCGCAACAGCTCACCGATGACTACCGGCAACGACTCGCTGGTTGGCTAGTGCGCTATGCCAGGCGGCTCTGTGAGGAGCCGCAAAACAACGAAGAACGAGTGAAACGGATGAACAAGGCCAATCCCAAATATGTATTGCGTAACTATCTGGCGCAATTGGCTATCGACAAGGTGAACGAAGGGGATTATTCCCTTGTGAAAGAACTGCTGGAGGTGTTACGCCACCCCTACGAAGAACAACCGGACAAAGAACATTTTGCCCACAAACGGCCCGAATGGGCTCGTTATCGTCCCGGCTGCTCCATGCTTTCCTGCAGTTCCTGAACAAAGGAAAGGGTCAAAAAATCATCACGATGATGGGTAGCCATGAAAGAGAACAAAACCGATTGGCAGGCGATATTTTTTGATTTTGACGGCGTTATCGCCGATTCCACGGCGGTTAAGATGCGTGCTTTTTCCACCCTTTTTGCCCCTTATGGACCGAGGGTACAGGAGGCCGTGGTCCGCTATCACATGGAAAACGGCGGCATGCCGAGGCGGGATAAAATCCGTCACTGTTTTACGGCCTTTGTCGGTCATCCCGTTGATGATGAGACACTAAAACGTCAGGGGCAAACCTTTGCGGACATGGTTCGTGATGAAGTCATTGCCGCCCCTTATATCGACGGTGCCCTCGAAACCCTGCAATTCCTGCTCCAAAGTGCCACCCCCTGTTTTGTGGTTTCCGGTACGCCGGAAGAAGAGATGCGGGATATTGTGATCCGCAAAGGATTGACGCCCTATTTTCTTGAAGTCCACGGTTCTCCGCGGGTGAAAACCGAAATAGTGGCCGATATTCTCCAAAGACACTGTTTAACGCCCAAGCGATGTCTCTTTATAGGTGATGCATTGGCCGATTACCAAGGCGCCCAGAACAATGGCCTGGCATTTTTGGGTATTGTTCCTCAGGGACAGCCCTGCATCTTTCCCGAGACCGTGAGCACCTCCGCAAGCGTGCAGTTGATTCCGATGAAGTAAAGCTGTTTTCTCTATGACTGCAGGTGCTTCGGCGGGTGAGGTTCACCTTGACACCCTGAGTTAGTTTTTCTATAGACAGGGCAAGAAGTTCTTGGCAACAGTGCCTGCCCTCTATTTTTCTTGCAGCGTGAATACTCCTAAGAAGGCGGTCATTACGCACAGCGACCGGCACTGTATCGCCCACATCATGTGTTCCATATTGACCGCCAGAGGCCAGCCATGTCCCAATTTGCCGGAAAAACCGCCGACAATCTGAAAAAAATCAGGGAATCCAAGCCCCTGATTCACAATATCACCAACTTTGTTGTCATGAATTACACCGCCAACGTCCTGTTGGCCTCCGGGGCATCACCGGTCATGGCCCATGCGGATAACGAAGTTGAAGAGATGGTGGATCATGCTGCCGCCCTGGTGCTGAATATCGGCACGCTTACCGATGGCTGGGTCACCACCATGATCAAGGCCGGCCGCCGGGCTTCGGAACTTGGCAAACCGATCGTCCTTGACCCGGTTGGAGCCGGCGCCACCCAATTGCGAACCAATGCGGTCAAAGCAATCCTGGCCCAAACCTGGGTCAGCATCATTCGCGGCAACGCCTCCGAGATCCTCTCCCTGGCGGGAAGCGCTACTGCCGCCAAGGGTGTTGACAGCATTAACTCGGTCAACGAGGCCACCGAGGTGGCATCGGTTCTGGCGCGTGAACTCGGAACAACCTTGGCAATTACCGGCCCCAGCGACCTGGTCACCGACGGGCGGCGCTCGGTGCGCATTGAAGGCGGCCATACCCTCATGCCCTATGTCACCGGTACCGGTTGTTCGGCCACGGCATTAATCGGAGCCTTCCACGCCGTGGATAAGGACCCAGTTTCTGCAGCCGCAACAGCGCTGGCCTTTTTCGGCATTGCCGGTGAAACCGCCGGGCAACAGGCCGCTGGACCTGGCAGTTTCATGATCCATCTCCTCGACGCCCTCTACACCTTAAGTCCTGAGGACGTCGAATCTCGGTGCCGGATCGAAAAGATCTGACCCCACCATGTTTGATCTTTCCTTGTACTTGGTCACCGACCGGGCTCTTGCCCTTGGTCGCGCCACGGTCAACATCGTTGCCGCAGCGATTCGTGGTGGGGTAACCTGCGTGCAACTGCGGGAAAAACACTGTTCTACCCGGGAATTTGTCGAAGAGGCCCGTGCAGTCCAAGGGGTGCTGGAGCAAATGGAACCCCGGATTCCCCTGATCATCAACGATCGCCTGGATGTTGCCTTGGCTGTGCAAGCCGACGGCGTCCATTTGGGGCAGACCGATATGCGCCTTACGGATGCGCGGATGCTGGTGGGGCAAACAATGATGATCGGCATTTCCGTAGAATCGGTGGAAGATGCCCTCCGGGCTGAACGGGAAGGCGCCGACTATGTGGGCATAAGTCCTATTTTTTCCACCCCAACCAAGACCGACACCGCCCCACCGCTTGGCTTGGACGGTATTCGTCTCATCCGCGCAGCGGTCTCCTTACCCCTGGTCGGCATTGGGGGCATTCATCAAGAGAACGCAGCCGATGTGCTGCAGGCGGGAACGGACGGTGTGGCTGTCGTTTCGGCCATTGTCAGTGCGGCCTGCCCATGCAGTGCGGCCGCTTCCCTTAAACAACAAATCAATGCAGTCAAAAGAGCAAAACCATGACCGCAGATAAAGTGTATCGGAGAGTACTCACCATCGCCGGTTCGGACAGCGGTGGCGGAGCCGGAATTCAGGCCGATTTGAAAACCATCAGTGCCAACGGCTGTTACGGCATGAGCGTGATCACCGCGCTCACCGCCCAAAACACGGTGGGTGTTAGTGGCATCCACGCGATTCCGGTTGATTTTGTTGCCGCCCAGATGGAGGCGGTTCTTTCCGACATCGGTGTGGATGCGGTTAAAATCGGTATGCTCTTTTCTCCGGAACTGATCAGAACCGTTGCCGAGAACCTGCAAAAATTTGCCATCCGGACCATTGTCCTAGATCCGGTGATGGTTGCCCAGAGCGGTGATAAACTTCTCCAAGACGAGGCAATCGAGGCCCTGAAAGAATACCTGATTCCCTTGGCCGAACTGATCACCCCAAATCTGCCAGAGGCCTCGGTGCTGCTCGGACGCGACACCTTTACCATAGCTGCGATTGAAAAGGCCACGATCGAACTCACCTCCATGGGCTGCCGCAACGTCCTCATCAAAGGTGGACACCTCGAGGGCGGCAACAGTAACGACTGTCTCTATTTAGGTGATGAAAAACGTCTGGTCATCTTGCCGGGCGAACGTCTAACGACCCGCAATAACCACGGTACCGGCTGCACCCTGAGCGCTGCCATAGCCGCCTTCATTGCCCGAGGCGAATCGGTTGAAACCGCAGTGCGTCTGGCTAAGGAATACATCACCGGGGCCATACGGGCCGGAGCCGAATACAGTATCGGCCATGGTCATGGGCCGGTGCACCATTTCTTTCGTTTTTTCTAATCGATAGCTGCGGGAGAAAGAAATTGGTGGCCCATGCCCCGGAGATTGTCTTTGATCGGGTCAATCTCGGCTTTGACGGCAAACCCCTTTTTCAGGACCTGTCACTCACCCTTACCGGTGGCCGGACAACCTGTATTCTCGGCCCCAGCGGCTGCGGTAAATCCACCCTGCTCAAGCTGATTACCGGCGTCTCCACCCTCCCGTATACCGGCAGTGTTCGCTTTTCTCCCACCCTGGAGGAGCCGCACAAAGTGGCCTGGATGGGTCAAAACGATCTGCTTCTGCCCTGGTTCACCTTGTTGGACAACGTTTTGCTCGGCGCACGCCTACGACACGAAGTGAACATGGAACTGCGGAGTAAGGCTTTGCACCTGATCGCGGAGGCCGGATTGACCGGTTACGAGCAAGCCCTGCCCAATACCCTTTCCGGCGGTATGCGCCAACGGGCGGCCTTGTTGCGAACCCTGATGGAGCAACGGCAGATTCTGCTCATGGATGAGCCCTTCTCGGCGCTCGATGCCCTGACCCGAGTTCGCTTGCAGAATTTGGCCGCGCGCTTAACCAAAGGGGCAACCGTGGTGCTTGTGACCCACGATCCCATGGAGGCCTTGCGCCTTGGCGACCGGGTCGTAGTCCTTGCCGGTTCACCGATCCGAGTTGCAGAAGAACTCATCCCTGATGGCTATCCACCCAGGGAAGCCGGGAAATCGTCGTTGAACGAACACTACGGCCATCTGCTGAATCTGCTGATGCAGGGAGAGACAACGTGAAATACCTGCGCGGTCTTATCCTTGCTTGCGGGCTTTTGCTGCTGTGGCAGGCGCTGGTCACCATATCCGGGGTGCCGGCCTATATCCTCCCGGGTCCCATTCCCGTGGCCAAGGCCCTTTGCTCGCACTTTTCCCTGCTGTGCGGACATCTGGTCACCACTTTAACCGAAATCCTGCTTGGCCTCTTGCTCGGCACCCTGTTGGGAACGTCCACTGCCCTGGCCATGATTATCTCGCCACTGCTCAAAAGATGGATGCTGCCTATTCTGGTCATGAGCCAGGCAATCCCAGTTTTTGCCCTGGCACCGGTATTGGTCCTCTGGTTCGGCTACGGCATGGCTTCCAAAGTGGCCATGGCAGTGTTGATCATCTTTTTTCCGGTAACCGCCTCCTTTTACGGCGGCATGCAACGGACGAACCCGGAACTCCTTGAATTGGCGCGGATCATGGGCGCGCGTCCATTCGCCACCCTGCGCACCATTGTCATTCCATCCGCCCTGCCCGCCTTTGCCTCCGGACTGCGCGTGGCAACGGCGGTGGCCCCTATAGGTGCCGTGGTCGGTGAATGGGTTGGCTCCAGTGCCGGGCTTGGATTTTACATGCTTCATGCCAATGCCCGCATGCAGATCGACCTCATGTTCGCGGCGCTTACTCTTTTGGCTATTGTTTCGCTGTTACTCTACTTTTGTATAGACCGCCTGCTGGACAAACTCATTTACTGGCAACCCAACCAAGGAACATCATTATGAAAAAACTTCGTCTCCTGCTATCCCTGCTCTGTGTGGCCCTGCTCCAACCCATTTCCGCCCAAGCCGGGGAAAAACTGACCGTATTGTTGGATTGGTTTGTAAATCCGGATCATGCCCCACTCTATGTGGCTCTGGAAAAGGGATTTTTCAAGGAGAGGGGGTTGGAGGTTGAATTGATAGCCCCTTCCAATCCCAACGATCCACCTAAGATGGTTGCCGCTGGAAAGGCCGACATTGCTGTTTCATACCAGCATCAGCACCAGATGCAGGTTGACCAGGGACTGCCCTTGGTGCGCATTGCCACCTTAATCGCCACCCCGCTCAATTCGCTGGTCGTTCTTGATAACGGTAAGATCAACTCGATCAAGGACCTCAAAGGGAAGACCATCGGCTATTCGGTGGGCGGGTTTGAAACCGCACTGCTGAAGGTGATGCTCGAGAAGGAAGGCTTGCGCCTGGATGACGTCAAACTGGTCAACGTCAATTTCTCGCTCTCCCCATCCCTTTTCACCGGCCAGGCTGATGCGGTCATCGGTGCCTTTCGCAACTTTGAGCTCAACCAGATGGCGATTGAAAAACGCCCCGGCCGTGCCTTCCTGGTGGAGGAGTATGGGGTGCCCGCCTATGACGAACTGATTCTGGTGGCAAACAGCAAGGCTGTTGCTGATCCCAAACTGCGGAAATTTGTCGATGCGGTTGAGGAAGGGGTGCAATACCTGGTGAATCACCCGCAAGAGAGTTGGAAACTTTTCGTCAGTCACGGCCGTGAGAGCCTGGATGATGAATTGAACCGACGGGCCTGGAAAGACACCCTACCGCGTTTTGCCCTGCGTCCGGGCGCGCTCGACCATAATCGCTACAACCGATTTGCCCAGTTTCTCTTACAAGAAAAGATCGTCACCAAGGTGCCTAAACTCGAAACCTGGGCAGTGGAACTACCCTGAACTTCTCGCCATGCTTGCATGGGGGTTTCTTGAAATATATTGTGCGCCCTTTGAGGCGTTTACCCCAAATTTTGGTACGTTTTGAGTTCGGCACGAATCCTCATCATCGACATCAATGAGTCGTTCATCAGCACCCTGTCTGGTGAGGTCGCTCACATGGGCCACCAGGTTGCGGTGGCTCGGACCTTAGGTGAAGGGCTGAAAAACGCCTCTGCGTATCCTTTTGACGTCATCTTTCTCAACGCTGAGATGCCCGATGGCAGTGGTCTGGATGCCCTGCCGTCGCTTATTGAAGCCTCCTCGCTACCAGAGGTTATCATCCTCACCGATGCCGCCGATGCTGACCAGGCGGAGCATGCCATAAAAATGGGAGCCTGGGATTATGTGGAGCGGCCTGCCACCACCCGTTCCATGGCCCTTTCCCTTGTGCGGGCGATTCAGTACCGCGCCAAAAAAAATCTGCGTCAGCCGCACACGACTCTCAACCAGGAAACTTGGGATGAGATTGTCGGGGATAGCCCGCAAATGCGGCGTTGCCTGGACCGGCTTGCGCTCTGCGCAGGCAGCGATGCCAATGTGCTCATTTCCGGTGAAACCGGCACCGGCAAGGAACTGTTTGCCTGGGCCATCCATAACAACAGCCGACGTGCTGGACGCCGCTTTGTGGTGGTCGACTGCGCTGCTCTGCCGGAAACCCTGGTAGAATCAATTCTCTTTGGCTATGAACGCGGCGCCTTTACCGGAGCGGAGAAGAGCCAGAGCGGGTTGATTAAACGCGCTGACGGCGGCACGTTGTTCCTTGATGAAGTCGGCGAAATGCCCCTATCGGTGCAGAAATCCTTTCTTCGGGTCCTACAGGAACATAAATTTCGCCAAGTCGGCGGAGGCCCAGTCCTCCGCAGTGATTTTCGCTTAATTGCCGCCACAAACCGTGACTTGAGCAAGATGGTGCAACTCCACCGCTTCCGTAAGGACCTGCTTTACCGGTTACGCGCTTTTATGATCGAATTACCCTCTCTGCGTGAACGGCTTGGAGATATTCGCGAAATTGTCGCCCACCATGTGGTTAAAATCTGCGAAGGCTACCAGCAACCAACAAAGGGCTTTTCTCCAGACTTTTTTGAATTTCTCGATCGATACGAATGGCCGGGCAACGTTCGCGAATTGGTAAATGCCCTGGAGAGGGCCGTGACTGCCGCGCGTCAGGAACCCGTCCTTTTCCCAAAACACCTTCCGGTGTATATCAGGGTCCATCTTGCCCGTGCTTCCGTCCGTCAGGAATCCGACTCGGGAGAAGATCTCACTGTTCTGAGAAACAAAGGACAGCTCGACACACTACCTCCCTTGGTTGATCTGCGTGAGGCCGCAATCAGTGAACTGGAACAGGGATACCTGCAGGATTTGATGATGCGGGCCACCACCATGCAGGAAGCCTGCGTCATTTCCGGTTTATCCCGCTCCCGCCTTTACGCTCTGCTCAAGAAATATTCGCTGCCCTCTTGCTTTCGTTCGGTGAGCCCCGAATAGTCCCACCAAAGTGGATAAAATCCTGAGAGACAAGACTCAGTCCTCCCCAGCGAGATTAGCTTAAAACTCGCTGCCTTTTTGTATCCCCCTGTTCCAAAGTATATTTTTTCAACTGACCTTAACCTTTTGCCATACGTTTATCCCTGGAACAATTCTTGGAACAGTTTCACTTTGCTTATTGGCAAAGAGTTCACGGTAGGGTGCGTCCACAGACAGCTACGCATTTCAGGCGTGATTGTTCATTTACACCCCAGGGAGGAGCAGATTACGGTATAAAGGTGTGCGCATGGCAGCATTATTCAATGCCTCACAGTTATTCTCTTTTCATCAAGAACAGCCCCTCGCTCTGGGAACAATTTCCTGCCTTTCAGACCGCCCTTTCACTTCAAAAAAACAACTGAAAAGGAGTTTTTTGTGCACCATCGAAACCTCTTCTCCACTGTTCGAGCCTGTATTCTCATTGCCCCCATGGTTCTGGGTCTTGCCGGTTCCCTGGAGGCAAAAAGTATTGGCAAGGATCAGGTTAATATACGTTCAAACGCCAGCCTTAATAGCAAGATTATTTTCACCGTTCCTTTGGGATATCCAATCAAGGTCGAAAAAGAAGCCAACAACTGGAGCTTTTTCCATGATTGGCAAAACAATAGCGGTTGGGTTTATAATCCGTTAATCTCCGATATCGATACGGCGGTCATCCTGGTGGATAAAGCAAATGTTCGCAGCCAGGCAACCCTCAAATCCAAGGTGGCGGCTATCGTTGAGATGGGGGAAATTTATACAATTCTTGCGAAGAGCGGGAATTGGGTCAAGCTCGGCTATTACCACGGTGGATCCGAGTTAGGCTGGATTCGAGATGATCTGGTTTTTGGGGACTGATCAGGCGCCGTATCGGCACCACTAACAAAATATCAGGTGTTCCTTGCGGGGTTATAATGCATCGAAAAATGGGACCTTGCCACTTCAGGGTGGCGAGGTCCTTTGATTTGCGCCCCAGCATTCAGAACTGAATCCGTAAGGATTCACCACTGCCTTCATTTCATCATTCAAGACTGATGGCGTCGTAAAAACTTCGACCTACTGGGTCGCAGCGTTTTTCCCGACACTCGACATACCTTCTGGATGCCTTCGCTCCGTAAAAAAAGCTCCCCCTTGTATATCTGTTTTTTTACTGAGCCCTCTTTAAGGGTTGTTATAGCCTTTTCCCGAGTCCATCAAGAGTGATAGCCTCGAAAAAAAACAATCTTTGCAGTTTCTTTTTCACCTCTTTTAAGGTGCTAAAAATACGCGCCTTCTTTGAAATCTCAGGACACAAAACCATTCAAATTTGTCAATTCTCCCTGAAGATGCTACAACGGTCATGACAACAGCCTAGACACACTCTATTTGCAACAAGTGTCTTTATACATCACCACAGTACACCAGGAGGCATGTTATGATCAGCGAGAGGGATCTACAGCGAGGAGTCACCGCGACCAGAATCATATGGTTCGCCCTGTTCGCATCGCTTATCGTCTATGTGTGCATCGCACCGTTGCTGTTTGACACCGCTCGGGTTTCTTTCTCCCTGGAAAGTTACCGCACCCTGCGTCTCGCCCTTTTCGCTTGTGCGCTTCTCACCTTGGTGCTCACTTGGTTTTTGCGCAAATATCTTCTGGCAGCACCGCCAGGGAAACGATCTGCAAATTCCAATCAGCACCCTGCTGTCGCCCGCTACCTGTCGGTAATGATGGTGGCCATGGGCATGTCCGAGGCTATCGGCGTCTACGGCTTGGTGTTGTACGTGCTTGGCAAAAGCAACCAAGATCTCTATTTTCTAACCGTGCTCTCGGCTGGGGCCATGCTGCTTTATTTTCCCAAGAAGGAGGAAATACGTTCTCTTGAAAAACGGTTTTCCTCTTAAAAATCTTAGTTTTCATCACAAGACTATTCGCAACCCAGTGAGCTGAAATCCCCTGACTTGCCGAGTTCAGAATAAAAATATTTTAAGGGGAACTCATTGCTCGATAAGTGACTCTCTTGGTCAATCACCCAGCGTTCGACTCATGAACAAAAGACTCTTATTGAGCAGGCGGCACGTATACTTTTTCACCTTCTTACAGAAGCCTACCTTTCTTCTTACTACAAGCAATGAACCCTTGAAAAATGTTATTGGCAGCGGTATGCTGGCTCCCGTTCCCAGGGCCTGATTAACCAACGGCCCTCCAGTATTTTCAAGTTTTCTCCCCCTTGTTTTCGGCGATGATCCGCACCAGCCACTCCGACCTGGGCGCCCCATTTTTCACAGGTTCAATGTAGCCATGAATACCTCTAAGCCGTCTGTTCAACGGCCTCAATCGTCCTCGGCTTCGCCCGAAATCAATCAGGAAAATTTTGTTTTTCTTGACCAACGCGGCAGACGCTGGCCACGTTTCAAACGGATATCCTTTATCGGCTCTCTGCTTATCTTTGTTGCGGTCATCCTCTTTGTTCAGACCCTGATTTTACCCTCGGATCTGAACCTGCTGCCTTCGGTACAGCAATTAAAATCAAAGCTCAAAGCCTTACAAATGCAGACCAAGGGCCAGAAGCCCACCAAGCCGCTCTGGTTGGATTATGCAAAACAGAGCCAACATACCGGCAAAACGAGCATTCCGGCTCACCATAAGCTATCGGCTTCAACACACGGGCATGAGGAAAAAACCGCCCTCACCGCCACCCAAACAACAGGCCCGCGGGAAATCCGTCTCGGATTCTATGAAGGCTGGGATCCGGACAGTCTTGATTCGCTCAAGGCACATGCCGACCAACTAACCCATATCTGCCCTGATTGGCTTTATCTCACCAATGGTACCGGCACCCTCAAGGTTACCATCGATCAGCAGGTCCTAAACGTAGCCGAAAACCATCAACTCCAACTAATGCCCTTGCTCCGCAACCTTGGAGATGACGATTCCTGGCATGCGGAAGCGGTTGAATGGCTTATCAACGGTACGGACAATGGCCAGCAAGCCTTCATCACCCACCTGATCGAGGTGCTCAACGACATGGATTCGGACGGTGTCGTGCTTGACTGGCAACAGGTGGATCCTACCTACCGCGATGCCATGAGCAGCTTTTTGATCCGCCTGGCCGTGGCCCTCCACCAGGAACAGTTGGAACTTTGGCTCTGCACCCCTGTCGGCCGGGAACTTAAGGTTTTTGATTTGGATCGTCTTTCCCATCATATCGATCATTTTGTAGCACTGCTCCACGACGAGAATGCCGAAACCGATCCCCCGGGCCCCATTGCTTCCCAACCCTTTTTTAAAGGCTGGTTGAGCACTCTCGTGGAAGGATACGGTCGACCGCAACAGTGGATCGTTTCCCAAGGTGCCTATGGGTATGACTGGGCCGATGGCGTGGAGGAGGCAGAGCATATCAGCTTCCAGGATGTCATGGGTAGGGCCGGACATTCCGACCAGACCGACTGTGCCTTTCGCCCTCCGGAAGCCAATCCCCATTTTGTCTACGACGACCACGGAACTGTCCATTCAATCTGGTTTCTTGATGCGGTTACCTTTCTCAATCAGTTGAGCCTGGTCCGGGCACACCATGCGGGTGGAATAGCCATCAATCGCTTAGGCAATGAAGATCCTGCGCTCTGGCAGGTGCTTGCCATGGACACCAATCACTCTCTGTCGAAAAACGATCTTGAGCAGCTTGGTCACATTTCTCCCGGTGAAGGGATTGCCCACATTGGCGATGGCAACCTGATTACCATTGTCGACGAACGCAGTCAGGGGAGGCGCCAGATTAGCTACAACCCAAAGGCAGAACTTGGCCTGCGTTACAGCGAAAGCTACCAACGTTTCCCCAACTATTTGACCATTCTCCATCAGGGCCGCGGACCAACTGACGCCGTTGCCTTGACCTTTGATGATGGCCCGGACGACGAGTGGACGCCCCAGCTTCTGGACATCCTTAAAGAACGCGGGATAAAGGCCACTTTTTTCATGATCGGCGCCAACATGGAAAAACATCCGGGAATAGTTCGTCGTATTCTCGACGAAGGACACATGATAGGGGTACATACGTACAGTCATCCCAATATTGCCCTGGTCTCGGATGAACGGGCCCACCTTGAGTTGAACGCTACCCAGCGATTGCTCGAATCCATTACCGGCCACCGTACCCTTCTTTTTCGGCCACCCTACAACGCCGATACCAATCCCCATGATCCTGAAGAGCTGGTTCCGATCAAACTGGCCCAATCCATGGGTTATGTGACCGTTACCGAGGATATCGACACCGAGGACTGGGACAAACCCGGGGTTTTGGTGATGCTCTCCCGAATCAAGGAAGGGAGGCAACAGGGGGGCAACGTCATTTTGATGCATGACGCCGGCGGTGACCGGAGTCAAAGCGTGGCGGCTTTACCCCGGATTATCGATTATATCCAAGCTAGGGGTGATCGGTTTCTCCCCTTGCCTGAACTCGTTGGCGTGCCTGGGCGACAACTGATGCCTATTGTCACCAACCAGCAGCCCTGGACCCGGATGATCAGTGGCAGCGGCTTCACTGCCATCCATGAAGTGACCAACTTTTTCTGGTCCTTCATGATTATAGCCACCGTGCTCACCGTGATGAAAACCTTGGCAGTTTCCTGGTTGGCCATTCGTAGCCGTTCCCGGGAAGAAGAGGTGGGCGAGCGTTTTACGCCACCGGTAAGCGTGCTTATTGCCGCCTATAACGAGGGAAAAGTAATTGGCAAAACCCTACAAACGGTTTTAAAAACCACCTATGACGGCACCATGGAGATCATTGTCGTCGATGATGGTTCCAGTGACAACACAGCCGAGATTGTCGCCACCATGGCCCGAGAAGATGATCGTATCCGCCTTATCCGCCAAAATAATCACGGCAAGGCTATTGCCCTGCGTACCGGCCTGAATGCGGTTCAAAACGCCATCGTTGTCACCCTGGATGCGGACACCCAATTTACCCCTTCCACCATCGGTTATCTGGTCCAACCGCTGGCTGATCCGAAGGTGGCGGCGGTCAGTGGCCGGGCCCGGGTTGGTAACGCCAAAACCCTGTTTGCCCGCTTTCAGTCTCTGGAATACAGCTGCGGTTTCAACCTTGATCGCAGGGCCTATCATCAACTTAACTGCATTACCGTGGTGCCAGGTGCGATCAGTGCCCTGCGGGTGAGTGCGGTGCAGGAAGCCGGTGGCATCAGTAACGATACCCTGGCCGAAGATACAGATCTGACGCTTTCTCTGCACCGATGTGGTTATCGTATCTGTTATTCGGCCAAAGCTATTGCCTGGACCGAAGCCCCGGAAACGTTGCCAACCTTCGCCAAACAGCGTTTCCGCTGGGCCTTCGGCACCCTGCAGTGTCTCTGGAAGCATCGAGAACTGCTCTTTAATAGCCGCTACAAAGCCCTGGGATGGTTTAGCCTGCCTAGCGCCTGGTTCTTCAATATATTTTTGGTAGCCTTAGGTTCGGTGATTGACCTGATTTTGCTTCTGAGTCTTTTGGTCAGTCCGGCTAATTTTATCCTGTATCTCTATTTTTTCATTTTTCTTGCTGCCGATCTTCTGCTGGCTGGGGTGGCCTGCCGGGTGGAACGCGAACCGCTTTCCCAGATCTGGCTGGTGTTGCCGATGCGATTTATTTATCGACCGGTGTTGAACTACGTGGTGGTTAAGGCTATTCTTCGGGCGCTCAAAGGGGTCTGGGTCGGTTGGGGTAAGCTCGACCGAACAGCCTCGGTCAACGTGCGGCCAAACCATTAATAACTAGGGCGGCGTAACAACTTCGACCTACTGCGTCGCAGCGTTTTCCCCGACACTCGACATACCTTCTGTATGCCTTTGCGCAGGGAAAATCATGCCGCCTTGTATATCTGTGTTTTTACCTTGCCATCTATCTCAACGGCTTAATTTTTCAGAAATTAAACACCTATTCATGGCCAAAAGCAAGATTTCAAAAACTCTTCGCGTTCTCATCGCTCTCTGCCTCACTGTTTTCTTCATGCTCGGCACAAGCGGGTGTGAGGGCAATGCCAATGCGGCCCCCCCCTTACCTTCGCTCTCGCCAGCCAAGTTCCCGGGACCTTTTTCCCTGCTCATGCCGAAAAATGGTGCCTATACCGGGGCCTATGTTGACTTTGGCGACGGAGAATCTCACGTAACCTATGATGCCCTGGTTCAGTTCGAACAACTGACCGGCAAACACCTGGCCGTGGTCGGTTTTGGTAACTTTTGGGGCGACCAGGCCTTTCCTGAAAAATCGGTGCATATCGTTTCGGCCTATGGCGCGGTCCCGCTTTTGTATTGGTCCCCCTGGGATAAGCCTTATGACGAGAGAAAAGGACCCGACCGTTTCAATCTCCATCGTATTCTTGCCGGCGACTGGGATGATTACATCGATGCCTGGGCCGATGGTGCCCGCGCGTATGACAAGCCGCTCCTGGTGACTTGGGGGTTGGAGATGAACGGAAAATGGTTTCCCTGGTCTGGCAAGTATTATGGTGGCGGCAAAATTATTGGCCATAAGGACGGTCATCCGCTCTACGCTGGCCCCGAGTTGTTCAAACAGGCCTACCGCTACGTCATCGACCGGGTGCGGGCAAGAAAAGTCACCAACATCCTTTGGGGGTTTCACGTCAACAATTTCTCGGACCCGCAAAAAAAATGGAACACCATGGCCCAGTATTATCCAGGGAAGGATTATGTCGACTGGTTGGGTTTAAGCGTATACGGTAAGCTGAACCGTAACGAAGGCTGGGCTGACTTTGTTGATATGATCCATATGCCTTACCATGAAATAGCGAAGCTTGATCCTGACAAACCCATTTTTCTCGCCGAATGGGGGGTTGGTGAATTCCCTCCCGGTGACAAAGCCGGTTTCATCACCAAGGCCTTTAAACTTATCCCCAGCCAGTACCCACGGATTCGATTGGCAGTATTCTGGCATGAGCGATGGGAGAATGCGGACGGTAGTTTCAGTAACCTCCGGGTACATTCCTCCCCTCAGTCTCTGGAGGCTTATCAAAAGGGTGTGGCTGATCCGTTCTGGCTTGATCAGCCTAAGTTTATCCCTAAACCCTGATGGATGGCGTCGTAATAACTTCGATCTACTGTGTCGCAGCGTTTTTACTGAGCCATTGCCCACCCATTTATGGCTTTTTACGAATCCATCCTCATTGAAGCACCATCAGCTTTTTGTTCTCTCTGCACCGACAGGGATACGCTTTCTTCATTTTCTGGATAACACTATGAAATTTTTTATTGATTTCTTCCCGGTCCTGCTTTTTTTTCTGGCCTACAAACTCTTTGATATCTATGTGGCCACAGCGGTTGCCATTGTCGCCACCATTGTCCAAATTGCGATTACCTGGTGGAAAACAAAAAAACTTGCGACCATGCAACTGGTCACCTTGGCGGTGATCGTGATTTTTGGCGGCCTAACTCTCTATCTTCGCGATGAACA
Source organism: Desulfobulbus sp. (assembly GCA_050252135.1). Taxonomy (GTDB): domain Bacteria; phylum Desulfobacterota; class Desulfobulbia; order Desulfobulbales; family Desulfobulbaceae; genus Desulfobulbus. The sequence continues at coordinate 83,863 of JBFWLN010000014.1, forward strand.
GTTCATTAAATGGAAGCCCACAGTAATCAACTGGCTCTTTGCCGCCGCTTTTCTCCTCAGTCATTTTATCGGACAACGAACCGCCATTGAGCGCATGCTCGGCAGTACCATCGCCCTGCCCCAACAGATTTGGCGCCGCCTTAACGGTGGCTGGACCCTTTTTTTTCTCGTCTCAGGTGCAGCCAACCTCTATGTGATGACCTATTTCGACAGTAACACCTGGGTTAATTTCAAACTCTTCGGCATGCTCGGTCTCACCCTCGTTTTTGTCATCCTGCAATCGATTTATCTGGCACGTTATGTCCAAGAGGTCGAAAAGGAGCATTAAGCGACTGCATGCTGAAGAGTTATCGCATAGGTTTCTTCCACCATTTTCTCTACCCCAGGGTTCAATGAAGCTGGACCAACGCCAGACCTCCGGCTCAACATCCTCCTTGAAGGGAGTTTGCTATACCCTTGTTCCGGCACCGTTGTTACTGACGTGTCGGGCTGCGACCACGAGCATTCCCCCCTTTTGGAGTCTGATGGCTGCTTTGGGGGCGGCCCTTTCGCTGTTGGGCTTGGCACTCTTGTGTGAGCTGAAACCGAAGTTTGCAAAACTGCTAGGATTCGTTGCGTTAATCGGTTGTGCTTTGTCCGGGCTGGATTATTTTGCCTCAGAGCCACTCTTGGCCCTGCTCGGCGGTGTTGCCTTAATTCAGGTCGGATATTTTTTGGTGGATTTGCCCTGTACTATTCAGGAAGACAACCACTACCGGGAAAACAGTTATTTTTTCAGTACGGCCAAAAAAAGTCTTCTTACCCTGGCCGGGTTGGCGACACTCTCCTTTCTGCTCAACCCCAGCCATCTTCGTCTTGGGGAGCAGGCGATTGCGATCGCGACGCTTATTTGCCAAATCCCTGTTGCCCTATGGCTACGATCCTCTCCCAAAATATCCAAAAAAATCTGGTGGTGGCTCCTCCCCCTACTGACCGGCATACTGACCGCCTTTGCACTCACAGTTCAGCTCACCGCCCTTGCTGCCTTACTCAGCAGCATCTTCAGTCTCTGGTTCCTACCACGGGACCATAGAGGGCTGATCGAACATCCTGAACAATGGTGGGAACCCTTTCTCAATCATCCGGCGCGGGTACTGATCAGCACCTTTTTCGGGCTCTGCCTCCTGGGTACAATGCTGTTGCAACTGCCTTGGGCCGCTTCAGGCCGCCCCCTCTCACTGATCAATGCCGCCTTTACCTCGGTGAGCGCTGTCTGTGTTACCGGACTTACGGTGGTGGATACCCAGATGGATTTCACTCCCTTTGGCCAGGGATGTATTCTCCTTCTGATCCAGTTGGGAGGACTCGGTATCATGACCATTACCACCGTGGCCCTGCATGCCATGGGCAAACGGCTGAGTCTACGTCAGGAGCGGCTTTTGACCACCCTCACCGAGACCAGCCATCAGGAGTTGATTTTTTCCCTGGTGACCATTGTCCGTTTTACCTTGGTCGTTGAGGGGCTTGGTGCAATGCTGCTCACCATAGGCTATGGCCTTGCCGGTACGGGTTGGGCAGACGCCCTATGGAAGGGGCTCTTCACCTCGATATCCGCCTTTTGCAACGCCGGTTTTGCCCTGGATAGCACCAACCTGTTGCCCTATCAGCATCAACCTTTTATTCTCCACACGGTGGCTATCCTGATCATTCTTGGCGGCCTTGCCCCATCCACCTGTATGCTGGTTTCCCGCTGGATTCGCGGCCGACGAATCGAACTTGCTCCGCGTATTGCCTTGGTGACCACCAGTGTTTTGTTGTTTGTCGGTACCTGCTCTTTTCTCATCTTTGAATGGGATCATGCCCTCGGTGGCCTGGACGTTGTCGATAAGCTGCACAACGCCTGGTTTCAATCCGTTACTCTACGCACGGCCGGATTCAACTCGGTTGATTTGAGCGGGATTTTGAGTCCGACCTTGCTGATCATGCTCTTTTGCATGTTCATCGGCGGCAGTCCCGGTGGTACGGCCGGCGGTATCAAGACCATCACCCTTGGTGTCTTGGCCCTGACCTTTTGGGCCACCATCACCGGTAAGGAATCGGTGATTGCCCAAAACAGAATGATTCCACAAACCATTATCAACCGGACTGTTACCGTATTTTTTGCCGGAGGTATCGTCTGGTTGGCTGTTGTCCTGGCCCTGGCTCTCACTCAGGAAATGCCGGCCCGTGCATTGGTTTTTGAGGCCACCTCGGCCCTTGGAACGGTGGGACTTTCCCTCGGAATAACGCCCCAACTCGATGTCATCGGTAAAATTATTATCATGATAACCATGTTCATCGGTCGTATCGGCCCGATGACACTTTTTTCCCTTTTAAGTGCCGAGCACCAGGACAGCCATTCCGGTTATTCTGAAGCTCGAATTACTTTGTCCTGAGACCGCTTATGGCCCAACAAATACTGATTATAGGTCTTGGCCAATTCGGCATGTCGCTTGCGCGTACGCTTTCTGAGAAGGGTACCGAGGTCCTGGCCGTTGACCGAAGAAAATCTCTGGTGGAAGAGGCTTCCGCCTTTGTAACCGAGGTGGTTATGGTGGATGCCACCGATGAAACCGAATTGGCCCGACTGGAACCGGCACGTCGCGACTGCTGCATCTGCGCCATTGGGGACGACTCCAAGGAGGCCTCAATCATCTGCACCGCTCTCCTACGGCAGATGGGTGCGCCTTGGGTCATCGGCCGCGCAAACAACGCCATGCATCGGCGCATTCTGCAACTGGTCGGCGCCCATCTGGTGGTTAACCCGGAGGAGGAATTCGGCCGTCGCTTTGCCAACCGCCTCATCAATCGCCATGTGATCTCCGACATGCCCCTGGGTGAGGATCTGCACCTGACCGAATTGTCGATCCATCCCTCCATGGTCGGCAAATCACTCATCGAATTGGCCCTGCCCAAGCGATTTGGGGTTATGGTGGTGGCCATCCGCAGAGGCACACCGAGCAAGGTGCTCCAACCCAATCCCACCGAACCTCTTGAAGCCAATGACCGGTTGATCATTGTCTCCAGCGAAACCGCCATTCCTCAACTGACCAAGGGGATTTGAGATGAGGCTGGCACACGCGGTGCGGGTTGGCGCTTGGGTCTTGGTGGGGCTCAACCTACTGATGGCAGTGGGGACCATTGCCGTTTTCTCGCGCATGGCCCCGGCCATTGCCGTGATCTTGGATCGTAATGAGCGCACCCTCCAAGCCTGCGAGGACATGCTTGCCATGCTCGCCGTGGTTGGAGACGGCAGTCGATTCTCCCCCTCCGAGGAACAAGAATTTCGTGGAGCCTTCATCCGCGCCAAGGACAACATAACCGAAGATCAGGAACCAGTGCCCCTGGCGCAGATCGAAGGGAATCTCCAGCCACTCTTTGCCGGGGACCGGAAAATTCGCCGTCAAAGCGTAAATGCCATCATCAAATTGGGGCAGATTAACCGCAACGCCATGACCGTTGCCGATCAGCATGCCCAACACCTTGGGCGAAACGGGGCCTGGGGTGTTGCCTTTATGGCGATTTCGGCCTTTCTTGCCGGTGTAGTCTTTATTCGCAGCCTTACCAGACGTGTGGTAACGCCGCTGGAGGAAATCCACACCGTTATCAACGCCAATCGAAACGGTGATACCATGCGGCGCTGCACCGGAGTTAATTTAGTCCAGGATGTGGCTGCGGTATTCACCGGTATTAACGAAATTCTCGATCAGCACACCACCGCCTCCCATTTTGCCTCCGGAAGCCAGATGATGCCACCGCAACTTGAAACGCTTCCCCAAGCCATTGGTGAAGAAGCTGTGCCCCCGAAAAACTAAACACACCTGTTCGTTCGTTTTGTCAGACTAAATGACGACAAAACAAATTTGATGGACTCGTAAAATGTCCATCACACTCTGAAAGAGTGCTAAGTGAACACAAAAATATACAAGGAGCAGCGTTTTTCCCGGCACAAAGGCACGCATAAGGTATGTCGAGTGTCGGGGAAAAACGTTTCGACGCAGTAGATCGATTTTTTTTACGACGCCATCAACTTTTGCTTTCCCTTTGTCACGGAGCCAGGCATGAACATTCTTCTTTTTAACGGCAGTCCACGGAAACGCGGGAACACCGATCTTCTCCTTGAACGCATCGAGCAAACCATTCATCGCTTTGGCTTCACAGCAGAGCACATCAACCTTGCCCATCTCAAGATTCATCCCTGCACCGGTTGCGGCCATTGTGAGACCGAAGGCCAATGTATCTTTAACGACGACATGGTGCCGCTCTATGAAAAGATCGATCAAGCCCAACGGATCGTTATCGGCTCGCCCATCTATTTTTACGGAGTCACGGCCCAGACAAAGGCCTTTATTGATCGTTGCCAGGTGCTCTGGAGCCGCAAGTACCTCCTAGGTGAAATCAAACCGGAACGTAATTATCGCCGTGGCTATATGGTGAGTGTGGCCGCCACCGATGGCGGTAAGATTTTCGACGGAGCCAAACTCACGGTTCGTTACGCTTTTGATGCCATGGAGTTCAATTACAGCGGAGAATTGCTCGCCAAGGGGGTGGATGCCAAAGGGGCCATCATTGAAAAGGAGGGTTACCTGGAGCAGGCGCAACAACTCGGTATGGAGATCTGCCAAAAATGATGGCGGCGAAAAAAAAGTATACGACCAAGCACGATACATCCTTTCCGTCTTTTTACGAGAATGACGACAAGACGGATTTTCCCACTGGACTCAGGCCGGAGGCATTCAATTGAAAAGACTACGCCAGTTAGTACAAATTAGCCCAATTATCCTGGCTGTATTCCTGGCCTGTATCCTCGGAAATGTATCGTTGATGTCTGGAAAAGAACAGCAACAACCTGACCAGCTCGAATCAGCCTATCGTTTTTTGGTCAGTGACCATGATCATGGGGGTATCCTTTACACTGCCACTGCGGGTACCTTGCAAGGAAAGCTGCTGCCACTGAGTTTTTTCGATACAGCCGCCTATTGGGGGGAACATGTCTGCAGTAGTGCTGATTGCAGGGTCATTGACGAATATAATCCGCACAATTTCACCCTGAACCCGCGCCCATCGGCGGCTGGGGATCTGCAAACCGAGCGGGTGAACACGCATAACGGCACCAATATCTACGACGCCGCCACTTGGCAAATCGCCCTCATGCTGGGACAAACACGCAATCGTTTCCAGCTACCGGGAAAACTCGATGCCTACGAATTGAGCGGCAACCAGAACCTCCTGCTCAAACAAGGCCATTTCGGCAATAGTCCGTATCCCGCCGCTACCCAAATCCGTGCGATAACTGCAGGCTCCGTTTTTATCTACAATCAGCACACGTTCCCCGCCCCCAACCAAGCCTTCAGTTTCCGCATGCTGCCAAGACAGTGGCTGGTCGAAGATCCCTTTAAAGGCAGCAACTATGCGCATTATCTAAGCGGCGTTGCTTTACCTGCGTTCTCCGAGGAGTATACACTTGGCCGCATCAGCTGGACCGACTGGAAACCGATCACCGGTGAAAATAGTTGGGCCTTTATTATCGGGCCACTACAGGCTGCGGCGATCCATTATCAGCTCGATCAGCCCGGCCACTATATGCCGCTTCAAGACCTGGGGCTCGAGAATGCGCTCCAGGTGCTGCCCACCTTTGCCGCGATGCAGTCCTCCGTGGGTGGAGTGTACTATGCACCGGCTGGTACGGTGGCCAATCAGGGGACCGTGCTGGTTGATCCATATTTCGTTTCGGTGGAGAATAACATCAGCCTGTATGCAGGAATTCGAATCCTCTCTAAGGTGTTGCAAAATACCTTATCGCGGCAGCCTGATCTCAAGCCAAACGATCGCGACCGCATCAAGCAGGCCCTGCACATCTGCGCTGTGATGGAACATGGTGGGGTCTACAAGCAAAATTCGACCAAGGGGCTCCGGTCTTTCCTCAGGAATCAAGCTTGGCGGGATGGCGAATTTGTTCAGGGTGGGTGGGCAGATAAGCCGGGCTTAAACCAACCCTGGCAACCCTATGTCGGCACCAAGGCGGTAGATGTCAATACCTGGGGAGTGGCTGCCATTGGTACCGCCGCCATTGACGATTGGCATGGATTTGGTGCCGCCTTTCGCCTCTGGCAAAAGGTCAAATCATGGGGTGGTTATGGACAAGGACAACAGATTTGGGGCGTTGGTTTTTCCAACCAGGATGGTAACGGTATTGATTCGGAGGGGAACTATCGTGGGGCTATTCTCTCGGCGGAGTGGAGCTATGGCGCCATCACCATGGTACGGAACATGCTCGATCACTACCAAACCATTTCCGCAAACGGCTCTTCCGACAAGCAGGCTCGCCAATTTTGCACATTCCTGCAAAACGACGAAAAATCAATGCTTATCGCAATGGAAAGACTGCAACTCAACAACTATATCCAAACCGCCTTCCCCGGACAACCATCCCATTTCAACAAACTGATATCTTTACCGACCAATCCCACGCTTTATGCCAGCCGCCGTTTTTTTATCCCTTTTGGCTGGTACGCCAACCCTCTGCCCAGTACCTGTGCCACTGCCTGGAAAGTAATGGTGGCTAACCGCTTTAATCCCTTTCAACCCATCGAAAAGCAGTAAGCGAATACAGGGCACACAAAAAAAGGTGCCACACCGTTTTGATGTGGCACCTTTAGAAAATCGGAATTTTATCGTAAGCGGTTAAAAATCCAATCTATTTATGCGTAAACGCTAAAGCCCCCACCCTCCTTGGCCTCTGCATTGGTTGCATTTTCCATCTTTTGACTGGCCATCCCTTCCTGGTTCTCTTCCGTTGGTCCCTGCTGCACCTTTTGGGTTTGCTGAATAGATTGCCCACCCGAGGTTTGGGGAGGCGTCTGAAACATGGGGTTAGTATAGCCTGATCCGTTGACACTATTGATGTTCATGTTGTTCTCCCTGCTTCAATGTGGCTTCTGACTTCTGAACCCACTTAATGTAAACGTCCACCTTCCCTTAGGCAGTGATGTTAAAGGTAGAGCCCGGAACAATCCCGTTACTTTGCGTCACCGGTTGGGCCGGGGTTGGCATGGATTGGGTCTGCATCAGGCTTTCAACCGTTTTACTGATCAAATCCGCAGCCAAACGCGGTTGCTGGTTAGCGGTTTTGAGGACGGATTGGTTTGCGCTATTGTTTTGTGACATGGATGCGATCTGCATGGCTTTAACTTCCTCAATCCTTTTTAAGATTCATTCTCCTTAATTTTAGGTCTTACAAAAAAAAGAATCAAGAGCCCAAGGCATTAAAATTAAAAAATTTTTTGCAGCTACAAGTAAATACCATCGTGTTAATTCGAACTTATGTATTGATTTCGGCAAACTAAAGAAGCCTAATCCCGCGTTCTGTATTTCGTCCGAATTGTGGTGGAACGCCGCCTGGACAGCACTCCGACGACCATAAAAAAACCGAGGATAAGCAAACAGCCCGTCCCAAGTCCAATAAAAAAGATACTCCAACTACTTTTTCCCTTGGTGTCCTGTTCGACTGGAGAATCCGTGTTTTCTGCACCGGAAGCAGAACTTTGTGGTCCCGATGAAGCGGTGGAAAAGGTGGACTGAACCGGAACAGCGGTTGCAGACGTCGGTGGCGTTGCAGGCGATTGCACCATGGCGGCTTCCGGTCTGGGGGGAACCATGGCAAAACCCTTTGAGAGCAGTTCCATGGCCTTAGCATCCCGGATCTTGCGATCCTTACTTCCCATGACCAGGGCAAGGATACGCACGCCTCCCTTTTTGGCGGTGGCAGCAATGGAAAAACCGGCGGCCTGGTAAAAGCCGGTCTTCAATCCGTCGCAACCTGAGTATTGGGTGAGCAGTTTGTTATGGTTGCGCATGATGAATGCATCGCCCCGGAACCCTCGGCTCTGGGTGCCGGTGTATTTAAGCGCTACCGGATTTTTAGCCAGTGCCTGACAGAGAATGGCCATATCGCGGGCTGTGGTGATATCCGGCTCCTGTCCTTCCGAAGGGGGTAAACCGTGGACGGAGTGAAACTCGGAATTGTTCATTCCCAGTGCCTTGGCCTTTTGATTCATGAGAGCGACAAAGCCTTCCTTGGAACCGGCAATATGGGTAGCCAGGGCCACGGCGGCGTCATTGGCCGACTGCACCGTAAGGGCATAGAGCATGTCTTCCACGGAAAACTGTTCCTTGGGATCGAGATAAACCTGGGAACCACCTGTTTTGGCGGCCTCGACTGTCACCGGCACCATTTCATCAAGCTTCAATGTCCCCTGTTGGATGCGATCAAGGATCACATACAGATCCATCAACTTCAGCACACTCGCCGGATAGATCCGGGCGTCGGCGTTGGCCTCAAACAAGGTTTTGCCGGTATCGACATCGATCACCAACGCCGAGATATACGGATCCTGGGAAATGGAACTGAGCTTTTTTCGTGCCGCCCAAGTCGGCGTAAGCATCAAAAAAACGAGAAGAATAGAGATAAGGCAGCGTTTCATGGTGGTTGGCTCCACAAATATCGTTTGGATGAGAAAATAGTAATGGCGTCGTAAAACTTCGATCTACTGCATCGCTTCATTTTCTCCGACACTCAACATACGTTATGTATGCCTTCGCGCCGAAAAAAAAACTACGCCTTGTATATCTTTGTTTTTACTAGGCCATCTCTCAAAATGTGATGGACGCATTACGACGCCATCAATGTTGAATGTAGCGAAGAAACTTCAGCGAGCAAGAGAAGCAGGATGGCGCAAGTGACAATATCCATGCCATTCCTATAACAAACCTTTGTAATCACATCCTTTCTCCAGAAAAAAGATCAAATGTCACCACACAATTACTGGCAAAACATTCCCCTGTCAAATACTTCCTCTCAGGAATTCGGCAACAAATTCACACAAAAAATATTGGCATCTAAAAAAATATTCACTGCTTGCCTCTTGTGGTACATCCGGCTTTGCGCTATGTTGTGCAGCACTTCTCAGGGCAGGGTGAAATTCCCTACCGGCGGTATTTCCATGACACAGCAATAATGCCGTGGATGAGCCCGCGAGCGCCTGGTTCCACTCTGGAATCAGGGTCCAGCAGATCCGGTGAAAGGCCGGAGCCGACGGTTAGAGTCCGGATGGGAGAGAATTCGGTTGACGATGGAGATACGTCGTATGCACTTATTTGCGTTTTCCGGCGCGATAGCCGGAAATCACGTTTAAGGTCATAGCTACGCGCGTCTCACTTCCCACCACCAAAACCGGCATGGGGCCGGTTATTCCCGCACGCCCTGATTCTGGTCACTGATTTTCAGGAGGCAACCATGAATCAGACCCTTGATGTTTCCCTTTTATCCCGTTTCGGCAACGCCACCCAGCGCGTTGAGCGTGCCTTGGACGCTCTTGTTCAGGGTAACGGCATTTTGTTGGTTGACGATGAGGACCGTGAAAACGAAGGCGATCTCATCTATTCTGCCCAGCATCTGACGCCTGCCCAGATGGCGCTTATGATTCGTGAATGCAGCGGCATCGTTTGCCTCTGCCTCACCGATGAGCGGATCCGCCAATTGGAATTGCCGATGATGGTCGAGCATAACACCAGTAAAAACAACACAGCCTTTACCGTCACCATTGAGGCCCGAGAAGGAGTCACCACCGGGGTTTCCGCCCAGGATCGAGTGACCACCATCCGTGCCGCCATTGCTGCAAAAGCCAAACCCGCCGATCTCTCCCACCCCGGCCATGTCTTTCCCCTGCGGGCACAACCCGGCGGCGTGCTCACCCGCCGCGGTCATACCGAAGGCACGGTCGATCTGATGCAACTGGCCGGCCTGCAGCCTTCGGGTGTACTGTGTGAACTGACTAACGTCGACGGCACCATGGCTCGCCTGCCCGAGGTGGTCGCCTTTGCCGAGGCCCACGAGATGACGGTCCTTTCTATCGAGGATCTGGTTGAATATCGGCAAACAAAGCTTGCCGCTGCGTAACAGCACTCCTCAATTAAAAAAATCCCTGGGGCACTTGGTGTCCCAGGGATTTTTCGTTTTATGAAGAGGAGATCAAGCTGGCATAAAATCGGTTAGCTGCCGCCTTTGAACTCGGCCACCAGTGCCTGAATAGAGGCTTTGGCATCACCAAAGTACATCCGGGTGTTCTCCCCGTAGAAGAGCGCATTTTCGATACCTGCAAAACCGGTATTCATCGAACGTTTCAGCACGATAACGGTTTTGGCACGGTAGGTCTCGATGATGGGCATGCCATAGATCGGGCTGGTCTCCTCATTGACCGCAGCCGGGTTGACCACATCGTTAGCGCCGATGACCACGCAAACATCGATGGTCTCCATCCGTGGGTTGATCTCATCCATCTCCACCAACTGATCATAAGGCACATTGGCCTCGGCCAAAAGCACGTTCATGTGTCCGGGCATACGTCCAGCCACTGGATGAATCGCATAGACAACCTCAGTGCCGTTGGTCTCGAGCAAATCACCCAATTCCTTGACCACATGCTGGGCCTGGGCCACGGCCAATCCGTAACCAGGCACAAAGGCCACGGAATCGGCTGCCTCAAGGATATAGTAAACATCCTCGGCACTGGCAGGTTTAACCTCGCCCTTGGGACCTTCCTCCCCTGTCCCCTTGGCGGTGTTGGTGCCAAAGCCGGAAAAAAGAACGTTGGCCAAGGAGCGGTTCATAGCCTTGCACATGATCTTTGTGAGGATGATACCGCTGGCCCCGACCAGGGCACCGGCAACGATGAGGATATTGTTAGAGACAACAAAACCGGCGGCACAGGCGGCCAGGCCGGAATAGCTGTTCAACAGGGAGATAACAACCGGCATGTCGGCACCACCAATGGGAATGGTGGAGGTCACACCAAAACCAAGGGACACCAGAATAACGACCACAAAGAGCAGGTAACCGCTGCTGTTTGCAGGGGTCAGACAGAACAATGCACCCCCACCAACCACAGCGGCAAGTATGGCGGCATTAATCAGATGCTGACCATTAAAGACTATCGCCTTTTGAGGGATACGGCCGGAGAGTTTTCCATAGGCCACCATGGAGCCGGTAAAGGTGACACCGCCAATAAAGACCGATAACGCAGCTAGGATGGCAATAGGCCCACCCATCTGCGGGTGCTGGTGATACTCGCTCCAGGCAAGAAGCAAACTGGAAAGGCCACCAAAGCCATTGAACAGAGCAACCATCTCCGGCATGGCGGTCATTTTTACCATATAGGCGCCGATTGAACCGATGGCCGAACCGATCAGCACGCCAATGAGAATCCAGCGGAAATCCATACCCTGGGAAAGCAGGGTGACCACCACAGCAATCAGCATACCCAAAGCGGACAGCATATTCCCGCGTCGGGCAGTAGCCGGAGAGCTGAGCATTTTCAGGCCAAAAATAAACAATGCGGCCGAAACCACATAGACGAAGTTAATACCCACCTGACCAAGATTCATCGTGCGCCTCCCTGATCTTTCTTCTTGAACATGGCCAGCATGCGGTCGGTGACCAGGTAGCCACCGACAACGTTGATAGTGGCCAGAATCACGGCCAGAGTGCCGAGGAACACGGTGAAGCCATGATGAGAAGTCTGCATAGAAGCCAAGGCGCCGATAAGCGTTATGCCGGAAATGGCGTTGGATCCAGACATCAGCGGTGTATGCAAGGTGGATGGGACCTTGGATATCAATTCAAAGCCGAGAAAAATCGTCAGCACAAAAATAAAGGTCAGATATACGGCAGTCATCGCATCCCTCACTTGTTGATGATACTTTTGTACATTTCGCTGAACAACTCGCCATCATGGGTGACCAGAGCGCCCTTGATGATTTCGTCGTCCAGGTTGAGATGAAAACTTTTGTTTTCCTTGTCCCAGAAATGGCCGACAAAATTGCCCAGGTTGGACGAATACATCTGGCTGGCGGTCAAGGCCACATGGCCGGGAAGATTACCTAATCCGACCACTTTGACTCCTTCGATCTCCACCACCTGATCAAGAACCGAGCCTTCGACATTGCCGCCGGTTTCAACGGCCATGTCGACAATGACCGAACCGGGCTGCATTTGGGCGATCATCCCATGATCGACAATACGCGGCGCCGGGCGGCCAAAAAGCTGAGCAGTGGTTATGACAATGTCCGATTGGCTGCAGGCCTTGGCCATGCCCTGTTTCTGCAACTCCATCTGTTCCGGAGTGAGTTGGGTGGCATAGCCGTCCTTGGTCTGACCGGTCTCTCCTAGGTCAACCTTGACGAACTTGGCACCAAGCGATTTTACCTGCTCCTCCACCACCGGACGGGTGTCAAAGGCCTCAACTCGCGCACCAAGCCTACGGGCGGTGGCAATGGCCTGCAAACCGGCAACACCGACGCCGATAATAAAAACCTTGGCAGGTTTGATTGTTCCTGCGGGGGTGGTCATCATCGGCAGGATTTTATCGAGGTTTTCGCAACCAAGCAGCACCGAAACATAGCCCGCCAAGTTGGCCTGCGAGCTGAGCACATCCATCTTCTGCGCCAGGGTTGTCCGGGGGATCATCTCCAGGCTCACGCCGCTGATACCACCATTGACCATGGCATCCACCAGTTCCCGTTCACGAAACGGATCCAGATAGCTGACATGGATAGTCCCGCGGCGCATGCGTCCGATTTCCTCAAGAGGCGGTTTGCGCAAGCGAAGCACCAAGTCGGCTCTGGTCAACATGTCAGTGCGATCCGTTGAAATTGTCGCGCCAGCAGCCTCATAGGCTGCATCGTCGAACCGACAGCTGATGCCGGTTCCGGACTCGAGCACCACCTCGGCACCGAGTTTGACCAAACGATCAACGGTGGCTGGAATGACCGGCACCCGGGTCTCCCCGGGATAGATTTCCTTCATCACGGCAATGTTCATCAATGGACTCCTTGAAGAAATAGAAAAGAAACAGTCGGCCGCACCCGCCGTTTCCAACCAATGAAGACTCAAGAATCAGATTCAGGCTGTTTTGAGCTGGTTCAGCAATCGCTCATGAATACCGTCGAACCCGCCATTGGAGAGTATAACCACAATATCTCCCGATTGACAGGCCTGCACCAAAGCCTCGAGGATCGCATTTGTATCGGCAAAGGACCGGGCATCCTTGCCAATTGCCCGCAGGTCCCCCGCGAGCCTGGAAGAAGAAAACTGCTCCGCCAGGGGAACAGTATCCAAGGGAATGTGCTCCCGGATCAGGATTTGATCGGTGGAGTCAAAGACCCGTGCGTAATCTTTTTGAAAGACGGCCCGACGGCTGGAATTGGTCCGGGGTTCGAAGACAACGAGCAAACGATTCTTCGGCCAGGCCAGACGCAAGGCGTTCAAGGTCTCACGGACTGCAGTGGGATGGTGGGCAAAGTCATCGATTACGGTGATGCCTCGAACCACGCCACGGATCTGCTGCCGCCGTTTAACTCCCTCGAAGGAACCAAGGCCTTTGATTATATCATTAAAGGCAAAACCAAGCCGGTGCAACAATGCGATCACCGCCAGTCCATTGAGGCAGTTATGCAGCCCGGGCATGGGTAAACGGCATCGTCCCAATTTCTCTTGCTGATGATACACAGAAAATTCGCTGGACAGTCCATCGACACGGAGCTCATCAAGCCACCACTCACAGTCGGCGGAGGTACCGTAGCCGATCACCGGACAGGCGGCATGGCGAGCGGCCAATTCTGCCACCACCGGATCTTCGATATGGGCCACCAGAGCCCCTTCCGCTGGAATGCGACCAATAAATTCGGCAAACGAGGCCTTGATCGCGTCGAGATCGGCAAAGATATCGGCATGATCAAATTCCACCGAGGTAAGGATAGAGGCAAAGGGCTGGTAGTGCTGAAATTTAGAAACTTTGTTGAAAAAGGCGGTGTCGTACTCGTCCCCTTCCACGACAAAGAACGGGTTATCGCTGACATTGGAGTTGCGGCCAAAGGCCTCCACCAGTCCGCCGATCATAAAACCTGGGGTGGCGCCCATGCGATGGAGCGTAGTGGCCAAGAGTGAGGAGGTAGTTGTTTTACCGTGGGTCCCTGCCACTACCAACGATTTCTTGCCGGAGAGGAAGAAATGGCCAAGCGCCTGGGGCATGGAGAGATAAAAAAGACCTAATCGGCCCAACTCAACCGCCTCAGGGTTAGTCCGCCTGACCACGTTGCCGACAACGACCAAATCTGGACGGGATAATAGATTTTCCGGCCTATACCCGGCCATAACCTCAATACCAAGCTCCGCCAAGAATTCCGACATTGGTGGATATACATTTTCATCGGACCCGGTCACGACAAAACCTTGCTGTTGGAGCATGGCGGCCATGCCGGCCATGCCGGTACCGCAGATGCCGATGAGGTGAATATGGTGTGGATCGGCGGGAGCACGGTTAAGGGACGGATCAAGTTCAGCAGGATTCATCGATGGCGCACCGTTTTCTCAATGGACCGATAGACCCGTTCAAAGGTTTCATCAAACGAGGAAGGGGTCAAACGCCCCACCTCGATAAATTTCACCACAATTTCCTTGGCAACTTTGAAAATAGCCTCGTCACTCGCCCCTTGGCGGGCTGGTTGTTTGTCTTGCTCGTCCGCAGCCATGCAAACCTCCCTTCTCTGGTCATAAAAAAACCCCTGTTACAGGAAGAAGGCCAATTCTTAACCAGTAGTAACAGGGGAGAACCCCACTCTCGCGGGAAAAACCTCGCCAGCATTCCCCGGGGAGCTTGTGGTTTTTCAGTCTATTTTTAATGTATCTTATTGTCTTGCAACTCAATGTTTTTCGAGTGATGCATAATCAATGGCTTCACCATAGGCCATCAGATCCTCTCTGGTGATCTGCCGCCCCTTAATGGTGACCACAAAACGCGAGTCCACGACCACATACATCTCGCCGCTCATCTTACCGCTGTCGAATTTAATAATAGCTCGCTGCTCCTTAAGCGTCTCAAGCTTGCCGCCACCGGCACCGGCGAACATCGGATTATTGATCATCATCAGCACCGACTGCAGCACCGGAGAATCAGAGACGATCTCCACACTGACAATGGAGGCTCCTCGCCTATAGTCGCGGCTGACGGTGACACCTCCACCCAAGATGGCTGCGCCCAGCGCCTGGGCATTGGCTTCCTTGCCTTCCCAGCCTTTAAGCGGCTCGGGCAGAAGGTCCTTCATCCGCTCGCTCTTTTGTTGACGGACCAGTTGGGCGGCATAATCGAGATTGGAAGCCGCACCGGTATAATCGCCAGCGTCATACTGCCGGGTTGCTTCACGAATGGTGCTGAGCACGTTGTCTTCCGCCCAAAGCGTGGGTGTGAAAAGCACAATGGAGATGATAATAAGCAGAGATCTCTGTAGTATTTTTGGCATGGTTTCCAATTTTTGACGGCCTCGTAAAAAAACATCATAAAAAGAAAAATTTACGCCGCACAAGACGTCATTCTTGTGCGTTTTTATGAGAACGACATTTTCAGATGGCCTCGAAAAAAAAAAAAACGGAAAGCCGTACATCTTATATAAAAAATTACGAAGTAGGACGCGTCGTTTGCGCGGATTTATTGCGAAAACGAGATTCATTAACTCCTTGGGAATTTCTGCTCTGTGATACCAAGTGGGGGGGGGAGTGTCAAGCAAAGAACCATTGGATAACCCTCGCAACAATTTAGGCGCATCAATGTATTTTTATTATTATTTTGAACGGTTAACCTCAATCTTTCCGAGCTTTTCTATCAGGGATTCAACTGCCGAACACAACTCTTTTTAAATTTTATTCAGGCATTGCCTGTAAGGGCTGCGGAAAGAATTAATTATCCAGCAATAATACGCATCTCGCAGTTGAATCTGTAAAAACTAACTCATGAAGAATGCACGGTAAAATCAGATTCTGCGTTAATATCACTATGGAAAAATACGGCATTGCTGCTGATCAGCAGTGACCGTCGTCAATTTATAACCATAGTTGTCAATGTGCTTGGGCGTGGCGGCCAGAGTTATGCTGAACAAGTTCTCGGTTGGAATCAGTGTACGATCCGTAATGGCCAGCCTGAGCTTGTAAATGGCCTTCCATTCAGCTGTGACTTACAGAAAGGAAGGTTTGCGGTTCAAGGAGAGAGGTGCTATAAACAATCGCCTCTAGCCGAGAGGTCCAAATCGAGTGGAAATGGCGGGTTGAGTTGTTACGAATCATCAAGGTTAGTTGCCTAAAAACGCCGCATATCCTGATGGAATGCTCTTGGAAAAAAGCGTTTCTCCTGAATTTATTTCCCACGTTGTATCTGATTGGGTAATACCGCGGTTGACTTCGCTAATGATTGTCCCTGATGAAAAAGAGCAGGCTCTGTACTCCTTTCCTTGAACAAGAGGCAGGCCATAGCCACTTCCCGGAATTCCGGTTATCCAATGACCATTGACATGAAAATAAAGTCGTTGTTGATCAAAATCAGCTGCAATTCCAAAGACATCTCCATCCTTATAAAGCTTGTAAGTTCCTGGAGTGATGACCATAGTCTCGCCAAATCCCGATTCAATTCCTTTGCCGCGCGCCAGGCATAGGCCAATATTGGCATGGGTATGGGCGACCATTGACCCCGCAACCCGCATTCGACCTTCAAAGTATACTTTTCCGCCGGAGTAGATTCGATCTGACCATGCATCAGTAAAGGCTCCACAGTCCCCTCGCAGCATACGGTTTCCTTCTACAGCATCACCATGAAATGTTATCCCTCCCCTACTCCTATAGGAATCAGGCGTGAGTCGTTTGGGTTGGGAAAAACGTGGTGTATGCGGGTCGATTACAATATGTTCATCGGAGATCTTGTAAAGCCCCTGATAGGTCTGAGGCATCACACCGGTCAAGACCCTACTCATCATGGCTATATCGACCAGATTATTCGGCTCTTGACCGTATGTAAAACCGTTAAAGAAGCTAAGACCCGCTTTTTTGAAGAGATCCTTTGTTCGGGAGGTCACCACCTGCGGCTTTCCACCACCATCAAGGGTGACTCGTTGAGCATAATATCCAGTGGCGATGATCCGTTTGAGCTTGATGCCATCGGCAACTTTGATGTGCCACTCGACTGGTTCATAGGCAAAGAGGAGTAACACCGCATCGGGTTCCGCAACGTTCAGGTTAACTAATCCCTCAGGGTGTTGTTGAAAACCACGCTTTCCGCCTCTGGACAGCAAGCCTTCATAAATCGAAACGACATGTACAGGCGATGTACCGGCTGCATAAGGTGGATGAGCTGAAAGCTGCTCCAAGACCGACGTCGCCTTTTCCGGTGAGATATTGTATTGTGGAGGAAATGAATTAGGTTTGGGCTGGACATTTTTTTGCGAAGGAGATGATATTGGCTGGGCCAACACAGGCGTTTTAACCGATTTATTCGCCACGAGATTGACTGTTTTCGGCATCAACGGAGCAATCGCCGACGGTATGTTATCGTAACTCAGTTCCGGATAATGGGGAACCATGTTTTGTAATTGCCATCGATCTTCTCCGTCCACATGGGCAAAGACCAATTCACCTGACATCGGCAGACCGTATTTGAGCAACAATTGCAGCGCAGGCAGTCGATCCCCTATTTTTTCGACCCACTCAGGAGTTTGCCTTATATTGCCTCGAGCAACAAATTGCACCCTGCCTCGATGTTTTTGAAGGGCAAGTACCTCCGGTTCAAGTGCGCCGGCCGGTATGCACCCTCTATCTCCATTGGTCAATCCAAGGGCTTCAGCCCCTTCCCGTGACACCCAATAGCGAATACCTGTGTTGTTGTATAGTACCTTTTTCGCACCTTTGGGAACCGGAGGCGGCTTGAGTTGTTCCATTTTCGCCAGGCCAGCCCCTTCCAGTGCGGTCAGAATATGAAGCGCCTTCGCCATGACTCGAGAATCGTACTGCTTACGATCGTCACGATCGTAGTAGGTCACGGTGATGCCCATATTTTCCCGTTTACCACCAATTTTGATTTTGTCATCACCGCCATTGGGCAGATTGATCGGCAAGCAGGCCATTCCATATCGTGATGCCCACCTGACATCAGTCATTTTTTGTCGAACTAGCGTCTTTACCAGATCAATGGAGGGCATTTCATTGGCTAAGCCATCGAACTGCAAGAGCCGATTTTTAATATCTCTCCCCTTAGCCGCTGCCATTGCCTCCATTTCTATCTCAAACACTGGCCGCCAACCATTTTTTGCTCGAACCACTTTGGCCTTGCCCCTGGAATCTGCCAACGATTCCGGAAGTTTCTCAAAAATATTGCTTGCTACAGAGTTGGAAGCCCAGGCAGGAACATCTTGAGTTTTATTCAAATAAGTCACTTCATAAACATCATAATCCAGCACCTTTTCCAAAAGCTTTTCGATCTTTTCGATCCGGACAAATTGGCGCTGCCCAAAGTTCAGACACATCGAATTATCATAATTCTTTTGGTTCACCACGTATCCGTCCCATGTCAATTGATAGGTCTTAGCCGAGTGAATGCCATCATCGGTAACAACAGAACTGTCCATTACAGAGAACAGTCCCTGTGAGGTCAGGTAGTCCATTTGCCTGAGTTGAATATCCCGAGCAGGTTGATATCTCAGATTTATCTGAGAAAAAAGCGTTACCCTATAACTCCCAGGAAAAACCCGAGGAACGATGCCAGGAATCCCTCGAATTTCAGCGGGCGGTCGATTGAGTTCAAGAGGGATACAACTGGCAAAAGAGTTGCTTATTCTGTTATTTATAGCTGCTTGTTTGCGGACAGCGTCTTCCATAGCCTTCGCCACCGGCGCTCGCGGGTTAGAACCGATTTCCCCGCTGTCCCATGCCAACCACAGGCCAAAACTCCCCCCTCCCAGAAGTATCAATGCAGATGCGACTGTAGCGGCAATCTTGAATTTATTATTCATACGACTTACCCCAAGGTGATTGTACGCAATAATGAAAAAACATTTCTATTCGGGCAAAAATCAACTCATTGGAATTTTCTATCACAGCAATAAATATTATCCAACCCGAAAAACTCTCCACCATGCCTTGGTATTCCTGCCAAGTTTTTCATCGGGCCAGAAGCATATCAATTGATTCAAGGGCAATAAGGAAAAAGTCCAAGACAGAGTCGAGAAGTATTTTTCTCTTACCTCCTAATTTTTCTCCGATGATGCCCCCAACTATGGCAAAATAACTATAACGACTGCTGACGCTATCCAACTAATTCTCTGATATTTTGTCATTCCTGAATGGGTGTTCCGGAAACGCCATACTTAATTCCAACAATACCCCCCTGTAGGTAAGCCAGAAAAAAGGGGAAGTATTTATTTTTTGATGGTATTCCGCATGTATCCTGCTATACCCTAAAGACCTTGAATTAAAACGCTGGAACTGGATTCAACACTCGGAAACTAATTCTTTCCGAGTGGGGTATAAATAAGGAGTAGAAAGCCATGCTCTTGGGGCACTTCCGGATTGACGAGAACCTTTTTGAAGTCTTTCAAGGTCGGTCTCATTTATTCACTTTTTTTAAATCTATCCCAAATAATTGTCAGTTGTAAGACTGTTGCAAAACTTTATTCTCACTAGAGTGGTGCGCACTCACTCGTGTTCATCCGGTATTTTGTTTCAATATATTGTATAATTGAGTTGTCTATCTGATTTTCTGCAAGAGGCTCTTATGTTAGTTCATTTCGGATCAGTATGGGAATACAATTATTCATCACGCTTTGTCTGAGTTTTGCTGCAACGATTTTAGGTGCTTTAATTTTCTATGCCTTGCGTAACTTTGAAGTTCCAGGAGCTAAAGCCTATGTCGGTTTGATGATTAGTATTGTATTGTACTGTCTTGGTTACGCTCTAGAAATCAATCAAACAACCGAAACGGGTCTCTTCTTTTCCCTACGCATCGAATATTGGGGCATTTCTTTTCTTCCTGCATTCTGGTTATTGCTGGCAGTACGATATGCCGGTTACGAAGTTGGCTGGCCGAGGTGGTTTTATGCTGCTCTGTTTGCCGTGCCGACAGCCACAGTCGTGCTTATGAATACCAACTCGTTACATCATCTTTACTACTCTTCTTTTTACATGGATATATCCGGCCCTTTTCCTATGGCCGCATTTGATAAGGGGATCTGGTATCACGTTAATAATTTTTACATGACCATCTGTTTTTTTGTGGGGAATTTGCTTTTTTTTCGAATGACGATGAATTCGGCCGGCCGAACCCGCAAGCAGGCCGCGACCATGTTTTTCACTTCCATTATCCCTTGGACTGGAAACTTTGTTTACCAATCGGGGCTGGCACCCTATCATATTGATATTGTACCCTTTACATTTTTTCTCGTGGGCCCTTTGTTCGCTCTGGCGATGTTTCGCTTTAAAATGTTTGATTTTGTACCCATTGCCAGGCATGTGGTCTTTGATTTCATGTATGATCCGGTTCTAGTTGTGGATGCCGTTGGTCGTCTTGCCGACTACAATCATGCTGCGGAAACTATCCTTCCTGGGCTTTCCAGCCAAATGATTGGTAATGAACTTTGTCTGATTCTGCAGGATCATCCCAATTTACAAGACTACCTGCTTCCCCCTTATAAAGTTCAGGAAGAAATACGTCTCGGTAAGGGAAGTTCCAGTTTTGTGTTTCAGTTATCAGTAATACCAATTATCGGAACACAACAACGGGAGGCGGCTTACGTACTTATGCTGCATGATATTAGCCGGCAAAAACTCCTTCTGGATACTTTCCAGGAACAGGCCCGAATGGATGCTCTGACGGGCATATATAACCGACGATATTTTATGGAATTAGGGCTGAAATCGCTGCAACACATGAGTCGATACGGACATGCATTCAGTCTAGGAATTGTGGACCTCGACTATTTTAAATCCATTAATGATGAACATGGTCACCTAGTTGGTGACGATGTACTTCGTGCTGCAGCACAGCTTTTTACAGAGGTGCTGAGAGGAGAGGATATTTTGGGCCGGTACGGCGGTGAAGAATTTATTTTTTTCCTTCCGGAGACCGCACCTGAAATAGCAATGACCGTTGCGGAACGTCTTCGGCGCGCACTGGTTGAAATGGAAATTAACTCAGAAGGAAATCCTATTCACATTACAGCCAGTTTTGGAATTACCGGTTATGCGCAGGTCAATCCAGATCTCAGTATGAAGGAGCTGTGTAAAAAGGCGGATGAAGCGTTGTACCTTGCTAAAAACAGAGGTAGAAATAGAATTGAGTTGTTGGTGTAACACACCCTCCAGGGCATAGCCGTCAGGCTAAGCCATAGCAGCAGAGAGCATGTCGCATGATAGTGTTAATTCTTCATGGTGGTGCATATATGGCTTTTGCCGATACCTTTGGTGCGGTGGGAACAGAATTAAATCTCAGTGAAAGCAAGCGCCAACCAACTACCGATTCGAATACAAAATTTATTGCGCCTGCTAAAGTTAACACCAAGCTAATCGGAGAAAGCATCCCCCTGCATCGAGGCCGTACAACTATGGTTTGGCAAACCACGATTCGGGACGCTAAAAGAAAACTCCGCGCTGTCACCCCAACCCAACTCGTTATGGACAAGTATTAGGTAGCGCCTGAGAAAATATCTAACCTGGAGGTTGCAACATGAGAGATTCAATCGTCCCAATGATCACCATGGCACGGATCGCAATAACAATCTTTTTATTTGTATCCGGAATGGTATGGGCAAGTGACGGGAGAGCATGTTCCGCCGATAGCGACTGTAATTTTGGTGAATTTTGTGACACAACTCCAAAATGTCCGGGTGATGGTGTCACTGGTGTGTGCGCTACAAAACCGCTAGCATGTACTATGGACTATGATCCCGTTACCGCTTGCGATTTGCAAATATACTCAAACGCTTGCATGGCGGCAAGCAATGGGCAGTCTATTGAAGGCTCGGAAGAACAGAGGATACGACATCAAGGAAGAAGCGAAGAAATGAGGGAGCAACAAAACAATCAATAAATTGGGCGTCCACCTATTTTAAAACCCTGTGTCGGATCCACTTCCGTCAAATTGTGGTTTTGCACTTTTCACAGCAGCCGCAGCAAAAAGTGTGTTGTAACTTTAGCAATATCGAAGAAATCCCCCCGCTGCGGCAGCCTTGGAAGCAGGGACGCGTCTAGTGTTTAGGTGGATAAATGAGAGTAAAAGGTAAAGTCATCAAATGGAAAAATGATAAAGGGTTCGGTTTTATTGAGTCCATTAATGGGATGCCAGATATTTTTTTCCATGAGAATTCTTTTCTCAATCAATCCAGAAGACCAGCAATCGGAGAAGAACTTTCTTTCGAAATAGCTACCAATCCGGACGGGAAACAACGAGCAGAGAGAATTTTGTTTCGCGGGGAACGTGATCCGAGGCAACGGGATAATTTTTTTGATGTTTTTTTCTCGGGTTTATCCATCGTTTTTTTTATTTGTACGGGTGTTCTAGTTTTTCTAAAAAAGATAGATCCCATTATCTTGATTTTGTATTTGTTACCTGAATCCGTGACGCCGTTAGACAGACCTCCGCATTTAGGTCCGTCAGGTGCGATTGCCAGCCTCATGGGATGACGCTGTTGTTTATGCGCCGTACGCTACGGCTTTTTTAGCGTATTGTTCATT
>JBFWLN010000015.1:0-106344 GCA_050252135.1 Desulfobulbus sp.
GAAGCATTCAATGCTACTATCAACAGGATCGTAAAACGAGCATGCGGATACCGGGATCTTGAATACCTCTACCTGAAAATCAAGCAAGAAGCGGCGCCACCTTTTCTGCAACTCTGACAAAGACCCCCATTTCTTGTATATCTGCGTTTTTTCTGAGCCATCTCTTGGAATGTAATGGACTTATTTACGATTTTATCAGGCTTAGTAGATCTGCAGTTTTTTGAGAAGGGTTACGGCTGCAAAATAGGAGATGGCTAGTACAGCCACCCAGGCAATGGCAAGAAATACAGTCATGGATAATACCTCATAATGGGGGCATGGACCAGGAGAAAAGTGATCTTCTCCTGGCTACAAGAGAAAAGTGATTTTAGCCTTAGTATGCGGCCCTATCGCCGGTGTCTTCAATCTTGATTTTGCTCCGGTTCATCGCCCACCAGACATAGGCGATGTAGGCGAGAACAAAAGGGATGCCGAGGGCCACATAGGTCATCACCTTGAGGGTGTAGGGGCTTGAGGAGGCATTGTAGATGGTCAGGCTCGATTGCAGATCCACCTTGGACGGATAGAATGCGGTATTGTTATAGGCTGGCAAGAGAAGAACGGTTAGTCCTACAAGGACCGTTCCCAGGCCACCGAACCAGATGCCGCCGGTAGAATCGGTTTTTGCGGTTTTCCAGGCGCCGTAGATCACAAGTGCGAGTCCTGCAACCAGCAACACTAAGAGCCAGGGGTTAGCCAACAGGTTGAATAGATATTTGAAGCTGACCACCGCAATGGTGCCCTGTTCGTCGACAATCCCGTAGCCACGCATGAAAAGAAGGGAAACAACAATCACAAGGCAGAAAGGAAGGGAGAGCGCCAAATTTTGCCAACAGGCCTTGCGTAGACGTGGTTCCATCTCTGGAGCCTCACCCATCTCAATACTATTGAGCAGATACATGGCTCCAAGGGTTCGGGCGTTGAACACCAAAAACAGGCCCATTGCGATGTTGAAAATTGAGGAGAACGAGAGGCTCAGTGCCGCCTCTAGTCCGCGCATGGGGTGGGTCCAGGTTACGAAGTTGTTGCTGTCGAGCTGAAAATTGGAGCCGGTGAAAAAGGTGCCGACAGCGGCCCCGATCAGGAGAATACCAAACACTCCGTTGATAAAGAGAAATCCCTCATAAACCAAGCTGCCATAGATGTTCCAGGGTTTACGCCGAAACTCGTAGCTGACCGCCTGAATGATAAAGGTAAAGAGAATGGCGATCCACACCCAGTAGGCTCCACCAAAAGAGGTAGAATAGAATTTGGGGAAAGAGGCAAACAGAGCACCACCAAAAAGGACCAGAGTGGTGAAGGTGAGCTCCCATTTGCGGCCCAGTGAATTGATGACTAAGTCTTTTTCGGTCTGGGTTTTGGCCACCTGCCACAGCAGACTCTGGCCCCCCTGAACAAAGGTGAGGAAGAGAAACAGAGCCCCGACCACGGAGCAGAGCAACCACCAGAGGTGTTGCAGGGTTGAATAATCCAGTTGTTCGATCATCTTAGTTTTCCTCCGGTCCGATGTTGATCTGTTTGACCATGATGCTGATTTCGGCAATGAGCAGCAGGGTGAAGAGGATCAGGAACATGTAAAAGGTGGTTTGTACCGTGCCGCTGGTCAGGTTGGTGCGGGCAACGGTGACCGGGAGCAGATCCTGGATCGACCAAGGCTGACGACCCACTTCAGCCACAACCCAACCGGCCTGGGAGGCGATCAAACCGAGGATATAGGTGATGGTTCCAAAGCCCAGAAGCCATTTTTTCTCGGCTAGCGAATCCTTCATGGTGAAGTAGATATACCCAAGGAAAATTAACGGGAAGAGACAGCCAAGCACGACCATGACATGGAAGGCATTGAAGGACAAGGCTACCGGAGGCACAGCCTCTTCCGGTTTGTTGAGATACCCGTAACCGAGGAAGTCTTTATTTTCGTTGAAGGCAGCAAGGTGGGTCTCGGCGGAGGCGCTGTCATCGTCTTTCTTGGCCTGTTTGTACGCGTCCAGGCTGGCTACCGCCTTTTTGCCGCGGTCCATTTTTTGAGCGGCCCCAAGGATGTTGTACTCACTGTTCCCGTAGACCAAGTCTTTCATACCGGGGACAAACGAACCAAAGGATCGGTTGGCCATCAGTGAGAGCACACCGGGAATTTTCATGTGGAAGCCAATGAAGGGGTCCTGGGTGTCGTAGACTTTTTTATCCGGGTTGATCAGGCCGAATGCCACCAATCCGGCATTGGTTTCTCCTTCATACAGGCCCTCAAAGGCGGCCAGTTTCATCGGCTGTACCTTGGCAATTTCAAAGGCGGACTCGTCACCATTGAAGATTGTGAAGATGGAAGCCACCAGGCCGATAACAGCTGCCACGGCGATGGAACGCTTGGCCATCATCACGTGACGATTGCGCAGCAGGTAGTAGGAGGAAATCGATATAATGAACAGCGCGGCCATCAGCATGGATGAGCTAGTGGCATGGGTAAATTTGTTGACCGCATAGGGGGAGAAAGCCACCTCGGCAAAGTTCTGCATCTCAAAACGAGCGGTATCGGGGTTAAAGGCCTGGCCGACCGGATGCTGCATCCAGGCGTTGGCAACCAAGATCCAGACGGCGGAAAGGTTGGAACCAACAGCGACCATCCAGGTGGCAAAGAGGTGGAATCCTTTGGAGACCCGGTTCCAGCCGAAAAACATCACCGCAAAGAAGGTTGCCTCGATAAAAAAAGCAAAAATACCCTCAATCGCGAGCGGTGCACCGAAGATATCGCCGACCATCCAAGAATAGTTCGACCAGTTGGTGCCGAATTCAAACTCCATGATGATGCCGGTGGCGACACCGATGGCAAAGTTAATGCCGAAGAGTTTCATCCAGAATTTGGTCAACCGCTTCCACTCTTCATTGCCCGTTCGCACATAAATGGTGTGATAAAAGGCGATGATCCAGGTTATGCCCAGAGTGAGGGGCACAAAGAGCCAGTGGTACATCGCGGTAAGGGCAAACTGAGCGCGGGCCCAGTTGACCATGCCGAGGTCCAGGTTTTCAATCATAGTTACTCTCCTTTAACGAGGGTTGGTATATAACCTTGGGCGGGCTGTGTCAGTTGCTGCATGACATAGTCGGCCCGTTGCGAATCGGTAGAAAACTGCGTTGCCAAAAAATCAGGAAAGAAGAAATATTTCAAAACGGCAAAGAGAATAAACACTTTTATTCCTATGATTTTCCACAGGGTGCGTCCCACGGTCATTCGCTTGAATCCATCGCAGTAGAAATGGACAATGCGAACCGCTAACCCCGGGGTTGCTTGATGAGTGGAGTTCATTGCAGATCACCTCGGGCAGTAGAGTTGGTTTCCAGAGGTTCGGAGTCGAGTATCGCCTTGGGAAAAGAGGGGAGGCAGGATGTGTCCGTGATGAGTTGGTCAAAGGTGACCCGGCGAAGACTATCACGCAACTGATCACGTGCATCCAACCACACACGGTGCACGGCGCAGTGGTAACTGACCTTGCAGCCGTTGGGTCGGGCAATGCAATCGTTGAGGTAGATCTCGCCGATCATTGTCTCCACCACATCCAAAAGAGTGATGGCTGCGGGTATTTTGCTCAGAATAAATCCACCTTT
Source organism: Desulfobulbus sp. (assembly GCA_050252135.1). Taxonomy (GTDB): domain Bacteria; phylum Desulfobacterota; class Desulfobulbia; order Desulfobulbales; family Desulfobulbaceae; genus Desulfobulbus. The sequence goes on from JBFWLN010000015.1 coordinate 3,637, forward strand.
GGCCCCTTGGCGGATTTCGATAAGATCGGCCTTCGCCAGATCCTGGGCAATTTTGGCCAGGAAGTGGATCGGGATATCGGCTTGCGCGGCAATTTCTTGACGGCTGGTCAGCACTCCCCGGCCCTGACGGCTGAGGTAGATCATGCAGCGGATGGCGTATTCGGCAGCTCGAGTTAATCGCATAAATAGATGTAAGAAGATAAATAAGATCAATATGGTCTTATATATTTGAATTGAGAACGGCTGTCAATACTAAAATGTGGAAATTTCACGAGAAAGTATTGCTTGAAGCATGGTAGAAAACAACGGAAAAACAGCACTTGTTTGAAGATGTGCTAACGTCGGCTTTGATCAGGCGCTATGAATATGGCCCTGTTTTTTGAGCAAACGTTCGCGGCGCACACCGATCTCCATCATGTCAACCAGATAGGTGTCGCCCCGATCGAGGTAAAACGAGAGGGCTTTGGCGAAATTTCGCCCAACCAAACCGTCGACAAAGACCTGGCTGATTTCCCGGTCCCGTTTCAGCACCAACTGGGAGCGGTAGAAAATCAGCCATTCCTCGTTGGACATGGTGAGCGCAATCTGTTGCAGGGCCTTGCGTGCCCGGGGTTGATACATCCAGAAATACATGAGATCCAAGGCGTTGATGATGAAGACTTTTTTTAGATCCAGGGCTTCTGCGCCGATAGCCTCGATCAGGGATTTGGGCGATTGGAGTAGATCCAGTATGTCTTCCTCGGGAAAAAGGACATCCAGACGGGCAAAAACGGAAAAAAGCTGGGTAATTTTTTCCTGATAATCCGCCAAGCGCATGCGGATGTTACTCTGGCGGTCCGCCAAGCCTTCAATGACTGCTGCCACACAGTCCGACGCGAGTTTCGAGATCACCGCCGCCCATTTTTGCAGTCCTTCCTCAACCCCGGGGATCATGGCCATATGGAGCATGGCGGCCAGGCCATCGTTAAATAAAATGGCCAGGGGGATGGAGAGGATAGAACGGAAAAAGTTGCCGATGGCCGCACTGCGGGGCAGGCCGCGCAGGATGTTATGGGTGGAAATATATATCCCGTTGGCCAGGGCCATCACCGAATAGAGCAGGATGGGATTGGTGGAGGTGGTGATGCCCATTTGCTGCTGCAGGAGTAGGGTTTTGACCAGGTAATCGAGCAAGGGCACGGAAAAACCGGTGAAAAAGAGGGAATCGGCGATCCGGCTCCAACTGACCAGCGAGTTCCAGGGTAAAAGAGGGGAGCGTTTGAGGCCGCCACCACCAAGGATTGATTGGATGATGTTGCGGCCACCGGTGATGCCGAACCAGATGAAGGCACCGCAGTAGGCCAAGACCCACCAATCTTTGGTCAGACTGAAGGTGAGAAAGGCGGGGATGAATCCGGCGAGAACCTTGAGCGTGTTTTGCAGGTTGGTGTTGAGGTAACGAAAGGGTTTGCCGATGGTTTCGTCCTGATTTTTTAGGTGAGGATGAATTTCGACCTTGGGAAGCCGACGAATGCCGCCCAAGGGGACAACGTTGCCATCGGTGCCCGGATGAATTTCGAACCGATCCAGCGACCAGTCATGCCAATCGACTATTCCCTTATGACGTCTTCCCGGCAGCCGGTTTAAAAGCCGCTGTTTCCAGGTGGCGGTCACCGGTTCGCTCAAACGCTGATGCTGATGGCTGATCATCCTCGCCGTCACCGGAATCAGTTTGCGATGACCGCTGCGGTGCTCTTTGAGCACGGTACGAATGGCACGTTTGGGGAGGGTATCCAGGCAGACCAGTCCCATGCCGTACTGAAGTTGTGACTGGCCGGTGGAACCGGAACCGATGCGGGAGCCGAGGTAGCGCTTGTTGTAATAATTGTGAAACGATTCCAGGTCAAAGAGGATGGCCAAAAGATCCATCTTGCGCTGGTTGGCGGCCTCCATCTCTTTTTTACATCGGGCCTGTTCCTCGTCGCTTCCGCCTTTGGTGCGGCAGCGCTCGCAATTTTTTTCCGCCAGTACCCGAGCGCGTTCAAAATCCCAGATGATGGAGCGTATGACCCGCTTGAGGGCAATGACATTGTCTTCATTCAGGGCCTTCTGCAGAGAGTTGATCAACTGATAATTACGAGCCGGACTAGTTATGTCGACGGCTTCCCCGGCAAATCCACTTCCCTTGGTCGAAGCGAGGGCGGTCATGCCATGGGCGGAATCCTTGAGGTTGAAGGCTTCAATATGGGTGATGCGTCCCTGACAGAGATAGAGCAGTTCCAAGGTATCCTGGATCGAGAGATTGCTCAGGTTCAGGGTGAAACGAGAGCTCGAGTGCATTGAGGCCAATCGGGCCAGCAGTTCCGGCGGGGAGAGTTGCAACAGGGGTGGCATGCCCTCCTCGTGGGGAATGGTCGGATCATGCAGTTCGGGGTTTCGTAATGGCTGGAGAAAACGCTGGATAATGGTTTCCAGTCCAAGCGACTGCATCTTGTGCGAGCATTGCTGGAGCAATTCCTCCCGCTTCTGGGGATCGTCTGGATATTGTTCGTGAATTCGGTTTACCTCGGCATCAAGCAGGCTGTGGTACTGATTTTGGATAAACTTGGCCAGATGCAAAAGTGATGGCTGACCGGCGCCTACAAAGCGGAGAAAGGACCAGGGATCAATCGGCGCACTCCGCACCTCGAGTTCACTGTCGAGAACAAGGCGGTGGCGGCTGTTGAATTCGACGAGGACATCGGTCACATAGCGCTGCTGATAAAATGAGACCTGCCGTCCCTGCTCCATCATCTCCCGGACCGCATCCTCCTGGAGGAATTGGAGCAAGTTATGTTTGTCGAAAAAACCCTCCAATTCCCATATGAATCGAACAAACTTATCCTGAAAACAGGCGGAGAGTTCAACGCCGATACGGACGTGGATATCGAGAATGGCCCCAGCCTCCAGCAATTCCTCCACCACCTCCTGGTCCACATGATTGTAGTAGACCACGGTCAGTTGGCGGATGCCCTTGATCCAGGCGTCCATCAGGAGGTGAGTCGGCGATTTGCGGCCCTTGGTGTTGGCGTCGTGAACATGGTCGTCAAAGGCAAACTGGTTCCATTCCTCGGGCATCTCCAGCAGGTGGTACTTGTCCAGCTGTTCCCGGACAAGTACGGGCCTGCCGGTGTAGACCATGCGGAAGTCGTGGGCCAGTTTGAGTTGTTTGAGCTCGTTGCCTTGACTGCGCACCAGTTCCTTCATGATCTGCATAAGGACCCGTGCGGTATTTTTGTGGTAAAAAGTGGTGGCGGAGCTGAAGACTTCCTCGCGCAGGCTGCGGAGGGCGACGATGCGATCTTGGGCCTTGCCCGCCTCCAGGGAACCAAGCAGGCTGACGATGGCATAGGCTATACGCAGGCCACTGGGAGCGGCCATTTCCTTGATGCCGTGCGGGTGCATATAGGAGGCCATGAGGGAGCTGAGCGACTGGGGGCGTGATTCCCGCTCAAGGACATCGTTGACGATGTTGAGCAACTTGTAGTCGTTACTGTCGAAAAACAGTCGCGAGGGTTTGTGGCTCATACAGAACTCCGCAGGCGAGAAGGGGATGAAAGAGGGTTGAATGACATGGTGAAGCGGCTAGGAGAGAGGCAGATACACCGTATCATTCGTTGATGGCGTCGTAAAAACTTCGATCTACTCCGTCGTCGCATTCTCCCTGAGCCATGTCTCAGCATGCGATGGACTTTTTACGAGTCCATCGCTCGTTAAGTATCACATTATAACCGGCGAGAAAAAAAGAGAAAGTGTCAACACTCGGTGCAGGTAGCGCTCGTCTCGGGAGTCAGGCGTTTTTTTCTGCAAGCAGAAAGCGAAGCGTCTCCTTTTCGGAAATCGGTCGGGAAAAATAATAGCCCTGAGCCTCATGACAACCCATGGCACCAAGCTGGAGGAGTTGTTTTTCGGTTTCCACCCCTTCGGCAACAACGTTGAGATGCATTTGCTGACTGATGGCAATAATGGTGGCAACAATGCCACCGTTTTTCTGGAGGTCATCGACAAACTGTTTATCGATTTTCAGGGTGCTGACCGGCATCCTATTCAAATAGCCAAGTGAAGAATAGCCGGTGCCGAAGTCGTCGATGGAAAAGAAAAATCCCATTTCCCGCAAGCGATGCATGATTTTCAGGGTGTGTTCAACATCCTTCATCGCCGTGGTTTCGGTGATTTCAAATTCCAGGTGCTGCGGTTTCACTGCGTAGCGCAGAAGCAGGTCTTCCACCATATCGACAAAGTCGGCATTGTGAAATTGGCGGGGCGAGATGTTCACACTGACCGGAACGAGGACGTCCTGTTGTTTCATGCTCAAAAGAAACCCACAGGTCGCTTCCAGCACGAACATGCAGAGATCGTCGATGAGGCTTGTCTCCTCGGCAATGGGAATGAATTGGCCGGGACTGATCATCTTGCCGCCGCGGTTCCAGCGGATCAAGGCCTCAAGAGAGGACGTCCGGCGGTTTTCGATATTCACCTTGGGTTGATAGAAGACGACAAATTCCTTGTTGAGCAGACCGTAGCGAATCCCGTTTTCGGTGCGGAATTTCTCATAGAGTTCATCATGCATCGACTTGGTGAATAGTATATATTTGTTTTTGCCTTCGTGTTTGGCTTTGTGCATGGCCATATCGGCACTGCGGATCATCTCCATCGCCGATTCACCATCACCGGGGTAGGTGGAGATACCAATACTGGTATTGACATAAATTTTTTTAAATTCGAGCAAAAAAGGCTTTTTCAGGACAGCCTGGATTCGGTTGGCCATGAGATAGATTGCCGAATCGTTTTCAATGTTTTCCATGACTAGGACAAACTCATCGCTGCCGAGCCGATACAAGGTATCGTTGCCGCCGAGCAGCGAGGCAAAACGCCGACTGACCTGAACCAGCAGATCATCACCCTGGTGATGGCCAAAGACATCGTTCACATTCTTGAAGTTATCCAGATCAATGAAGAACAGGGCCATGTGACCGCCATGCTGGCGTGCCTCGGCAAGGATCTTGGTTAGTTTATGTTCAAGAAAAGCACGGTTGGGCAGCCTAGTGAGGATATCGTGATAGGCCATGAAGGCGATCTGCTTCTCCCGCTTCTTCAATTCACCGATCTCGTAAAACAGGGCAAAATAGTAGCGGATTATTTTATTCTCATCGCGGATGCTGTTGATAGTCAGCCATTCGGGGAAGAGGGTACCATCTTTTTTCTTGTTCCAGATTTCCCCCTCCCAATAACCCTTGCCGGTCAGGCTCTGCCACATCTGCCGGAAAAAATCAGGATCATGTTGTTCCGACTGCAGTAAGCGCGGGTTCTGGCCGATGGCCTCATAGGCTTCGTAACCGGTGATGGTGGTAAAGGCCTCGTTTACGGCGAGAATTTTTCCCTCTGCATCGGTGATAACGATGCCCTCGGTGGCGTTGTCAAAAATTTGTTTGTAGATTTGCAGGAAGCTTTCCGCACTTTTGCGAAATTGAATCTCGGTCTGGAGTTTGTCGCTGGCCTGGTGAATATCACTGATGTACTGTTGAAATTTGGCAACAAGAAAACTGATTTCGCAGCCACCCCGGTAATCGAATCCCTGGGCGGGTATTTTCAAATCCAGGGCAAATTGTCGCAGGGGTTGGGTAAGGAGACGGCTGAGAAGAAACGCTACCCCTATGGAGAGCAAAGCCGCCGCCAAGGCGAGGAGAATGACCACCGACCGGGTAGAGAGCATACCCGCATACACCTCATCGATATACGCAGTGACACCGATAATGAGGCCGAATTGGGGGAGGCGCTTGTAGACGAGGATTTTTTGTCGCCCTTGCTTGTCGCCTGGGTTCTTCCAGGGGTAGCGAATGAGACGAAGCCTGTTGATTTCGGCATCGCTCAGAAGGGTGCGGATGCGTTCAGCGTACTGCGGTTTTTGTGTTTCAGTGAGGTACGGGTGGGCAAGGATCTCTCCCTGTTCAGTAAGGATAATAGCATAACCCGATTTCCCGTAACGAAAGGTCGCAATGTGTTCTTCAATGGTCTTGAAATCAATGATACTCGAAAATTCTTCCCGATAGCAACACGCCGAGATGATCCAATCCCAGGGCGGGAAATAGGTCATATACAGCGCTTTGGGGTGCACGGAAGTCTCACCCGGATTTTTCCAGGCATACTCGATGTACCCGGTTTTTTTGTCGACTTGTTCGCGGATAAACGACCAGGATTTATTGTAGTTTTCCAATTTGAGCAGGGAGAGGCCGATGAGCTCGTGTTGCGGATGAAATTGAGGAATGCCTTCGGAGTTGAGTACGTAGATATAGCCGGAAGAGCCGATGTGCTGCAGTTTGAAAATATTGATGACAGCCTCTTTCGCCTGCGCTTCCGTGAGCTCTCCTTGTAGTTGTTTACGATGGTAACTTTCTGCAATTTGGGTATTTTTTTCGGCGACTGCCCGGAGGTAGTTGTAAATGGAGGTGTCCACCGACAGTTTGATCATGTCGACAATGGAAGCTCCGGCCGCCTCCATGCCTACTTCAATGGTTCGATTGATACGGGTGAACGTATACTGGAGGAGCAGGGCAAAGATCAGGAGCAGGGGAAAGATGAGCAGGAGCAGATTGCCAATAAAAATTTTTTGGCCAATGGTCCAGCGGTTAATGCGGCCTTTTGGGGGGGAGGTGCTCGAAGAAGACATGGTCAGATTACCTCAAAGCGATATCCGATTTTTTTCCTGTCCCGTGAGCGTTCATCGGTGTTTTTGCTTTGTTATTCAAGAATTACCGATGACAGAACTCTTTATGGGGTGGGCCGGAACAATGAAGATGGCGTACGTACGTACGCCCCGAAGGACGATAGGAGAAGCTGAAAGGAGGAAGGAAGCTGTCGCTATGAGGCTGCAAGCACGACAAAATTATTCTACCAAAGCATCTAGCCATCACGGATTTAGGTTAAATATTAGGGAATGAGAGGTGCCGATAAAGCGTATCTTCTGCGATTCACCCACTCCAAGAATATCATGCTCGCGGTTATTCAAGGCACGTTTAAGTGTATAGCAGAAGAAGGATGGGGATCAACTTGAATTTAATGACGCGCCGATACTACATATCCAAAATATGATGACCATGGGCTTGGCTTCGTCCTTCAGACGGTTTTCTTACGGAAAAATCGAACGGGGAAAGGATTTGACAGGGCTGGGCTTGTTCGTTACCGTGCAGATATTTCAATGAATTTCACCTGTTGCAATCTTTGATTATAAATCTTGTCCATCACCTTGTTTGGTAATGTAAAGAATAGATTCACTGCACGCCACCGCTCATGGAGTAACGTATTATGTCAACACTTCCCCGACGATGGTTGTTCACCTACATTGTCCTGATATTTGCAGTTTTCATCGGCGGCAGCTGTTTTTTGCAGCATGAGGAGCAACAGATCCGTCATCAGGTTACAACCCAGCTCGAAAGTATCGCCCATCTTAAAATACGTCAGATTCAACAATGGCGGGCAGAACGGCAGGGGGATGGCCAGGTGCTCGTCGATACGCCCTTTGCGGCGGAAGTTGTTAGCCAGTGGTTAGTGGCGCCCACCCCGGAAAAGACCGCCGACCTCCTTGGATGGTTTAAGTCCCTTCAGAAAAATTATCAATATTCAGATGTGCTTTTACTTGATGCACAGGGGAGAATCCGGCTGCGTTTGCCTGAGGGCGGTGGCCCGATAAATCAGGATATCCTGGATAAGGTGCACGAGACTGTGCGACAACATAAAGCCCTGTTTTCCGAGCTGCATAGAATACCATCGCATCCGCCGCACCAGGATGTAATCAGTCCTCTCTTTTGCCGCAAAGGTGGACGTGTCGAGCATGTCGGTACGATTCTGCTGCGGATCGATGCCAGCACCTTTCTCTATCCCATGCTTCAAAGTTGGCCCGTGAAAAGTGGCAGTGCGGAAACCCTGCTGGTTCGGCGGGAGGGGGAGGCTATTCTGTTTCTCAACGAATTGCGGCACCAGCGAGAAAGCGCCCTGCGGCTGCACATGCCCTTGTTGCAAAGCGATCTTCCCGCAGCCATGCTTGTTAGTGGCAGAGAGGGGAGAGTCGACGGATTGGATTACCGGAAGGTGAAGGTGCTTGCCGTTGGCTATCGGGTGGAAGGAACCGACTGGTTTATGATCGCTAAGATCGATGCCGCAGAAGCCTTGGCCGAATGGCATCTTCATGCGCTCTACATTGTGATCTTGATTGTGGGTGCCATTCTTGTCCTCACCACCGGACTGGCCGTGGTATGGCAACGCACGCGTAAGGAACACTATAAAATGGCGCTGGATGCCGAGGTCGAGCTGCGCCGGGCCGAGGCCCGTTATCGCACCATTTTGCTGAGTGTGGGCGATGGCGTAATCGTCTGTGACGGCAAGGGGCGGGTGAGGCTCTTAAGCCCGGTAGCCGAGGTCCTTACCGGCTGGTTCAAGGAAGATGCCGTGGGCAGGCCGATCGAGGAGGTGTTCCATATCGTCAACGAGGTGACCCGCGAGCCGGTTGAAAATCCGGTGCAACGGGTGTTACGTGAGGGCATTGTGGTCGGTCTGGCTAACCATACCAGCCTTATCACTTCGGATGGAGTGGAGTATCCCGTTGCCGACTCAGGCGCACCTATTTTTGACGATCAGGGACAAATATCCGGGGCGGTGTTGGTTTTCCGGGACCAGAGCGAGGAACGAAAGGCTGAGGCAAGGCTCCTACGCACGACTCATCTGCTTGAGCGGGCCGAGGAGATGGCCGATATGGGATGTTGGGAGTTTGACTTCAGCTCAAAAACGGTCTGGACCTCTCCCTCAGCCAGGCGAATTTATGGGGTTAATCACGAGATTTGGACCATAGAGGAGGTGCAGGGGGTTCCTTTACCCGAGTATCGGAGTGCGCTGAATCGGGCGCTGAAGGGCTTGGTGCAGGGAGAGATGTCGTATGATGTTGAGTTTCGCATCCGTCGTCCCCGTGACGGCGTTTTGGTCGATATCCGCTCCCAGGCCGAGTACGACCCGGAGGCAAACAAAGTTTTCGGTATTATTCAGGATATTACCGAGCGAAAACAAAACGAAGCCGAGATCCGGGAGAGTGAATCCCGCTACCGCAGCCTGTTCCAAAATAATCATGCGGTTATGCTGCTGGTCAACCCGGACACAGGTGATGTGGTTGATGCCAATCCGGCTGCCGTCGATTTTTACGGCTGGAGCCGTGAGGAGCTTTTGCAGAAAAATATCAGTGATATTAACGAATTAACCTCGGAAGAAATCAGAGCAGCCATGGGCGAGGCACGGGTTGAGCATCGGCACACCTTCAATTTCCGTCATCGTTTAGCCGACGGCTCGACACGCGATGTGGAGGTGATTTCCGGTCCGATTCTCATTGGCGGGCAGGAGCGGCTCTATTCGATCGTCCAGGATGTCAGTCAACGGCGCCAGGCCGAAGAACAGCGGGAGCGGCTCCAGGAGCAACTGCTGCAGGCGCAGAAATTGGAATCGGTGGGGCGTCTTGCCGGTGGGGTGGCCCATGATCTCAATAATTTGCTGAGCCCAATTCTTGGCTACAGCGAGTTGCTCCAGGCGGAGTTGGAATCCGGTAGTCCCCATCATGGGTATGTCGAGACGGTCCACCAGGCCGCCCTCCGAGCCCGAGATCTGGTGAGGCAGCTGTTGGCCTTTGGCCGCAAGCAGACGCTGGTTATGGAGATAGTGGAGCTGAACCAGATTGTCCGCGCCTTTGTTCCCCTGCTGCGCAGAACCATCCGCGAGGACATTCGCATTGATCTGGCGTTGTCCTCTTCCATGGATCGGCTGCGGGTAGATGTGGGCCAGATTGAACAGGTCATCATGAATCTGGTGGTCAATGCACAGGACGCCATGCCCGAGGGTGGGGCAATCATGCTGGAAACCGAGGCCGTTGATCTGGACCAGGCCTATGCGGACAGTCACAGCGATGTCCAGCCCGGTCCCCATGTCCAGCTAACGGTGAGCGACACTGGTATCGGCATGAGCGAAGAGGTCCGTTCGCAGATATTTAATCCTTTCTACACCACCAAAAAGGATGGTCGGGGCACCGGTCTTGGCCTGGCAACCACCTACGGCATCATCAAACAGCACGGCGGACATATTTGGGTCTACAGTGAAATTGACCAGGGCACGACCTTTAAAATCTACCTGCCGACAGTGGATGTGGTCAATAATGGCCATATTGAAGATCGGTCCACCTCGCAAAAAGAGGAGGACATGGTTGCGGGCAGCGGCCGCCTGATGGTGGTGGAGGACAACGCCATGGTTCGGGAGTTGACCGTGGACGTGCTTAGTCGCGGGGGGTACACGGTCTTTTCAGCCGAAAGCGGTGCGGAATGTTTGCAGCAGCTTATAGGTGTTGCCGCTGGAATTGATCTGTTATTAACCGATGTGGTCATGCCGACCATGAACGGGAAGGCACTTTACAAGGAGGCGAGCAAGTTGATACCGGGGCTCAAGGTGCTTTACATGTCCGGGTACACCGAAAATGTGATCGCCTCCCGTGGGGTACTGGACGCAGATGTTCAGTTCATACAGAAACCCTTCACCCCCAAAGCTCTGGTTGCAAAGGTTCAGGAAGTGGTGGAGGCGAAGTAACTCAATTCGGCAGTGGTGAAACGAACAGGAGCCGCAGGTCGGTTTTAGGGCTGAAGTTTTCCTGCACAACTTCAAAGCGGGTGGGGCCGGTTTTGCGGATATTGTCCACGCAGAGGGAAAGAATGCTGTTTGTATTGCCTTTGTCGATGATCAGGTGAAATTTACCGATCGGGCCATGCCAGGTATTGGCGGTGGTCAGCACATAATTGAGAAAGATCGCCATACCGGTTCCGGCCATCTCACCCCGGCCGGGCGGATGCAGCCGTGTGACGATCCCCTTGCGGGTGGGTGGATCAATGCAGTAGTCACGGATCAGTTCCTGCTGATAGGAGTCGAGATCCTTTTCCTTTGCCGGCCAGATAAAGATGCCTCCGGGCGGTGCCGGATCATAGCTGTGCTCGATAAGCGTATCTTTCCCTGCCTGAAACCGTTGTGGCCAATGATAGCGGAGCACAACCGACCAGAGCGGGATGGGCGGGCTTCCAGGGTAGAGTTCCACCAGGCCCAGTTGTTTCAATCGCTGTTGCGTAGGCGCATCCAGATCTGCAAGGAGGGTGTTGATTTTTTCAATGTCAAGTGACAGCGGGATGCCGAATTGGCGCAGAGGCCCAGTGACGTCCTTGCCCGGTGCGTCGTACCCGTCTTTGGCTTGTTTGCGTTGCTCATAGGGTGGTTCAATCACGGCTCTGCGGTCCGTGCGAACAGGGATGGACATGCCATTGATCTTAGCTGTGAAGTTAACCGGATTCTGGGCGCGCAGTTCTTTTTCATCAAGGGCAAATCCGGAATTGTAGAGGTCGTTGAGTGAAATCGGTGGCAGAGGAAAAATCACCTCGCCTTCCACGGTCTCCGGGCTGTCATTGTGGAACAGATAACGCACCTCAACCTTTTTGGCACTGAGGAAGAGATCCTCGCTCACCATGCGTACCTGGTCGGTGTGGCCAAATTGCAGGCTTGTGGTCGTCAACCCGCCGAATCCGTCGTTGGCGTGGCAGATTGCCGGCAGGCACAACATCCAGAGTAAATACGAGAAAGCCTTTTTCCCTGTCATATTTTTTCTCCTTGGATTTATTTCAGGCGCATGCGTGCATCCAGGGCCAGAACTGTCCCGTTGAATGCGATTCGTACCGGATTGATGTCTAATTCTTGAATTTCAGGAAATTTCGCCAAGATATGGCTCAGTCTGCAAACGGTATCAATAAAGGGCTCGGGATCAACTGCGGCCTGCCCGCGAACACCCGAAAGTAGGCGCCATGCCTGCAGTCTTTGCAGCTTCTCCCTTATTTCCTTGCGGGAAGAAGGGCAGAGCACCCGTTCCACATCTGCAAGCACCTCAATCAGAATTCCGCCGTAGCCGAAGAATAACACCGGCCCAAAGGAAGGGTCGTGAAGGCCGCCGATAAAGAGGTCATGTCCCTCCTCGGCCATGGCCACGACCCTCACCCCGTCAAGTCGGGCGCCCGAGTCATACTTCTCCAGATTGGTTTGAATTTGGGTAAAACCTGCCCGCGCCTCCTCCCTGCCGCAGATCCCGAGCAGCACACCACCGGCCTCGGTTTTATGGACGGCCTGTGAGGAAATCACCTTCAGCGCCACCGGAAAACCGATGGTTTCGGCTAGATCGGCAGTCTCCTGGGGCGTATAGGCAACGGCAGCCTGGGGACTTTTCAGTCCGCATAAGGCGAGGAATTCGAGGGATTCTTCACCGATAACCTCCCCATGTTGGCACAGCCAGTTGTGAAAAGGCCCGTTGTGTAATTGTGGCTCGGGCGGCTCAGGTTGAAACAGGCCCCTTGCGTGGTGTGCATGGAAATGCATCTGCCGGTGCAAGGCCAGAATCGCCTCTTCAAGGCCGTTAAACACCGGAATTCGGCATCTCCTCTTCAGCGCAGCCAGGGTAGGCTCATCGCCGTACAGCGCTAGAGCCAGAGGCTTTGCCGATGAACGCACCGTACCCGTCATCTCCAAGCTGAGGTCGGTGGTGAACATGGCGGTAAAGACGTCCTTGCCATCCGGTGGCATCTGCGGGCACTGGCTGACAAAAATAGCACCGTCGACCTGGGCGTTGGCAAGCACATGGCTGAAGATCAGGGGATATTTGTCGATCTGGTAAATATCCCCCATATCAAGCGGGTTGGACAAACGAATAATACCGGCATTGGCTATCTGCCGAAGATCCCGGTAGAAATCCTCTCCCGGATCGGCGAACTCAAACCCTTGGCGTTCGCAGAGATCTGCCATGGCCACACCCAAGCCTCCGGCCGGGCTCATGGCCATGAGCCGTTTGCCGCGCATTGGTGGCAGCATGAAGGCCTTGGCGGTGGTTATGAAATCGTGGAGATGGTTGATGCGGATGATACCGGCCCGTTCAAAGGCGGTATCAATGATGGCCTCGTCGTTACTGAGTGAGGCGGTATGGCTCATGGCCGCGTGGCTACCGGCCGTAGTTGTGTTGGCCTTATAGATAATGATCGGTTTGCTGATCTTTTGGGCGGCTTGGATGAATCGTCTGCCCTGGGGAAGACTCTCCAGATAGAGGCCGATAACTTCGGTGGCTGGATCTCGGCCGAGGTATTGAAGGAAATCGACCTCATCAAGATCGAGCTTGTTGCCGATGCTGGCGAACTTGGCCAAGCCGACTTGTTCACTTTCCAGCAGATTCCAAAGAAACAAGCCAAGCCCTCCGCTCTGGGATATGAGGGAAAATCCACCAGATCGTAGCGGATAGGAGGGCACAAAGGGCAGACAGAGGCCGCTTGTGGTGTCGGCCAGGGTCAGACCGTTGGGGCCGACAAAGCGAATGGCGTAGGTTTGGGCCAACTCCCGGACCTGATCAGCGAAGAAAGAACCCTGTTCGCCGGATTCATTAAACCCTCCAGACTGGATGGCCAAACGCTTAATTCCGGCCCGGCCGCAATCCTCCACGGCCTGTGGCACATAACGAGCTGGAATAAGCAGGACCGCCAGTTCGGGAACAATGGGCAGATCCGAGGCAGAGCGATATACTCGAATGCCGCTGACCTCGGACTCGACGCTGGTCGGGTTGATGCCAAACATTCGGCCGCGAAAGCCCCAGCGGAGGCAGTTTTCGACAATAATTCGAGGGGTGTTTTGGGCTTTGGCGGAGAGGCCGTAGACAGCAAGGGAACGTGGGGCAAAAAAAAGATCCATGTCTCTCCCAAGTGGTGGGAACAGGAGAAATCCTGTTTGTCATTTTTTAATGACTGGCGTTGATGATGGACTCTCAGTTTCTACTGTCTGCGTTCCCGGCGTAGTGCCGCTGGCAGCAGACTCAGCACAAACCATCCGCAGGAAATAAGGATGATGGTGGCGCCGGTGGCGGTTCGGGCCCAATCCTGCGCGGAGATAATCAGGCCGGTAACCGAGGAGGTAAGGCTGATCAGCAGCGCCCACCAGAACATGGCACCCGCGGAACGGGCAAGGTTGCGGGCTGCGGCTGCGGGAACAATGAGCATGGCGGTGACCAGAAGAACGCCCACCGCCTGAACCGCGAACATGACGATCAGGGACAGCAGAGCGGTAAAAATATACTGGTGAATGGCGACCCGAATACGGTGTGCCTTGGCCAGGGTCGGGTTGAGTCCGATGTAGAGCAGATGGTTGTAGCTGATGATCTGAAAACTCATCAGAGTGAGAAAGAGCAGGATCAGAAAGAGGATCTGTCCGTCACTGATGGTGAGGATGTCGCCGTAGAGAAAGCGTTGCAGGTCACGGGCAAGGGAGCGATCACGGCTGACAATTGCCAGACCAAAGGCAACCATGGCCGAGAAAAACACACCGATCACGGTGTCGTTCGATAGGCCGGAGCTGCGTTGCATGATCATTATCCCCAGGCCAACCAGCAGGCCGAAGGCGGGCATGGTCCAGTTGGGATCGACCGCAAACAGCAAGCCAAGGGCGACACCGGCAAAGGCGGAGTGGCTGATGGCATCGGCAAAAAAAGCCATGCGGAAGTTGACAACCATAATTCCCATCACCGCCGCCATTGGTGCCAGCAACAATAGGCCGATGAAGGCCTGCTGCATGAATCTGGCCTGGAGGCAGTCAAAGGGCAGGAGTTGGGCTACGAGGTTGTATAATGGTGTGAGATCAATCATCGTGTCTTCTCTGGCAGCAGGGCGCCGAGCAGACAGCGCGGTCATCGGGCATGGAGCGGGAACTGACCAGGCCCATGTGCATGCCGAAGATGGCAGTGAGGTTTTCGCTGGTTAGGGTCAGTCTGGGCGGGCCTTCGGCAGCGACCTTGCAATTGAGGCAGATAACGTGGGTGGCATGGTGGGTTACCGTGGCCAGATCATGGCTCACCATTAATTGGGTGAAGCCTTGATTTTTGCGCAGTTTGTCCAACAGTTCACAAAAGATCAGCTCGCCGCGAAAATCGACCCCGGCCGAGGGCTCGTCCAGCACCAATAGTTCCGGATCCTGGCGCAAGGCAAGAGCCAGTAGCACTCGTTGTAACTCACCGCCGGAAAGGGCACCGATCTTCCGCGTGGCAAGATGTTCGGCCTTGACGTGCGCAAGAATTTCCAGGGAGTTGTGATGGATAGCCGGGTCAATGCCAAACCAGAGCGGTTTTTTCTGAAACCCCATGGCGAGAAATTCACTCACCGTCAGCGGCATGCCGCGATCAAAGGAAAGCCGCTGGGGCACATAGCCGATGCGGGGTGTTTGGCCCTGGTTGCCGAAAATGATTTTTCCCTGATAGCTGGTTTCTCCCAACAAGGCCATGAGCAAGGTGGTTTTTCCCGCCCCGTTGGGACCGATAATGGCGGTACAACTCCCCTTGGGCACGGTCGCACTGACCGCATCGAGGATGGAGATACCCCCTCGTTCCACGGTCACCTGCTCGAATCGGACCGCGGTTTCGACCTCGATCGCCTCCGGCTGGAAGAGGGGGATGGGATTAACGTCGGCCAAGAATCTGATCCAGGGTTTGAAGGTTGGTCTGCATTACCTGCTCATAATAATCAAGCGGTGCATGCTCCGGACCGTTTGCCGCCGGATCCAGGCGGGCGGCTTTAATCCCGGCCTCGCGGGCAATGGTCTGGCCGATGGCCTCCGGGTACTGCGGCTCGGTGAAAATGGCTCCCGCCTTTTTATCCTTGATGGTGGCCACTATCGCCAGAATTTCCGCCGCCGATGGGTTCTGGCCGGCGTGTGCCTGTACTACAGCCACCACCTCTAGCCCCATATCCCGGGCAAGATAATCAAAGATTCCATGCTGGGTGACGATACGGTTATTGGCGAGCTCTTTGCCGGCCTGGGCCATGGTGGTCGCCAACTGCTGCAATTTTAGACCATAGGCATCACCGTTGGCCAGTAAGGTCTGCGCTGCCGCAGGCAGATGTTGCGCCAGGGCTTGGGCTATGTTGTGAGCGAGCAGGGCGGCCATGCGCGGGCTGGCAAAGAGGTGGGGGTTAGGTCCGGCATGGTGATGGTGCCCCTCTTCGTGCATATCATGATGGGCATCTTTGTGGCCGTGATACTCTTCTTCCTTTTGTTGGAGGATTTCGCTGATACCGCTTGAGCTGTCGATCACCTGTAGACGGGCGTTGGCTTTTTTCAGCGGTGCTCCCAAAAACTCTTCCAGTCCTAATCCGTTTATGATCAGCAAATCGGCCTTGGCCAGTTTATGCATGTCCTGCGGTGTCAGGGCATAGTCATGGGGGCAGCCGAGTCCGGCAGGAATCATCAGGTCAAGTTCAATCCCTTCCACCCCCTGGGTAACGTTACGGGTGATTTGGTAGATGGGAAAGGTGCTGGCAAGGATGTGCAGGGGTGCTTCTTTGGCCCAGCTCCATGAAGGACAGCCGACTAGGATGGATATCAGGGTAAGGGCGATAAGTGATGAGCGTCTTTTCTGCATGGAAACCTCCAAATAGGCGAGCCTCTGTAGAAGCCGCAACGAAAAAAAAGGTGGCTCGGGCACCTGGTTGGATGAGGAAGAGGGGGTGCGGGAGTATTTGCTTGGAATAAGCGTCCTTATCCCTCGATCCAGATTTCGTTCAGGACGCAGGCTTGGTCTTCAGGACGCATGACTCGACAGCGAAGGACACCTTCTTGAAAGGTACCGTAGGTGGCATGACGTGGAATGCGTAGAGTGCCGGTGTCATCGAGTTCTACCATCACGACCACATCACCACCGTTTCCCAACGTGAGTTCACAAGGTATCTTGCGCATAGGAATCTTCCGTTTTTTGCTCTTTAATTTGCACCAGTTGCAGATGTCGATCGACTCGGACCTGTTGATTGCCGGGATGTCCCTTGACCTCCGGAACCTGGGTGGTCAGTTTCAGCGGTGTTGGTGGGGCATTCAAAGCCGCAAAGATACTGTTGTCCCGTTTGTAAAGATCAGGCTTGAACATCACCTTACCGTCGCTGATATTGGTGGTCAGGTACATCAGGTAAATCGGCAAGGGCTGTTTTAAAATGACGGTGGTGGTTTTCCCGGAGGCAATAATCTTATCCATCTTCTCCGGGGTGGTTGGGTTTCCTGGATCGTTGGTGAGTATTAACCGCCCGAGCTCTAACGGATTCTGTACTCGGATACAACCGTGGCTAAAGGCGCGCCGTGCCCTAACGAATAGCGATTTGCTCGGGGTGTCATGGAGATAGACATGGTAGGGGTTGGGAAAGAGGAACTTGATCATCCCCAGGGAATTATCCCGTCCGGAATCCTGGCGGATCATATAAGGGAAGTATTTTCCACGGTATTGGCTCCAGGGAATAGAGTTGGAATCTACCTCATTGCCTTCTCGGTCAATCACACGGAGTCGTTGTCTGGCGAGAAATCCCGGATCGTTGATGATACTGGGCACGGTTTCGTTCTTGATGATATCCGGAGTTATGGTCCAGGTGGGGTTGAGCACGATATAGGTGACGGCCGAGCGGAAAATAGGTGTCTGGTGATAGGGTTTCCCAACCATGACCTTGCTGGTCCAGACTTGCTGGTTGTTGTGATAGTATTGGAGCATGAACCCAGCAATATCAACGATCAAGCTGGAACTGGGCAAATCGTGAATGATCCAGCGGGTGCGCTCCAGGTTGACCCTGATCTGTTTTATCCGTTCCTCCGCCGTGATGTTCATGGCGTTCACCGTGGTCTTACCGGCAATGCCGTCGTCTTCAAGATGGTGACGTTTCTGGAAGGCCTTGACCGCCGCTACCAGGGCCTTGTCATAGTGATTGTTTACCTTATTGGCCACGGGAAGATAATCGCCGGTCACCTCGAGGCGTTGACGCAAGTGCTGCACCCGTGCATCGTGCATTCCCGGGCGAAGACTGGGACCAGAGGGGACCTGGGGCCATCCGCCCTGCCCGGCAATGACCTTGTAGCGGCGGAGCGCCTCTTTCAGGGCCAAATACGCCTGATGATGTGGGGAAAGTTGATCGAGTGTCGTCCGAACAGTTCCGGATTTAATGGCGTTGAGATAGGTGTTCACCGGTGATGTACGGGGAGCCGTGCTCTCAAGATTGTGTTTTTCATCCACCTGGCTGGGATCGACCTTGCCGTAACGCTTGTGCTGCCCCAAGAGAATAAACGCATCGGAGAGGAGGAGATCGTATTCGACCAGCTGTGCTGGCGACATCGTGTCCTGAGGCTCAAAATGGTAACGGCTGATAGCTTTTAAATGATAATCATCGGGGATAAAGCCCTCGTCCGCACCGGCAATGATGGCCGATATGAGTTGGACGATATTATCCGGGTTGGTCCACAGGGGCGCGAAATGATTTTTTCGGTACAAATCAAGCAAGTAGGCTGTGGTATAGAGCGGATCCTGCTCGCGGGTATCCTGGGGGCCGAAATACAGTTGCTCCAGGCGCTGTTGGATCAACTGTTGTTCCGGGTCGGCCGCTAGGGGAGGAGAGTCCGTTCCCTGCTCATAGGTCGTTTTGTTTTGGAGGCTGGGAATGGGTGGAATGGGGGTACTCTCCTCAGCCTGAATAGGACCAACAATGGGCAAAAGAAGGGCAAATAGTAGGGCGGTAAGCGCGCAAAGAGCGGAACGGCCGATTGGACCTGACAGCAACATGAGAGATTTTTCCTGGATCAAGACTGATTAAAGGGGATGGAATCAGGCAGTTGTTGGTGATTGGTTGACGAACGGAACAAAGGAATGCACAAACACTCATTCCATTTTTAAGGAACAACGACGATAAAGACAAGTACATATACAAATTTTTGAATAAAAAGTGTCGATCCCACTAAAAACCATGGAAAGGGCGTATTTTGCTTCGCGAGTTTCCGGGTTTATGGTGCACGGTATTTGGCTTTATTGACTTTTTCGAGTCATTAAAATTCTTCCTCGCATAATTCCGCTTTACTGATCTATGCTATTTTAAATGAAGATGGACCGGCAAAAAGGCCATCATATTCTAAGAGATGGCTCAGTAAAAAACACTGATAGACATGGGGTAGCGTTTTCACCGGCGCGAAGGCATGTTTTGGGGATGTCAAGTGTCGGAAAAAACGTTGCGACATAGTTGGTCGCCGTTTTTACGACGCCATCAATGAAAATTTTCTCTGGAGGATCGCTTTATGGCGCTTACTGATTTTTCACCAGTGCTGCTCTGGTTTTTAGGCGGAGTGCTGTTTCTCGCCCTGGAATTACTGCTTCCGGGTTTGATAGTGTTTTTTTTCGGGCTCGGCGCTTGGTGTGCGGCACTGGTGCTTTATCTGTTGCCCATGAGCCTGTCGTCCCAGCTGCTGGTTTTTCTTGCCGCCAGTTTACTTTTTTTGGTTTTGCTGCGATCTACCTTGAAGAAGGTCTTCCTGGGGCGTACCCTGGAAAAAGATGCGATGGACTCATCGTTACCTTTGGCTGGAACGGGCGAGGTGATTGAGGATATTTTGCCACCGGCACTTGGCAAGATTAAATACGGAGGATCGTTTTGGCAGGCGAGTGGAAAGCAACCGTTTACTAAAGGATCGGTTGTACGCGTATTGGAAAAAAAGAACCTGATCATCAAGGTTGGGCCTATTGACTCAGAAGGAGAAGAGTAATGGATAGTTTTTTAATCGGGGTTTTAGTTCTGGTTGGTTTTGTCGTTATTCTCCTGATCAAAACTGCGGTCGTGGTTGATCAGCAGTTTGAATATGTGATTGAGCGGCTCGGCAAGTACCGCACCACCCTTGAGCCTGGTTTCCACATCCTTATTCCTTTCTTCGATAGGGTGGCCTACAAACGGAGTCTGAAAGAGGAATCCATCGACATCCCGGCCCAAACCTGTATAACCGCCGATAACGTTACCATGGAGATCGACGGTTGTCTGTATATGCAGGTGGTCAACTCCCGCCTTTCGGCCTATGGGATTGAAAATTATCATTTCGCGGTGACCCAGCTTGCCCAAACCAGCCTGCGTTCCGCAATTGGCAAGATTAGCCTAGATAATACCTTTGAGGCGCGTGAGACTCTGAATCGCCAGGTGGTGGAAGCCTTGGATGAGGCCTCGCAGAACTGGGGTGTCAAGGTGTTACGCTATGAAATCAAGGATATCCAGCCGCCGCGGAGTGTGCTGGAGGCCATGGAAAAACAAATGAAAGCCGAGCGGGAGAAGCGGGCAGAGATCGCCAAATCCGAGGGCGAGCGCCAGTCGATGATCAATCGCGCCGAGGGCGCGCGCGCCGAGGCCATTGCCCGGTCGGAGGGCGAAAAGATGCGCCGCATCAATGAAGCCGAGGGGCAGGCGCAGGAGATCCTCAAGGTGGCGGAGGCAACCGCCGAGGGTATTCGTCGGGTGGCCGAAACCCTGAGTGGTGCTGGTGGTCAGGATGCCGCTAACCTCGATGTGGCCAAGCGCTACATCGATCAGTTCGGAAAACTGGCCAAGGAGGGGAACACCTTGATCCTGCCTGCCAACTTGGCAGATGTCTCCTCCATGGTCGCTACTGCCCTAACGACCCTTGAGCGGACCAAAAAAGTCGAAAAAAACGTAGTCTGATCTTCTCATAGGCAAATCCGTCCGCCGGGGTTTTGGTGGACGGATTTTTCTTTAGCTCCTGCCTCATACCCTTTCCCTGAGGCCACCCGGAGTCCGTAAATTTTCTTGCCGGAGTGGGTGGGTAAAATTCGGACTATGGCCTTTTTCCAGGGCTGTCCCTTGTTCAGATGGAGGGGCGCAATTCGGAGGGCATCGATGAATGATCCCGAATTTACGCTGAAAGAAAAGTGGTACAGTTTCCCGATTAAAGGAGGTCGATGGTTGCCTCTGGATGGATCAGCCGGGCAAAGGTGACCAAGGTATCGGCAAAGGTGAGGGGAGAGGGACTGCAGACCAGGTTCGGATCAAGGAGGTAGACCCGTTGGTCGCGCACTGCATCGATGGTAGCGAAGTGAAGCCAGCGTTTTTTTTCATCGGCGCCGATGCCGTTTTCCGAGCCCATGACCGCGATGGCGATCACCTGCGGATTGAGGGCGATGATCTGTTCGGTCTTCATCGCTCCGGAGCGTTGGTCTCCGGCAATGTTGATTCCGCCGCCCAGTTCGATAAAATCATGGGTGAAGGAACTCTTGACCGAGGAGAAAAGCGGACTGGCACCGACCTGAAGGAAGACCTTCGGCTTAGCGAGTGATCGCACTGCCTCTTCTACCGCTTCCACTTTGACTCGGGCCTGGGTAATAATGGCCTCAGCCTGCGGTTCAAGTCCGAGCATAACGCCAAGACGATGAAAGTGGTCGCAGATGTCGGTAAAGGAAGCTGGTTGCCTGAAGGTCTCCACCCGCAATCCAAGGTCACGGAGTTTGGCCACCTGCTGCCGGGGCGTCAGGTTGATGGCCAGCACCAAGTCCGGCTGGAGACTAACGATTTTCTCGATGCTCAGTTCCTGTACCGAGCCGATCTTTTCGATTAGGCGGGCCTCCTCAGGCCGTTGGCAATACACCGTATTTCCCACCAGACGATCTCCGGCCCCGAGGAGAAAAATGTTTTCCGTCAACAAGGGACTCAGCGAGATAAGACGAGCAGGAAATTGCCCCTGTTGCGACTCTTCCCCCCAGATGGGGGCGGAAAAAAAGCAGAGCACCAATAAAAAAACGAGGCCAAACCACAGCCTCGTTTGGGGGGCACATCGTTGCCGTTGCGGCTCCGGTTGCATCAAGAGCCCCATCGAAACAGAGGAAATCGGTTGATCCGCAGTTGCGAATCAGATGACATCGTCACCGTCGAGGTCGTCTTCATCTACCTCTTCATCTTCAAGGTCGTCCTCGAGTTCATCGTCATTGTCGTCGATGTACTCTTCTTCTTCTTCTTCCTCATCCGGAGAGATATCGGGTGTGGAGTCATCGGGAGAGCGGACCGCCTTGGGGATTTTGGAGTCCGGCAAGACGAATTCGCGAATCTTCTCTACCTCATCGGAGAGAAGGAGATCCGCCTGACAGACCTTGCAGGTTTTAACATGCTGGTCGACGAATTGCATCATGCGGGCCGGAGCCATTGTTTCCTGTTTAACCCGAAGGTACCAGTCTTTGATCAGACGAATTAAATTGTCACATTCCATGGAAAATCGAGGTGTGTGCAGTTGCGGGCTGATGCCCGGTTCGAGTGCTCAACGTGGGGGAATCAACAAACAGTTGTTTTTTTGGTGAATAACTATTAAATATTCATAATCTACGGAAGTGGAAAGGGCACTGGTGGCTCTCCCGGACTTCAAATCCGGTGTGTCGGGCGAATAACCCGACAGGTGGGTTCGATTCCCATGCACTTCCGCCATTTTTTTAGTATTTTCAATAGCTCTTGAGGCTCTATTTTAGCCTGAAACTTTTTGAGCTGTCAATCTTCTTTTCCCCTGAATTTGTCAAGAAAAAAACGTCTTTTGGTTCATGGCGTCTCTTCCGCATCCTCTGAAAGCAACGATCAGGCGTTAAAGTGCACTAAGGCCAGTAGTGCAGCAAAGGGCTCTTTCATTCCCACCATGCGGGAATAGTTCAATAAACCCGCCAGCAGCAGTGGCGTGGCCCGCTCTCGCCTTCTACCGCAACCTGCGGCCGCAAATCGTAGAACTATTGTCCAAGGAAAGAGACATTATTCAAGAGGTACTGAATCGCGTGTTGATCTCATGGGCAATGCCGGCGGTTCATTCTGATGGCTTCAAATTTTTGTGCCTGGAGCAGTGGGGGCCAAATCTTTCCTGCCCCCATGGCTTGCTTCAATTCGTTAACAGCCGATTGTTACACCTGCTCGTCCCTTAAGGACAACGGTCGACGTCCCAATAGTGTTCTTCCACCAGATGAAGCCATTGTTGCGAACGGCTGCCTGGTTCACGTATTTGCCCAACTCGCCTTTTATGGAAATGCCCGTTGCAACGCCCTCGCGGCTAGAAGTGTTGACTGAGATGCAACGAAAATAGCCAGTGAAGTCCATCTGCTTCATCTCTATGAAAACGTATCGAGGGAATTGATGGGAGTAATTATCGATTTAGCTTGAACAAACAATTTCTGGGGCCGCAAATTTTGTTGTATGCTGTGAGAAACCCCAAAAAATTAATGGAGGAGGCTCCCGTGGAAAAGAAAGTCAGCTGGGATACGATTCCTTCCCTGGAAGGATTGGGAGTCGATTGGGATTACGGAACGCGCAACGAACAAGATAGGCGGGCCTTTATCCGTTTGAACCTTGAGGAAGTGGGCCAATTGTTCGAGGTGCGCGAGGTCAAGGTCAAGGTGGCGACTGTTCAGCGGGTCCATAGTGGAACCTTGCTGGATATCAGTTCCGGAGGGGCGGCGGTGAAGCTTTCTGTTTCCTTAGAAATCAGGGAGCCGTTGAAAATAGGGTTTATCCTCAACGCAATACGGATCGTTACCAAAGGACAGGTTCGCCATGTTGCATCGATTGGGGGAGAGTACAAAATCGGTGTACAGTTTGTAGATCTGGAGAAAGTAGCCCAAGACTTTATCGGCAGTCTTTATGCTTCAACGGTTTTTCGCAACGCCTATTAAAACCGTATATGTGGTGTATGGGTCTAAAAATAGGGGCATCCTGCCCCTATTTTTAGACGCGAAAACGCAGGTTTTCCCGGAGATGAGCGAGTCGCTTTCCTTTTGAATGGGGCAGCCTTGGATTTTGCAAGACTGCCGAGGTTGCAGTGCCCTTGATTTCACTTTGTATAAAAAGGACTTACGGGGTATCAATAAACTGTTGGGTGGAATAATCCTTTGTTGGCAGCGGCTTGATCACCTTGTTCTTTCCCGGTAATTTCTCGATATATTGGAGAAAGGCTTCGGCGTAGTCAAGGCCGACATCGATACGGCGCTCACCGGTGATCTTTTTGAGCGCGGTGAAGGAATCGTTGCCGTCGGCGAGGAAGGAAATCGTTGCCACCTTGTAGGTCTTGTTCAGCTTGAAGGGGTGATAACTCCCCTCTGTTGAGCGAATTTCCAGTTGGGAGATTCGATTTCCTTTGGATTGGTTCAGGTCAATGTGCCAACGAAGGCCACCGGCATAGGGATAACAACCGGTGTTCAGCGTCGGCCCAACCACACCGTCGACAGCATCTTCCAGGGCATCTTTGATTTCTTGGCCGGTGGCATTGAGTTGGACCAGGGTATTTTTAAAGGGAAGGACAGTATACACATCCTTGACCGTGATTGGACCGGGCGGCAGGTCCACGCGTACGCCGCCTCCGTTTTGCAGCGAGAGATCAGCATCAAAAAAACTCTTCCCCTGCTGGAGGAAGGCCTCGGCAACGATCTGTTGGATATCGCCACCGTGTGCATTGAGCCGTGCGTTTTTGTTACAGACGTCACCCAGAGTTGAGCGGGAGGTGTCGCGTTTGCTGCCCGGTACCCTTCGCAGGCAGAGGTTTTCCGGTGTCGAGGCAACCACCTTGGCTCCCAGGGCATCCTTTGCTTGCTTGTAGGGTGCCAGCAATGTATGAGCCGCTGGGGAGGGAGGCGTGACCCTTAGTATGTGACTCTGGGCTATATCGGCGCTGACCGCCGCATATTCCTTGACGCTGAGCGGAGAATTGTCCTTGTGGGTAAAGTGGTCGCCGATAAGCAGCCAAGGGGTTCCGTCGCAATGGGCGATCTCACCTTTGGCATCAAAGCTGACTGTGAGTTGGCCAACTACGTAACCGTATTGCCAGGCCTGGGTGATACAAACCGGTTTGCCGTCGCGGTCAGTGGTATGGGTGGGGTACGGGCCTTCAGGTGTTAGGCCGTATTGGGACAGTGTTGCCGGTCCGAGCAGGGAATGGGAGTCGCCACCGACGATCACATCGACACCACTGAGTTTTTTGGCCAGGGCCTGGTCCATGGCGTAGCCGATATGGGTGGAGAGGATGATTTTGTTGATCCCCAATGCCCGAAGGCGATCGATCTCCTTCTGCGCTGTCTCCGCCTCGTCCATAAAGGTGGTATCGGCATTGGGCCGGGAAGAGTGTTTGGTCTTGCCTGCAACAGTCAGGCCGATGATGCCGATCTTTTCACCGCTCCGCTCCACAACCACCGAAGGGAGGATGGTCTCCGGTGGTTGGGCGCCATGCAGGGGCGAACTGTTGCCGAACCGGACATTGGCACTGAGCATTGGGGTTTTGCAAGATCCGCTGTGGAGGTAACCCATCAGCTTTTTGACCCCGGCATCGGTGTTGTCGAACTCGTGATTGCCCAGGGTAAAGCTGTCAAAGCAGACCGTGTTCATCAGTTTGGCATCTGCTTCGCCTTCGGTGAGGGTGAAATAGAGATCGCCGGTGCTGGCATCGCCGCTGTGGATTTTGATTACATTGGGTGATTGTTTGCCTATTTCCTGCATGGCGGTGCTCACCCGGGGGAATCCACCCCGTTCAATGCTGACGGGCTCCCGTTTTTCGCCGGTGTCAAGTTGCAGGCTCGAGGTTTCCGTATCCAGGTGGGAATGGTGGTCATTGATGTGCAGAATGGTGAGGGTGATGGGTTTATCGGGAGTCCGGGCCTGAGTGGATCCATTTTGATCGTAGCTACCACAGCCGCTGAGAGTGTAGCTCAGACCGAGGGCGAGAAGGGGGAGAAGTCGACGCATAAGCCATTCCTTGAAATGAAGAAAAGAGGGGGTAAGATGCCGGTCTTGTTTCAAATAGCTAATTGTATCCTGAAAGAGCGATAAAGCCCTAACAGTATTTGCTGGATATCGGCACCAAAACCTGCTTGAATTTTATCAAGCCATGGGGTAGCCTTGACCAAATTTTTTTAACCCCGCCCTCTACTTACAGGCATTTTCGTGGCAAATCATTCCCAGCAACCAAAGAAATCCGTTATTCGGGAGAACATCGAAGCAATCGTTATTGCCGTTCTCCTGGCCCTGTTTATTCGTACCTTCATCGTTCAGGCGTTCAAGATCCCTTCCGGATCGATGTTGCCAACGTTGCAGATCGGCGATCACATCCTGGTGAGTAAGTTCATCTACGGCATTAAAATGCCGTTTACCGGAACGACCCTGATTCCGATCACCGATCCCAAATCCAACGATATCGTTGTCTTCCAGTACCCCAAGGATCCGGAGCTTGATTATATTAAGCGCGTGATCGCCGTTTCCGGCGATACGGTGGAGATTCGCGACAAAAAGATTTCGATTAACGGTAAGCCCTTTGAAGACCTGCACGGGACGTTTTCCGACCCGCTGATTCACCCCGGTACCATGGATCCCCGTGATAATTTCGGACCGGTGAAGGTTCCCGCGCACAAGATTTTTTGCATGGGCGATAATCGGGACAACTCCTATGACGGCCGTTTTTGGGGATTTGTCGACCTCAGTGCGGTTCGTGGCAAGGCCTGGGCAATTTACTGGTCCTGGGATGTACGCCAACCCTTGTTCTCATTGGACCGGCTTCGTTCCATTCGTTGGAGTCGGATTGGCGATATCGTTCATTGATCACCGGAGGCACCATGGCAACCGGCTACTATTTTGCGCACCGCCATATCCTGGGTATTGAGCAACTGTCGTCAGAGGATATTCTCCACATCCTCGACACTGCGGATTCTTTCAAGGAAATCTCAGCCCGGCCGATTAAGAAGGTCCCAACCCTGCGCGGACATACCATCATTAACCTGTTTTTCGAACCTTCCACCCGTACCCGGCTCTCCTTTGAGGTGGCTGCCAAACGGATGAGTGCCGACACCTTTAATATCAGCCCTTCCACCAGCAGTACCACCAAGGGGGAAACCCTGGTCGACACCGCCCGTAACATTTCGGCCATGCATCCGGATATCATCATTATCCGCCATGCCTGTTCCGGGGCGCCGTTGCTGCTCAGTAAGCATGTGCAGGCTGCAGTGGTCAATGCCGGGGATGGGGCCCACGAGCATCCCTCCCAGGGGTTGCTGGATATGATGACGGTCAAGCAGCATCGGTCTACCTTGAGTGGACTCAAAATCGCCATTGTCGGTGATATTGCTCACAGTCGAGTAGCTCGCTCCGATGTGATTGGTTTTACCCGCATGGGCTCGGAAGTGCACCTGTACGGACCGGCCACTCTCGTTCCCAAGGGCATCGAGCAGTTGGGTGCCATCGTCAGCCCTTCGCTTGAAGATGCGGTCCGGGATGCCGATGTGGTTATGGCCCTCCGCATTCAGCGCGAGCGGCAAAACGATCCCCTCTTACCGTCGCTGCGTGAATATTCGCGCCAATTCGGTATCTCCCGTAGGATTCTCTCCCTGGCCAAGCCGGATGCCTTGGTGATGCACCCCGGGCCGGTCAACCGCGGTGTTGAACTCAATCCCGATGTCGCCGACGGCCCCCAGTCCGTTATCCTTGATCAGGTCACCAATGGCGTGGCCGTTCGTATGGCCCTTCTCTATTTGGTCATGGGTAACTCCTAAAAAGTGTGTCGGGCCATGGCTAAGATTGTCATTTTCGTAAAAAGCCATGAAAATGACGTTTCATGCTTCATAAGCCACTCCTTATATACTGTCATTTTCGATTTTTTTGGTTTTTACGAAGCCAGCAAGATTGTTGTAACCGTTGAGGCAAGCAACCGATGAGCACAAATTGGCGCATTGCAAATGGCCGGATCATCGATCCGGTAAATAAAATCGACCGTATCGGTGACCTGCTGATTAAAGATGGGGTTATTGTCGAGCCGGATCAGTCCATCCCGGCTGATCTATCGGTGATTGATGCCAGCGGCTGTTGGGTCGTCCCGGGATTGATCGACATGCATGTCCATCTGCGGGAGCCCGGTGAGGAGTACAAGGAGGATATCGTTTCCGGAGCCCTCGCTGCGGCCAGTGGCGGTTTTACTGCGGTGGCCTGTATGCCCAACACCAAGCCGGTCAACGATAATGCCACGATCACCGCCGTGATCCGGGCCAAGGCGGCCGAGGCTGCGGTGCGTGTGTACCCCGTGGGTGCGATCAGCTTATCGAGTGATGGGCACCAACTGGCCGAATACGGCGAGATGAAAGCCGCTGGCGCCGTGGCCGTGACCGACGATGGCAGGCCGGTACGCGATAGTCAGTTGATGCGGCGAGCCATGGAATATGCCTCGGATTTCGACCTGCCGGTGATCTCGCACAGCGAAGAGGCTACACTCAGCACAGGTGTGATGAACGAAGGTCCGGTTTCAACCCAGTTAGGCCTCAAAGGCATTCCAACCGCGGCTGAGTCGATCATGGTTTATCGGGAGATTGCGCTGGCTGAGTTCACCGGCACTCGGGTCCACATTGCCCATGTGAGCACGGCTATGTCGGTCGACTTGATCCGGGCGGCCAAGGCCCGGGGCGTACGGGTAACCGCCGAGACGGCACCGCACTACTTCACCCTCACCGATGAGGCGGTTATCGGCTACGACACCAACACCAAGATGAATCCGCCGCTGCGTTCAGCCCTTGATCGTGAGGCCATCCGCGTCGCTCTTGCCGACGGCACCCTGGATGCTATTGCCACTGATCACGCCCCCCACTCCATCCTGGAAAAAGAGTTGGAATTCGATGCGGCCGCCAACGGTATCATCGGACTGGAAACCTCGTTGCCCCTTGGCCTTGCCCTGGTGCGCGACAAGATCCTGGAGGCTGGCCGCCTGATTGAGTTGATGTCT
This sequence comes from Desulfobulbus sp., assembly GCA_050252135.1. Classification (GTDB taxonomy): domain Bacteria; phylum Desulfobacterota; class Desulfobulbia; order Desulfobulbales; family Desulfobulbaceae; genus Desulfobulbus. The sequence goes on from JBFWLN010000015.1 coordinate 32,287, forward strand.
GCAAATCCGGCTCGCATTTTCGGTTTGCCCGGAGGCGCCCTCAGCCCGGGGATGGCGGCCGACCTGACCCTGATCGATCCACAGCGGGAGTTTGTTTATACTGCGGATCAGGTGGTCTCCAAGAGTCGTAACACGCCGTTTTTTGGTTGGAAGCTGCAGGGGCGTGCGGTTATGACCATGGTCGGTGGGAGTGTCCGCTACAATATCCTTACTTGATTTTTTTCTTGAGGTTTATTTCGCATACGGGGCCGGATCCCTCAGGCCGGCTTCAGTAAATCCTTGCAGGCGCAGGCGGCACGCGTCGCATCGACCGCAGGCCCTGTTCTCGATCGGATCATAACAGCTGTGGGTCTGGCTGTAATCCACCCCCAACTCCATCCCTTTGAGGATGATTTCTTTTTTGCTCAAATGGATCAGCGGCGCATGGAAGCGGAAATCGGTACCTGTGGCTCCGGCCTTGGTGCCCAGGTTGGCCATCTGCTCAAAGGCCCGGAGGAATTCTGGGCGACAGTCCGGGTAGCCGCTATAGTCAACCGCATTAATCCCAAGAAAGATGTCGGACGCGCCCAATACCTCGGCCCAGGAAAGGGCATGGGCGAGGAAAACGATATTGCGTCCCGGCACATAGGTCACCGGGATTTCTTTTTCCATGTCACCAAAGGGCCGGTCCTTGGGTACTTCGATATCAGCCGTCAGGGCGGAGCCGCCAATGGCATCCAGGTTGACCCGCAAAACCAGATGCCGGGCCACCTCCGCCTTTTGGGCAATAGCGCGGGCGCGTTCCAGCTCAATGTCTTGCCGCTGGCCGTATTGGAAGCTGAGACAGTTGCAGGTGAAGCCCTGGGATTCGGCAATTGCAAGGACTGTGGTCGAATCAAGGCCACCGCTGAGGAGCACCACTGCTTGTCGAGTATTCATATCGTGTGAAGCCTTTATTGAATGGAAAAGGGAATTGGCCGGCAAATGACGATTGCCTCAGGGCTGACCGCCGCCTGGTAGGCAAAAAAACGGACCCCCTGGCTTGCAGCCCAGAGAACGGTTTCGGCGTAAACCGGGTCGATATGGGCCGCCGGTTTGCACAGGCTGGCGTCACTGCGTTGAATGCAGAATAAAATTGCAGCACCAAAGCCTGCCTTAGCCAGCTGTACCAGTTCATGGAGATGTTTTGTTCCACGGTTGGTGACCGCATCCGGGAAATAAGCAATCCCCTCTTCGGCCAGTGAGCAGTTTTTCACCTCAAGATAGGTTGTGCCACGGTCCGTTTCAACGAGAAAGTCGAGCCGACTTTTGGCAGAAACGACGACTTCTGCGGTGATCCGGATAATCTGGCCGAAATCGTCGATGATGCCCAGCTCAAGGGCCTCATGGACCAGGTGATTTGTCCGTCCGGTATGAATACCGATCCACACCCCCTGTTCCCGCACCATTTCCAGGCTCCACGCATATTTACGTTTCGGATTGTCGGAATGGCTGATCACCACTGGGCTGCCCGGTGTGGCACAGCCGCGCATTGAGCCCGAATTCGGGCAATGTACGGTCAGTAAACTGCCGTCGGCGAGCGTGACATCCGCCAGAAATCGTTTGTAGCGTTTGTTCAGGGTGGCGATTTGGCGGGATTCGGGAAGCAACATGGGAGATGCCAACAGGGGCGTGAGGCTAACGGTATGTTTTTCGGAATAATTAAATTGGGAAAATGGATCGAGCAGCGGCGCAGGACTGGTAATTCCCGAACAAGTATTGTATTTTATCTAATCCTACACGTTGCGGGGGGCAGCTTGCCACGGGCAAGAACGAGGAGTGCCGCCGCAACGCGCAATCTCACAGTCTTTATTGTTCTATCCGGTGGTTGAGTACAATGGAGTCATTGCAAGCCTTACGCCCTGACTATACCCAACTGACTCCCTTCGGCATATAACAAGTTCTCTCCCATAATCCAATCGTAAAGGAGAAACCCACATGAAACTCGGGCTCAATGGTCTTGGACGAATCGGCAAACTCACCCTTTGGCACCATGTTTCCCGGCAGTATTTTTCGGAGATCGTTGTCAATTTAGGGCGACAGGTCGGTTCCGGACTGCACGATATCGCAGCCTCTATTGAGAAGGACTCCTCGTACGGTCGACTGAGCACCTATCTCCATGGCCACAAAGGTGGCCGGGTGATTGAGAATCTCAACGAGGAAAAGGGGACCATGACCATCAACGGCGTTCCGGTCACCTTCCTTCGCGAGGCCCGTAATCCTAAAGACATCAACTGGCAGGGCAATCAGGTTCGGCTGGTGGTTGACAGTACCGGTATGTTCAAGGATCCGACTGCCGATGCCTCCGAGGCAAAGGGTTCGGTCCGTGGCCATCTCCAGGCCGGTGCGGAGAAGGTGATGGTGTCGGCCCCGTTTAAAATTAAATCCAAGGGGCTTGATATGCCCGAGGATGCGGTGACCACCGTCATGGGGATCAACGATGACGATTATGACCCGTCTCGCCACAATATCATCTCCGCTGCCTCCTGCACAACTACCTGTTTGTCCTACATGATCAAGCCGTTGCTCGATCACTTCGGTGCCGACCGGATGCTGTCCGCCTCCATGGTCACCGTTCATGCCGCCACCGGCTCGCAGCAGGTTTTAGATCGTCTACCGGGGACAGGGGTCACGGATTTGCGCAAGAATCGCTCTATCCTCAATAACATCATCCTCACTACCACCGGCGCGGCCAAAGCCTTGGGCTTGGTTATCCCGGAGATGAAATCGATTGGGTTTATTGCCGAGTCGGTGCGGATTCCGACCTCCACCGGTTCGCTAATCGTATTGGTGCTGAATCTACAGGATGAGATCGACAACCCCATTAAACGTAGCCTGCTCAACTCAATCTATGAAGACTACAGTAAAAACAGCCCGTACCTGGTGTATTCCGATGAGCAGAATGTCTCTTCCGATATCGTCGGTATGCCGCGTGCATCGGTTGTGATCGAATCGACAGAGACCCATACCCGTACCGCCTCGATTCGGGTCAATCTTCAGAATCTGCCCAACTGCCGTTTTGAGGCTGACGCCGTGCCTCCGATAATCGACGTGCCGGTCACCCAGACTGTGATTTACGGCTGGTATGATAACGAGTTGGGCAGCTACACCAACATGCTGGGTGAGCTGACGGTTTCGGTTGCAGAGCGGATGGTCTGAAATTCGTCCGATCCGGGCGAGTGATCTGAAGGCCATTTGTGGAATAGAGCAGGCCGCCATGCCTGCTCCTTGGAACGAAAACCAGTTGCACGCCGAATGTGCGGCTGAAAACGGCTATGGTTGGGTGGTGGAAGAAGGGGGCGAGATCGCCGGATATGCTTTTTTTCGCTTCTGCCTGCCGGAATGCGAATTGTTGCATCTGGTGGTGGCTCCCGCCAAACGCCGACGTGGTCTTGCTGGAGCTCTGCTGCAGCAGGCACAGGCGCACTTGGTAGCGGCAGGATGTACCTGTTGCCTGCTTGAGGTTCGTGATTCCAATGTGGCCGCTCGTCAGTTGTATGCCAAAATGGGATTTTCCCAGGTAGGACGACGGAAAAATTACTATCGGCAACCGATCGAAGACGCATTGCTGATGCATCGGAACATGATTGAGGGTAAACGAGGTGGGTATGAAAACACTGAGGGATGTTGAACTGAAAGGGAAAAGGGTGTTGATCCGGGTGGATTTCAACGTGCCTATGAACGAGGCCGGTGAGATCACCGATGATCTACGCATTCGTACCGTATTGCCTACGCTCAGCTATCTGTTGGAGCAAGAGGCTAAAATCATCATCTGCACCCATATGGGGCGTCCTAAAGGGCAGCGGGTGGAAAAATTTTCCCTGGCACCGGTGGCCTCCTATTTGGCCAAACTGCTTGATCGGCCTGTACCGCTGGCGTCCGACTGTGTCGGGCCGGAGGTCACCAAAGCTGTGGAGCAGCTCAAGGGCGGTCAAATCCTGATGCTTGAAAACCTTCGCTTTCACGCCCAGGAAGAGAAAAATGATATGGAGTTTTCCCGTCAGCTGGCCTCGCTGGCAGAGGTGTATGTCAACGATGCCTTTGCCGTTTCCCACCGGGCGCACGCATCGGTGGCCGGGGTTACCGAGTATGTTCAGGAAAAGGCGGCCGGTTTTCTGCTGCAGAAGGAGATTGAGTATTTCCATCGCTGCATCGATACGCCCCAGCGCCCCCTGGTGGCTCTTGTCGGCGGAGCCAAAGTTTCCGGCAAGCTCGAGGCCCTGCGCAATATGCTTGAGCGGGTCGATAAGATGATCATAGGCGGTGCGATGGCCAATACCTTTTTGAAAAGCCAGGGGTATGCAGTAGGAGCGTCCAAGGTTGAGGATGATCTGCTGGAGACTGCCGATGCCCTGCTCAAACACGCAAAGGCCAAAAATGTGAAGGTCTACCTGCCGGTGGATGTGATTGCCGCCGATCGTTTTGCTCCGGATGCGGTCAGTAAGCAGGTGACGATCCAGGATATCCCCGATAACTGGATGGCCCTTGATATTGGACCGGCCTCCGTGATCTGCTTTTGTGAAGTGCTGGCAGATGCTAAAACCATTGTCTGGAATGGCCCCATGGGTGCCTTTGAGATGGATGCTTTTGCTCGTGGCACCATGGCGCTTGCCCATGCCGTTGCCGCTTCGCATGCGCTGAGTGTCACCGGCGGCGGTGATTCAAATGCAGCTATTGCCCTGTCCGGGGAGTCGGAGAACATCTCTTACATGTCCACCGGCGGCGGTGCATTTTTGGAGCTGATGGAGGGGAAAGCTCTGCCGGGCGTCAAGGCCCTGGGCTGAATAGTCTGACACAGGCAGAATTGGTGCCGGACAAACATCTCTGAACAAGGAGGTTTCTATGCAAAGACGTCCGTTGATTGCCGGGAATTGGAAAATGCATCTGACCCAAAGTGAGGCGGTGGCCTTAGCCAATGCCATTGCCGAAACAAGCCAAGCCTGTTCGGATCGGGATGTTATGATTGCACCCGCATTCACCTCCCTGGCGGCGGTATGCAAGGCGGTGCTAGGCTCCAGCGTGCTGGTTGGCGCGCAAAATATTGCCTGGGAAAAAGAGGGCGCCTTTACCGGAGAAATCTCAGCCCCAATGCTGAATGACCTCGGCGTTGCCATGGCTATCGTCGGGCATTCCGAGCGGCGTCATGTTTTTGGTGAAGATAATGCCATGATCAATCGGCGCTTGCATGGCGCGATTAATGGTGCTATCTTGCCGATCCTCTGCATTGGTGAGACCCTTGCCGAACGCGAGGCCGGCAAAACCTTTGCCGTGTTGGAAGCTCACGTCCGTCATGGGTTGGCCGGGGTCAGTGCCGAACAGATGGAGCAGGTGGTTATTGCCTATGAACCGGTGTGGGCCATCGGCACCGGAAAGACGGCGACCAACGAACAGGCTCAAGAGGTGCACGCCTTTGTTCGCCAGTTGTTGGGAAATCTATTTGAAAAAAATATTGCCATGGCGGTAAAAATACTGTATGGTGGTTCGGTTAAACCTGAAAATATTGACGACCTGATGGCGCAGCCTGATATTGATGGCGCGTTGGTCGGTGGGGCCGCTTTAAAGGCAAAATCGTTTGACCGGATAGTTCGATTTCAATGACCACTATACTGATTGTAGCGCACGTAATTGTTTGTTTCTTTCTGATCTGCATCGTTTTGTTGCAGCATGGGAAAGGTGCGGATATCGGGGCTACCTTTGGTGGCTCAAATCAGTCGGTATTCGGTACGGAAGGCCCTATGCCGCTGCTGAACAAAATTACTACCTTCGCAGCCATTGTTTTCATGGGTACTTCAATCACCTTGGCGTATCTTTCAGCCAATAAAAGCACCGGCACGGTGATGAGTGATTTGCAGGTGGAACAGCAAATTCCGGCGCAGCAGGTACCGGTAACGGTTCCAATGCCAGCAGAGCCGGCGCAAGCTCCGCAACAAAAGAATTAAATATATTGCCGAAGTGGTGGAATTGGTAGACACACTATCTTGAGGGGGTAGCGGCCCACGGTCGTGCGAGTTCGAGTCTCGCCTTCGGCACCATTTAAAAGAAAGGCTAACTTGCTGAATATCAGCGAGTTAGCCTTTCTTGTTTTTAGGGGTTTGATGAGCTACAATTACCTCCAGTTATCATAAAATAGCACCGATTAGCAAGAAAGTGCGACCAAAAATGCGACCAAGAAATAGTCGTATTTTACGGAGGCGGTATGGCAACTGTTAAGGCTCGGAAGAGAAAGAAAGGCACGGTTTATTGCGCAGAAGTCAGGTTGAAAGGACAGCCTCGCTTATCCCAAACTTTTGATCGCAAATCAGAAGCTGTCAGGTGGGCAGAAGAGACTGAAATAGCCCTACGAAACGGCAGCTATGTAGCGGGGCAATTACCGAATGCTATGTGGTTTGAGGATGCTTTGGCTAAATATCTCATGGAAGTGTCGGCTAAAAAAGCGCCCTCCACGCATCGTCGTGAAATCCACCAGTCAAGGTCGTTAGAATTTTTCAATGGTAAGCAACTCAGCGAGATAACCCCAACTTTCGCTGCGCAGTTTCGAGAAAAACGTTTGGCTGAGGTCATGCCGGCGACGGTGATAAAGGATCTCAATCTGTTGTCCCATATATTTTCAACAGCCATTCGAGAATGGGGTGTTGAGGTTATCAATCCAGTTTCGATAATAAGAAAACCAAAAACACCACCAGGTCGGCTTCGTTTTTTAACGGAAGGCGAAATCAGCAAATTGTTAGATGAGAGCAAGAAAAGTCATCGATTAAATCTGTTTCATTATATCTTACTCCAGCTTCATACAGGGATGCGGCCAAGTGAGGGGGCTTCTCTTACCTGGAGTCAGGTCGATCTGGATGGGCGAGTTCTAGATCTCCAGCAAACAAAGACTGATCCCCGAAGAGTCCCATTAACTGTTCCAGCCATAGAGACGTTATCCGATCTGATTCCAAAAGAAAATTTCTCTTGTTCAGATTATGTATTCCTGCCTAAAAATCCTAAAATGACGTACAGATTGAGGCCTAACCAATTCTTTCGAGAAAGTTTTGAAGCAGCTGTAAAAAGAGCCGGCATCGAAAATTTTCACATGCACGATTTAAGGCATACAGCCGCGAGCTATATGATCATGAATGGTGTAGATCTTCGAACAGTTGCGGATATTTTAGGGCACAAAACTATATCAATGACAATGCGCTATACCCACCTTCTCGATGACCATAAATTGAAAGCGATTGACCGAATCGAACAGTTGGGCCGATAGTTTTATTTCACGGAATCGACCAACTTACTCCCCGCCTTGAACTTCACAACTTTCTTGGCGGGGATGTTGATTGTCTCTCCCGATTGCGGATTACGTCCTTCACGGGCGGCTCGCTCGGAGGTGGAGAAGGTGCCAAATCCGGCTAGAGTAACCTTGTCGCCGGTCTTCATTGCCTCTGCGATGGCAGAAAAGACGCTGTTCACCACCTGCTCGGCGGCAGCCTTGCTCAAGTCGCTTTCTTTGGCAACCTTGTCGATCAACGCGGTTTTGTTCATAAACACTCCATTGGAAGAGGAAGTTGATAACATCTTGTCTGCCTCGTGCCATGGCAGACCTCGCCCACCAAGGCAAGGTGCAATTGCCTTGGTGGGTCATGACTCGGTCGAAACGGCATCCTCTGCGCCACGCGAAGCCTCTTCGTTCTTCTCCTGGGCTTTGAGCAACTCCAGATAGTCTTTGATTTCGTCAGGGGGGTAGTAGCGGAATTTGACCTTCCGGCTGAGCCGTGCGGTGAAATCCGAAAAGGCCATGACAATCTCCCGCCCTTCTTCCATCAAGGCAGCTCCTTCCTCGTAGGTAATGCCGCCCATCTCTCCCAGACGGCCCTTGAAATTGGCATAGGCCATGTCAAACTGCCGCAGGATACTGAACATGGTGGAGCCTATTGGCGAGTTGACCCGCATGACCCGGGAGCCTTTTTCCTTCACCAGATTGATTTTCTTCTCCTCGATCTCCTGCCAAGAGGGGCGCTGTTTTTTCTCTTCGTGTTCCATGGTTGAACCTCCAATGGTTGTTAGGCAGAAATACGTTGTATGTTGCGCTTGATCCGGTGGCGATGCCAGCAGTCAAGCAGATAGACCGATCCATAAGGAAACACCGCCGCCAACACCATGAGCAGACTACTCTTGGTGGCCAGCGGCACCAGATGCGGCTTGATGGCAAAGAAGCCGCGGTAGATATCGTGGGCCTTTGCCCCGAACTGGCTGGCCAGCCGGCCGATATTCGCCGGGGTGCTCAAGCGAAACAGCACCAGATAGATGACATAGACCAGAAAGGCCTTGAGCAGCAGGGAGAGCGCCCGGCCGGAGAGCAGGGAGTTGACCGCCTTGCGGGTGATGTTGCCGACAAAATAGCGACTGATGTAGCTGCACATCAGGGTGTTGATGATTAGGGGCAAGTAGGGAATGCAGCCAAAGAGCAGATGGCTGAACCAGTCGAGTTGGAGCAAGACAAAGGGGAAGAGATAGAAGTGGAACACCGGAAAGAGCAGCACCAGGGCGACGCCCTCGTTGAAGCCGCTCTTCAAACCGATCTTGAAAAAATCAATCGTCCGCTCCAGGGTGAGGAACTCGGGTGGAATGTTCTGCCCCTTGCTCTCGATCACATAGAACTGCTGGATCTCGGAGATGGCACTGAGCAGGTTGACCGGCTTGTAGATCCGGCCCCCATCGGTGGTAATGATCTGGGCATTGGTGTCGTTTGCCCCTTTGGCTTCCCGTTCCTTGGCCATCAGCTCTCCTGGTCACTACCTGTATGGGGACTGACTTTGAGAATGTCACGGAGCAGCTCCGGCTTGGCCCGTTCCATCTCGGCGATGGAGCCGAAGGCCTCGGCATGGAAGGGGGTGTAGTATCCCCGCATCTCCTTGCAGAGCTTCCTGGTCACCAGGAAGTAGCCGCCGAAATAGGTGGCCTTGATCAAATGGGTGGCAATCACTTCATGCTCCTTGCGCAGGTGCTGCACAACACTGAACAGCACCTGGCGCATGGTAGGATCATCCTGGGCCATGGTGGCGATCTCCATGCAGCCGGAATCCTGGGCTTGCTTGCGAGCCACCTCTTCCAGCACCTTGACCTGAAAATAGACCAGGCCATCGGCCATGGAGAAGGCGAGAAAGCGCCGGCCCTCAACCCGGTTGATGTAGGGTTTGAGCATGGCCAGATAGCCAGCGGCATCGAACCAATTGGAGATGTCCATCCGCTGGGGCGGCGCGATCTCTTCCCGGCTTGGCGCGGGATCGATGGTTTCCCCGTAGATATCCGCCTGCACCCGCTGCACTGCTTCCCGGGATGACGGTTGCGGTGGTTTTTCTGGCACTTCCTCTTCGTGCGATTCCTTGATTTCCTCGGTTGCCTCCACTCCCGCCCAACGCTCCAGCTCTTGCTGCCGGGCCTGCTGGTCGGCTTTTTTGAGGGTCTTGCCCAGCAGACCCTCGGGCATCTTGTGGTGCAGCTTGATGGCCCGGAGGATATCCTCCTTGCGGGAGAGTTCCTTGAACCCGGGGATGCCAGAGATGATGGCGCCGGCGGCCAGAGGGTGTTCGCCCAGGGCATAGAGTGAACCCCGCGCTGATTTCAGTTTACCCAGGTCATGCCCCAGGGCAGCCACCATGGTATCCGGGATCACATGCCAGGCCTGTTGGCCGGAGAGCTGCTTGACCACCTGCTCGGCCACGTTGAGGCTATGATCAAGCAGGGTGGTCTTGGCCAGAATCTGGTAGGTGTTCTGCTCCCAGGCGGCTTCCACATCACCCTGGACATCGACCACCGAAGAGCACTGCCCTTCACGATCAAGCAGGCGAAGAATCTCCAAACACACCGCACGCTGTCCAGGTGCTTGGTTGAAAAAGGACCAGGTCCGCAACTGGCTGGCAAAGGAGCGGGAGCGTGGATGTGCCAGCTCAACCTTCTCGATGCCTTCAGCGATCACCTGCTCGTTGCGCCAGAGGTGGGCCAGCTCCGAGATATGCTTCACCCCCTCTATCCGGGTGAATGACTTGGGCCTGACCCACCGCTGCGAGAGGGCACTCAGGGTCATCTGCTCCAGAATCGAGGCCTCCTGCTCCTCACTCCGCAGCACCAGTATGCCGGCAAGGCCAACCAGCACCAGAGCCACCCCCAGGATGATCGTCGGCCAGATGCTCAGCATCAGCCGCTCTTGGGTTGCTTTTTGATGATCGTCTCTCCGGCCAGATCCGGAAAGATCACCTTGAGCCTGCCGGTCTCGACGTCGGCCGTCACCCCCTTGTAGGTTCCGGAGTAGGTGATGAGAAAGAGTTCGCGGGGTTTCATCTTGAGGATCTCGCTCGGCTTGATCCGCATCTCTTCGGTCTCACGGATGGCGATATTGCCGCCCAGGGAGATGATCGGGGAAAACCGCTTCTCTTCGCCCAGGTGTTCGGAGACGTAATTGGCGGTGCTGGGATCCGGCACCCGCATGAACAGCTTGGTGTTGCAGTTGTCGAGGATGGTGTTGGCCCGATCCTCGCCCACCTCGGCATACAACTGGCTGATCGATTGACAGTAGCCGTGGATAAACACCCCGGCCCCGCCGGCCTTGGCAAAGAGGTCCTCGATCCCCTGGTAGAGGACCGACTGGGCCTCATCGATATGGAGCACCAACGAAGGTGTCACATTCCTCCCCGAGGAATAGACTCTCCCAACAAAAGCTTGGATCATGGAGATGATCACCTTGCCGGCGGTATAGGCGGCCCGCTTGGTCAGCAGTGAGCCCAACTGCACCACCAGGATGATGCCCTTGCCCTCCTCCAACCGTTGAATGAAGCGGTTCTCGTCAGCTTTGCCGATGATCTTGCCGACATTGCCCGAGGTCAGCTCGGTGAGCGCCACCCGCAGCGAACTGGCCACCTTGGAATAGTAATCCGCCGGGGTAGAGAGGATTTTCTGGATATCCAGGGAGAGCTGTTTGGCCTCCGGGCTGTCGATGTAATCGATCTTCTCCTTCAACTGTTCCAGGTCCTGGTGGCTGATGTGGTTCTTGATGTCGTTGAGGTTGAACGAGGGTTTTGTCCCGGCCTGCTCGGCCAGCATGATCAGTGCCTGAACCACCACCAGGCTGACCTCGTAGGCCACCCCGAAAAAGTAGGGTTCCCGGCCGATGGCCACCCCGGCGGTGATGTGGGCCACCAGTTCCTCGGGCATGTAGTAGGAGGACAAAGGATCGAGGATGGCGCTGTATTGGGGAAAGATCGGGGTGATCAGCATCAGATCATCGAGCCGGTCGGTCTCGTGGGCCAGTTGGGTGATCTTGGAGAACAGATCGATATCACCCTTGGGATCAATGGCCACCACCGAATACCCTTTGCAGATATCCTGCTCGATGATGTGCTCCATGATCCTGGTTTTGCCGACCCGGGTGGTGCCAAAGCACCAGAAATGTCCCTTTCGATGGCTGTCTGGCACACCCAGTTCCATGACCGTTTGCGGATGATCGAGATGCACGCCCTGTCCGATATGGGTCCAGGGCATCTTCGGCTCTGCCTGTTCTGGTGACTTCATGGCAAGGCCTTGACGATCCGGACTTCGACATGTTCCTGGAGTTCCCGATCAACGGCGATGATCACCTCTCGCGGTAGCCTTCTCGTGGTCAGGACGATACTCTTGTGGCCGACATAGCGTGTCGGGCAGCGGAATTGAAACCGATGAGCCGCATCACCCAGATGATGGCGGAGCAGGTTCTCGGTCAGGGTCTTGGAAACCCGGTCAAGGACGACTTTTGCGCGCGGGGTGCCGTTCACCAGCACCGGTTCGGCCCGGCGTAGGTGGAAGGCTCGCCGCTGGCCACGCTGCAACCGGCCGGTATGGCGTTCATGCAGGCCGATCCGGTTGAGGGGGCAGACGGCGATGATCGGTTCGTCCGGGATGATCTCGGTTTCAACCAGGAGATGGTCGCCGGTCCTGCTGTAGACAACTTCGCCCCAGAGCAGGCATTGCTCAAACCCTTTGAGCAGGCGGACCTGTTTGATGACTGCGGCCGTGGCCAGGTGGTTTTCCAGAATGGCCTTGAATTGATTGCGGGAGAGGACGGTTGGAAGGTCGAGAGTGTGTTGAACAGGAAGCCCGTTCCTTTTGTTATAGGCCACAACCTCCAAGCGCATTCCGTCTCGAAGAAAAACCATGATCTCTTGGCGGTACCACTGGGAGAGATGGAGAGCAAAAGCAGATTCAACTTCCTGAATAACCTCGGCTGTGGAAAGGGCGTGTCGACTTGCGAGTGACAAAATGATGGACTGCATGGGTGATCATCTCCCTGGTGAAAATGGAAAAGGCGACCGTTCCAATCGGTCTCTCTTCTTTTTTCAGGGGTGATGACATCGCACCTGCAGCGTGACATCGTTTTGGGGATAATTTGGGTGGGAAATACTGGCGTTTCAGGGGAAGGTTGTAACAATATTCACCTGGCAACAATGGGTAAAGAGACGTTCAAGGTATTGTGTTTCAATCGAATCTGACGGGCTGGCCGCTTCTGAAAAAGTCTCAATCTGCAATAGATTGATTTTTTTGCAAAAATGCAATTTGGTAAGAATAAATTAAAGGTTGGGGCTCCTTGGCATCCTTCAAGAAAAACCGATAACCAGCTAGTTGCCATTTTTTCCGGTTCCGAAGAATACCAGATGCCAGGTCTCGTTGTACCGAGTGGTTCTGCTTGGACGAATTAATGGCTCATCCTTAATGTCGTGCAGTTGAAACTAATTTCCACCCGGAGCCACTTCAGTCGGGGAAGACAAGGAAACAGCCCCCTCCTAATACATGATAAAACACCTTTTATTTGCAGGCGGTGGCATCTTTGGCCAGCAGGTATGCTTTAAGGCGCAGCCTATCAGCATTGCAGGCCGGGCTGTTTGCCAACTGATTAATGAGGAGAACAAGCTGGGCTTGGAGAAAGGCATCCATATCCTTTTTCAAAGAATAGTACATCCACACCCCACCACGACGATCCTGCAGCCATCCGCACCGCTTGAGATAGGCCAAGTGGCGAGAAACTGTCGATTGAGGCATGTCTAAGGCGTGCATCAGATCACATACACAATATTCGTGCCCCCCCTGTAGGAGAAGGAGTAGACGGAGCCTGGTTTCTTCAGCCAATGATTTATAAATTTCAGCGGTTGTTTGCATAGTTTGAGATATAGCGCGATAGATATTAACGGTCAACGGTTCTCACTCCCACCTTGAAAGAATCCGTTTATCCGGATATAGTTATTCGATCGATTAACCTTATCCAGGGAGGTGGCCATGAAGTGGGCTCGAGCGGTGGTGTTTGTCGTGTTTTTCGGAAGCGTTGCTTATGCCGGTGTCGGCGGTGGTGACATTACCATTAAAAATGAGGGAGGAAGCGTGGTTTTTAGCCACGAAAACCACGTGGAAGGGGCTGGTCTCAAATGCCAAGACTGTCATGCCAAATGGTACACCAACACCAAGCAGCATAAGGTGGTGACCATGAAGGGCATGGAGCAGGGCAAATCCTGCGGCGCCTGCCATAACGGCAAGACGGCCTTCAGCGTCAAGGAAAACTGCGAGAGTTGTCATACCAAATAAGCCCATCAGAGGAGGTAAGGAATGCAGAACGAAGATATCCTGGTAGTGATGCAGAAAGATCTCGAGCGGGCGCTCAAAGCTCCTGAAAAGAATCGCCGATGGGCCATGCTGATCGACCTGCGCAAGTGCGTGGGCTGCCATGCCTGCACCGTTGGTTGTGTCTCGGAGAACAAGCTGCCTCCGGGGATGCACTACCGCCCGGTACACGAATACGAGCGGGGTAAATACCCCAAGGTGAGCCGCACCTTTCTCCCCCGGCCATGCATGCAGTGCGATAATCCGCCCTGTGTAACTGCCTGCCCGGTCAAGGGCAAAGACGGCGCTACCTGGAAAGAGACGGAAGGCATCAGTGCCGGCCTGGTGATGATCAATTATGAGCAGTGTATCGGCTGCGGCGCCTGCGTGAAGGCCTGCCCCTATGACGCCCGCGCCCTGGATCAGGGCGGTATGCACGGCGACGGCACGCCGGCGATTCAGAAGTATGAACAAATGCCCAGTTACGAGTATCAAAAGAAATGGCTGCGTTTCGGCAAGAACACGCCGGTGGGCAATGCCCGCAAATGCCATTTCTGCCTGCATCGGCTGGCGGCAGGCCAGTTGCCGGTCTGCATCACCACCTGTATTGGCCGGGCCGGATACTTCGGCGACGAGAACGATCCCCAGAGCCTGATCGCCCAGGTCAAAAAGGCCAATAAGATCCAGGTGCTCAAGCTGGCCAAGAAAACCGCGCCGCGTGTCTACTATGTCGCTACTGAAAAGCTGGAGGTGCTCTATGGCAAATAAGACCACACCAACCGTCTCCCGCCGTGATTTCTTGAAAACAACCGCCCTGGCCGGTTGTAGCGCCATGGTGGCCACCCATTTCGATTTCGCCCGCGACCTCATTGCCCGGGTTGAGGCTGGCGAGCTGACCCAGGCCGAGGCCTACGAACTGCTCAAGGCGGAGAACACCCTCTACTCCGTCTGCCTCAACTGCAACACCGGCTGCGGCATCAAGGTCAAAATCCTTGATGGCGTCGCGGTGAAGATCGACGGCAATCCTTATAACCCCTTCAATTTGCATCCCCATCTGGAAATGAAAGAAACCCCCGCGTCTGCGGTCATGGTCGACGCAGGCCTCTGTCCCAAGGGACAGGCCGGGCACCAGGGCGCCTACGATCCCTACCGGGTGACCAAGGTACTCAAACGCAGCGGCAAACGCGGGGAAAACAAGTGGACCTCAATTCCCTTCAACCAAGCCATTGAGGAAATTGTCAGCGGCGGCAAGCTGTTTGCCCATGTACCCGGCGAGGAGAATCGTCAGGTTTCCGGCCTCAAAGAGTTGTACGCCCTCATCGATGCCAAGGCCTTTGAGGAGATGGGCAAGGATGCCGCTGCCCTGCGCAAGAAAAAACCGGAGGAACGACAGGCGGCCATCGAAGAGTTCAAGGTCAAGCATGCCGCCAACCTGGCTGCGTTGATCGATCCTGAGCATCCCGATTTCGGGCCGAAAAATAATCAGTTTGTCTACTTCTGGGGCCGCAAGAAGGCCGGGCGCTCTAATTTTGCCGCCGCTTTTACCGGCGCCTTCGGCACCAACAACACCCATGGTCATACCACCGTCTGCCAGGGCTCGCTCTATTTCGCCTGCAAGGCGATGAGCGAGCAGTACGTGGGCAACAGTTTCAAGGACGGCCAGAAATTCTACTGGCAAGCGGACCAAGAGAACAGCGACTACATCCTCTTTGTCGGCGCCAACCTCTTTGACGGCAACTATGGCCCCACCAACCGCACCATGCGCATGACCCAGCGGATGGCCGACGGCAACCTGAAGATGACCGTGCTCGATCCCCGTTGCACCAAGTTGGCCGCCAAGGCTCAGCGCTGGGTGCCAATCCTGCCCGGAACCGATGCCGCCTTTGCCATGGGCATGACCCGCTGGATCCTGGAAAACAAGAAGTATGATGCCAACTTCCTCGCCTGCTGCAACAAGGCGGCTGCCACGGTGATTAAGGAACAGACCTGGAGCAACGGCCCCTGGCTGGTGAAGCTGGATAAAGAAGGCAAGCCGGGCAAGTTCCTCCGCGCCCAGGAGATCGGCCTTAAAGCGGCAGAAAAGCGGACCGACAAGGACGGCAAGGAGTTTGATTTCGAATACCTGGTGGCCATCAAGGACAGCCAGCCGGTGGCCTTTGATCCCAATGATGACAAGGAGGCTATCACCGGTGAACTGTTCGCCGATACCATGCTCAAGGATGCCGAGGGCAAGGAAATTAAGGTCAAGAGCAGCCTGCAGCTGATGTTGGAAACGGCCAAGGAGAAGACCATCGCCGAATACGCGGCCCTCTGCGGCACCGATGCGGCCACCATCGAGGCCGTGGCCAAGGAATTCACCAGTCACGGCAAGAAGGCCTGTGTCGATGTCCATCGCGGCCCGGCCCAGCACACCAACGGCTTCTATAATATCGCTTCCTTGATGAACCTCAACCTGCTGATCGGCAACTTTGACTGGAAAGGCGGGATGATCGCCGCCTCAACCTTCAACGTCGACGGCACCTCCACAAGCACTGACAAGCAACCCTTCAACTTCAAGAAGATCGGTCCCAAGGGGTTGAAGACCTTCGGCACCTCGATCATTCGCCATGGCATCAAGTACGAGGAGTCCACCCTGTTCAAGGGTAAGGAGTCCTACCCGGCCAAACGCAACTGGTGGCCGATCTCCTCCGATGTTTATGAGGAGATCCTGCCTTCAATTGCCGACGGCTACCCGTACCAGGCCAAGGTGGTCTTCTCATACATGGGCGCCCCGACCTATTCCCTACCGGCCGGGCATACTCAGATTCAATCCCTGCTCAATCTCGACAAACTGCCGCTCTATATCGCCAGCGACATCGTCATTGGGCCGACCTCGATGTATGCCGACTACATCATTCCCGACCTCCACTATTTGGAACGCTGGGAATTTCAGGGATCACACCCCAATATGCCGGTGCGCATTCAGCCCATTCGCCAGCCAGTGATCGCCTCCCCCAACGAGGTGGTCACGGTCTTTGGCGAGGAGCAGCCGATCTCCTACGAGACCTTCTGGCTGGCTCTGGCCGAGAAATTGGGCCTTAAGGGGTTTGGTACGAACGGCTTCGGCGAGGGCCAGGATTTCACCCGGCCCGATGACTTCTATATTCGCATGGTGGCCAACATTGCCCTGGACCGCAAGGAACCGGTAGCCGACGCCTCCCAGGAGGAGATCGATCTGTTTCTCAAATCCCGCCGCCACCTGCCCAAGAACGTCTTTGACGTCGAGCGCTGGCAGAAGATCGCCGGCCCAGCCTGGCCCAAGGTAGTCACCGTGCTCAACCGTGGTGGCCGATTTGACGCCCAGAGCACCACGTACAAAAGGGACCAGGTGGCAAATAAGTACGGTAAATTTATCAACCTTTATCAAGAGAAAACGGCAGGCTGCAAGGACGCCTTCACCGGTAAGTCCTACTACGGCCTTGCCCGCTATGTACCGGTGGCCGACACCCTGGGCGTTGAACCGACCAAACTTGCCGAGGGCCATCCGCTCCATCTGATTACCCAGCGTGACATTCGTCACACGAAGGCGCGTACTATCACCCATCCTTACCTCACTGACCTCATGCCGGAAAACGGTATTATTCTCCATACCAGCGACGCCAAGAAGCTGGGGGTGAAGAGTGGTGATCAGGTCAGGGTGGTTTCGGCCACCAATCCGGAGGGCGTCTGGGACCTGGGCAACGGTAACACCAAGCCGATGATCGGCAAGGTCCAGGTGACCGAGACCATCCGACCAGGTGTGGTCACCTTCACCTTGGGCCATGGCCATTGGGATTCAGGGGCCGTGGATGTGACCATCGACGGCAAGCTGGTCAAGGGTGATAAGAAGAGAGCCGGAGGCGTCCATGCCAACGCCGCCATGTGGGTCGATCCGCATCTGAAGAATACCTGCATGATCGACAAGGTCGGCGGCAGTGTCTCGTTCTATGACACCAAGGTGAAGCTGATTAAAGTCTGATTATTTTTCAACCATCCAAGAAACAAACGGGCTACCTTCGGGTGGCCCGTCACTTTTCGGGCCTTGTCTCGAACGCTTATGTGCCGGTGTTCCAATCAAGAAAGCTTACCTTTCCCTGATCAGATCCTAACCCCATCCTCATTCGCGCGGAGTTTATTGCTGAAAGAAATTGACGCATCCGCCCAGGCGGATTAAGCAATCAGAAAATCTTCGACACTGCCATGCTGGCGGCTACTTCTGATCAATGTTTTGAATAAAGGATGTGTCATGTCTCTACAACCCAAACAGCTCGGTTTTTTGGATCGCTTTCTTACCCTATGGATTTTTCTCGCCATGTTTGTCGGCGTCATGCTTGGCTACACCGTTCCTGGTGTGCAGCATGTGATCAACGCCTTCCAAGTGGGGACTACCAACATTCCCATTGCCATCGGCCTGATCATGATGATGTATCCGCCCTTGGCCAAGGTCAAATACGAGCAATTGGGCCAGGTCTTTCGCAATGGTCGGGTGCTGCTGCTTTCCCTCGTGCAGAATTGGGTGATCGGGCCGGTGTTGATGTTTCTGCTGGCCATTGCCCTGCTTTCCGGTCAGCAGCACTATATGGTCGGCCTGATCCTCATCGGCCTGGCCCGCTGCATTGCCATGGTTATTGTCTGGAACGATCTGGCCGATGGCGACACCGAGTACTGTGCCGGCCTGGTGGCCTTTAACTCGATCTTCCAGGTGTTGTTCTTCTCTCTCTACGCCTGGATCTTCATTACCGTCATTCCCGGCTGGTTTGGCCTGGCAGGGGCGGTGGTCAATGTCTCCATCGGCGAGATTGCCTGGTCGGTGTTCATCTACCTGGGTATTCCTTTTATTGCCGGCATGCTGAGCCGCTTGATCGGTATCAAACTGAAGGGCAGGGACTGGTATGAAACGGTATTTATACCGAAAATCAGTCCGCTGACCCTGATTTTTCTGCTCTTCACCATCTTGGTGATGTTTTCGCTCAAAGGCGAATACATCGTTCAGTTACCCCTTGATGTGCTGCGCATAGCCCTGCCCCTGACCATCTACTTCCTGGTGATGTTCGCGGTTTCCTTCTTTCTGTCGATGCGGGCCGGAGCCACCTACGAGCAGACCGTCACCCTGAGCTTTACTGCCGCGTCCAACAATTTCGAGCTGGCCATTGCCGTGGCCATCGCCGTGTTCGGCATCAACTCCGGCGAGGCCTTTGCCGCAGTCATCGGCCCCTTGGTCGAGGTACCGGTCCTCATTGCCCTGGTGAACGTGGCTCTGCGTCTGAAAGAAAAGTATTTCCCCTATGAACAGCGGACCCTTACCGGGGTCTGCCATGTGCGAGTCAAACCCGAGAGGTGAACCATGCTCAATGTCCTTTTTGTCTGTGAACACAACTCAGCCCGCAGCCAGATGGCCGAGGCCTTTCTCAAACGCTTCGGCG
Source organism: Desulfobulbus sp. (assembly GCA_050252135.1). GTDB lineage: Bacteria > Desulfobacterota > Desulfobulbia > Desulfobulbales > Desulfobulbaceae > Desulfobulbus. Next base: position 51,342 of record JBFWLN010000015.1, read on the forward strand.
GCGACGATTTTTCGGTTGAGAGCTGCGGGCTGGAAGCAGGCGTCCTCAATCCGCTGGTGATTGAGGTCATGGATGAAATTGGCTACGATCTTAAGAATAACACTACCCAGGCAGCGCTTGATCTGTTCAAACAGGGGCGCAGCTATGATGTGGTGATCACGGTCTGCTCACAGAAAGCGAGTGAGCTGTGCCCGCTCTTTCCCGGTCGAGCCCTGCGGCTCAATTGGCCTTTTGCCGATCCTTCCCGCCTGGAGGGCGACCGGGAAACCAATTTGGTTGAAATCAGGGAAATACGGGATCAAATAAAGGTGCAGGTTGAGGCGTTCATCGCAGAATACCGGCACAAGGGACTGAAGATGTTTCTATGAGTGCATCCGACTTCACCACCGAACCACGAAAGATGACCATCCTTTTCCTCTGCACCGGCAATTCGTGTCGCAGCCAGATGGCCGAGGGGTGGGCGCGCCATCTGAAAGGCGAAAAAATCGAACCTTATTCTGCCGGGATCGAGAAACATGGACTCAACCCTTTGGCGGTCCGTGTCATGGCTGAAACCGGGGTGGATATCAGCCCTCAGCAGTCCAAATTGATCGATGAATTGCCATCCACACCCTTTGATTTCGTTGTCACCCTCTGCGACCATGCGCATGAAAGCTGCCCCTACTTTCCCGGACGCATCATTCATCGAGGCTTTCCCGACCCACCGCACTTAGCCAAAGATGCTTCCTCAGAGGAGGCGATTCTGCAAGCATATCGCTCTGTCCGTGACCTTATCCGCGATTTTGTTGAAACCCTTCCGGACAGCCTGACCAATTGAAAAGAGAGGAACCCGATTTATATGCAAGCCTTTCGCGAAGCACTGGCCTTGCCATGCCGCACTGAGCTTTCATGGTTCGTTGTAGTCAGCCAATTTGGTCCAGCCATGCGGGTTAGAAAAAATAGCGGAGCCGCAATTCCAGCTTATTGCTGTTCTGCTTTTCACCAAACTCTGAAAGGTCATCGCCCAGCAAGACAATCCATCGTAATTGCACCTCCCAGTTGGTGATACCCGTGTAGGTCAATTCGGGCGTCACTGAAGAGCTCTGATCATCAAGGTTGATGATGGCCGTCAAAGCAGGGGTGAAATAGAGCAGATCAAAAGGCTCTTTCAACGAAAAACGGGCGTACATGTAATCGCGTCCGGGATTGGGACGGGAATATCCCTTATTCGCCAGTTGGCGTACCCGGTCCAGGATCGCATCACTGCCGCTTGAGATCCACTGCGCCTCTCCGGCAGCGACCCGTTGATAAAATCGTTCCATCTCATCTTCTGTGTATCCAAGACCGTTGTGGTAGTATTCAACGATTGAGGTGAGATCAAATTCGGTCAGATAGCGGATGCCGGCAAGATACGAGGTGGCGCTCTCGGTTTGGCGCACCCGTTGCCCACTGGCGTTCAACGAGATCTGTTCCACCTCGGGGATGTGTGCGACCTCGCCGTGAATTTCAAAATTACTGGTGATGTTGCGGGAGAAATCGCCGCCAAAACGGGTGGTCCGGCTGTTGCCGGTGTAGACGATGAAATCGATATCAGTATTTCGATAGAGCAGGTAGAGTTTGGCCGCCAAGTTGAAGTTGTCCTCTGCCCCGAAATCCTCGTTCACCCCTTGCCATACGGGCAACAATGCCGTGGTGAGGGCGATGTTTTTGAGTTCACCGGAAAAACTCCTGATCATCTCAAAATCCGAGGTGACATACCCCTCCAAGGCCTCTTCCGGATTGTTCGGGTCCTTGGTCCGATTGATGAATCCTACAGGATTCCACGCATACCCCTTGCCCCACTTATAGGATTTCTTACCTAGAGAGACGGTTGTTCCGGGCGATGGCGCCAGATTGAGATAGGTCTCATAGAGTTCCGCCGCATCGCGCCACCCGAAATCATCCTCCTGTCCCGAAACATTTGCCAACCATTTCAATTGGGCCATACCTTGTGCATAGGAACCGTCGAGCTGCAACCGACCGGACCATTGGTCCAGATCGGAGGGCGCATCATCCTGAAAATTGAGTAGGGTAAAGGCCGATCCCTGGTGAACATCCGCGTGTTCCCATTTGATTTCGGCAAATCCGCCGATATGCCATGGTTTCTTTTCAAACGTATCGACATCGAAGGTATACGCCTCTTCCGCGCAGGCCGGCCGTAAAGCGGTGATTATCACCAACAGTGCCTCACATGCTGCCAAGAAGAGCGATAATCGCCGTTTAGCGAAGTCCATCGACCTTGGGTAGGTAGTTGAGGGTAAACACCTCGTCAGCCAGTTCTTTCCTCTGCATTTTTGCAGAGACCATGACCGACTTGTAGCCCTTATAGAGCGGGCTATCGGTCTCGAGAAGCGATGGACTGACGATACCGTCACCGAAATCCTTGATGTTGCTGTAGCGAAGGGTTTTGATCAGCATGCCGCTGGCAGCGTAACATTCGATGGTTGTGGGAAGCAGCGTTGCCTTGTCCACCACCATGGTCAAACCGTCATAGGCAACGGCCGAAGTTTTTGCTTTCAGGCTCAGCACATACCGATCCCCCTCCTCTTTGAGATGTTGCACAGTATATTCCAAGCTGAAATCGAGGCGGAGGATATCGGCATTGTTAAAGACACCCCCCACCACCGACTGCAGGCTGGTAATCCGGATCGGTTTGCCGACATTGGGAATGTAGAGCCACATGTTATCGTCCAATCTGAGCGTGGCTCTTCCTTTTTCACTGGCCGGCGACAAGAAGAGCGCCACCATCTTGTTCTGCCCTTTCTTCACGGTGTAGAGGACGAATTCCTTGGATGTGCCGTCTGGTTCGATATTGATCAGCTTCCGGTACAGTTCATAGGATTCCGGCTGCATCTTGCGGTCAACCTGCTGGAGAATGGCGGCGCCATCGACAGCGAGAGCGGAACTTAAGCCGAAGAACAGCAGGAACAGGCTGGTGGTACAAGCAAATAGGGCTGTTTTCATGAACACACTCCCTAGACGTGGCGCAAAGCGGTTATCGGGTCCATTCGAGCCGCCTTCCAAGCGGGCTGCAAACTGCCGAGCACCGCAATGGCAATGACGATTAACGCGATGGACACTATATCCGTCGACGTTATCGACGGATTGAGGATAATCCCCTGTTGCTGGCCAAAATCAAAACTGATCCGGGCCGCTCTGAGTGCTGCAATCGTGACTAGGCTGAGAACGATACCGAGCAGCGTACCGAAAATACCGAGCAGCAGCCCTTCGGTGAGAAAGAGAGAGAGGATTTTCCCAGGGCTGGTGCCGATGGCGGCAATGGTGCCGATCTCGTTAATCCGCTCGTATACCGCCATGACCATGACGTTCATGATACTGACCAGCACAATGGCCACCAGCATGACCTTGATAAACAGGGTCATGAGGTCGATCATTTTGGCAATATTGGCAAAAGGAGTGAGTTTCTCCCAGGTATGAACTTCGAAAACCGGTTTGTCCATCTTGTTGCGGATGGGTTCCAGAATTCCATTCAGGGTTGTAAAAACGTTGCCGAGCTGGCGCATGTCCCTGAGCCGTACCGCGATCTCACTGACCTCTTTTCCCTCCATGCGCAGCAGGGTTTGGGCGTCGTCAATGTGGATATAGCCATCACGGCCGCCAGGACCGGTCACGCCCTCAACAATACCGCGAACGATAAAGGACTGGCCGTTTACCGAGCCGTCTTTATTGGTGGCCACCAGGACGATATCGCTGCCAACGTCAACCTTCATTCCTTTGGCGAGCAGTTCCGGCACCAGGATTTCCCCTTTCTTAAGCAGTCCCTTCTTCTCTCCTTTAATAATGCGGTTCAAGAGCTCAGGCATGGTCCGCATTTCTCGTTCAGGATCGACCGCATTCAAACGGATATTGGTGGTCTCGGTATAATTGCTGAACATTGCCCCCAGCTTGATGCGCGGCGAAAATGCTTCTATAGTTTCGTTATTTTTGAGAATTTCTTCTAGTTTAGCGATCTGTTTTTCCTGCAGGTTACGATTTAAGGGAAGGGTGTCAATGGAGGCGAGATATCCTTTCTGGTGGATTAGCAGATGGCCGAGCATAGAATCGGTGATTTGCCCAATCATCATATTTTTGAAGGACCCGGAAACAGATATAAAGAGCAGAACTGACACAACTCCGAGAGTAATCAATGACGAAGTAAGAAGGGTCCGCCGCTGATACCGGCGCAAATTGCGAACGGCGATCTTGATGATATTATACATGGAAACCTCCCTCAGTATTCGATTCCACGAGAAGTCCGTCTTCAAGGGTAAACACGGTTTCCGCATTGCTGACTATTTTGGGATCATGGGTTGAGAAGATGAAGGTTGTGCCGAATTCATCACGCATTGCTTTCATCAAAGTGATGATATGCAACGCGGTATCACGGTCGAGGTTGGCGGTTGGCTCATCGGCCAGGACCAATTCAGCCCGCGTCACTAGGGCTCGGGCCACAGCGACCCGTTGCTTCTGGCCACCTGAAATCTGGTGCGGGTATTTATACCCCTGATCTTGCATGCCGACAGCCGCCAGCAGTTTATTCACCCTTTCTTTCCGTTCCTGCACCGGCCAGTTTTGGACCATCAGCAGGGGATATTCAATGTTTTCAAAGACAGTGAGAACCGGGATCAGGTTGAAATCCTGAAAGATGAACCCAATGTGGGTTCCCCGAAATCTGGCGGATTCTCTAGCGTTCATGTGGGCAACGTCTTGACCGGTTACGGTGAGAATACCAGCTGTTGGCGGGTCCAGGCAGCCGATCATATTGAGGAGGGTACTTTTGCCGCTACCCGAAGGACCGATGAATGAGACGAAAGAGGCCGGAGGAATAGAAAAATCCACTCCGCGAATCGCCTCAATGGCAATCTCACCGGCTCTGTAGGTCTTCCTGAGGGCTTTCGCCTCGACAAGTGCCATGGACCACCTCCTTGCACGATTGTGTGAATACGATGCTGTTCATCTTGGCGAAAATCATGCCAATAACATCTTTTAAATTAATTTAAACAATATCAAAACATTATTCCATTTCATGCCTACTGCCATTGATAATAGCTCGACAATCTGCACCTCCATTCGACAATACTTGCGAGATCCAGGGGATCTTGAAAAATACTCTCCCCGTTATCCAGAAAGCGCCTCAAACCCGGAAATGATATCAAGCAGTTCTCCGGTGATGGCATTTTGCCTGTTCTGGCGATATTCCATGGTCAGGGCGTCCGAGACTTCTTCTATTTTTTTGACGGCGGCATGCATTGCCGCCAGACGGCTGGCATTCTCGCCGGCCATGGACAGGGCTATCGATCTGAAGATATTGACGTAGATATACTCCCGAACCAGTGCTCTCAGCATCTGTTCATGGCTAATGGTGTAGATCGGTATTGATCGTGACGGCCACTTACCGGTTTCACTCCGCAAATCATCCATGAGGACAGGGAAGAGCCTGACTTTTTCCTGGGTGTAGGTCGTGGAAGCCGCTGGTCTATTGAACAGAAGCACGACTTCCTCGATATCCTGGTCAGCTTTCAGGCGCTCAATTTCCAACAGTAACCGTTGAACGAGCGGGTTGATGCCGGCAAGGGATGACGGCAAGGAGAAGGAGGCGGCAATAATTCGTTGCAAGGGAGTGAGACCAGCCGCAATCTGTCCGCCGACCGCAATCACCTGGCAGTCGCTACTGTGTTCGTGATCGAGCACCTGCAGCGCGTACCGGATGATCTCTTCATTGAATTGGCCGGCAAATCCGTAATCGGTCCCGATCACCACAGCAAGCAGTGCGCCTTTTCTACGAGGTAGGGGTATTTTGGGAGCCATTTTGGCCCCATTGCCCCTGAGGACAATCTGCAGCCCCAACGCGACGGTATGATGATAGTCCTGGAGAGACTCGACAGACCGTTCATATTGACGCAGGTTGGCCGCCGCCATGGCCTTCATGGTGCGCACGATGGATTGGAGGTCGTCAACGCTCTTCATCTTGCGAACCAGACTCTCCAAGGTGGCCACAGACTTATCCCCTGAATGTTTGTACAACGCGCTGGATACTCTCCGCCAGGAGTTGCCTGTCGTCGTCACCGAGCATCTTGCCGCCAATAATTTGTTGTTCCAGATCAGGTAGTTCGTTTAAAACATCCTGCAGCAGTCGTTCCTCGGCATCGGCAATTTCCTGGAGTTCAAGATTATCCAGATACCCCTCGGTAGCGGCCATCAGAATGATGATCTGCTCGGTTGTTGTCAGCGGCGTGTATTGCGGTTGTTTGAGCACCTCGCGGATTCTGCGCCCCCGTTCGATGGTCCTCAGGGTTTCGTGATCCAGTCGCGTGCTGAATCGGGCAAAACTTTCTAATTCTTCAAATTGGGCGTAGGCAAGGCGCAAGTCGCCGGTAATGGTCCGGTAGGCTGGCAACTGCGTCTTGCCCCCGACCCGGGACACCGACTTGCCGACATCGACCGCAGGTAACAATCCTTTCTGGAAAAAATCAGGGGAAAGATAGATTTGGCCATCGGTGATCGAGATGAGGTTGGTGGGGATATAGTCCGCAATGTTCTGCGCCTGGGTCTCCAGAATGGGCATGGCGGTCAGGGATCCGCCGCCCAGTTCGGGGCGCAGATGGGTGGAGCGTTCCAACAGGCGGGAATGAATGTAGAAAATGTCGCCGGGATAGGCTTCACGACCCGGAGGCCGTCGCAACAGCAGGGAAAGTTCGCGGTAGGCTCGGGCATGGCGGGTCAGATCGTCATAGACGACCAAAACATCGCGGCCCTGGTGCATGAAATATTCGGCGATACTGGTGGCGGCATAGGGGGCGATGAATTGCAAGCCTGGAGATTCGTCGCCACCGGCAACCAGAACAATGGTGTAGGCCATGGCGCCATGGCGCCGGAGGGCGGCAATCAACTGGGCAACGGCTGATCCGCGTTGGCCGATGGCACAGTAGACACACAACACGTTTTTGCCCTGTTGATTGATGATGGTGTCCAAGGCGATGGCGGTTTTACCCGTTTGCCGGTCGCCCAGAATCAACTCCCGTTGCCCCTTACCAATGGGAACCAGGGCATCGATGACCTTGATGCCTGTTTCCAGTGGTGTGACCACCGGGGCTCTGGCCATAATCGAGGGGGAATCCTGTTCAACGGGCAACCGCTTGACAGCTTCGATCCCACTTTCTCCATCCAGGGGCGCGCCTGTTGCGCTGATAACCCGCCCCAACAGCGCATCGCCCACGGGAATATCGACCACTCGCCCGGTGCAGTAGACCTTGGTCCCTGCTGCGATGTTGGCACACTCCCCGAGGAGAATGACGCCAATTTCATGGGGATCGATGTTAAAGGCTATCCCGGGCACGCCGCCGTGAAACACCAGCAGTTCCTGGGATTTGACACTGGGCAATCCTTCCACCCGGGCAATGCCGCTCCCCACGGCAACCACATAGCCGACTTCCGTAGCGCGCAGATCGGTCCTTTTATCCTCGGCAAGCGTCGCAAAAACCCGAGACATATCCTGCACAATGGATTCAAGCATGCTCGTGCTCCGGCGAGGGGAGGCCCTTCTCTATATATCGTTGCAGCGACTGCTCAAGCTCATGCATGTACTCCTCAATGCTCCAGCCGTAATATTGGTCGCCGACATTCAGCTCAACGCCTGCTATCAAGTGATCGGCAACCACAAAATCTATCGGCCCGGTTGTCCGCACCATGGGCGAGAGCTGGGCTGCAAGTTGCTCCTGTTGCGTGGTGTCGAGTGTAAAGGAGCTGTGAACCCGTATCGGTTCGCCATCAAGCTCAGCCGCTGTGCTCAATTGCAGTTGTTGCTCAGGAGATAAGTTACGCAGCTTTTCCACGAACATTGCTACCATAGCCCTCTCCAGGTCGGCTCCGGCAAGATCGTGCAAGATCATGCGGGCCAATTGGCAGGCCCCTTGTCCAATCAAGACGCGTCCCTGCTGGAGAAAGGCGGCCTGCTCTCGCTGCATCGACTGAATCCAGCCGTTTTTAATGCGGTCCACATCTTTTCGAGCATGTTCCAGATACGCCGAACGATCCTGCTCCGCCACGATTTTGGCATCGCTTAAAATGCGGTGTTTCTCGTTCTCCAGGTCAGCGGTCAGGGCCGTATATGCCGCAACAGTTTCTTCTGCCTCCGCGCTTTTCCGGTGAGCTGCCTCCTGGAGTTCCGCCAAATGTTGTTGGCGCTTATCCATCGCCTGCAGTATGGGACCATACAGAAAACGTTTCAGTAGCCAGATAAGAATGAGGAAATTGAGTATTTGGGCAATAACGGTCATCCAGTTGACTGACATCGCTCACTTCCCCGCATGATTGATCGCATAATTCCAAAAAGGATTGGCGAAAATCAGAATCATTGACACCACAAAGCAGTAGATGGCCGTCGATTCAATCATGGCCAGACCGACAAAAAGCGTCCGCGTGATGGTGTTTGCCTCATCGGGTTGTTGGGCAATGGCACTGATAGCCTGGGCCACAGCCCTGGCTTCTCCAAGCGCTGGTCCGATGCTGCCGATAGCAATGGTGAATCCGGCAACAACAATTGAGCTAACCGCAATGATAGTTACCATATCCATACGATGTACCTAGGCTGAGGGGGGGTGATGATTGTTTCGTTTTGCTGATTTACTGGCTGAAGCAATATACACCATGGCTAAAATTGAAAAAATGTAGGCTTGGATCACACCTGTCAATAAACCTAAAACGTGCATAACAACCGGAAAGAACAAGGGGGTTATCCCTAAAAGAATGGCAACAATAACCGTACCGCTCATCATGTTGCCGTAAAGCCTGACCGCCAAAGCAAGGGTTCTGGACACTTCCCCAATAATATTGAAGGGCAGCATGATGAAGGTCGGTTTGACATAGTCGCTGAGGTAACCTTTCCAGCCCTTGCTGGACACTCCATAGATAGGCACGGCAATGAAGACGCAGATGGCGAGCGCCACGGTCGTGGAAAAGGAACCGGTCGGGGGAGAAAATTCGGGAAGAACGCTCAGGACATTGGCAGTGAAGATGAATAAAAACAGGGTGCCTATAAAGGGGATGTAGTGGCGAGCCTCCTGATTGCTCACCTCTCGTATTTGCGTCTGGATGGCGGAAACGATGATCTCAAGAAAATTCTGCCAGCGGGAAATGGACACCTCACTTGATATGTTCCGCGTGACCAACCAGGACAGGAGCACCAAAACACCCATCACCACCCAGGTGAACAGAAGGGTCGCATTCACCGGAAATGGACCGAGATAAAAATAGATGACGGCATCAGGGCTGATGGTCATTAGGACACCTCCTTCCGCATCACAGAGCTTACCCAGTATTTGATCAGAAACCGGGCCAGCAGGATGCCTAGCAAGGCCACAATCGCACGAATCCAGTTTCCCTGCATCAACCAGTACACGCCCGCCAGGGTCACACCCATTCTGCCAATGAAACTCAGGAGCATTTTCAACGCCGGCGAAAACGCGGATCCGAGCTGCACATATCCTTTTGGTACTCGCGCCACAGAGCGCGTGGTCAGCCATAAGCCGCCGAAATAAAAGCAGCCCAAGGCTATGCCGGCGAGAAACACGGCAGCGTATTCCATGGTCATCCTCTCTCGTCGTCCTTGCCCGTTTGTTTGATCCAGTGCCAGCTGTTGATACAGCCAACCATCAGGCCGGCAAAGAGCAGCATCAATGTCCAGGAATAAGGGCTGGGCCAATGGCGATCAATCCATATCCCCAGGGTTATTCCCAGTAGGGTTGGAATGGCTATCGACCACCCCACCAGGCCAAACATACCCATGCCGTACCAGATATTTTTATTCTTCTCCCGTTGTGCTTTCAGACGGCGCCTCGCGTCTCGATCAATCTTGGCACTGTGAGCCGGCCTCTCCTCGTGCTTCGAGTTATGGTCGGACCGCTTCATCGGACTCGTTCTCCCAACTCCATGAACCGCCGAATGGTGTCGGCCTCCAGTTTCTTCAACGCGGCGCGACTTGCTTCCTCTTGTTTCATTGATAAGAGGAATTGGTTGTCCACGGCTTGCTTCAGCTCTTCCAGGGTATCGCCCCTGACCGCATCCCTGACCGAGATGAGCACCTGGTGGCCAACTTTAACCAGGATTCCTTCACTCACAGCGTAATAAGCAACTTGGCCATCACCGCTTTCCAGGGTCACAATTCCGGGCGCCAGGGCATTGGTGTAATCAATATGGCGGGGCAACAGACAAAAGGAGCCGCCCATTCCTTCGGCAACGATCTTTCGCACCTCCTGCTCCAGAAAGATCGAGGTGGGCAGCAGGATTTTCACTCTCATCCTTTCCTGCCTCCGTTGGCCACACACTCATGTTCATCGACTGTTCCAATCATATAGATGTATTTTTCCGGACAGTTGGCAAACTCATCACCCAGAATCCGCTCACAGCCCGAGATCGTGTCCTCCAAAGCCACCAGTTTTCCCGGCAAGCCGGTAAAATGTTCGGTGGTGTGAAATGGCTGGGTGAGGAAACGCTCCAGGCGGCGGGCACGCTGCACTACGTTTCTGTCTTCCTGGGAGAGTTCCTCAAGCCCCAGCATGGCGATGATGTCTTTCAGGTCTTCATAGACGGCCAGCGTTTTTTTGATTTCCTGGGCAACCTGATAATGACGCTTGCCGACGATCTGCGGGGAGAGCATTTTCGATGACGACCGCAGTAGATCGATAGCCGGATAGAACCCCTCGCTGGCCCTTTTGCGGGAAAGGACAATGGTGGCCGATAGATGGGCAAAGGTGTGGGTAGCTGCCGGATCGGTAAAATCGTCCGCCGGGACATATACGGCCTGAATGGAGGTAATCGCGCCATTGACCGTGTTGCAGATTCGCTCTTCTAACTCGGCCAATTCAGAGGCCAGGGTGGGTTGATACCCGACCCGCGACGGCAGTCGTCCCATCAACCCCGAGATCTCCAAGCCTGCTTGAATAAAGCGGAAGACGTTATCAATCAGCAGGAGAACGTCGCGCTTTTGTACGTCGCGAAAGTATTCAGCCATGGTCAGGGCGGAATGGCCCACTCGAAATCGGGCGCCTGGAGCCTCGTTCATCTGCCCGAACACCATGATGGTTTTGTCGAGAACCCCAGCCTTCTCTATCTCCCGGTAGATTTCCTCGGCTTCACGGGAGCGTTCGCCAATACCGCAGAAGATACTGACCCCCTCGTATTGACCGACGATATTATTGATCAACTCGGTAATGAGCACGGTTTTGCCCACCCCGGCCCCGCCAAAGAGGCCTGCTTTTCCACCCCGTTCCAAGGGTACAAGCAAATCCAAGGCCTTGATTCCTGTTTGCAGGACCTGCGATTGCGTTCCCCGTTCCGCCAATGAAACAGGTGTCTGATGGATGGAACGCCATTCGCCGCCTGCCAGGGGCGGCCCCCCATCGATGGTCTCGCCAAAAACGTTCAACACTCGTCCAAGAAGGCGGTCGCCCACCGGCACCTCGATGGTGGCGCCGGTATTGACAACGACGGTGTTGCGTTCCAAGCCCTGGGTGTTATTGAGCGCGATACAGCGGACGGCGTCGTCGTGCAGGTGGGCTTGCACCTCTAAAACGATATGTTGGCGTGCGCCAGTGAGCAGCCGACTGTTAATCACCGGCAGGTGGGAGGGGGGGAAGCGCACATCGATAACGCTTCCCCGGATTGAGAGGATTGTTCCATGATGCGGCATGGTGTTTCTCCCCGTTCAGGGCCTTTTCATGCGAATATTTCCGCTCAGTTCTGGCCGATTATCTTTGATGCCCACAATTTTGTCCACCACCTGGCGGACATCGGCCAGGCATCACCGCCCCTTGGGATTGCTTTGGGCGCAGTGGCATCCACCACTCTGTTTTTCTCGGACAATCCGTTCCAGAATTGTGGAGCGCCCCCTATGATCGAGGCAATCCTGTTCAATGGCTTGTTTGGTGTAGCCAAAACAAAAACACACCGTATCCGAATCGTTGAACACTTCGGTTTTCACAGGCGGAAAGGGCTGTTTGTGCATTGTCATTGATCTCTCTCAATATGGCTCCAGGCACCCAGAGTTTCAATCAAGGTGCGATGGGTGAAACATCTTCCACTCTTCAAATCCATTCTTGTACCAATACATTTCAGCGGTGATCCCCCATTGTTGAGCTTGTTTCAGGGCATGATAGGCACGTTCCATACCGGTACAGTAAAAAACGACAAGATCGTTGTCGCCAATGGCCTTGGCAAGATTCTCCTTGGTCATTTTGTTTGAGGGGTCATTGGCGATGAAGTAAGGAAGGTTGATGGCCCCTTCGATATGACCAAGAGAGAATTTATACTCAGGACGATTGTCAATAAAGACAGCGCCGTTTTGTAAAAAGTGTTCCGTTTGTGTTCTGTCGATAATTTTGACATCTTCGATGGCATGAACAGCACTGGCAGTGATCATCACAAGCCCTACGCAATAGTGTAATTGTTGTACAATTTTTTTAATCATGCCGACGATTTCGTAAACATGTGGCAATGTTGCGCCGCATTGCATTTCAAACGACTCACACTCTTATTTTTTTGTGGCATTGATAAAATCTTTTGCCTTGTCTCCTCTGAGATATTCGGCAAGACCAACCGCGCCATCGACCAAATATTTTGATCGATATCCTTTCAAGGTCAGGTAGGTTCGTGCTATTTCTGCCCGATCATAATGAGGACAAATGGTGACGATAATTTTATTTTTATCAAGTTCAGCGAGCCGTGCAGGAAGCTCGTTCAGAGGAATGCTCTTGATAAATCCAAAACTGTACGCCTGATATTCTTCCGGAAAACGAATATCGATAATCTGGACAGATCCCTGTTTGTAGAGTTCCAGCATCTCAGGGATGTCAATTTTCATATTTTTTCGTTCTTTGTAATCAAACGATTTGAGATAGTCGTCAAATGAAATGTCCTTTCCATCTTGTGCTAACAGAGGGGCATGCACTAAAAGTGCAGCAATCAACATCGCAATAAAGCTAAAATTCTTCATCATATTCTCCTTGGTCATAACTTTGATTTTTAAAAATGCAGCGTCGTCACGATGCGGTACATGAGCACCTTTGCAGGCGATCAACTCTCAGCTACCTTTGCTGCATACTGACTTGCCGCCCAGGCCAGCAGTGCCCTTGTCCGTTTTCCTGTTCCGTATGGCAAACACCACCTATATCGCTTCTTTCGATTTGCAGGGTTGTATGGTGGATATTGAAATGATGGCGTAGGTATTCTGCTGTTTCATGGAGAAATGCATCACTCCCACCGGATTGCATGATCAGATGCGCTGTCAAGACGTTCTCCGTTGTGCTGGTGGCCCAGATGTGCAGGTCGTGAACGCACTGCACTTCCGGAATGGCCGTCAAATACTCCAAAACTTTTTCCGCGTCGATGTGGGGAGGAACTCCGGCCATGGTGAGATGGAGCGATTCTTTCAACACCCCCCAGCCGGCAACAAGAATGAACAACGCTATGACGATGGATAATGCAGGATCGAGAATATTCCAACCGGTTGCGGTGATCATCAATCCCGACACCACTACGCCGGCGGAGACAGCGGCATCTGCTGCCATGTGGAGAAATGCCGCCTTGAGATTGAGATCTTTTTTGCGTCCCGCCATGAACAACAAAGCGGTCACGGTGTTAACGACTACTCCGATGGCAGCAACCACGGTGATTGTCATGCCGTGAACAGGAACCGGTGACCGCATTCGACCGACCGCTTCCCAAATGATCACCCCAATAGCAGCATAGAGAAATACAGCGCTGCCAAGAGAGACAAGAATAGTTCCGTTTTTAAACCCATATGTGTGCTTGGCTGTTGCCGACCGTTTGGCGACCACCATGGCCGCCCACGCAATGAGTAACGTCATGACATCGCTCAGATTGTGTCCCGCGTCGGCCACCAGTGCCAGCGAGTCGGCAAACAGGCCATAACCAGCCTCCACCCCGACATACAACAGATTGAGCACTGTGCCGATGGCAAAAGCCCGGTTGAAATTATCGGGGGCGTGATGGTGATTATGCTCGTGTGCCAAAATAAATCTCCTTACATGGCAGGAAGGTCTTTGATGTTCATGCGCAGAAATCTGGCTTTAAATCAGCTGGTTACCAGCTCGTTATAAGCCATTTTGGCACGCGCCCCGGTGGCGCAGTAAAGATAGAGCATCTTGTCCTTGGGCAACGTGGCTTCTTGCACGGGGAGTTCATCCAGAGGGATATTGATGGCGTTGGCGATGAGCGGCTGCTTGCCGATTTCATCCCGGCCACGTACATCAATGAGCAGAACATCCTTTCCTGTGCTCGAGACTGCCTTGCGGAAATCGTCCAGCGACACCTCGCCCTTCTCCAACTTCCGTTCCCATTTAATCTTGGCGGTAGAGATCGGCCCTTTCTCAACCTTGCCCCCTGCTTCAACCCAGCTCGCATATCCTCCATCGAGGAGCGTTGCAGCGGTGAATCCCTCATTGGTCAACAACTCCAATGCCTTCGTTGCCTCGTCGCCATACAATACGATGGGAGCGTCACGGGGTAAATCCCGCAGGGTTGAATTGATTGCATCGGCAGACAGGTTGTAGGCCCCCTTGATCCGACCGGCCACACTCGTTTGTTTCGACCGAGTATCAATTATAAGAGCATTGCCGCTCTGAATATACTCCATGGAGGAGTAGGTGGGCAAAGACGCCTCCAGCCAGGCCGCCCGGCCCCTTGCGTAGACCCGGACGTTTGCAAATCCTTTATTTTTGGCTGCCGCTGCACTGGTTAGGGCTGTGCCGCGCCCATGACCGCCATCATAGAATACTAAGAGCGTATTGTTGTCCTTGGGCAGCAGTTCGCTTTGCTGCTGTTCGGATAAGTCGATTGAAATGGAGACCGCACCGGGTAGATGTGATTGCTTGTAGCGATCCATCGGCCGGGGATCGACCAGGACAAGGGAGGCCCGTTCGCGGATGAGTCGCAACAGCTCATCGGTGTCGATATTGGTCACCCCCTCGGGCAGGGTCGCTTTATTTTGCTGGACACTGGTGGCATAGGCCTCGTCATCCCTTAACTCGTAGTTAATGGAGACAAAATGGCCTTCCGCGATCTCATCGACACCCTTGGTTGCGTCATCGAATTTTACTCGGACTGTTTGCGTGTTGGCACCCGACCCGACCGTCAAAAATATGGTTTGGGCTCGCTTGGAGAAACCCGCGACCTTCCCCTTGTAGTTTGTGGTTGCGGGTGAACTGCCAATTTCCTTGGCAGGGGCCGACCGTTTTCCCTGCTCCCTGTTGGCGCAACCACCGGCCAGCAGCATGAGTGCCAAACAACATCCACACCATTGCAACAGCGTATTGTTCAAAACTAACCTCCAATTGAATTGCGAATCACGGAGAACGAGTATACAGACAAACTCCTCATGCATACATCTGGGAAGGCCGCCAAGACTCCATCGTGACTGCCTGCCCGTTTGTTCTTATGAGTGCCAACATGATGATTGAACCGACCACGAACTGGGTTGGACAGATGGGATAAAAAGCACATTGGACTCGGCATGACGTGCAATATGGTGGCTCACGCTGCCAATAAAAAATTCTTCAAGCATGTTTCGGCAACGGGAAGCCATGACGACCAATTGAACTCCATGCTCTTGTATCCAGTGAAGAATTTCCTGCGCTGGAGCGCCTTCGCGTATCTCAACTTGTATCTCGGCTTTGCCGAGCCCTTGTAAGATCTCCCGCATATTCATCAACTGGTGCAACCTGGTATCGCCAGACTCATCTGACCGAATTCCTTGGCCTTGGTCATGGAGAAGTTGTTGGACATGAAAAAGCGTTACCCTTTGTGCGCCGCAGGCCACCAGTTCCTTGACGCAGGTGAACGCATGAGTTGAATTGTCCGAGAAGTCGGTGGGGTAGAGCACGTGATCATTGAATTGAAAATGACTGGCACTGTCTCCCTTCCCCCTTGATCCCAAATCACCCCGTAGACAGAGCACCGGTTTGCAGGCATGGTGCATGATATCGTTGGCAATCCCTCCCAGAAAGGTTTCGCCAATAAGAGAATGTTCCCGTGTGCCGACTACAAAGAGGGAGTAATTCTCCCGCACGGCTATTTGATTGAGTTGATGTTTTGTGTCTCCCGACACAACACGCGTTTCAACCGAATACCCCTGGTTTTTCACAATTTCCTTTTGTTGTCGGAGAATATTGCTCAAAACCTTGATGTCATAAGCGAAGGCTGTCGAATCGTATTCTTCAAGCGAGAGACACTGTAAAAGCAGGCAATGACGCGCTCCATATTGCTGCAGCCCCCCAAGGTAATGCACCATTGCAAAGGATGCGGGGGATAAATCCGTTGCTACGATGAACCGGTTGAACATGGAAGTCTCCTCCCCCGTAAACCATCTTGGGCAAATTACACTATTGCCATGAGCGGTTGGCTTATGAAATAAATGCCCAAGGCGCCGATACAAACACCGGCAAGTTTACGGAAAAGGCCGCTTCCCTGTTGCCAGGCGCTGTTTTCCAGGAAACGTTTGACCAGGGCGGTCGAGCTGCCGGCAACGGCAATGGGAATGCAGTGGCCAATGCCGAAAAGCAGGATGAAGACAACTCCGGTGAGGACTTTCTGTTGTACGGTAATAATAGCAAGAATGGGGGCGATAAAACCGAAGGTGCACGATCCTGAAAGAATGCCGTAGGCCAGGCCAAGAACAAGTGCTCCAAACAACCCTTTCACCTTAATCTTTGCCATGAGTCCACTGGACATGGAGCATTTGGCCACGCCAAGGATGTCAAGCGACACCCAGACAAGAATGGCGCCCACGGCAATACTCATATAAGGGCCGACATCGCCGAGCATGCGGCCAAGCATGGCGCAGACAACACCGATAGCGGCGATGGTGATGAACAAGCCGAGTGTAAACACCACGGCATAAAGAGCCGCCTTCTTTCCTGCCACGATTTGATTCTGTCCCGCCACATAGCTAATGATGAGCGGGATGGAAGCCAAGTGGCAGGGGCTGAACAGCACGCTAACCATTCCCCAGAGGAAACAGCCCAAGGCCCCCAAAAGGAGGCCTTGAGTCATCCAGGCGTTGATGGTGAGGAAAATCTGATCCATGGGTTATTTGACCCCTAATTTGGTAAACATGTTGACGATGGCCCCTTTGTCTAAAAATCCTTCATGGCGAGCAACTTCATTACCCTGGGCGTCATAAAAGATCTGTGTGGGGATGGTCTGGATTCCGAATTTTGGCGCCGCCTCAGAATTTTCCCAGACATCGATAAAGATGACCGCTGCTCGTCCCTGATATTCCTTGGTCAACTCGTCGATAATGGGTGCCATCATTTTGCAAGGGATGCATTTTTTTGCGCCTAAGTCGACCATCGTCACCAGACCCGGGGCCGGTACCTGCGGTAAAGACTCAGCCTTGACTGGCGTTTGCGTGAGAGTAAGGAATCCAATAGATACACATAGGGTGAGCGTCATCAGGACGCTCGGAATAGAAAACTTTCGCACCATCAACTCCTCGTTTTAGAGATAAATCATCGCTTTGCTGATAACTGAGGAAATTGACGCCTCGGAAACCTCAGTGTTTCCTTTCTCAAAGCCAAGATCACTTAACCGCAGGTGATTCATTCTGGTAAATCCAGAGTTCTCCAGGGTTTTTCGGGTGCAGTCGAGAGGGCAGCCATCTATGGCCAAAATTGATTGGGCCGCCTCGGCAGATTTGACGATGCCGCTGACCTTACCACTAATGCCTGCCAGGCAAGCCATCTTGCCAGCGCCGTCCCTCGTCAGTTTGCGTGCCGCCTGATCAGCCAATTCCCCTACATCGGCACAACCTGAACAGGAAAAAATGACCTTGGGTCCTGCATCCCCACCACCGCAGGAACAACCGCATCCGCTTTGCATTGCACTCATTATTATTCTCCTTTTCAGCTATTGTAACATTTTCTTCAAATCTTCCAGCGACGGCACTTTGCCGACACTCTTCACTTCTCCATTGACCACCAAGGCAGGAGTCATCATAACGCCAAAGGCCATGATCTGATTCACGTCAGAAATTTTTTCGAACTCACAGGCAATGCCCAACTCCTCGGCTGCGGCCGCTGCCGTGTCCATGAGTTTGGTGCATTTCGCGCATCCGGGTCCCAGAATTTGAATCTTCATTGTCTTTCCCTCATTCAAAAGAGTTTAAAATACCGTACCAAAAAACATGCCGCTGAACGTTGCCATCACAATCACCAGGCTTACAAAGGTGAGTGTTTTTTTCACTCCAAGCACACTGTTGATGACTAGCATGTTTGGCAAACTTAGAGCTGGTCCTGCCAGGAGCAGAGCCAGTGCCGGCCCCTTGCCCATACCGCTGCCGATGAGGCCTTGCAGGATGGGTACCTCGGTCAGGGTGGCGAAATACATGAACGCACCGGCAAACGAGGCGAAAAAATTGGCCTGCAAGGAATTTCCGCCTACGGCCCTGGCAACCCACTCCGAGGGGATCAGACCTTCATGACCAACCCGGCCAAGTAAAGCCCCGGCAATAAGTACGCCAAAAAGTAGCAACGGCAGGATTTGTTTGGCAAAATCCCACGAAGTGGAAAACCAGTCACCCATTTCTCCTTTGTCCGTGCTGGTAAAGACGGAAAGCCCGACAAACCCTGCGGTAAAGGCGATAATGGGCTGACCAGGAAAAAGCAGCGCCAGCCCCACTACGACAAGGGCGACCAGGCCGATTTTCCAGGCACGCATTTGGAACCAGGCTATGAGCATTAGGCCCAAGGCTACCGCAAAGCCTGACGTGACAATCCATTTTGCCGCATAAATGCTGGCCCAGGCCCCGGTAGCCTCCTGCGGCTTGCCCCAGTTGGCAAAAACCAGGACCCCCACCATTGAGGCAAAATACAGGCCGTTTTGTAAGAGTGAGCGTTTAACGGGCTCTTCCGGCATGGCCATCTGTATGGCAATTTTTTCTTTTTCTTCCTTACGGAAAATAATCGCCATCAAGGCGCCGATAATCACACTGAAGAAAACGGCTCCCACTCCTCGAGCTATGCCCATTTCCACGCCGAGAACCCTGGCGGTCAGCACTATTGCCAGCACGTTAATTGCCGGTCCGGAGTAGAGGAAGGCGCAGGCCGGGCCAAGGCCCGCGCCCATTCTGTAGATCCCACTAAAGAGAGGGAGGATGGTGCAAGAGCAAACCGCAAGGATAGTACCGGATACAGCAGCAACACCATAAGCTAAAACCTTGTTGGCCGCCGGCCCCAGATATTTCATCACCGAAGCCTGACTGACAAAAACTCCAATCGCCCCGGCAATGAAAAACGCCGGAACTAGACAGAGAAGCACATGTTCCTGAGCGTACCACTTGACGAGGTGAAAGGCCTCCAGAATAGCGTTGTCAAACCGCTCCGTTCCAACCGGCAGATAAAAACAGGCGAGAAAAACAGCAATGATCAGTAGGAGATATTTCCACTCAGCTTTCCATTCCATAACAGCTCCGTTGCTTATTTGACAAAATAACCATGTAAAAGGCAAAAAATCACGAGATGCTTAAGCCAGCATTTCAACCTGCTCTTTTACGGTTGCCTTGATGACAGCTTCTACGCATGACATGTATTTGAGAATGCACGGCACTTTAAGCCGATAATACACTTGCTTGCCTCGTTTCTCATCCTCAACGACTCCGGCCTGTTTGAGAACCGATAAGTGCTTGGAGATCGTAGAGAAATCTGCATCAATAAATTCTGCCAATTCGCAAACGCACTTTTCGCCATCGGCAAGTTGTTCTGCCATCCATAGACGGGTCGGATGACCTAATGCTTTTAAAACATTAGCTTTTGCCACAATAAGGGCCAGTTCTTTTGCATTCGGCGGTTGTCTTTTCATAGGTTATTTGGTAAATCAACCATGCGTTTTTGTCAAGAAATTTCACCTTGGGAGAGTTCAGTCCTCTCTCGCCAATAGCAAAAAAGAAAACGATTAACAACCGACACACTCGATCATGCACACACAAAAACACCTTGTATCCATGCGATGGGTTGGATGGGCTGCTTTGCTCGCCAGCCTGTTGATCATTGTCCAGATTGCAATTCTTTTGCTCGGCAAAGAAGGACTATGTCTGAGCCAAGGGTGCCAGGTGGTCGACCAATTGACCAGGGTGTCACCTTTACTCTTCAATATCGCAGGGCTTTTCTTTTTCCAGGTAGTTTTTTGGGGTGGGTATCGGGTCAAAAGGGAGGATACAAGCCGGTCGCAATTGGTGCGTTTGCTCCTGCTTTCCGGCCTTGCCGCTGAAGGCGTTCTGGTTGGTTTTCAGCAGATAATTGCGGGTGCTTTCTGTACCTATTGCTTGATTGTATTAGGGTTTATCATCCTGCTTAATCTCCTGGCTGGCTTTAAACAGTTGCTTGCGGGCGCTTTTGTGTTCGGGGTGGTGCTTTTGGCTTTTTCAAGTCTTGAATTCCAGAACAATCCTAAAAATTCAAAAACGCTCCATGAGGGCGTTTTTGCCAGTAGAACTGGCCCATCATCGGCGACCACGGTCTATCTTTTCTATTCTTCCACCTGCGCTCATTGCCAACGAGTTCTGGAGGTCATGGCGAAAAAAACGGCGATATCGATGCACTTCAATCCCATCGATACCATAACATCGATTAACGTGCCAGGTGTGACCCTGAACGAGCAGTACGATCCCAAGATCAACAAAACATTGCTCAATTCGCTGGATATTGAGGAAATTCCGGTCCTGCTGGAACGAAAAGCCAACGGCTATGCCATTATCAAAGGCGAAACCGCGATCATTGCCTATTTTTACGGTTTAGATACACAAAATCAGCAATCTACGATTTCAACGGGTGGTCGGTTGCAAGCATCGCCAGAAATCGACTCATTACTTCCTCGGGCAGACAATGAAGTGGATGGGTGTTCAGTCAATACTGATTGCGACGCTATTCCTTCATTGCCGGCAACTCTTCCTGCCAGATGAACAGGTAAAGAGGCGCGAAACTCGACATTATCGTCGAAAGAGGGGCGTACAATGTCGACCAGGATAAAGAAACGCCCCTTGAACTTGATCCGCACGGGTAGGTCGCTTTTCCACATGGACGCCATGCAGCAGCAAGCCATGACCCAGGCTGCGGCACGTCTTTCTATTGCCGAAGGGCAACGTATTCAGGCCGCGCTCAGACGTATCGAGTCAGGAGGGTATGTTTTTTGCTTTGTTTGTGACGAAGAAATTAGTGAAGACCGATTACGTTTCGATTCCAGTGTATTGACCTGTATATCCTGCGCTCGACAGGCAGAAGCAAAATAGAGGGGATTGGGCCGGAGATGGATGGCAACTTTTAGGTGTTGAGTTATTGTCGGCAGTTTTCTATGCTTACCGACCACATTTTCCTGACCCGGTATTTAATTGCATCATGAAACACAACTTGCGGATCTACATCGTCACGGCAACACTTTTCGCGCTGCTCTTCGGAGTTGGTGGAAAGGTGTACCTTTGCTTGTCGCCGCACGGGGTGCATGTTAAGCAAAACCATGCTTCAAATCATACTTCGTGTGCATTGACGAAACAACATCCCGCTCCCGCCGGGGACTGCTCATTGGATCATCACCGGGAAAAATGCCAATCCCAATCACATTGCCAGGATATTGCCCTGGGGGGAGACAAAGCCGAATTCCCTGGTAAATATTCCCCGGAATTGCCTGCTCTTGCTCCGATGCCGTTGGCAATGTCATTCCTGCCAACACCCACAAAAATATTTTCCCCACTCCCCGCTGTTCAATTGCCGCAATTTGCTCTCCGGCAAAGTGTCATTCTTCTGATTTGATTCCTTCCTCCTGAGCGCCATCAACGGCGATCACTCGATCACCGTCGGAACTCACCCAAAAAAAATCCGCTGATATAATGGCTTGTGCGTATTGATCGACGCAGCCACCTTATCTCATTTTTTTGTTTCGGAAGGAATATCCATGCGTATCCAACGATTCGCCTTGTGCGTTTTTGTGTTTTCTGCAGGTCTCGGTTTAGCCGCTCTCGCGGCAGCCCAGACTGCAATTCGTTCCCATTCCCCTGTCCCCAAAGGGTTGAGTCTTGCTGAAGCTCTTGATCTAGCCGCACGTAATCGGCAGGAGCTTGCCTCATATAAAGCGGACCTTGACGCGGCCTCTCTCAAGCTACAGCATGCAGGGTTGCCTCCAAATCCAGAACTTGGTGTGGAGTGGGACAATCTCGGAGGAGATTTGGCTGAGGGGGATAGCAAAGAAACAACCATATCTCTCAGCCAACCCATAGAGATTGGCGGGAAATCCTCGGCCCGAAAGAGTAAGGGACAAGCCGAAATACTCCGTTTACAGCAAGAACAGGCAGTTGCATGGCTCGACATCGCGGCTGAAGTCAGAATTGCTTTTGTCGAGGTGCTCAATGCCCGCGAACGGTTCGTATTGCAACAAGAGGCCGAAAAGAAAGCTTCCAATCTGGTCAACATTACTCATGAACAAGTGGTGGCCGGAAAAATTGCCGGCACGGACGAAACCAGGGCCAAAGCCCGAATGGCAGAGGCGAGGGCGGAAACCCAAAAATTCAAACGACTCCTCACTGACGCCGAGTTGACCCTCGCCACCGTCTTGGCTCAGCCGGACGGTACACCCTTGACGGTAGAAGGGGATATCACCATTGATGTGCCTGTTCCAGAGCAGCAAGTGCTGTTGGCGAAACTAAAGAACTCGCCCGTGCTCGCTCTTCGACGAAGCGAATCGAAACTCGCCCAAACAAACCTCTCCCTGGAGCAGGCTAACGCCTGGTCAGACCCAACCCTCTCCCTGGCTGTTCGCGATACCCCGGATGAGGATGCACGGGCCGTTGCCGTCGGCATCTCTATTCCTTTGCCGTTGTTTCAACGGAATCAATCAGCGCTGGCCGAAGCTGGAGCGGCGACGCTCAAGGCGACAGCGAATGAGGCGGCAACGAACCGTCTATTGCAAACAGAGCTGATCAAGGCCCATACAGCACTTGTTTCTGCCAAACAGGAAGCTCAAGCCTTACGAACTGATGGACTGAGCAATGCAGAGGAAGCCGCCGAAGCAGTCCAAGAAGGATTTCGCGCCGGCAAGTTCCGCTACAGCGACGTGCTGGACGCTTCCGAGTCATTGATGGCCATGAAGGTCCGCTATCTGGACGCACTCCTTGAGTTGAATCGTGCCGCCATCACTCTTGATCGTCTCCTGGGTAAGCCGGAGCTTGCAGGTATATCCAAGGATTTCCCTTTGTCTTCTTTGCACAGGAGCACTCCATGATTCAGAAGAAAACGATGTTTTTTGCCATCAGTATCGTTGTGATCGCCACACTGGCCGGCGCAGGAGGATTTCTTGCCGCTGAGCATCTCCAACAGCCTTCATCGCATGAAGAACCCCAAAAGGCTCCACATCCACTTTCCGAGCAGGAAGGAGACGGCCATGATCATGAGGCCGAAGTTTCCGATCTGGACCGGCCGGTGGAAGAAATGTGGGCCGCATTTTGCGAACACGGCATCCTTCAACATCAGTGTGACGAATGCCGCTACGAGATCGGGACAGTTAAACTTGCTCCCTCCATTCTCGGCGACAACGGTCTGGTTCGCACCGGTCTTCCGGAAAAAAGACAGGAATACCAGCAAGAGCACAGATTGTCTGGTGAAGTCCAATTTGACGACACCCGCACCGTGCGCGTGGCTAGCCCGGTAAGTGGCCTGATTACGCGCAGGTTTGTAACGCCCGGGACACAAGTAGTGGCCGGTGCGCCGCTCTTTGAAATAGACAGCCCAGAGGTGACTGAAGCTAAAGGCAGTTATCTCAAGGCCAAAGCCGCACTTTCCCTGGCATCCCAATCGACTGCCCGCGAAGCTCGCCTGTTTGCCCAAAAAATCGCGGCCGAGGTCGAGGTTCAGGAAGCCAAAGCCAAGCTGGCCGAGGCTGAGGCAGAAATTGCCGCATCTCGTGGCCGGCTTGTACGGCTGGGGCTCTCCAAAACCGATGTGGAGGCAATCTCGGCCGGCAATGGCAGCGCGGCCCTGAATGGATTGGTGGTTATCCGGGCTCCACGGAAAGGAACGGTCATTGAAGGCAATGCCGCGTCAGGGGAACAGGCCGAAGCAGGAAAAGAGCTGCTTACCCTGTCCGACCTGGAAACGGTGTGGGTCATGGCTGACGTAAAGGAAGCCGATCTTACCGTTCTTGCCAATGGTTCCGGCAAAAAGGCCGTCATCGAGGCCATGGGGCACAGCTTCACTGGTCGATTGGACGCGATGGCTGGTCGGCTGAGCGAAACAACCCGCACGGCTAAAGCCCGTTTCAGCGTCAGCAATGCTGATGGTTTACTTAAACCCGGAATGTTTGTTTCGGTCCGCCTCTTCCTGCCCGCCCAAGGAGAAGTCCTCGTCGTGCCCAAGGTGGCGGTTCTGGCCGATGCTGGCCGGACTTTTGTCTTCACCCATAAAGAGGGCGACTACTGGATACGCCGGCCCGTTGTCCTCGGGGCGCGCCTCGACGGTATGGTGGAGATTGCCTCCGGCATCGCTGCCGAGCAACGAATCATCACCGATGGTTCCTTTCTTTTGAAGAGTGATGTGCTGCGCGGCAAGATGGGCGCCGGTTGCGCGGATTAAGGGAGAAATAGCCATGGAACGATTCACAACAATCCTCCTCGCGCGACGCTGGGTGGTCCTTGTCCTGACGGCGCTTCTGGTTGTGGCGGGCGGGGTCACCTGGACCCGGCTGCCGATTGACGCCTTTCCGGATGTAACCAATGTTCAGGTTATGGTGCTGACCGAGGCGCCTGGCCTGTCGTCGGTTGACGTGGAACAACAGATCACCTACCCCATCGAGCAGCAAATGGGCGGCGTGCCCAAGGTGACGCAGGTGCGCTCGCTGTCTAAAGCAGGGCTGTCGCAAGTTATCGTGGTCTTTGCCGATAATACCGATATCTATTTCGCCCGGCAGCAAATCTTTGAACGGTTAACCATAGCCCGTGAACACCTACCCGCCTTTGCCGAACCGGAACTCGGTCCAATCAGCACCGGCTTGGGTGAGATTTTTCAGTACACCCTTGAAGGCGAAGGCATGACCGCCATGGAACTTCGCCGTTTGCAGGACGCAGTGGTTACCCCCCAGCTCCGCCCAATACCTGGAGTCAATGAGGTCAACAGCTTCGGAGGATTCGTCCGTCAATATCAGGTTCTGGTCAATCAAGAGGCCTTGCTCAAGTTTGGCATCAGCCTGCGTGAAATTGTTGAAGTGCTCGAAAAAAACAATGCCAACGCCGCAGGCGGATTCATCGTCCGTGATTGGGAGCAGACCTATATTCGAGGATTGGGACAGCTCGCCGGACCGGAAGATATCGGGGAGGTGGTGCTCAAATCTCACAATGGCGTCCCCATCCATGTTCACGATGTGGCGGAGGTCATTGTTGGCCCCCAAGCCAGACAAGGCGCGGTTACCCGTGACGGCAAAGGCGAAACGGTGGCCGGTATGGTCATTATGCTTCGGGGCGAAAATTCCAAGGATGTGGTCAGCCGGGTGAAAACAGCCCTGCCGCGCATTCAGGAGAGCCTGCCGGACGGGGCAAAGATCAATGTGTTCTATGACCGCACCGATCTGATTGAGGCTTGTATCAAAACCGTGGTCGATGCACTCCTTGAGGGCGGCGGTTTTGTTATTCTGGTGCTCTTCCTGTTCCTCGCTGAATTCAGGTCGGCATTTATCGTTGTGTTGTCTCTACCCATTACCTTTCTAATCACCTTTCTGGTCATGGGTTGGGCGGGTATTTCCTCAAATCTGATGAGCCTGGGTGGGCTCGCCTTCTCTGTGGGCATGGTGGTCGACGCGACCATTGTCATCGTCGAAAATATGCGACGTCATTTCGCGGAACAGCCTGACAAATCTTTAAAAAGTCGGATAGCCGCCCTGGCGGTGGCTGAAGTGGCAAGACCCGTGTCCTTCTCCGTGTTGATCATCGCCATCGTCCTCGTCCCTCTCTTTTCTCTCCAGGGTATAGAGGGCAAAATGTTTTTCCCGCTCGCGGCTACCATGATCATCGCCATCCTGGTTTCCCTGGTGGTGGCATTGACGGCAGTACCGGTTCTCTCCACCCTTTTTCTCAGTCAGAAGCCGGAAAAAGAATTTCGGTTCGTGCATGCACTGAGCAAGGGCTACCTTGCGCTTCTGGGCAGAGCCAGACGACATGCGGCCGTGACCATGACCCTTGCCGTGCTCTCTCTTGCCGTAGCAGGCTGGGCGGCCACGAACATCGGCACTGAATTCATGCCTCACCTTGACGAAGGGGCCATTGCGGTCAACGCTGTACGACTGCCCAACGCCTCATTGGAAGGTTCGGTCGCCGTCAGCAGTTATATTGAGAAACAGTTGCTGGCGACATTTCCCGAAGTCTTGACCGTGGTCAGTAAAACCGGTCGAGCCGAGATCTCTGAAGACCCCATGGGGCCAGAGCAGACCGACTTTTTTATCATGCTGAAGCCCAAGAAAGATTGGGCGTCCGGACGAAGTAAAGCGCAATTGATCGAGGCCATGAACCGGGAACTCTCCTCCATTCCAGGCATCCGGCTGTCCTTTTCCCAGCCCATAGCCCTTCGAGTCAACGAATTGATATCAGGGGTCAAGAGTGACCTGGCGGTCAAGGTGTATGGAGAGGATTTGGAAAAATTGAAAGGTTATGCCGACCGGATCGCCGCTATCCTCGGGGGACTTGAAGGCGCGCGGGACGTGAAAGTGGAGCAAGTCTCAGGGATGGAACAGCTTGAAATCTCCTATGACCGCAAGATGCTTGCCCGCTATGGGGTGAACGCCGGTGATGTCAATGAAGTCATCGAGACCGCTCTAGCTGGCCGAGAAGCGACCAAAGTGGTTGAAGGCTCCCTGCGCACCGCCACGGTGGTCCGTCTGGCCGAAAATGACCGGATTGACCTTGAATCACTCGACAAGCTGCTCGTTCGAGGAGCGGCTGGCGAACCCCTTCGCCTTGGCCAGGTGGCACGAATCGACCTTGTGGAAGGTCCTGCCCAGATCGGCAGAGAGAAAGGAATGCGGAGAGTATCTGCCGAGGTCAACATACGTGGGCGGGATCTGGGGAGCTTTGTTGCTGAAGCGCAAACAAAGCTGCACAGTATCGAGCAGGAGTTGCCAACCGGCTTCTTTCTCGAATACGGCGGCCAGTTTGAAAATCAACAGCGTGCTATGCAACGACTTTCCATAGTCGTTCCGGTGGCGCTTTTCCTGATACTTTGCCTGCTCTTCATGGCCCTGGGCAACATTCGGGACTCTTTGCTCGTTATCCTGAACCTGCCTTTTGCGCTGGTTGGTGGAGTCCTGGCCATTTGGACTTGGGGAATGCCGCTTTCTGTATCGGCAGCGGTCGCCTTTATCTGTCTGTTAGGGATCGCAGTGCAAAACGGAGTGGTGCTCATAACCTTTTTCCGACAACTGCGAGAAGAAGGGCGCACTATCGATGACACCATCCGTGAAGGATGTCGACTGCGCTTTCGGCCACTGATCATGACAGCCCTCACCAGTTTTATCGGCCATCTCCCGATGCTCTATGCCTCAGGTTCCGGCGCGGATATTCAAAAACCGCTGGCAGTCGTGGTCATGGGCGGGTTGGTCACCTCTACCATCCTGACCTTGGTTGTCCTTCCGGTCTGGTACGGCTGGCTCGAACAACGACTTGGCGTTCAGCAAACAAACACGCCGCAACCAACAGGACAGCGCATATCAATCTAACTATTCCATGATGTTATGGAACATGTGAAAATCAGTTCAAAACATTTAACCAAAGGACATTTCAATGAAACTTGTGAAAATTATATCAGTGCTCACCGTGGTTGTTATCAATGCAGTTATCTTGGCCGGATGTGCTGTCGAAAAATCGCTGCCAACTCCACCGCCTGGTTCCATTGCGGTACGGATTATTCCGACATCTGCCGTGCATATTTTTCAAGCCTCTGCTCGGCAAGAAGGAGCTATTCTGGTCGTAGATGGCAAAATCCAGCGCAGATGGATTGGTAACAGAGGTATTGTAAAAGGGCATGTTGATATTGACGTGCTCGATGCAAATGGAACGCCTATTCGAAGCATCAGCACCAGTTGTTCTCCAACGATTATTCCGAATCTCAGTAATGTACGTTCATCGTTTAAGGCTCGTGTTCCAGTTGCAGCTCCAGAGGGCGGAGTTGTCAAGGTTCGGTTTCACAATGGCCCTGATGAAAATCGGGAAGTCCTGTAAAGCCTGATCGGTCTCGAATGTAGCACAGCTGGATCAGCTCACGGTCGCAAGAACACTGTGGGCTGATCCAGCACTCTTTGTTGGGCAGGCGCCGTCGCTACAGGTTCGACATTTACGTCGGCAGGTTTCGGGGAATTGTCGACCGACAGTCTGCCGACAATGTTGTGACCCTGCATAACACCTAGATTTTAATAAACATATAAAATAAAACCCTTGGCATGTTTTTTGATCCTTTCTGTTTTAGTGGCACTTCCCGCAAAGCAAGAGGGAAGACATCTAAACCATGAATCGGAGGTATAATTATGACAAAGGTTGTAAGAAAAACGGTACTGGTTTTATGCAGCTTGGCGTTAATGAGTAGTGTGGCATGGGCTACCGATTACTCCAAGGTGTCCACACAGGAACTCAGCACTATGCGCGGCACACTTTATAATGCGAGCCAAGAGGAGTGGTTGGCGTTTCACAAGGAATGGCAAAAACGTCTCAGCCAGATGAAACCTGAAGAGATACAAAAATATGCGGGTTTTCAGCGTGGCGCCGGCTGGGGGAGAGGTTTCGGTGGCGGTCCATGCTGGCGGATGACACGAGGAATGGGGCCATGGTCAATGAATAGACCTGGTGTCGGCGGACGATGAGCATCGTCCGGTGAGGCAATCAAACACGGTACTCTTTGCGAACAATTAATTC
Organism: Desulfobulbus sp.; assembly: GCA_050252135.1. GTDB lineage: Bacteria > Desulfobacterota > Desulfobulbia > Desulfobulbales > Desulfobulbaceae > Desulfobulbus. Next base: position 80,299 of record JBFWLN010000015.1, read on the forward strand.
ATGAACCTCTCTGAAACGACAGGGCTACATGCGAGTCAAAGTAGGAGAGGTGAACAACAATCATGACGTAGGGTAATCCGTCTCTTTATCTGGCAGGAATATCTTTATTGAGTTAACTCTTTGTTTCTGTTCGTTTTGTATCGATTTCTCGCTTTAACCGAAGCTGCATTCTACCCTGATTGAAGGGTCGACGCGGCAAATATTCATCCATCAGGCAAGGAAACTTTGTTGACAACCAATGTTGCTCGCTTTATATATTGAAAAATATAAATATAGAAATAAAGGAACGAATGAAAACATTTCTCCGCGTCATGAAAGCCCTGTCTGACCCAAATCGGGTACGGATCGTCAAACTGCTTGAGGCCAATGCTCTCTGCGTCTGCGAGATTCAGGAAGCGCTGGGTATCGCGCAGCCAACTGTCTCCAGTCACATGAAAATCCTTGAAGACGCCGGGTTGGTGGAAAAGGAACGACAAGGAACCTGGATGATTTACCGACAGGCTGATGGCAAAGAATCTGTGTATGCGGGCAGCATGCTGGTCACTTTGCAGGATTGGCTGAACGAAGATCCAGAATTGCGGCGAATGAAAGCTGCTTTACCAAAAACCACGTGCCAACGTGCATATATTTTGAAAAGTGAGGCGTGAAATGGAACCACTTCAACCTGTTGGTTGTGATTGTACCAAAAATGCGTCGTGCCAAACCGCTGTCGAGCCCAATGTTCAATGGGGCAAACTTGCACCTCTGAGCGCACTCTGCTTGGGGGTGTGGTTTTTGATTTATAAAAACCTTGAACCATTCTCCTTTTACCTGACTTATTCGCTGCTGGATGTCCGTAAAGGAAGCCATCTCGGGGATGCCGTTCAGTTTTTTGCGTATGACACGCCCAAGGTCATGATGCTATTAACATTGATCGTTTTTGTCATCGGCGTGATCAGGTCGTTTTTCACTCAGGAGCGTACTCGAAAATACTTGGCAGGCAAGCGTGAAGCGGCTGGTAACGTGATGGCAGCCGTTCTCGGTATCGTTACCCCATTTTGTTCCTGTTCAGCAGTTCCCCTTTTCATCGGTTTTGTACAAGCTGGAGTGCCGCTTGGCGTCACCTTCTCGTTTCTTGTCGCGGCGCCCATGGTGAATGAGATTGCCCTGGTGCTTCTCTACGGGCTGCTTGGCTGGAAGGTGGCTGCTCTCTACCTCGTTACGGGTCTGCTGATCGCCATGATCTCAGGCTGGGTCATTGGTCGGTTAAAACTTGAATCCTGGATAGAAGATTGGGTGCAGGAATTACGGGCCGGGGAAGCCATCGTTTTTGAAGAGAAACTCACCTGGCATGATCGGTTCCATCAGGGTGTTGACGCGGTCCGCGATATTGTGGGAAAAGTTTGGGTCTATGTTGTCATCGGCATCGCGGTCGGCGCCTTTATTCATGGATACGTCCCGGAAGACTTCATGGCATCGATTATGGGCAAAGGAGCCTGGTGGTCGGTCCCTGCGGCGGTGGTTGTTGGCGTGCCCATGTACTCCAATGCTGCTGGTATCGTGCCGGTGGTTGAGGCCCTGCTCGGCAAAGGAGCCGCCCTTGGAACTGTGCTCGCATTCATGATGAGTGTGATTGCGCTTTCTCTTCCGGAGATGATTATTCTTCGGAAAGTCTTAAAGCCGAAACTGATCGCTGTTTTTATCGTTGTGGTTGGCAGCGGCATTATTTTTACCGGATATTTATTTAACACAATCATCTGATTTTAAGAGGAAAAAATGGAAATTAAAGTTTGCGGTCCCGGGTGTGCGTCGTGTGAGAAAACGCAGAAAGTGGTTGAAGCGGCAGTTGCGTTGAAAGGCGTACTGGCGACTGTCATCAAGGTGAAAGATTTTCATGATATAGCCCAAATGGGCATTTTTTCGACTCCTGCTGTGGTCGTCAATGGTGAAGTGAAGTGTGTGGGCCGGGTACCGAAACAGAGCGAAGTGGAAGAATGGATCAGTTGATTCTTTCTCTCGGCGAATTCCTGTGGATGAATGAATGAGGCAAATATGAACGTATTGGAAAAGGACGGAGTGCGACAAGCTGTCCGGCAACTGTACAGCCGTGCTGCTGAATCAGGATGCTGTGGGCCAAGTTGTTGCAGCGGCCCAGCGCCCAATTTGTCGCACACTATGGGATACTCTGCTGAAGAATTGGCCGAAGTCCCGGATGGAGCCAATCTGGGACTTGGGTGCGGCAATCCTCAAGCCATAGCTGCTCTGAAAACTGGAGAAATGGTCCTTGATCTCGGCAGCGGTGCGGGATTTGATTCGTTTCTCGCCGCTCGTCAGGTTGGCGAGAGTGGTTATGTCATCGGTGTGGATATGACCCCGGAAATGCTCTCCAAGGCTCGCTCCAACGCCATTACAGGCGGTTATCGCAATGTCGAGTTTCGTTTGGGGGAGATTGAGCACCTGCCTGTGGCCGACAACTCGGTGGATGTCATCCTCTCCAACTGCGTTATCAACCTATCGCCAGACAAACCCCAGGTTTTCATTGAGGCCTTTCGTGTGTTGAGACCAGGCGGCAGGCTGGCTATTTCCGATGTTGTGGCCATGGCTGAACTCCCGGAACACATTCGCGCTGATTTAGCGTTGCATGCGGGATGCATTGCGGGAGCTTCGACAATCGCAGCATTGGAAAGCATGCTGCAGGCAGCGGGTTTCACCCATATTCACATCTCGCCCAAGGAAGAGAGCAAAGCACTCATCAGCCAATGGAACAATGATGCCTCGCTCGCCGAGTACATTGTTTCCGCGACCATTGAAGCCGTCAAACCGACAGCCTGAGACTGATTTCATCTAACCATTGATTTTCCATCATGAATTCTCCGTATCCAAGAAAGGTATATGTAGAACTGACCACGCGATGCAACTTGCAGTGCCCCATGTGTTTGAAATTTTCCGAGGGAAGCTGCATTGAGGAAGGGGATCTGCCGCTGGCTCTTTTCAAAAAGCTGGCGCCCTCGCTGTCGCACACCGAATTCCTCGTGCTCAATGGGATCGGAGAACCTCTGCTTCACCCCGATTTGGACGAAATGATTGCCATTGCCCGTGCGGCAATGCCGACCGATGCCCGCATCGGTTTCCAGAGCAATGGACTTTTGCTCAATCAACCCCGCGCCGTGCGGTTGATTGAGGCTGGGCTTGACACCATCTGCCTGTCACTGGACAATCTGGATGCCGACGAGGCAAAAGAACGCAATCAGGGCGGACATCAAATCTCAGCTGTGACCAAGGCGATTACCCATCTGTTACAGGCAAGAGAGGTGACACAACGGCATGTTCGCATTGGCATTGAGGTGGTTCTGCAAAAGAAGACGCTTCCCCAACTGCAGGACATGATCGCGTGGGCTGATGAACATCATGTCGATTTCATCATTGCCAGTCACCTCTTTTCCTACGATGGCTCACTGACCGATCAAAGCCTGTTTAATCCGAATAGTTATGAGGCGACCAGGCTTTTTGCGAAATGGTCTGCGGAAGCCAAGGCTCAAGGTGTGAACTTAGAGGAGTTGTCAGCTGCTCAACTTAAATTCTCCAAGAGTCCGGCAGATACACTTCTTGTGCAGCTTGGGGACGCCATGCGGCAGGAGGCAAAGGAGAAGAATCTTTCCTTACATTTTCCCAATCTGGTGACGCAGAGCAGTCGAGACATGGGAGAAGTAGAGACAAATTTTTACAAGGCTCAATGGTCGGCAAGCAAACGGGGAATCGATCTCTTCCTGCCACCGCTTTACGCTTACGTTAATGGCCAGCGGAGATGCCCGTTCATCGATGATGATGCTGTTTTCATCGATAAAATCGGCAAGGTCATGCCGTGTCATTTTCTATGGCATACTTGCCCCAGCCGGGTCAATCACAGTGCCATTCAGGTGGAAAAGCGTGTTCTGGGCTCCGTTAAGGAAGAATCTCTTGAGACGATCTGGCAGAACGCAGCATATGCTGCATTCAGGGCTGAGGCGGGGCAAAACGAGTATGCTCCCTGCTGGAGTTGCACTTCATCCCCTTGTGCTGATCTGGTTAATGCCAATCTTCTAAACATGAATGATTGTTATGGAAGTCACGTCCCCTGTGGCCATTGCATGTGGAACATAGGCTGGCTTAAGTGCCTTTAACACTACCTTTATTGAATGCTTGTTTAACAGCGGCACTCTCCACTTGCCGGTTCAGCACATAATCTTCAAACAAGAGAGGGTACAATGCGTGAAATAGTCCTTGTTGGAGCCTGTCGCACTGCGGTTGGCAAATTCGGTGGTTCCTTGAAAGACACTCCAGCTGTGGAATTAGGGGCAATTGTTATTAAAGATGCCCTGAAAAGGGCTGACCTCAAACCGGAAATGGTTGATGAGGTGATCCTCGGCTGCGTGCTCACCGGTTCTTTGGGGCAGAACCCCGCCCGTCAGGCCGCGCTGAAAGCTGGCATCCCCCAGGAAGTTCCAGCGGTGACAATCAACAAGGTCTGTGGAAGCGGGCTCAAATCCATTGTAATGGCGGCGCAGGCAATTCAATGCGGCGATGCGGACATTATCGTGGCCGGCGGCATGGAAAATATGAGCGCCACCGCCTACGCCTTGCCGCAAGCCCGTTTTGGCTACAGAATGAATGCGCCGATGAACGGTCTTGTCGACATGATGGTGCATGATGGATTGCAGTGCGCGATGAGCAACTGTCATATGGGAGTGACTGCCGAGAACATCTGCGAAAACTGGAACCTTTCCAGGGAGGAGCTTGATCGATTTGCCGTCGAATCGCAGAGAAAAGCCGAAGCCGCTATCGCCAGTGGCCGTTTTAAGGATGAGATCGTTCCTGTTTTGATTCCACGGCGCAAAGGCGACCCGCTGGTGTTTGATACCGATGAGCACTACACTCCCGACTCCACTCTGGAGAAGGTCAGCAAGCTGAGGCCAGCGTTCAAATCCGACGGCATGGTCACAGCAGCCAATGCCTCCGGCGTCAATGATGGCGCGGCAATCATCATCGTCATGGCGGCCGACACGGCCAAGGAATTGGGCATCCAGCCCATGGCCAAACTTACGGGCTATGCTTCTGCTGGGGTCAAACCGGAAATCATGGGCATCGGTCCAGCCGCCGCTTCTCCAAAAGCCTTGGCCAAGGCAGGAAAAAAATTGGAAGAGATCGCGCTAATCGAAGCCAATGAAGCGTTCGCCTCGCAAAGTGTCGCAGTCGCCAGGGATCTCGGATTTGATATGAGCAAGGTGAATGTCAATGGAGGCGCCATCGCGCTCGGCCATCCGATCGGCGCTTCTGGCGCCCGTATCCTGGTGTCTTTGCTCCACGAAATGAAAAAAAGGGACGTGAAAAGCGGCCTTGCAACCCTGTGCATCGGCGGGGGAATGGGAATAGCCACTGTGGTGGAGCGATGATAAAAACGTTGGTATCTTGATAAAATTTTGACATTGACTCAGGAGTGAACTTGTTTGTTTGAATCTCCAGCAGAGGAAACAAACAAGTTCGTTTTATGCTGGATTTTTTTCGAACCACGGCATATAAATAACACAATATTTCCGACTCATTTCCAATGAGATACCCCTTTCCAGGGCTTAGCTGAACACTATTTTTGTGTTCTTGAATTCCAGGTACCACGCATTGCTGCCTTTCCCGGTCAGAGACGTTTAATCGCAGAGGCGAACGTCTTTCTTTGACTTGAGAGAGTTGCGCATGCACCCCTGCAAACGAATCGCTTGATTCGTTTTCCTTCCTTCACTTCCCCGTTGAATCGATAGCTCTTTCTCTGTCTTTTCGGAGCCGTATTTTTTCTGCACGTTCTCGTAAGGGCTTATCCTATCGTTTTTTTTTACCCCACATCCTTTCCTCGCTCATCCATCGGGAGCTGTTACGTCATGCTCCCGGCGGAGCCATGTCGTCTTGCTCCCCCATACTCATAAGGAGGCAACACCATGGCATCATTGCAGGAACAGATCCAATCCATCAACGAACGCTTGCGATCATTCGGCAACGAAGCGATTCAGGAAATCAAGATGACCGACAAGAGCGGTAACGTGATCGGTCAGATCAAGTTCGGCTTTCGGCCGCAGTACGTCTTTGACAGCGTCAACGAGGTACTCGGTCCGGAGAATTGGCGGTACGAACTGACCAAGGAGGAGATTTTCGAGTCCCAGGCTGTTGCCGAGGTTCGATTGTTTGTGAAGATAGACGGTGATTGGCTGTGCAAGGGTTCCCATAAGGGACAGATGCAGATCGTCAAAGGCAATGTCGGCGATGCCCAGAAAGGGGCGATCACCGATGCTATCCAGAAATGCATGTCTCTGTTGTCCATCGGCAGCGATGCCTACAAGGGACTGTTGAAGAATGTCTACCTTCAGGGAACACAACGAACGCAGCCACCCGCAACGCAATCCAACCCGCAACCGAAAACCAAACCTGCATCCAGGTCCAGCCAACCCGTTGAGCCACCTGCCAATCAAAGCGATCTCTCGGCAACCCTGCCCAAGATCGCCGGCGTCAGTTTCGAGCATCGCCAAGGGGTGATCATCGCCATCGGCGACCATCTCTTCGACAAGAAGGAACTGCTCAAGGCCGCAGGTTTTCAATGGGATAAGACAGGCAAAACCTGGATGAAACAAGCCGCTTAACCAACTCAACCCTACCCAACCCCAGAGGGAGCGATACCATTCCCTCGGCGGGAATCCGTGTATCCTCCCTCATTTTTTTCAGGAGGATACCACCATGTCAGACCAGTTAATGCTCACCCTGCAGGCCGCTCTCCAGCAGCTTGCCATCCAACAGACCGAGGAAACGCTCGGTGATCGGAGTACCTATCTCGGGGCTTCCGACATCGGCGCCTGCCCGCGCAAAACCATTCTCAACAAACTCCATACCCCGGAGGCCGACTTAGTCACCCTGCTGCGGCAGCGACGCGGTCACATGGCCGAGGAAGTGGTTGCCGCCGCCTTCATGGTTGCAGGTTTCAGCAACTTCCAGCGGCAAACCGAGGTTCGACATGTGGGCGCTGTCCCGGTTACGGCTCATCTCGATTTTGTCTTTATCTCGGAGGTGCGCAAAACCATGGCGGTCCTGGAGGTGAAAGCACCGGAGAACATCCCGGAACACCCCTACGGCGCATGGGAGACCCAACTCTATCTGCAAATGGGCCTGCTGGCCGACAGCTATCCCGATTACACCGTGGAGAAAGGCGCCATCCTGGCGGTCAACTTCGGTGACCAGGGAATGCGACTCTTTGGCGGCTACACACCCCAGGACATCATTTATCACGGCCTGATCGACCGGGCCGCTACCATCTGGAACCAATACCAATCCTACAGTGCAGGTGATCTGGCCACCCCCTCCATGGAGGTGGGACCGCTCTGCGGCTACTGCCCTTTCCTCATGGATTGCCCCAAGTTCGAGGCCGAAGAGGTGCGCGAGCTGACCGAGAGTGTCGAGATCCTGCTGGAATTGCAACACCAGCAAAAGGGTCTGGAGGCCGAGGTCAGTTATCGCAAGAATAACCTGCTGGCCATCGTTGACAAGCCCGGTCCGCTCAAAGCCTTTGGCCATTTGCTGCGCAAGGCGGTTCGCACCAGGAAGTCACTGGATACGGACCAACTCAACCAGTTTCTCCAAGGCTACGGCCATTCATTGAATGATTTCCAGAAGAACAGTTCCTACGCCTTCCTGGAGATCAAAAAAGCGGCCTGAACCCAGGCCTTCCATCCATATCGATCCCAAAATCTCTCCCCGTGGTGGGGAGAGTACGCTCTCATTTTCCAAGGAGAACCCTCATGTTGAACAAGACCATGCTGATCGGCAATTTAGGCGCAGACGTTGATACCCGCTACACCAAGACCCAGGTCGCAGTGGCCACCTTCCGCATCGCCACCACCGAACGGTGGAAGGATAACGAAGGCAAACCACAGGAGTCGACCGAATGGCATCGCATCGTTGCCTTCGGCCGTCTGGCCGAGATCTGCTCCGAGTACCTCTCAAAAGGCTCACGAGTCTACCTGGAGGGCCGTTTGCAGACCCGCAAATGGCAGGACGCGGAAGGTGTCACCCGCTTCACCACGGAGATTATTGCCCGTGAGATGAAGATGCTGGGCGGCGGCGAACGAACCGAGATTCCGGTGCCACCTGAAGACGGTCAGGATCCGCCTCTTTCCGACGATGTGCCATTTTGATTGCCACGCATTGAAGCCACACAACTCCCCGTGCCTGAACTCCACATTCATGGGGTTCAGGCCTTCTCTCTTCCAACTATCAGGAGAACTACATGGAAAAACCATCGTTCTGCACCCCTTTTCCCTGGACCATCGAATCCCATCCGGACACCGAAGGTGGATATGTCATCCGTGAGGCCCGCCATGAGCAACAAACATGGTGCGACCAGGGCTATGACATCTCCACTGAGGAAGGTGACCGGCGCAGTCTGCTGGTGGCACGGCACGAAGCCGGCAACATCCGACTGCTCCAGGCCGCCCCAGCCCTGTATGTCGCTCTGCGGGATCTGGTGACTTCCACCGGTCCAGCCGCTGCGGCTCGCGTCATGCTGGAAAGCATCTTCCCCGATTGGCAGCAACTGGAAATTCAACGCAACCTGGGAGAATGCCCATGACACGACGTACCGAATCCGCCCGGCAGGCGCTTGATCAGTATTGCCTGAGCAAGGGTGAACCACTGGATACGCTTGAAACCGGAATCATCGATCTGTTGACCGACTTGCTGCACCTGGCCCAAACAGAGGGTCAGGATGGCTTTATGCTCGGGCAAACAGCTCAGATGCATTTCCTGGTCGAAACCGAACACACGAGAAAGCCCTGAACAGAACACCACCACAGGAGAACACCATGGCACGACTGGGTTCACAGGCCAAGGCCGGCTTTTATCCGACACCGGAGAGCGTCCATGGCCAACTCAAACAACTGCTCGATATTGAAGAAGGCGCCCGCATCCTTGACCCCTGCTGCGGCAACGGCAACACACTTGCCGCTTTGGCGGAAGGAACAGGTGCCATCACCTATGGCATTGAACTGGATCATGATCGGGCCACCGAGGCACGGCAACGAATCGACCATCTCCTTTGGGGCGACGGCGACGCCCTGGTGGAGATGCGGATTTCGCCCGGCGCCTTTGGCATGCTCTATCTCAATCCACCCTATGACTACAGTTTGGAGCCGGAGGCCAAGGCCCAGCGGCTGGAAGCGCTCTTTCTCAGACGCTTCCAGGAAACCCTGCATAAGGACGGCTGGCTGGTGCTGGTTGTCCCCTACACCGTGCTGGCGGCCTGCGCACCAATCCTGGCCCGGCATTTCTCAGGCCTTCAGGTCTACGCCTTTCCGGAAGAGGAGTTCCACACCTTCCATCAGTGTTTGGTGATCGGGCGGAAACGCTCGCTGGTGACCAAGGCCAAGGCTGCCCACATGGAGCAGGAACTGAACTGTATCGCCGGCATGGCGCCGGAGATCTTTCTGGCCACGGCTCCGCAGTTGGCCATCTGTACAGAACAGATGGTTATCCCTGCGCCCAAACATCCCTGCACCTTCCAGTGCAGCCGGATCGATCCCCGGGAGGCTATTCCCCAAGTCCGCAAGAGCGGACTGTTGGCGGATCTGCTCACCCATGATCTGGCACCCGGACAGTGTCACTCCATCCGGCCATTGGCACCGTTGAAGAACGGCCATCTGGCCCTGATGCTCGCCGGCGGTTACATGAACGGCGAGATCGAGATGGACGGCCACCGGCTGGTGATCAAAGGCGTGGTCCACAAGATGGAAAAAATACACTCCATAGCCGAGAATAACACCGGCGACACCATGGTCACCACCCGTGATCTGTACCAGCCCACGGTCAAAGCCATCGACATGGCCAAGGCCGAAATGCTGATCATCCGCTGAACCTTTTTTGATCCTATCCACACCAACCCATGGGGGGAGCATTCCCCGGTGGGGATGTCTCCCTCTCTTTTTCAGGAGGCATCATGCACGACTATCTCACCATCCGCAGCAACGGCTTTGTCACCTACTGCGACGGCATCATCGCCAGCATCCAGGCGGATCAGGCGCGGGCTTATCTGCTCAGTCTGGTCGGTAGCCCAGCCCAGATCCAGGCCACCTCGGCCCACTTCTATAGCGGCGGCTTCTGCCGGATCTCCGGGATCGAACCCACTCCGTTGGAGCTGGGACGCACCCCGGGAACCATCCGTTCCATCCGGGCGCGGAAGATCGGCGATGTGGTCAATAAGGTGCTGATCAGTGCCGAGCAGTTCGAACGCAAGGCTCAGCACACCGAAACCGCCTGCTCGGTCATCGTCTTTGGCGAGGACATGGCAACGGTCAAGCAGCAGGCCTATCACCGTTTAGACAACAGCACCACCATGCCGCTGAAAACTGAGTGGCGCGACTGGTTATGGGACGAGGTCCTGCAGCCGGAACGGCTCTATTCCTTCGGCAATCCGCACCTGCGGCAGGCCTGGAAGATCAGTTGGCAGGAGGAAGAGTTGGAAGAACGGATTCTGGAAGGCATCCGGCTCGGTTATCTCGTTTAAACGAACTCAAAAGAACCTGAACAGGGGAGGCATTCGTTCCCCTGACGGGGATCGTCTGCCTTCCCCATGGAGGACAGACGATGGACATCCCTTTAAGCGATTTTCTCGACCAGTGGGGCGAGGTACTCAAGTCCCAGGTCATCACCACCATGCACCCGGTCTATCAACCCAAGGGTGAAGATCAGTGGGATGCGCAGGCCCGCGAACAATTGGGCTCGCTCAAACGCACCCCGTTTGAAGCCCAGATCCGCTGCGGCATCCTGCCCATTGCCAGGACGCTCTACAGGGAGGACCGCAAAGGCGCCTTCCTGGTTGGGGAGATGGGCGCGGGCAAGACGATCATGAGCCTGGCTGTGGCCGCGCTCGAACCCAAACCGGCCAAACGGATCCTCATTCAATGCCCCGGTCATCTGGTGCGCAAGTGGATTAGGGAGGCGGAAGCAACGCTGCCCGGCTGCACCTGCGTCAACCTCAACGGCCGGGACATGACCCTATTACTCGAACATAAACGAAAACCACAACAACCTCGGGGCACCGAGATCTGGGTGCTGGGCAAGGAACGGGCCAAGCTGCACTACCAGCGCAAGCCCGGCCTCATGGTCCGGCAAGGATCCTCTTGCTGCCCGGACTGCGGCGCTCAGGTCTTTTGGAATGTGAATGACCCGGCCCCGGTCTGCGAACATTGCCAGGCCCGGATGTGGTCGGCCGACGGCGGGCGCAACCGGCGCTATGCCAAGGCCGAGTTCATCAAGCGCTATCTCCCCAAAGGGTTCTTCGATCTGGTCATTCTCGACGAGGTCCACGAACTCAAGGGAGGCGGCACCGCCCAGGGCCAGGCCATGTCCTGCCTGATCGCCCGCTCCCGCAAGGTGCTGGCGCTGACCGGCACCCTTATGGGTGGGTTTGCGCGTGATTTATTCTACCTCCTCTGGCGGATGTTTCCCCGGCAGATGGTGCAGGCCGGTTTTGAATACGGTCGCACCCTCGGATTTGCCGAACGCTATGGAGTGGTGGAGCGCACCTACAAGGCCGATGATCTGGGCCCAGACTGGAATCAGGCTAGCATTGGCCGCAAGCCCGGTAAGGCTCGGATCAAGGAGGCGCCGGGGATTTCCCCGCTGCTGCTCCCGGATCTGCTTTTGGAGCGTTCCGCCTTTGTCCGGCTGAACGATGTCAGTCAGGCCCTGCCTGACTACGAAGAAATCATCGTCACCACCCCCATGGATGACGCACTCAAAACCTCTTATTTCGAACTCTCCAACACCCTGGTCGCTGCCACCCGCAAGGCTCTCGCCTGCGGCGACATGCGGCTCTTGGGCAAGATGCTGCAAAGCCTCTTGGCCTATCCGGATGGGTGCCGTTTCGGCGAACGGGTCTATCTCGAACGCGGCGGCGTGGAGGAACTGATCGCCTCGGCTCCGGCCCTGGAGATCAACCTCCTGGCCAAGGAAAAGCGGCTGTTGGAGATCCTGGCAACCGAACGCAAACAGGGCCGCAAGGTGGCGGTCTTCCTCGAACACACCGGCACCCGCGACCTGGTGCCCACCCTGGTGGACAAGCTGCATCAACAAGGATTCTCCCCTTTGGTCCTGCGGGGCCAGGCGGTCAAACCGGAACAGCGGGAAGACTGGCTCAAGGAAAATCTCGCCACCGGCCAGTACGACTGCCTGCTCTGCAACCCCAACGTGCGCCGGTTCACGGCGTGAATTAAGTGTCATTCTTTTGGCTAGGACTATTGGAACGTCCTATGTTCACCCAACTTATCCATGTTCAGTAATGAACTCGTAGATTCCGAAAGGAAGTGGGGAGTGTAGCATGTTGGGAAAAGGCGATATGAGGCAAACCCGTTGTAGCCAAGAGGGTCGTCAGAACAAGACATATAAGGTTAAGCCTACACTGGTTGAATCCAAGTTCTAAACGGGCAGATTGCAGCCGATACCGTAAAGAACGGGTGAGAAGGTATATCAGGGATTAATGACTCTGAGGTTAGGTGAGTTGTTATCCAATATCCCTGACGTTGCTCCTAATAGGGAGATAAGGAACGAACTGGAAACCTAAGTATGTCGCATCTTAATCACGTCGAAATCCGGGATTACCTAAACTGGTTCAAGAAACCAGCACGGTAACGGAGCCGCAATATTACTCAAAGTCTTGCTGTAATGGTTCAAGGCAGTCAGCAGTCAACAGACATGCTGAACCGACAAGCATATAACCAAATCGTGAGATAAGGGAAAGTGCCAATGTTTGGGAGGAAGTGCGGCAGCTAACCTATACCAGAGAGGAACTGAAAGGAGGATAGCCAATGCTAATCCAACGAACGAGTATGAGACTCGATGGAATCGTTACATGCAGCAAAAATGGGGTGAAAGCAAAGAGATTGTTTCACTTGATGACAAATTACCCGGACCTATGGATGGAAGCATATGCCAACATCTACAGTAATAAGGGGGCAGTTACCGCAGGTATCAGTAGCAATGATACTATGGATTGCATGTCCCAGGACCGGATTGATGGAATCATGAGAGCACTCAAAGCCGGAACCTACTTTCCGAAACCTGCCAGAAGGACGTATATCCCAAAGGCAAATGGACGAAGACGACCGCTTGGAATTCCAGGTGGTAATGACAAGCTAGTTCAGAGCGTTATCAAGCTGATCCTAGAAAGAATCTATGAGCCTGTATTTTCTGGTAAATCTCATGGGTTCCGTCCCCAAAAATCGTGCCACACGGCAATTGGGCAAATCCAAAAATCCTGGACCAATATCAGGTGGATCATAGAGGTGGATATTAAGGGTTATTTTGACAACATCGACCACAATAAACTCGTTGAAGTGCTGGAAAAGAAGATCGATGATTGGAAGTTTATCAATCTAATCAAACGATTCCTTAAAGCGGGCTACATGAAAGATTGGACATTCAAGAAAACCCACAGCGGGACACCGCAAGGAGGTATCGTATCTCCGATACTCGCAAATATCTACCTACATGAATTTGATCTATGGATGGAAAACGAAGTGACCAACTTCAATAGAGGTAAATACCGAAAACGCAATATGGATTATGTCGTAGCGGTTCAAAGAAGGTCACGAAGAAGGGAGAAGCTAAGCGAGCTTGAAAAAGACAGTGAGAGCTATAAGGAACTCTTGGCCAAAATAAAGGAAGACGAAAAGGAAATCCTATCCCTCACTCCGAAGGACCAAATGGACCCAGATTACAAAAGACTCACATATTGTAGATATGCAGACGACTTTGTATTGGGAATAATTGGGTCCAAAAAGGATGCGGAAGGAGTATTGGACAACTTGGAGAGCTTCATAAAAGAAGAACTGAAACTTGAGCTCTCGGAAGAGAAAACAAGGATCAGGAACGCTAGAGATGGAGCAATCTTCCTGGGTTACGAATTTCGGACACTGTATGATCTTGACGCAGTAAAGAAAGTAGTAACCCATGGTCGGATAACTAAGAAGCGCACTATAAATGGGGCTATAATTCTGGACATACCCGTGGAGAAAATTCGAGCCTTTACCAAGAGGAACGGTATCGGAGATTATGATCGGAATGAAACCTCGGACAGACCAGAATTAGAGAATCGTACTGATCTCGAAATTCTTCGCACCTACGATGCAGAATTAAGAGGATTCGCTAATTATTACAGTCTCGCAGGGCGTTTTAAGCACAAATTGTCGAAACTACAATGGATGTACCAAGACAGCTTGTTGAAGTGTTGCGGTAGGAAGTTCAAAGCATCCAGATCCCAAATAGCGCGGAAGTACGTTAAGGGCACAGGTAAGGATCGTAGAATCAGTATTGCATACGAAACTAAAACCGGACCCAAAACAGGTACAATGGTAATGCTCAATGAGATCAAAGTGCCTAAAAGCGCATGGGATGTAGATAAAATCCCTAACACTTACATGTTCACTTTATCAAGAACACAGCTTGAGGAAAGACTAAGGGCTGATGTTTGTGAGTATTGTGGGAGTAGGGAAAACGTCGAAGTCCACCACATTCGTAAAATGAAGGATGTGGAAGGAAAGAAGCAACTTTGGCAGAAGATGATGGCAGCCATGAACAGGAAGACCCTTGTAGTGTGCAAGGAATGCCACCGAACCCTTATTCATCAGGGAAAATCACCCAAGCCAAAGAACGCTGAACATGGAACGAAAGGATAGTGGAGAGCCGTATGCAGCGAAAGTTGCACGTACGGTTCGGAGGGGGGAAGACTCTCTATCTGGCAACAGATAGGGCGCTACCTACCCTACCTGGTCAAGACCGGCCTCGATTTGCTCGACTTTCCGACCATCGTCTTTTTCCAGTGCGGCTACTCGGTATTCACCCTCAGACAGGCCAGCCGCCGTTCCTGGCGGATCGGCCAGAACCTGCCGGTCCGGGTCTTCTACCTGGCCTATGCCGAAACCATGCAGGATAAGGCGCTGAGCCTCATGGCCCAGAAGATGGAGACTTCGCTCGCGGTTGAGGGCGAACTCTCGGGTCAAGGACTGGCAGCGCTCTCCGAATCGGAAAACAGCATGCTCTATGAGCTGGCCAAGGCCCTCACCGGCCAGCAGCCGGTGGAGGATGTCACCACTGCCTGGAGCAGGTATTGCCAGCGGGAACTTGCCTCGGTGCTCGATCTCGATGAGACCGAACGCATCACCACCACCGAGGAAACCCGGGTGACCACCACAACCACCATCAGTTCGCCCGATGGGCAGACCGCCCTGGTTCGCCACGAGTTGGTGATCAGGGGGAGGGTCTATCTCCGGGGCAATACGGCGGTGGCCTATGTGGATGGTAATCGCTTCCGGCTTCAAGCCGGGGTGATCTATTGGCAGGATCGTAGGATCGGCAGCTATGACCGCCAAGGTCATGGCGAGATCAACCATAAACCCATTCGTCTCTACAAGCCGCCCCACCTTGGTCATTTCGTCTTGGCCGAGGTTCGCCAGGCTGCTTGACCACTGTTTGCACTCAAACCAATCCCTGACGGGGCACACTGCCCCGATGGGCTGTTGTGCCTCATCCATAGGAGGCACACATGCTCTACATCAAAGATCTCTGCGGCGTCTACCAGCCCGCACCCAAGGAAACCATCCTCTCCGAAGCCCGTAAGCTCAGCGGTTATCAGTTCCGGCGTGGGGCCGCGATCCTGTCGCCCACCGCCGCCAAGGATGCCATTGGGCTCAAGCTCACCGGCCTGGAGCACGAGGTGTTTGGCTGCCTGTTCCTCGACAGCCGACACCAGGTGCTAGCTTGGCGGGAGATGTTCCGGGGTTCGATCAACCGCAACTCGGTCCATCCCCGCGAGGTGGTCAAGGAGGCGCTGGCGCTCAATGCAGCGTCGGTGATCATTGCCCATAACCACCCCTCCGGCGGTATCCAGCCCAGCAAGGAAGATCTGGAACTCACCCGTACCCTGACTGAGATCCTCAAGGTGATCGACGTCCGGGTGCTCGATCACCTGATCGTGGGCGATGAAGTTCTCTCCCTTTCCGAAACCGGCCATCATAATGCCTGATACCAATTGGGGACGACACGATGAAATTTCCCTGCACCCAAGGAGCGAAATCATGAACGATCAAAAAATATCCATTTACGAAGAAATCACCGCCAAGATCATCACCGCCCTGGAAGACGGTGTCAATCCCTGGGCCAAGCCCTGGCAAACGGTCCATTACGGACCATTCCGCAATGCGCTCACCAACCGGCCCTACCGGGGGATGAACGTTCTTTTGCTCAACCTGATGGCCTTAGCCCGTGGTCATGTCGATCCCCGCTGGCTCACCTATCGCAATGCCGAGCAGTTGGGTGGTCATGTGCGCAAGGGCGAGAAAGGAGCGTCCATTGTTTTCTGGAAGTTTCTGCCCGCCAGGGACCGGGATGGCGATGCGGAGCCCGACGCCTTGACTGATGATGAACAGGAGCGGAAGCTGATCCCTTTTGCCCGCAGCTACACGGTGTTCAATGTGGAGCAGTGCGAGGGGCTGGATCTACCGCCGCTGGTCGAAGAAGAGGCACCGGATGTGGACGAATGCAACGAGTTGGCGGAGCAGATCCTGGCCCTGCCGAATCTGAAGCATGGCGGCAACAAGGCCTGCTATCTGCCGGGCCCGGATATGGTGCTCCTGCCGCACCGGTCCAGCTTCGAGCATGATGATTTCTATTTCAGCACTGGCTACCATGAGATTTGCCACTGGGCAGGTCACCCCAGCCGGTTGAACCGGATGTTCGGCACCCGGTTTGGTGATCTTGGCTATGCCTTTGAAGAACTGGTTGCCGAGATCGGTGCCGCTTTCCTCGGCGCCCACACTGGCATCCCCTTTGAAAACATGCGCCATCCGGAATATATCAGCCATTGGCTGCAGATCCTCCAGGGCGACAGCAAGGCCATCTTCACCGCCGCTGCCAAGGCTCAGCAAGCCGCCGACTTTATCCTCGACAAGGCAGGGATTGTTGGTGTTCAGGAAGAAACACTTCCGGCGGCAGCATAAAGAGAACAAAGCTCAAGAAACGAAGAAACCCCAGCAACGCCAACGGCTGCTCCGACCATAACGGTTGGGCAGCCGTTTTTTGTTGCCGGATTGGTGGGACAAGAAACATGGCCTTCAGCCAAGAAGGAAGAAACGGAGTGTTTGAAGAAACAAAGAAATTGGTTTCTTGATGATTTAAAAAATTATAAGCCAGCCAACTCTGGGGATACGTCGAACAGCATCACTTCCTGGCTTTCTGAGGTGACCCCTGCGGTCGTATAAGATGCTGGGACTATCTCAATTGCTTAATCCCAGAAATTAAAACATCAGCTATCGTATGGGCATCACATGTAGATCGTCCAAGTCCAAGTCGGATAGTCTGGAAAATTTCGTCATCATTGAGACCAATCGCCCTGAGCACATGGGACGGTTCGACCTTTATAGTCGAACAGGCAGAGCCTGCGGAAAAGGAGAGCTTGTTTTTTAGCAAATGGATTAAAGCCTTAGCCTCAACACCAGGAATCGTGAGACTAAGGTTGTGGGCGAGCCTGCTCTGCGAGTGCCCGTTCTGCCTGATGTCAGGAATAGCTTGCTTGACCATCTGAAGAATTTCAGCGGTTTTTTCTTTCAACCGATGCTTTTCATCATTCATTTCCTTGTTCGCCAAATGTAGTGCCTCGGCCATCCCAACGATGCCAGGAACGTTTAAGGTTCCTGATCTCATCCCCCTTTCATGACCTCCTCCGAAGGAAATTGGGGCCAGTTTGATTAATGGAGAATAAGAGCGAACAAAAAGGCCACCAATACCTTTGGGGCCGTAAAATTTATGGGCACTGAAAGAGAGAAGATCAATGTTCATCTCATAGACATTAATTTTCTCGTGTCCCGCAGCTTGGGCGGCGTCGGAATGGAATATTATTCCTTTTGACTTCGCAAGAACACCGATTTCGTTGATTGGCTGAATGGTGCCTATTTCGTTATTGGCAGACATAACGGAGATCAGGATAGTTTCTTTTTTGATCGCCTTTTTCAGCATCTCCAAATCAATAAGACCATCGCTACTTACAGGAAGCAGCGTCACCTCAGCCCCTTCGTTTTGCAAGTATTTAAGGGTATCCAAAATAGCAGGATGTTCTATAGTCGAAGCAATGATGTGATTGCCTTTCTCTCTGTATCTACGAAAAATTCCGATTAAGGCGAGATTATTCGCTTCAGTCGCGCCGCTCGTAAACAGTATCTCGCTTTCTTTGCGACAGCCGAGATTTTTTGCTATGCTCTCCCTGGCATTACTTACCGCTTCCTTTGCTCTTGAACCATGCAAGTGGTCAGTACTGGAGGCATTGCCGTACACTTCGTAAAAATACGGTAACATTTTTTCCAACACCCGTCTGTCGACGGGTGTTGTGGCATTATGATCGAGATATATCGGCTCTTCTTCCATCATCGACTTATTTTATTAATTGAGCCATGTTTTCCAACCCCTTCACCCGGTTTACCAGCAGTTCAACTCCGCGATTAATATGGGCAAGAAAATATGCGTTCCGCTTCGTAGGCTGGACTCCCTTCTCGTGACACCATTGCAAGTACAGGGAGGTTAACACTAACTCATACTCGCCAAACAAGGTGTAACGATTGATTTCCTGGCCAGACTCCTCGGTGAACAGTTCCAGCGCCGGCATGTTGTCCTCTGCAATGGAAATCCCCAGAGCAAGACGGCAGGCTATATTTGGTGTCAAACCGGTACGACTTTTAAACAATTGCAACTTCTTGGTCGATTCCTGTGACAGCTTGATGCGTTTGAATTCCAATCCGTTCAGTTCCAAAAGTACCCTTCCTTTACCACAGTTGATTTGGACTCTTCGCAATATTCGAGATTGTACGCTTGCCCAACATAAGGTTGGAGTTTACTAAAGTATTGCTTATCAAGTTCCGTATCAGTGGAAAATATCATCATCTGATGAGATGCATGGGGAAAGAACAGCTCAACGAGGTTATCTCTATGCTTTGAGTCAAGACGTGCCAAAGGTGTATCAACGATGAACGGCAGTTTTTGTCCCGATACTTTTGCCAAAGCCCAAAGCATGGACATGGCATATATTTCCAGTTCTCCTGACGATAAACTGCTTTTACTTATGCTGTCGTCGTTACGGTCATAAAGGGTGACTGTAAAGGTCTGTGGATCAATTTCAATCCTTGCTATCATGTCGTCCTTGCGGTGCAACATTCTGAATTTTTGAGTAAAAGCCTCTTCCAAACTGTTGATTTTTTGCATGGCAAGGTGCAGGTGGTACTTGGCGAGAACCTGTTCTACTTTCAGAACCGATTGCAACTTTTCTCCCAGTTCGTTTGATGAAACAATTTTTCGGTTGAGCTGTTCTATCTTGTGCTCCAACGCACTTCTGCCATTCGATAGCTCTGTTCGTTGTTCGTCGAAACTAGCTTGTTTTTCCGAAAGGACACCTAATTCAATATTCAACTTATCCAACGTTTCGTACATAGGTTGAATAAACTCATCATCAGGCACCTTGGCCAACTGAGCCACCGTGCATTGCAACTCTCTAAACTTGTTCTCGTAGCTATCCGTTACAGAGGCTATTTCGGCAGGGATAGTATTGAGCGCCTTATCAATGGATTGCAAAATTTCCATCGTCTGCCTCTGTGAATACCCATAAATTTCGATTGCTGCCTCATCGCTCTCTGGCGGAGTAAAAAGGAAAGCAATTTCATCCTTCAATTGTGCTTTGAACTGTTTCAGAACAGTAGCGCTGACATCTCTGCTTTTCAGAAAGTTTCTAGAATCGATCCGTTCAAGCATTTCCCGGCATTTCGCATCCAGGCTTTCAGCAAGCATGGCAGTTGCTTTATGTTGACTCTCATTTTCAACCTGCCGCTTCAGTTTCAGCGCGAATGAAGAGGCAATGGCAACCGGTAGCAGGCCCGCTGCCTGCTCACGCAGTTTCTCCTTGATTGCCTCAAGGTCATGCACCAAAACTTTTTTTCTCTCTTCCAAATTCACCCTATTACGGTAATATTGCTCACCCTGGGCCGCTATTTTGTTTCTATAATCAGTGATACGTCCTGAAAGCTGTGCTATTGTGTTTTCCAGCGCGGCCATATCATCAGAGATTTTACGAATCTTGGCCTCGACCAGAGACTTTTTATCCTCTAGTTCTGAAATCTCCCTAACACAACTTTCGGTTGAACCTTCCTTCAGGAACTTACTCCGATAAATTTTGAGGTCTGCTTGCAGGCGTTCTACTACGTCTAAGCCCAACAATGAAAGAATCGATCTTTTCAATTCCTCATTACTGTCATCAGACATCATTCTTTGAATTTTTTCGCCATCGAAAAAGAAGAGCTGTGACAATCCAAGCGGAATTATCTCCTTGATAAAGTCCTGCCAATTCTCGGTCTCCACATCGTCCAACGGCAGTCCGTTCTTTGTAATGGTCAAATTTTCTCGCACCTTCTGGCCCGAGACTTCCCACATGCGTTCAACCTGATAAGCACAGACAGTACCCTGGTGCGCATAATCAAATTCAAGGGAGATAGCGGCACAGTTTGGCTGAACCACCGTAATTTTTGAATTGTGGACTTTCTGCTTGAGATATTCCTGATATTTAGCAACGCTTATAGGACCAAACATTTCTGAGCCATAAAGACAAAGCTTGATGGCATCAAAAATGGTAGTCTTCCCCGCACCGTTAAGACCACCGAACAGGATGATAGGCCTTATTGCCTTGAGGTCTTTCGACCTAAGGCAGAAGGTGGATGTCCCGGAAAAGTTGCCGAGGTTTGTCACGGTCAGGCGATTAAAGATCATTTGCCATCCTAAGCGACTCTAGGATCTCTCCCTCCGACCGCCACTCCTCTGAAAAAACACGATCTATCTTTTGCAAAATTCCAGCGCGACGACTCATCCCTTGCATCCGACGCTCCTGATCAATTAATTTGGTGGGTAAGGCAGGGTTTACCCCTGCCTCTTCGCAGAATTGTTTCAGTAGCTGGAAATCCTCAAATGAGTATTTAACACCGTCATCACTCCACCACGCATGGTCATCGCCAATAATCAACTGATAGATTTCCGGAACCGAATCGCCCCACTCTTCCTCTTGCCAATACTCACGAATCAACTCAAGCTCCTCGAAAGAAATCATTTTTACGGTGGGGTCCGGACCGTTTAGCTGGAGGTCTTTTTGAATAAGCAAGAGCCTTTCTAAAAATTTCTTTCGCCATTCGAGTTTGTACGGACCGTAGGCTATTCGCGTTCCGTCACGGACATAAGCAACTTGTCCGTCACGTCGTTTGTGACTGCGATACTTCGCTTTTTGGTCCACATCCTGTGTTTCACTCAACCAATCGCGAAACTCCAAAAGTGGCGTCATCCACTCCTCGCCGTTATCGATCAAGTTCTCCATAGAGGTGTCCTGCTGCACTAGTGTACAAGTCCAGCAGCCGAAACGGCTATTGCCGCAGGATGGCGTCGACCTATCAACCACCATCGGACACTCGCCCCCACTGGCATTCTGATACATGGCAGCAAGGTCACGGTTATTACCACCCCATTGACATTTATGGCTCAGAAGATACGACCATATATCGTCTGTTGTCATTTCTTCGATAGGAGTAAAAACAAAGGCGGCCGGCAATGTTGGATGCTTGGATAGCCCCAGGTGGTCACGGGCTTTCTTGCTCAAAACCTGGCTGCGCGAGGAGCTCTCGTCTTTGCGCGCACCCAGCACAACAGTAGCCTCACCCCATTGATCAACATGCTCGGCGATGAATCGGTTGACCGGCTCAATTTTTAAGCGCTCTGTACACCAGCGAAAATTTCGGCTTGGCGCGGGGTAGCCTTTACCAATTAGATTTACCCAGAAGCTATTTTTATAAAGCGGTGTCAGGCGATGGGCATAGATAGGAAGATTGCGTGCTTGTGCAGTTTGGTTGATCTGTTCCAGGGTTTTTGCCACATAGTCGATAATGTATGGGGTTTCTACAAGAGTATCTGTAGAGATGACATGTACGTCCTGAGTGAGTTGTTCAGGAGGAATTTCCTCGATAGCATCCCAGACAAGTTGCATTACAACGGTGGAATCTTTGCCACCAGAATACCCAACAACGAATGGTCGATTGTAAGCCAGGTACACCTTTTTGATATGATCTTTGATCTCAGTTATTATATCCATGGAAGGTCAGGCTTTCCGAAGAAAGGTCTCTTCAATCAGGCGTTCTTCAGGTGACAGGGGAAGCTTGAAATAAGTTTTGAGGTAGTTGGTTGTTAGAGTGACGCAGGTGTGGGATTTGCTGATTTTACCGTTATGCATTGCCCGTCCTTCCCACAAAGCGCTATTTTTCCTGGCCCAATCAATATCATTTAATTTCTTCAGCTCTGTCTTATAAACTCGTCCAGGTGTGGATAATAAGGCTGCACCTAATCTGCCAATAACATGAAGGGCCAAGGCATGAGAGTGAACATAATCAAGCCTCAATTCATGGGTGCTAATATCCTTGGTGGCAGCAAGTTTCCAGTCGCGCATATTGTCTGTAACGCAATTCCAAAAATCAAAGGCAACTTTCATCTCAACCTCAGTGATCACCTTTGACTTCTCTGTCTTCCGCAAAAGACACAATGTCCCTTGGTAGATGCCACTCAAAGTAAAGAGTTTGGTTGAACGATTGGAAATAGAAGTTTTTTCCATCTCGGTCAGATTCCTAAATACAGGGATCTTCTCGACAATCTCGCAAGCCAAGTTTGACAATGGGTCACGATGATCAAAAAGAATACCGGTTGAACGAGAAGGACGAAGTGCATGTTTGTTGAGATCAGCAAACATTTGTTGAGAATGCTTCAACCCCTTATCGATGAAGAAAACAACAGAAATGGTCTCATCACCAAGGTCGGGTTGCTCTTTTAAGGCTTCCTCAATAGCAGCTCTACGGTGTTGGCCATCGTTTAGAATAAATCGGGCATCGAGGGGTATGCGAAGTCTACCAATATCATCTATTTCCTTGCCATCGATTACCAACCTCTCAAAGGTAACCTGCCGATCAATTGAAGCCGTAATGGCGGAAAAAATATAATTTTGACGATTACATGTGATATAGCGGGAGATTTCAGGAATTCTAGACTTGTTTAATACTCGTTGGGAACGGAGTTCTGGGGGTAACTCTTCGGTTTGGAACAAAAAAAGACGTGGTACAATCTTGAGAGGGCACATGGAAATGTAAAATTCTCGACCAGCCTGCTGGCCTTTAATCGCAGAAAATACATATTCGTAATTCGACATCTGGGCAACCTCTCGATAATAAATTAACTTCCATTGAAGGGTTGGAAGTTAATTTATTATGAACAGGAAGTCAATTCACATCAGAGACGTTACCGTAAAAATAGAAGTTGTTTGCAACAATATTCAATCATCCTCAATCAATGCCAAATCAAGAGCGTAGCTGTAAATAGGTAAACTTTCTTTTTGAACTCCAAACTCTTTTTCGATCATTAAATCGACAATGCTTTCGCCATCGATCAAAATTACTGGAACAGCCCCTTTTTTAAACGAAACATCCTTCGCCCCTTGCGCAAAACTTGCTGTAGTAAAAAATATGCCCTGCTCAAACTCTCCTTGAATAGCTCCTCTAAATTTATCGACCTCTGGGCGGTGGATTGAATTGGTGCCCCATTTCTTACACTGAAAAGCTATATTCATTTCTGCTAGCCCAATTTTTAATTTACCAAAACCGTCAATTCCTCCATCTTTCGAAAGTTAAGTTACTTTCATGTCGTGAAATCCGTATACTTCGAGGAGGTTTTTAGAAAAAAATTCAAAAGCAGATGGGGTAAGATTTTTCAATCCATTGAGTATCTTCACTTTTAAAGCTTCGTGATAGATAAAGTGTAAATCTTTGAGCTGATTACTTATCGTAGAAATTGTTACAGCGGATTTTTCACTTACCTTTAACGAACTGCTCGTAGCCTTTGAGGAACTCTTAAATGGTTTTTTTTAAAGAAAATATTTTCCATCTTCAAGTTCTTCAAAATGTTTAGTAGGTGAGCTTGATGGGAAATCAAGTCGTTTGCAATGCCGTCGAATTTGGTTCCTCACAATATGGGATGGGTTATCAGCATTAAATCTATACAGATCGTTCTTGATTATGGCCTCATAGGCTTCACTGATTGTAAGTGGCTTGCCAGCAATTGACATGACTTGTTTGATGGCTTCAACTATTATCACTGATAAGCACCTGGTTATTTTTTATTTCATTGTCAATCAATTTATATACTTATTGAATACAGAAGAATATTCTGCAAGTTCTTCTTCGCTAATTTTAAGATTTTCAATCTTAACAAGGCCAGCAAGTACAGCTATAACGTTCTTAATCCTTACTCTTCCTTTTCCTGATGCTTGAAAGAATGAATTTGAAAAATCAATTTTCGATGATTTTTCAATATATTCACTGAAAAAATCTTTAGTTATATCAGGCAATGTTTTCCAACTGTCATCTTGTGTCAAAATTATTTTTAATATATCGAATAAAGCCAACATTCCGACAGTCTTTTTGATATATGATCTTTCTGTTGATTTATTTAATAAATTCTCTCTGCATGAGAAGAAATATTGGCAAATAATATTATAAATAACAAGATCTTTCTGATTGAGATAATGCCACCTAAGAGGCTGGGATAATGATTCTTTAAGCTTTTTTCTATTTTTCGATCCAAATAAACTTGATTTATTGATGGCATCTCTATCTTTTTTAGGATCAGAGCTTATTAATTTGAGAATTCCATCAACAATAGTTGCTATTGATACTGACCATCTGTCTTTATAAATTTCATTTTTTTCATCTTGAACGCCAACCATTATATTTCCAAGAAGAGGAGATTCTTTATCAGTATTCAAAACTCTTGCTAAATATACTGCAAATGTTTCAGGTGACCATGTTTCAGCTGACTCGTTCTCTAAATTAAACCCAAAAAGTTCAAGAGCCAAGCTTCTATCAACCTTTTTCTGGTTAATATTTATAGTTGCAAAAATATGGGCATGATATGGTAAAGGTAAATCCAAGAATACAGAACAAGACAATTTCATTGTTTTTCTATCTGAAATGTCAAATGAAAATAATCTATGCTGTCCATCTATTATTGATGCTAACTTCTTGCTTGTCGGAATAATTAAATAGAAAACTTCATCAATTCCAGTTTTCTCAACATGCCATCTTTCCTCTTCATTTTCTTCAAGGCTTCCATCTTCCAGAAAATTAACACCAAGTATTATTGAATTTGGGAATGTAGATTCATCGCCATCGATATATCGTGCAATTTCTTTTAGCCGCTCAGGCCTTTTATCTCTCTGCCCTCCTGTAAATTGATAACCACCTTCCTTGGCTTCAATCACCTTGGCTGGTGTCGAATAGGCGACCTCCAGCAAAAGGCTCGCGTCGATTGATGCGATGTAAAATTCACCTATTGGCTGTTCGATTCTAATGGCTGGTATCCTTACTGGATATTCGATGTTGGCGAACATTATTTCAGCCCTCCCTTGTTAGGCGATTCACCACCTAAGGATGCACTCTTTTTAATTTCATCATATTTAGGATTGTTTGCATTGAAGAAAAACCATATCATTAAAGTCAACACTGTTCCTCCTAAACCATAATTTCCTTCAAGTGGGGTTCCTTTTTTTACATATGAGTATATAAGCATAGTGAAAGAAATCGAGCTAACCCCAAATGTTAGTAAAGCGAGTCCTTTGCTGCTGATCTCCATGTCATTCTCTAGTAGATAATCTACAAATATAGATGAAATTAATGCAATGCAATAGGTTATCAATGCGTCAGATCTAAGCAAGTTGTTAACTGTATTGTCAAAAATATATGGTCCCCAAACACCTGCTCCGCCCAAAAAAATGGGTCTTTGTCAGAGTTGCAGAAAAGGTGGCGCCGCTTCTTGCCTGATTTTCAGGTAGAGGTATTCAAGATCCCGGTATCCGCATGCTCGTTTTACGATCCTGTTGATAGTAGCATTGAATGCTTC
>JBFWLN010000016.1:0-106267 GCA_050252135.1 Desulfobulbus sp.
TACAAGATCGAATATCATTTTGTCTGGGTGACAAAATATCGTTATCACGTACTTGTAGGTGATATTGCCCTTCGAGTCCGTGAATTAGTCCGCCAGACATGTGAACGGCACGAGATTCAGATTTTGCGAGGTGCAGTGAGCAAGGACCATGTCCATATTCTGGTTTCTGCACCACCGAGCATCTCGCCATCGACAATCATGCGATGGGTAAAGGGCCGCACATCTCGTAAGCTTTTTGAAGAATTTTCCCATGTAAAGAAGCGATATTGGGGACGGCACTTTTGGGCCCGTGGGTACTTTTGCGTAACGGCTGGCGAGCTGACAAAAGAAATGATCGAAGAATACCTCGCACATCATTTTGAACCCAAGCCTAATGACCGTTTCGATATTGAGCCTTAAACCGGCTGCGCAGCCTGCCGGTGTTGCTGGACTTTCAGTCCGCGATCTTAAACCCACCGACTTACAGTCGGTGGTTGTTTAGTTTCTGGAACAGGGCGGTACGTATCGTTGGGGCTAACAAGGCCGGCCCCTTTGTTCACTTGATGCCTGTCTTCAGTTCTATTCTTGCCGTGTTCTTTCTGGATGAAATTCCAGCCTGGTATCAAGGAAAAGGTTTGCTGCTTATCTTTGCCGGGATTGTCCTGGCCACGGTTGGCATCGGTCAAAAAAGGCTTGATTGATCAGGCCCTTCCTTGATTTTTTTGTGACCATTACAGGCTGATCTGCTTGAAAAAAATGATCGGCCTTGGTTGACAAGTGGCTGCACTATTTTATGATATGGCCGGGTTGCCGCACAGGGATGTGTTTTGTTTGCTCTTCCAGTCACGGCCATTGTATTATGTTCCTCCAAAACTTTGTTTTTTCTAGGGCCACGTGCCTCCCTTCGCTCCATTTTTCACCTGATTGTTCCCACGATCGCCCCCCGCCGGCTCTCTAGACAGCAGGAGTGCGTTACCTTGTCGTTTAGTGGCGCAATACAACCAATGAAACGGAGAATCCAATGATTTCTGTAGAACATTTGACCCGAACCTATGACACGGTCAAGGCGGTCGATGATGTTTCCTTTACTATCGGACCGGGCGAGATCGTCGGACTGTTGGGCCATAACGGTGCCGGCAAGACCACGATCATGAAGATGCTCACCGGTTTTCTTGAACCAAGCTCCGGTGCGATCACCATTGACGGCCTGGATATGCAGACCGAACGCCGCGCCATTCAGGCCCTGATCGGCTATTTACCGGAAAACTGCCCGGTCTATCCGGAGATGACCGTGGCTGGCTACCTGGAATACGTTGCCTCGCTCCACGGCGTGTGGGAAGAGCGCATGAGCGCATTGTTGGTTGAGACATTGGAGCGCACCGGCCTGATGGACCGGGCGACCCAGTTGATCAGCACCCTCTCACGAGGTTACCGGCAGAGGGTCGGCGTGGCCCAGGCTATTCTTCATCGGCCGCGTATTATTATCCTCGACGAACCCACCAATGGCCTTGATCCGACGCAGATTCAAGATATGCGCGGCTTAATCCGCGAGTTGGCCAAGGAGGCCACCCTGATCATCTCCACCCATATTCTTCAGGAGGTACAGGCGGTCTGCGATCGGGTGATCATTGTCCAACATGGCAAAAAAGCCATGGATGCTCGGTTGGATGCCTTGAGTGCCGGGCAACGGTTGCTGGTGAGAACCGATCGAGCCGAGGCAGGTGCGCTGCTTCAATCCTTGGCCGGTGTCACTGTGGTGGAAACCATGTCTGCTGATCAGAACAAATACTGTTTTGCCCTTACCGGGGATACATCGGCGGTTGATCTGGCACCAAAGGTTGCCACTGCCATCATCGAAAAAGGCTGGCCCCTGTATGAGCTCAGCCCCGAGGCGCGTAATCTGGAGCGGGTTTTCAGTGAAATCAATATGACTGCGGGGAGGGAAGTATGAACACCTTGCGCAAGGTTGCCCGGCGGGAGTTGGCCGTCTTTTTTGCCACACCGGCCGCCTTTATCTTTTTCGGTGCCTTTCTCGCCGCCACGCTGTTTATTTTTTTCTGGGTAGAGACTTTTTTCAGCCGTAACATCGCCGATGTGCGGCCAATGTTCGAGTGGATGCCGCTCATGCTCATCTTTCTCTCTTCGGCCATTACCATGCGAGTCTGGTCCGAGGAGCATCGGGCCGGTACCTTGGAACCCTTGTTGACCGCTCCGGTCAGTTTGCCGACCCTGGTATTGGGCAAATTTTTTGCTTGCCTGTCCCTGGTTGCCATTGGCTTGGTGCTGACCCTGCCCCTGCCGGTGACGGTCAGTTTTCTTGGTCAACTGGACTGGGGCCCGGTTTTTGGCGGCTACCTTGCCAGTCTCATCCTGGGCGGGGCCTATATCGCCATTGGCCTGTTTGTCAGTGGACAGTTCAACAGCCAGATCGTCAGTCTGATCGTTTCCACCCTGGTCTGCAGTGTACTGTACATGCTAGGTTCCGATACCCTCACCGGATTTTTCGGTAATCAGGGCGGTGAGTTGCTCAAGCTTTTGGGGGCAGGATCGCGTTTTGCTTCGATCACCCGCGGTGTGGTCGATGTGCGTGACCTGGTCTATTCCCTCAGCCTGATCGGTATCTTTCTCTCGCTCAATGTCTATAGCCTTGAACGCCAGCGCTGGGCCGGTAATCGAACCAACACTGTTCATCGACGTTGGGGCATGTTGACCGGACTGTTGGTCGCCAACTTTCTCCTGCTCAATTTCTGGCTGGCACCGATCGGTGTTTTGCGGGCGGATCTCACTGCCGGGCAAATGTATTCGATCTCCCCGGCAACCAAGTCCTATCTTTCCCGTCTGCGGGAGCCGCTTTTGATCCGTGGCTATTTTTCCGCGCAAACCCATCCCCTGCTTGCGCCTCTGGTGCCGCAGATACGCGATTTGTTGAGGGAATACGAGGTGGCCGGGAAGGGCAGGGTGAAGGTGGAGTTTGTCGATCCCCAGGAGAAACCGGAGCTGGAGCAGGAGGCGGGGGAGAAGTACGGCATCCGCCCGGTACCGTTCCAGACCGCCTCCCGCTATCAGACCGCAGTGACCAACTCCTATTTTGATATTCTTATCAAGTACGGTGGCGAGTTTGTTACCCTTGGTTTTCAGGACCTTATCGAGGTCAAGAGCGAGGGCGATACCAAGCTTGAAGTGGAACTGCGCAATCCAGAACATGACATCACCCGGGCGATTAAAAAAGTGCTTTACAGCTATCAGGGTGGGGGTAACCTTTTTGCCGGTATCGGCAACCCGGTGGTGTTTCATGGCTATATTTCCGCAGAGAACAAACTGCCCAAACCGCTGGTGGAATTAAAAAATACTCTTCAGGGAGTGCTTGATGAACTGAAAGAACAGGGTGGCGATAAATTCTCCGTTGCCTTTGCCGATCCCGAGGCTGATGGCGGTACCCTGGCCACCAAGCTGACCAAGGAATTCGGTATGCAACCCATGGTCGCCGGATTGCTCTCTAGCGAAACCTTCTGGTTTTATATGACCCTGGAAAGCGGTGGCCAGCAGATTCAGGTAGCCCTGCCTTCCACTTTGGACAAGACAGCCCTGAAAAATACGATTGAGGCCTCACTGAAACGGTTTTCCAAGGGCATGCTGAAAACCGTGGCCCTGTATACACCCCCGAACAACCCAGCCATGGCGCAGTATGGCATGCCGAGTCAGGGCAACACCTTCCAGTTGCTCACGCGTTTTGCCGAACAGGAGCATCGGATTAAACCGGTGGATCTGAGGAGTGGCCAGGTGGATCCCGAGGCCGATATTTTGGTGGTGGTGTCTCCGGAACGGCTGCAACCCAAGCAAATCTTTACCGTTGACCAGTTCCTCATGCAAGGCGGAACCGTGGTTCTGGCCACATCCCCTTTTGATGTTAACCTGCAGGGACAGCTATCGGCCCAAGACAATGAAAGTGGACTCAAAGATTGGCTCGCTGGTTATGGTATCAGCCAACCGCACAGCATGGTGCTCGATCCGCAGAATGCAGCCTTTCCGGTACCGGTTGAGCGGCAGGTCGGGGGATTTAGCGTCCGCGAAACCCATCTGATCAACTATCCGTACTTTGTCGATATCCGCAATGACGGTATGAACCGGGCAAACGGTCTGATTTCCGGTATTGACCAACTGTCCATGACCTGGGCCTCGCCGGTCGTGATCAACGCGGAGAAAAACAAAGGGCGGAAAGTGGTGCGGCTGCTGGAAAGCTCAAAGGAAAGCTGGCTTTCGGATTCGCTCGATATCCAACCCAACTTCGGCCGCTACGGCGAGGCCGGATTTGCCCAGGGTAAGGCTGAAGGCCGCCAGTTAGTCGGGGTAATGGTTGAGGGCGAATTCGACTCCTGGTTCAAGGGGAAGACCTCGCCCCTGATCGAGGAGGCTCGCAAGCAGGCGGAAAAGGACAAAAAGGAGCGGGAAACCGTAGCCCAAAATGGTGCGAAGGATAAGCCCGCCGATGCGGACAAGAAACCGGAGGTCTTCGGTCGGGTGCTGGAACATTCACCGGATTCGGCCCGGATTATCCTGTTGTCGTCCAACACTTTTCTTGCCGATACCAGCCTGGAACTGGCCTCCGGCGCAGGCGGCACTCGTTATCTTAATCCGTTACAGTTAGTGGCCAACTGTATCGATTGGTCATTGGAGGACCGGGATTTGCTTTCCATTCGTGGTCGCGGTCATTTTGCCCGCACTCTGCTGCCAATGAGCAAAGAGACGCGGATGGCCTGGGAATATCTCAACTATGGTTTGGCTGCCGGTGGCCTGTTGGTTGTCTGGGCTCTGCGCCGCATGGTGTGGGCACGGGCACGGCGTCGTGAACTGGCCCTGATTGAAGGGAGGATCGAACGATGAAACGATGGATTATTGTCGGTGTACTGCTGGTCCTGGTCCAGGCCGGGTTGACCGTCTGGACCAATGGGGTGTATGAAAACAGCGGTACCCAGTCGGCCAAGGGCCCATTGCTGGCGGTACAGGCTACGGCTGTCGATGGTCTGCTGCTTGAGGATAATGAGGGGCACAAACTGAAATTGGGTAAACGCAACAATCACTGGCTTTTGCCGGGATCAGGTAATTTTCCAGCGGATTCCATCCGTATCCAGACGCTGATCGAGAAATTGGTCAACCTGCAGCGCGGATGGCCCGAAGCCACCACGAGCGACGCCGCTGGCCGGTTTAAAGTCGCCCCGGATAATTTTGTCCACCGGCTGACCCTGCTTGCAAACGGCAAAACCTTGAAGATGATTTATTTCGGCTCCTCACCGGGCTTGCGTAAACTTTATCTGCGAGTGGACAAGGATCCGGAGATTCATTCCATGACCATCGCGGCCCACGACCTGGAAACCAAGGCCGATGATTGGATCGATACCACCGTGCTTCACCTGAAAGCCGATCAGGTGGCGCGGGTTCATCTTCCCGGACTGGAGTTGGAGCAAGGCAAGGATGGCCTCCAGCCTGTTGGCCTCCAGGCAGGAGAAGAGGTGGTCAAGGATCGGCGAGATATGCTCGTCTCCCGTTTGACCGGACTCTCGATCTCCGCTATCCTTGGAAAGGAGAGAAAAACCGAGTACGGTCTGGACCATCCGGTCCTGGAGTACAGTGTCGAATTGAAAGACGGCTCAAAAATCAGCTACCAGTTCGGACAAGCGCCAAAACCGGCGGAGGCGAAAGATGGGAATCTACCGCCTGTGACCGATAACCGTTATGTGCTCAAGGTCTCCAACCAGGAGCAGTTGTTGCGGGTGGATGGTTGGCAGGTCGATGAGTTGAAAAAGGCCAGCCGTGCCGAGCTGGTTAAAGCCAAAGTTGTGGCACCTTCGGCGGCGACCGAAGCACAACAATCGTCTGGCCCAGCAATACCCCCTCGGCCCCTGCCATCGAATGAGGCAAATACACCGGTCCCAGGCCCGTAAGACCTTTCTCCTTAAATTGCGGCCTTAATTACTGGAATACATCATGATCCGTTTATTTGGTCGCAGTAGCCTTTCACCCCCTAAACCCTCATCCCGCAGAGGGTTTAGGGGGTGGTTTATTCGCCTCTGCCGGCGCATTTCTTTTTTTGTCGTGTTGCTTCTTTTGTTGCCGGTGGTTGCCATTATTGCCTTTCGCTGGGTTCCGGTACCTTTTAGCAGTTTCATGTTGATCCGTCAGGTCGAACGACTGTTGCCCGGTAGCGAAGTGCCGCCAATGCATTACCAATGGGTCAACCTGGAGGATATCTCTCCTCTCATGCCCCTGGCGGTTATTGCCGGGGAAGATCAGCGCTTTCCCGACCACTGGGGCTTTGATTTTCGCGCCATCAGCCAGGCCCTTGATTACAACAATAAACATAGCCGCAAGATGCGTGGGGCCAGCACCATCAGTCAACAAACTGCGAAAAATTTATTTCTTTGGGGAGAACGCAGCCTGCTGCGCAAGGGATTGGAGGCAGGCCTGACCCTGTGCATGGAAATAGTCTGGTCTAAGGAACGAATCCTGGAAATTTATCTCAATATTGCCGAATTCGGAGACGGTATCTACGGCGTTAAGGCCGCAAGCAAAGAGCTCTTTACCACTTCACCCGCACGTCTCACCCGCCGTCAGGTTGCCCTGTTGGCGGCAGTTCTGCCCAATCCTCGACGGTTTCACGCCAATCATCCCACCCCGTATATTCTCAATCGAGCCCGATGGATCGAATCCAACATGGGGCGATTGGGAGGCACCCGTTATCTGGAACAACTGTAACCGCCCTGATTGAAAGCGGACCACCCCATCGCTTATGAGCTAGGGCCTGCAGCCACTGAGAATATCCAAATCCTTGTTGTATACCGACGTTTGGATTTCCATCAGCCCCAGCACTGTATGAAAGAAATTGTCATGGCTCAAAGGATTGCCTGCTTTTTGGGCTACGGCTTTTCGATCTATTTTATACCTATCACCAAACCAGAGGATGGAGGCAACATGCTTCTGGCTTTCAGGTGCCATGGCATAGGGAAGACTGTGGAGGTAAACGCCTAATTCTCCTAAAGATTCCCCGTGATCACTCATGTAAAACATCGCGGTTTCAAAGTAATTGCTGTTTTTTTGCAGCAGGCTGATCACTTTGTCCAGAAAGTAGTCGGTATAGAGAATGGCATTGTCATAGGTATTGTTTATTTCCTCATTGCTGCATTCTTCGAGTTGATTGGTGCGGCAGGTTGGGGTGAATTGCTCAAAGCTTTGAGGATAGCGTTTATAATAGGCTGGTCCATGGTTGCCCATCTGATGCAGGACAATCACAATATCACCTTTGGCTTGGGCGTTAATATATTCCTGCAGCCCACTCAACATTCCTTCATCGCGGCATTCATCATCACAGACAGGGTTCAACGCCGGCGTCTTGTATTCCTCATAAGGGACCCGGTCAGCCACACCTTTGGAATCGGAGTTGTTGTCACGCCAGAGCACATTGACCCCGGCTCGCCGAAGGACATCAAGCAGGTTTTCGTTGGCCTCACCCTTGCTTTCACTGAATTCGTCCCGGGAAAAGTGAGAAAACATGCAGGGTACGGAGTAGGCGGTTGACGTTCCGCTGGAGTACATTTGGCGAAAAGAGATCACTTCATCCTGTTGTAATCGTGGATTTGTTGGGCGATGGTAGCCGTTGAGGGAGAAATGGTCTGCCCGGGCTGATTCACCAATAACCAGGATGATCAGTTCTCTGTCTACGTCAGTTGGCGGAAGATGGGCATCGGTTCCTAACGGTTTGACGCTTTGCGGCTTGGTGGCAAGGTCTTTGTTGACATATTTGCCTATAGAGTAAACCAAGTAGGTCGGATTGGTAAAGTAGCGCAACGGCTTATGCTCTCGGAAAAACGAGGCATAAAAACGGCTGAAGAGCAACACGAGCCCGAGCACCACTACCGTGGCAACAACGCAATCTCGCAATTTACTGAGCACGGCTTTTCGCCTGGAGAGAGCCGTAACCCGACTTTTCCACACCAGGAGTGTGGGGAGTACCCCAAGCACCGCCACATATCCCAGTAATTTGAAGCTGAACAGATCAACAGCCTCATTAACATTGGTCTCAACAATGTTGCGAATCATGCCATGGCCGATCATCACATTATAGCTATCCATGAAATAGGTGGTGATCGATACGGTGAACAGCAACAAGGTAAGCACCGGTTTATAGGTAGAGCGTGAGGTGATCAGGGTCAGGAAGAGAAAGATAAAGGCTGTTAACCCCAGCGCGAGTGAAAGCAGAAAGGGGCCGTTGTGCACAGTTAAGGGATATACTTCGAGAACATGGCGAAAAAAGGAAAAGTTGCACAGGAGAACCCAGGAAATAGCTGTGATGAGATTAATCCGTGTCAGTGTCATTGTTTTTGGTGAGAATGGGTTATGAAGTCCGAAAAAAAATTAAACCAGCCAATTCAAGGTGGCTGCTGTAAGGGCGAGGTAGCGCAAAATTTTGGCGGTTCCGGCGATCAGTACAAAATAGAGAAGAGGTTCGCCGAGAACACCAGCAACAACGGTGATTGGGTCGCCGATGATCGGTGCCCAGGAAAGCAGCAGCGACCATCGGCCATAACGGTGATACCAATATTTGGCCTGATTCAGTCGATGCTCTTTGACTGGAAACCAGGAACGGTGGCGAAATTGATCGAAATAACGGCCAAACCACCAGTTGACGATTGCTCCAAGGATATTCCCACAACTGGCGGCAACCACCAGCAGCAGCACCGAATATTTTTTGCTGAACAGTAATCCTACCAGTAGAGCTTCCGATTGCATCGGTAGGAGGGTGGCTGCCAGGAAAGCCGCCCCAAAAAGTCCGCTATAGATCGGAAGTGATTGAAGGAGAGAAACAAACATGGTGCGAGGCTATTAATGAAGGAAAAACTGGATCTTTGCGAAGTTCGACCAAAAGAGATTGGGTGGTGGCCTTTTTACGAGTCCATCATGTTTTTAAGTTTTTTTCGTGTTTTCCACTTTGGGCTATTTATCATGATGTTAATGAAGAAATGATGAATAAGAGCAGTCTTAAGTGCCGTTTTCATGATTTCTTCATCTTCCGGCGGGAATATCGGCCCTATAGTACGTGATATTTCTCCACGAATAAAGGAAAAGGAGGGCAATATGCGGATACTGATTGTCGATGATGAACCGGAGCTTTGCGAGCAGATCGCGCAGTCGCTGAAGCACCAGCAGTATGCGGTGGATACCGCTGGTGATGGAGTCTTGGCGTTGGAAAAGATTTTTACTGATCCTTATGATTTGATCGTGCTCGATATCATGCTGCCGTCAAAGGACGGGTTTGCCGTTCTTGGAGAATTGCGCGGTGAAGGGCTGTCAGTGCCGGTGCTGATGCTGACTGCCAAAGGCGAGGTTGAAAACCGGGTCAAAGGGCTGGATTTAGGAGCGGATGATTATCTCAACAAGCCTTTTTCGATGGCCGAATTGTTAGCGCGCATCCGGGCTTTGCTTCGACGGAGCCATGAACAGATCAGTCCCCAACTCTTCATCGGAGATATTTGCCTGGATGTCAATACCCGCATTGTGACCCTCAGCGGAGAATCGATCAGTCTTACTCCTAAAGAGTTCTCTTTGCTGGAATTTCTTATCTATAACCGCAATCGGGCCGTTTCCCGTTTCAGTATGGCCGAGCATGTCTGGGGCGATGCTTTTGACCCCTTTACCATGTCCAATAATATTGATGTCCATATCAAAAATATACGCAAAAAAATTAACGACCAGACAGGGAAATTGATCGTCACCGTGCGTGGGATCGGCTACATGGCCCGGGACGAACAGGAATGAAAGTCCGTCATCGAATCACCCTTTGGGTCAGCCTCGCCGGGCTTGTTTCCAGTGTTATCCTCTCCTTGATCGTCTTTTTTTGGGGGTTAGATAGTCCCGAAGAATTTCTTGATCAGGAATTGGAAATTCGCGCCCACACGGTAGTCGATGAACTAACCCGAGAACAAAAGGCCCGCGTTGGAATTGACCCAACCACTTTGGATCATTTTTCCCATCTCTACTGGATGCGTATTTTTGATGAAAAAGGGGGAATGGTTTACACGTCGGAAATGGCCCGGGAAATATCTCTACCCATGCGATCCGACCAAAAAGGGTATCTTATTCGCACTCAGTTCCCCCTGAACCGGTTTTATTCGGATGAGGAGAATGAGCCCAGCTCCTTTTGGAACAGGGTGTTCACTGTCCGGGTGGGGGATAAAGGGTATCGGCTGCATGTGGCTCGACCAGTGGAAAGCCTAGTGGGTGAATCGATCGAGTCGGCCCTTATGATTGGCTCAGCCCTGTTGGCTTCGGCGCTGATTTTGATCCTGGTCAGTTATCATGTGGCGGGGAAAATCCTGCAGCCGGTTCAGGAAATAAACCGTCTGACTATAGAGATAACTGAAAATACCCTGGAAAATCGAATACCCTTGACCGGTAATCACGATGAACTCGATGAGTTGGTTGGCTCGCTCAATGCCATGTTCAACAGGTTGCAGTTCTCCTTTCAGCGGCAAAAGGAGTTTGTGGCCAATGCGTCCCACGAATTGAAAACCCCGCTCACTCTCTTGAGGCTCTCCACCGAAGAAATGCTCCAGGATGCAAAGTTACCCTTTGTTCTCCAAAAAAAATTATTGAGCCAGGAACGCGCTCTGGCCAGGATTAGCCAACTGGTGAAGAGCCTGCTTGATCTTTCCAGGCTGGAAATCTCTGATAAGTTGGAGCGAAGCACTTTTTCTTTAAACGCGCTTATTCAATCGGTACTGGGTGAGTTTCAACTTTTGCTCCAAGGACAGCAGTTGTCCCTGAACTGCACCCTTGAAAAAGAATTTTTGCTCTACGCCGATCAAGAAAAAATACGCCGCCTGTTGATCAATCTCATTGATAATGCCATTCGTTATAATCAACCACAGGGAGAAATTCACTGCCAAGCCCTGATGGAGGGTAATTCCCTTATGCTGACCCTCGCCAATACCGGTCCAGGGATTAGTGAGCAGGATCGTTCCAGGGTGTTTGAACAGTTCTTCCGTTGCGAACAATCTCGTGCAAAATCCCATGGAGGTTCAGGACTGGGCTTGACTATTGTTCAGCGAATTGTCGCGCTCCACGGCTGTACCATTGCCGTGGTCGACAGTCCGCCGGGTTGGACCATCTTTGCGATTCGTTTTCCGGCGGACTCTCTGGTTGTGCTCTCATAAATAGTCATGCTCTCGAAACAGAAGTGGCGCCGGGAATTAGGACAAGCCGTTAAGTGGAAACTCTGCTACCAATAGGGCCCAATATAGGACTGAATCAAGCATAGAGCGATATTTCTATTTTTGAAATATCATATTAGACGACCAGCTGAAGCAATGGCGTTGCACAAAATTGACTATGACCGGTTCAACAAGGCGTTTCATATTCGCCGTGGAGTATCAGGTGGAAAACTGGTAACGTCAACCAAGACCATGGCAGGGCACACTATACCGTGCCATCGAGCCTTGATTTCAGATATTGAGCGACTGGTTGAGGAAAATAATGGTTCGCCGTTTATGTTCGTCAATAGGGGGCGCAGGTATACAGAAGGCGGAATGAACCGGCTTTGGAAAAAGGCTTGTGCGAAAGTAGGGGAGGACATCGGGCTCTATGCCGGATTGAAGTACTCGAGCATGAGCCGATTTGTGAACGAAAAGCGACTTGGATTAGACGAGACGCAAATGATCAGCCAACACGCCAAAATCGAGTCGGTATATAAATACGTGGATGTTGATCTTGACCGAACTCGTGAGCTAATGGAAACAGATGTTTTCAGAAAAGAAAATTGCCTCAAAAAAAATTAGTTATTTTAAATCGTTAGGGTTGCGGTATTTTATTGACATTAATACCTAATTTTCTTACAACGAGTTGTCCCGGAGGCGCATTGACTTGCTTTTTCTTGTCCAGGGGCTTTTGTCCCCAATACACTGTTTTTCTGTGGAGCTGTAAAAGCGGCTTGAACTTGAAATCGGAAATGGGGCCTGCCAAAATGGAGATTAACTTCCTCTTGCGAGCGAACTGAAGGAGAACGAAAATGATACTAGGGTTTGGGAAAAAAATATTAGCTGTGATCGGAGTGGTGTTCTTACTGACCGCCGTTGGCTGTGCCAAGAAAAACAACATCATTGGGTCCGATGCCACCGGTTTACCGCAACTGTCCAACTTTGCCGATGACATTAAAGATATCACGCTCCCGGTTGAGTTGGTTTGGGATCGCAAGGATTCCATGGTGATTAAAACCGAATCTTTCCGTGGCGGTATTTTTAGCTATAAGGGGAGAGCAGAGGTTATGTCTCTGAAAGACTATATGGTGGCCTCCATGAAGGACAATAAATGGAGGTTGGTCGGAGAGACTGCCTCGAAAAATATCATGCTCGCCTTTGTTAAACCCAATAAAACCTGCATGATGGTTATTTCCGAAGGGATGTTCAGCAAGACCGATTTGAAGCTCTATGTGGCCATTGATAAAACCGGTGGTACTGGTAATGGCTCTTACGGGAGTCAAGATTCTTCAGTGCCGCAAGCCACCGGCTTTGAGAGTTCCTTTGCCCAGTGATGGGTAATTCGATGTCTGGATTGCAGGGAAAACGAATCCTATTCGGAGTTACTGGCTCCATAGCCGCCTATAAGGCGGCTATGTGGGTTCGGGAGTTGGTCAAGGAAGAGGCCCTCGTCACCGTGGTGATGACCGAGTCCGCTAAGCAATTTATCACGCCGTTGACTTTTGCGGCTCTTTCGGGCAATCCGGTCCATGGCGATATGTTTGCCCCCGACCCCGAAGGGGTGATGGCGCATATCAACCTTTCCCGGGATGCGGATGTATTCTTGATCGGTCCGGCAACGGCACAGACTCTGGCTAAGTTGGCCTGCGGTATGGCGGATAACCTCCTGACTGCGGCGGTCTTGGCGGCCAACATCCCGGTGGTTCTCTGCCCGGCCATGAACACAGCCATGTTCAATCATGTGGCTACGCGGGAAAACCTCAAGCGGATGCAGCAGCTGGGCTACCACTTGGTGCAACCCGGATGCGGCTCCCTGGCCTGTGGCGAAACTGGAGACGGACGATTGGCTGAGTGGGAATGTGCACGCGAAACTTTGCTTGCCGTGCTGCAATCAGATGATCTTGCCGGTAAAAAAGTACTGATTACCGCCGGGCCAACCCGGGAACCCCTGGATCCGGTCCGTTTTCTCAGTAACCGTTCCAGCGGCAAGATGGGTTACGCCCTGGCGAGAGCCGCACGTCGACGGGGAGCGGAGGTTACTTTGGTTTCCGGTCCGGTTGCCTTGGCTCCGCCTCCGGGTGTGGAGTTGGTTTCCGTGACCACTGCCGAAGACATGGCGGAAGCCGTGCTCTCCCGATATAGCCGCATGGATGTTATTGTTAAATCAGCAGCCGTTGCTGACTTTAAACCCATGAGCTGCCAGCCGCTCAAAATCAAGAAGAGTCCCCAGGGATTGCACCTTGATCTCGTAAAAAATATCGATATCTTGGCTGAATTAGGCAAGAATAGGGTGTCGGGGCAGGTTTTGGTCGGATTCGCCGCCGAAAGCCATGACCATGTGCGGGAAGGACAGCGCAAGCTCAAAGAAAAAAATCTTGATCTGATTGTGGTCAACGACATCCTCGGCAACCGGACCGGATTTGATGTTGAAACCAATCAAGTCACCCTAATCAGCCGTTCTGCGAGTCAAGAGCTCCCTTTGCTCAGCAAGGAGGAGACCGCCAACCGAATTTGGGATGCGGTGCTCGCCCTCTCTTAATCCAAAGCCGTTTCGGCCAACAAGTACGAACTCCACTATGCAAATAAGTCGTTCCGAGCAAAAAAGACGCATCAAAGAAGTAGAACATCTGGTGGGCGAGTTGGTGAAGTTGCCTCGCCAGGCTTTGATGCAGGTGGAGGGGCTGGATGAAATCCGTGACCTGTTGATTGAGACCGTTGAGATGGAGGGCAGTGTTCGCCAGCGGCAGATCAAGTACCT
Organism: Desulfobulbus sp.; assembly: GCA_050252135.1. GTDB lineage: Bacteria > Desulfobacterota > Desulfobulbia > Desulfobulbales > Desulfobulbaceae > Desulfobulbus. The sequence goes on from JBFWLN010000016.1 coordinate 13,981, forward strand.
GACCAAATTCGTTGCGGCCATGCCTCTTGAGCCTTTGTATACACTGGTCAGTAAGTACCGGGGCAAGGCGCTGAGCGAGAAAAAACAGCAACATACCATCGAGTTTTTTCGCGATGCCCTGATTAATGAGGCACTGGAAGTTCAGCGACAATTTGAAGAGTACGGGGAGGAATTGACGGAAAACTGGGAGAGTGAAACCGTGGTCGAATTGCAGGCGGAAATGCCGGAAATTGAGCCTATGACCCTTACCCGGCTGTCCTATCTTTTTGCGCGAACAAGGAACCCCCGCCACAGCCGTGAGATATTCCGCTACCTCAAATCCATCCAGGAAATGAGGCAGCGAAACGCTGCATCTGCATGATCCGATAAAGGGCTTCTTCAGCTTTGACCATGCATTGGTTGTGCAGTCAAAGGCGGGGTTATTCACCCGCCTTTTTTATTTTCCGGGCATAGGTCGCGGCTTCCATCCCGGCGACACAGCCTTCTCCCACAGCCTTGGCCATCTGGTAGGGGGGGCCGACAATGTCGCCGGCAGCGAAAATGGCGGGGATGTTGGTTTCCTGCTTCCGGTTCACTTGAATATACTTAAAAGACTCGCTGTCGAGCTGAACCCCGATTTGAGTGGCCAGTTCCAGGGCACCTTTGGAGCCGAGTTCGATGAAGATGCCTTCGGTTTCCAGGGTTGAACCATCAACGAGTTTAAGCGAGGTGACCACCCGATCGCCTTCAATTTGCTCCACCGAGCTTTTTATCCACTTCACCTTGCTTTCCAGGAGTCGATCAAGTAGTTCCTGGGAAACATTCAGCTCCTTGGCCACCAGATAGACTTTTGCCGCATAATCGAGCAGGGTGAGGGCGCCGTCAACGGCGGCACTGCGGTCGCCGGTTACCGTGACGGTTGCGCCTCGGTAAAAATTGGCGTCACAGTCCACACAGTAGGAGACACCTCTGCCGGCCAGATCCTTTTCACCGGGAACGCCAAGTTTTTTCTTGGAGACGCCCATGCTAAAAATTATGGCCCGTCCTTGGACGCTTCGGCCACTCTCCAGCTCCAGCTCGAACAGATTTCCTTCCTGGTTTATCTTGAGAACATCTTCCGGTGACCACTCGGCTCCGAAGGATTGCGCCTGCATCAAGCCCGTGTTAAGCAGATCCGCTCCTTGGGTGACGCCGGCAACAAAGGCATAATTTTCGATATGCGCCCCATAAAGCGCTGAATTTTCAATACGACCCAGGACCAGTACGGAGGTCTTTTTTCGGGAGGCGTGGATGGCGGCTTGGATACCCGCCGGACCGGCTCCGATGATGACCACGTCATACAACTGTCCAGACATTTGCTACTCCTTGGTTGTGGTGAAAGCGTGTTTTTTGCGATTTTTGACTTGAAAAATTGTCTAGAAAGATTTGTACAATATCTCGAGATCGAGGTCGACAGATTTATGAAATTCGTTTATGATTTTGGGTCATTGTGTGCAAGCACTCTGGACGGTGCAATCCTGCATCCAAGGGTAAACCGCTATGGTATAGCCATGTCTTTGGCCCGATTGCAAATTTTGTCGAGACCGACAGACTGCAGTCGAACAACGGGCCCCAATCCCAATATATTTTTTTTGCAAGCGCGGCTCGCTTAGCATTGTTGCCTTCACATTCAAGAGGGCGAAATCGGTCAACTCAACAGGAAGGAAGGTCGTGGATTTATCTATTCTCAAAATAATGATGCATGCCGGTATCATGGGCAAATTGATCATGTTTATTCTGCTCATGTTCTCTGTCGGCTCCTGGTCCATCGTTATCATGAAATTTATCATGTATCGTCGGTCGCATAATGCCTCGCTTGATTTTCTCGATGCCTTTTGGGACAGTAAAACCCTGAACGAAGCCTACGAGGCAGCCCGTGAGTTTTCACTCAGCCCCGAGGCCACTGTTTTTGTTGCCGGTTATACTGAATTGAAAAAAATCAGCTCCGGCCGCAGTTCCGGGCAGACTCCCACCACCCTTGAATCCCAGTTGGCCACCATGGATAATCTCAAGCGCGCCGTGCGTAAAGCCCAGGTCCTGGAGTCTGATCGTCTAGCGAGTTCACTCGGTGTGCTTGCCACCACCGGCAGTGCCACTCCCTTTATTGGTCTGTTCGGTACCGTCTGGGGTATCATGGCTTCATTTCAGAATATCGGCGAGCGCGGTTCCGCCTCGCTTGCGGTTGTTGCCCCCGGTATTTCCGAGGCCCTGATTGCAACCGCGGCCGGTCTGGCTGCGGCCATTCCTGCGGTTATCTTTTATAACTACTTTTCCAACCGGGTCGCTGAATTTGAATCCAACGTCGAGAGTTTCAGCACCGATTTTATCAATCTGATCGAGCGTGATATTCTCACTAGGGCGTGATTCATGGGACCGATAGGAAACAGGAATGGGCGCCGGACGGTTATGGCGGATATCAACGTGACGCCGTTGGTTGACGTCATGCTGGTCTTGTTGATCATCTTCATGATCACGGCGCCGATGATGACGCAGGGCCTTGAAGTCGAATTACCCGAGGCTACTACCAAAGCCTTGCCGCAGCAGGAAGAACCACTGGTCGTCACTATAACCAAAGAGGGTGAGGTCTATCTGAAAAAGGAAAAGATGACCCCGGAAATGCTCCAGGAACGGCTCCAGGAGATTCCCCAGGAAATGAAAAAGGGAGGCATCTTCTTGCGAGCGGATAAAACCGTTGCTTACGGGGTGGTGACGTCGACCATGGCCGATATTCATGCTGCCGGTTTCGACAAGCTGGGGATGATCACCGTCCCGGCTGAAAAAATGAAGCAATAGAGGTCTAGCGGTCAACCGTGCAGTACACTGAAACCGATTTTTTGCTCCACCAGCAAGAGGAGGATGGGCGATGGGGAGTGGCCATTGGCGTAGCCATTGCCCTTCATCTGGCTATCGTCCTCATTCTAATTTTTATGCCCTCATTCGATGTCAGTAAACCAATTCTCGAGGAGGTGGTGTCGGTGAGTCTGGTGGCCATGCCCGAGGCCGGAGGTGGTGGCGGCTCCCCACCACCTGCCGCTCCGGCCAAACCGGTCAAGCCTGTCAAGCCAGCTGCGGCAAAACCGGCGGAACCACCACCACCTCCCACGAAAGCGGCTGAACCTCCTAAACCGGTGGTGCATCCAGAACCGGTCACGCCTCCTCCACAGGAAAAGGTGGCCGTGAAACCGGAGCCGCCTAAGAGCACGCCGTCAATTGCCGAGCCGGTTGAGGCAAAAAATCCGATTTCGCTTGCCCCGGAAAAACGCAAAATCAAAAAGGCGCAGGATACCCGTCTTGATCAGGAAAAGGTCAAGGTTCGCGAGCAGGAAGAGCGGGCGTTGCAAAATAAGATCGAAGAGCGTAAGCGCCTGGCTGAGCAGCGGAAAAAAGAAGAGCAAGAGCTGCAAAAAAAGATCGAGGAGCGTAAACGCGAAGTAGAACGGCGTGAGGCCGAAAAAAGCGAGCAGGCGCGGAAAAAAGCACAGGCCAAGGCTCAACTTGAACAGATTCGGGCTGAAAACGAGGCCCGTTCCGCTGCTGCCGAGGCTCGTGAACTGGCGGCCCAGGCCAATGCTGCCGCTGCGGCTCTGGCTGCCACTCGCGAGGCTGCCGGCCGTCAGACCGCTGCTCTGCAAAGTGCACTCAATAAGAGCGGCTCAGGTGGTCGGGGTGCGGCGCAGAATATCGTCGCCCAGAGTTATACCAATCAGGTGGTTGCACGCATTAAGGGGTTCTGGAAGCTGCCCGATACTCGGATTTGGGACTCGAACCTCTACGCCAACGTGGTTGTTACAATCAACCGTCAAGGTAATTTGGTTGGTATTAAGTTTGATCGCAGCTCCGGTGATCCGCAGTTTGACCAGGTAGTGGAAAAAACGGTTCATCGGGCAGCGCCCATGCCACCTTTCCCGACGCTCATGACGGAAGACACCACGGAAGTCCCGTGCAATTTCAACGTGCGTGAGCTTGGCAAGCTGCGCTAGAACGTGTATACCAATGCCGTTGGCAAACCAATAAGATACACCCGCAAAATGTAATAGCACCCGATCATGCCTCGCAAAATTAGAGTTTGTTTTGGAGCGTGGAACGGTGTGGCCGCATTTTTTGCGATAACGACAATAACCGTCTCTTTCATTGAGAATCCCATGATGCGCAAACAAAAAATTTCGTTGGCCCTGTTGCTAGCAGTCGGATTGCTGTGTTGGCTTATGCCCCTGTCCATCCGTGCGGAAGAACGAACCTACTACGACATCTCTGCCTCCGATGTCCGCAAAATCATGCTGGCCGTACCACCTTTTTCCGGCACCAGCAGCCAAGGCGGAGCCGTGGCCAAGTTGCTGAGTAAAGGCCTTGACCTGCATGGCTTTATCGGTGTTGTTGATCCCAGCCGGTATGGCAGCAACCGCGAAGCGGATTGGAAATCGGTTGGTGCCGATTACGTGGTTTTGGGTCAGGTTAACAACGATTCCTCCGGGATCATTGTTGAGGGCCAGATCCTTGATGTGGCCAGCAACAAACTGCTTGCAAGCCGTCGTGTACGCGGATCCTCAGCACAGTTGGAGGACATGACGCTTCGACTCTGCGACAGTCTTATTCAGGATTTTACCGGTGAACCGGGGGTAGCCCGAACTCGGATCGCTTTTATTTCCGATGGCACCGGTCGTAAAGAGGTGTACGTTTCCGATATTCTCGGTCTGCATCCCAGGCAAATCACCCGGCACCGTGCACTCTGTGTTGCTCCCCGTTTCACCCCGGACGGCAACCAACTGACCTACTCCAGTTACCACCGTGGTAATCAGGACCTTTATATCACCGATCTTCGCCAAAGTCAGGCCACCCGAGCCATCTCCCGGCGTAAAGGGCTTAATATGGCACCGGCTTTCGCCCCCAATGGGCGGACCATGATCGTTACTTTGAGTAAAAACGGCAATCCCGATCTGTTTGCCATGGATATGCAGGGCAACATTCTGGGACAGCTGACCTCCGGTTCCGGCATCAACGTGTCGCCTTCCTTCTCGCCGGACGGAAGATCGATAGTTTTTGTCTCTGATCGAAGCGGTAAACCCAATGTCTACGTCATGGCCGCTGGGGGAGGTTCCGCCAAACGGTTGACCTTCAAGTGTTCGGAAAACAGCGAGCCTGCTTGGTCTCCCAAAGGGGATGAGATTGCCTTTACCGGACGTATCGGCGGACAGTATCAGCTGTTTGTCATGGATACCAATGGCGGTAACGTCCGCCAGATTACCAACGGCGGCGGTAATTTTGAATCACCGACCTGGGCCCCTGACGGTCGACTGCTTGTGGTGACCCGGAAGAGCGGTAGCCGTTCCGAGCTTTGTGTCGTCAGTAAAAACGGAAAGGATGTCCGTGTTCTTTTTCCCATGCGAGGCAATCAATCCTATCCCCAGTGGTCGCGTCGCCTTCCCTGATCACCTGGATTGGCGCTTGCCCCAATCTGCATGCGCGGCTATCGGAAGTCTTGCATTTGCATTGAGCCTATAGGAGGTTAACCTATGAAAATAATAAGAAACATTGCTGTGGCCGGTTGCTCGCTTGTCTTGTTGACCCACTGTGCCTCTCAGGATGAAATACAGAATTTGCAGTACCAGATTCGGGCGATGAACCAGAAACTGGAGAACGTGAAAAGCACCACCGTCAATCAGATGCAGAAGCGTCAGGCCAGTTCGGTCAACAAGCTCGATCAGGTGGAAGACGAGACTCTGCGCATCAGGTCCAGTCTGGAGGAAAATACCAGCCAGACCACTATGTTTCGCGAGCAGGTAAACCAGAATATTGCCAACCTGCAAACAGCGGCCGACAACAATCGTAAAGAGACGGACGGCAAGTTCACCGAACTCAACCAACGGGTGAGTGTGCTTGAGGAAAAGCTGGCAACTGTGGTGCAAAATTTTACCAAGATCCAGCAGGATCGCATTGCCGATGCTGAAAGACGCGCAAAAATGGCGTCCGAGAGAGCCGAAGCTGCAAAGCAGCGGGCAGCGGCCGCCAGTGCTACCAGTGCTACCAGTGCTAGCACCGGTACTATAACCAAGAATGCTCCGCAGACAACTACGGGCAATCTGGTCAGGGTAGGGCCTTCGGCCAAGAAAACCAGAATAGCCGTTCCTCCCAAGGCTGAGGAGGCTCTCCCTCCAAAAAAGGTGAACACTGTTCAACCCCCGACCACGGAAGTTGCAGCAAAGGAAACGAGAACCCCGGCAAAACAAGTTGCCACCACGAAATCCGCTCCGACTAGCCCAGAAAAAACAGTCGCCGCCTCCGAATCCGATCCTTATTCCAAGGGAATGGGAGAATTTAAGAGTAAAAACTACAAGGCTGCCTATAAAACTTTTGAGCAGTCGCTCTCCGCTGATCCCAACGGGAACCAAGCAGGCAAAGCCCTTTACTATATGGGGGAATCCCTCTACAACCAAGGGGAATACGATCTGGCCATTCTTGACTACCAGAAGGTCATTTCCAACCACAGCAAGGATAGCCATGCACCCAGTGCGTTGCTCAAGCAAGGGATGGCTTTTGAAAAGTTGACCGACAATGAGACTGCCAAGATTATATACAAAAAACTGATCAGCGATCATCCCGGCAGTCCCGAGGCCACTCAGGCCAAAGAGCGGCTGAATAAATTATAATCAGCTCTCTTGGCCGCAGTTAAAAGACAACGCTTAGATACACTCCTGGTCAGTCGAGGGCTGGCTGAAGATATCGAGACAGCCCGACGACTGATAGGTGCCGGTTCTGTATTGATCAACGAGATGGTCAACGATAAGGTCGGAGCGCAGGTTGCCTCCGATGTCCGCGTCAAGGTGAAATCGGCTAAACGCTATGTGAGCCGTGGGGGCGACAAACTGGAATCGGCCCTCAAGGTGCTGCCCCTGGATCCCACCGGGTTGCTCTGTGCTGATATTGGCAGTTCGACCGGCGGATTCACCGACTGCCTCCTCCAGCACGGGGCGAGCCAAGTGTACTGTGTTGATGTCGGTTACGGTCTGCTCGATTGGAAATTGCGCAGCGATGACCGGGTGGTGGTCCTTGAACGGACCAATGCCCGTTACTTGACGCAGGAACATATTTCAGCCCCGATCGATCTTGCCGTGATCGATGCCTCATTCATTTCCCTGGAACCACTGCTGCCGCCGCTGTTACCCCTCTTTGGTGGAAAACCGACTCGTATCCTCGCTTTGGTGAAACCGCAGTTTCAACTGCCCCGGGAGCTGATCGAAAAAGGTGGGGTGGTAACCGATGAGCTCCTGCACCGACAAGCCCTTGCCATGGTGGAAGCGTTCGGCATGGCGTTGGGCTTGCATTGTGAAAAGATTGTTCCCTCGGGTGTCCGTGGCACCAAGGGAAATCAGGAATTTTTTATGCTACTTGCCGTAGCTCCTGTAACGGAGCCGGGTGAAACGGAGAATAGGGAATAAGGAGATTGGAATAATGGTGGGTTCGTTATTGAAAAAAGGTTCATTGATACTGGTGGGTGCACTGCTGTTTTGCTCATCAGGCTACGCAGCTCAATATTTGAGCGTTGCCCGGGATGGCATCAATATTCGTTCCGGTCCTGGAACAAACTCGGATGTACTCTTTGAACTGCCCATGGGCTATCCCCTGGAGGTGATCGGCCGCGAGGGGCAATGGGTCAAGGTGAGCGATTACGAGGGGGATAAGGGGTATATTGTCGACAGCTTGCTGAGTAAAACACCCTATGTTATTGTGAAGGTCAAGGAGTGCAACGTACGAAGCGGCCCCAGTACCAGCGATGCCGTGGTCGGCAACGTGGCCAAGGACGTTATCTTCCAGAAGCTGGAGCAGAAGGGCGACTGGGTGAAGATTAGCCATCCTCAGCTAACCGGCTGGGTTCACAAGTCTCTGATTTGGCCTAATTGATGATAAGGTCTGTCGACCCGTGTTCATAAAAGGCAAGAGGCACCGCAGCAACTGCGGTGCCTCTTTTTTGTTTCAAAGTATTGCGACTCAGCCCTTCTTTACTTTGGGAATGAAAATTTCATCCGGGTCAAGCACATCATGGATGAAGTGTAACTCTTCACGTGTTGGCGGGACGGTCTCGCCGTTGACCCGGGAGACGTCGAGGTCGAACTGGCAGAGGTCCTTGATTTCCTCCACCGTTTTGCCGGGATGGCAGGTGTCGAGGAACATGTGGCCATCATTCTCGTCGAATCGGAACACACCGGCGGTGCTGATAACCGCTGAGGGGCCGCCACGAAAGGCTGCGCCATACAGTTCACGGCGATGGACCCATTCGCCGCCGGGCCATTTCTTTACCCGCCAGCCGGGGCTGGTAATGTAGCTGACGTTTTCGACAAAGCGCCGTTTTTCATGAACCATGATGAATACGGTGCGTTTGGCAAAAGAGTTGATGTCCGGGTTACCGCCGCTGCCGGTGAGGCGGAGATCCGGATTCAGGTAGTCGCCGATGCAGGTGGTATTGACGTTGCCGTACTGATCCACCTCAGCGCCGCCGAGATAGCCCAAGTCCACATAGCCGCGCTGGGCAATGGAAAAGGCGTCGTACAGACCCGAGGAACGGGAGGCGCCGGACTCGCAGCGGGCGTCACCGACCGAGGTCGGCAACTCCGGCGGCCGTCCGTCCAGAGTACCGGCTTCGAAGATCAGCTTCAGATTCGGGGCATGGGTCTTCTGCGCCAGCATAATGGCCACCATGGGCAGGCCGGTACCGGCAAATACGATTTCGTTATCCTGGACCTCGCGCGAGGCGGCGCAGCACAGCAGGTCCGCCAGATTGTACTCTTCAGGCGATGCGTAATTGCTCATTATTCTCTCCCTTCTATTTGCGAGGTTTGTAGTTGAGGGCAGTGTTGGCCTTGAGGTTCAGCATCCGTGGCCAACCAAGTTTTTCCAGGTAACTGGTGTGATCCAGGCCGAAGATCCATTCCTTGGCAAATGCATCATATCCTTCCTGGGTACGGGTCTTGCCGTAGAAATCCTTGAGAAAGGCACCGTCCACATCATACTTGCCGAACATGCCGGTGGGATGTCCGCCGAAGGGACACTCGAGGATGTGATCCACCTCAAAGCTGGCAATAGTGTTGTGGTAGGCGTCGCGGCGGAGGTACTCCTCGGGCACGATCTCTTCGGCAATGACGATGGTGATATCGGCGGCGCGGCAGGCCTCGGCATCGGAGTAGAGCTGACCCTCCACCCTGACCGTGCCTTCTTCACCCACCTGCTGCACACAGAGGACGGCGACATCGACCTTGACCGCAGGAACTAATACTTGGGGGCCAGCATCAAAAAAAGGATCCTCGGTAAAGATGTATTTCTGTTTGGCAATGCGTTTGCCGTCACGCTTTCCAGCCCGACCGAGCATGTCGAATTCCGGATTGTGGATATCGGTACCAAGCGAGGTCTGGGTGACCGCATAGGGCGCCCCCTGGGAGGCTGCGGCGAAGCGGAACATCATCTCCGCATGGCTGTAATCCTCAACAATGATCTCTTTGTTGGCCACCTTGCGGGAAAGATTGGCGCCGTACTTACCGTAGAGCTCATGGCCGACCCAGCACGATTCCCATATATCGACACAGCCGGCCCCAACGAGGAATTCGGTTTGTGGTCCGCCTTGAACCTCAATCAGGTGCAGGTGCTTACGTTGCTGGCGGATCAGCTCGTAGACCAGGGCAAAAGGACGCCGCCAGATGGTAAAACCGGAAAAGGTAAGGCTGGATCCGTTTTTAACGATCTCTGCGGCTTGCTGCAGGGTGATGCGTTTATCAATTTTCATGGTGTCTCCTTATGGTTCAGGCGGCAAGGCCGCGCAGGATCTCGCGGGAGATGATCAACCGCTGGATTTCACTAGTGCCTTCGTAGATGGTGGTGATACGGGCATCGCGGGCAAAACGCTCAATGGGAAAATCATTGGTGTAGCCGTAACCGCCGAGTATCTGCAGGGCGTTGTAGCAGGCGCGGTTAGCGCTCTCCGTGGCGTAGACTTTTGCCATGGAGGCCTCTTTGGCAAAGGGGCGGCCTTGTTCCTTGCGGAAGGCGGCATTCATCAACAACAGGCGCGCAGCCTCGAGCTCGGTGAAGGAATCGGCGATCATCCATTGGATTGCCTGGAAACTACTGATCTTTTTCCCAAATTGTTGTCGTTCGTTGGCATACTTGGCAGCATAGTCCATCGCGGCCAGACCAAGGCCTAGACCAAGCGAACCTATACCGATCCGGCCACCGGCTAATTCTGCCACGGCAATACGGAAACCGTCATTTGGCTTACCCATCATTGCCGAGGCTGGTACGCGGCAGTTGTCAAAGATGATCTCGTTGGTGGCCGAGGCGTGTTGCCCCATCTTATGTTCTTCCTTGCCGATGGTCAGGCCCGGAGTTCCGCCTTCAATCAGGAAGCAGCTGATGCCCTTACCCTTGGGTGCATCCTTGTCGGTCACGGCCCAGACAACGAACACGCCTGCATAAGGGGCGCTGGTAATGAAGATTTTGGAACCGTTGATCACATAGGAATCGCCGTCTTGCACCGCAGTGGTGACCATGCCCGAGGGGTCGGAACCAGCGCAGTTCTCAGTCAGACCGAAGCTGCCGGCGGCATACTCACCTGAACAGATTTTTGGGATGTAAGCTCTCTTCTGCTCCTCGCTGCCGATGGCCTGGATCACCTCGCAGACCATGTTGTTTACCGAAACCGTGACCGCGGTCGAGGCACAGGCCCGGGCGATTTCGGTCATGGCCACACTGAAGGAAACCACGCCGGCTTCTGAACCACCGTATTCTTCTTTGATGTTAAGGCCCATGAACCCAAGCTCGGCCAACTTCTTCAAGTTGGCCAGCAGGGTGGGGCGATCCTTTTCCGCATCGAGCTTGGCCGCCACCGGTTCGAGTTCGGATTTGGCAAAGTCCCGGGCAGTATCCTGGATCAATTTTTGTTCTTCATTTAAATCAAGATTCATCGCGTTGCTCCTTTTTGCTCTGTATCGATCAAAAACTCCATCAGTAGTCGGTCAAACTGGTCAATCGGCGCCAAGGTGAGGGGCCGATGGTGGAACAAACGAACAGCTGAGAACCGGGATTTTTTGTGTTTATCTCGGCTCCAATAACCGCAGGTCCGTGGCGGCAGGAGGGTACAGCGTTATTGACGATTATCGTTTAACGATCATGGCCACGGCCTCGCCACCTCCGAGGCAGAGGGAAACCAGGCCGCTCTTTTTATTTTGCCGCACCATCTCGTGCAGCAGGGTCACCAGCAAACGACAGCCGCTGGCACCGATGGGATGGCCTAGGGCCACGGAACCACCGTTGACGTTGACCTTGGCCGGGTCGATTTCCAGGGTTTTGAGGGCCGCTACAGTAGAGCCGCTGAAGGCCTCATTAATCTCGTAGAGATCGATGTCATCCTTGGAGAGGCCTTCCTTGGCCAAACATTTGGGCACCGCCCAGATCGGGGCGACCAAGACGTATTTCATGTCAATGCCATAGGAGGCCTGGGCACCGATGGTGGCCATGATGGTGCAGCCCAGAGCCTCGGCCTTTTCCCGACTCATGACCACAACTGCGGCCGCGCCGTCGGAAATGATCGAGGCGTTGCCAGCGGTGGTAACGCCGCCTTTTTGGAAGGCAGGCTTCATCTTGGCCAGTTGCTCGTAACTGGTCTCTTGAGGACATTCATCCTTCCAAAATACCTTAGGATCGCCTTTTCTTTGGGGAATTTCGACCGCCATGATCTCATCATCGAATTTGCCGGCGGCTTGGGCGGCCAGGGTGCGGCGATAGGACTCGGCCGCATAGCGGTCCTGATCTTCCCGGCTGACCTGGTATCGTTCGCAGCAGAGCTCATTGGAGATGCCCATGTGGAAGTCATTGACGATATCCCACAGGCCATCGTGGACCATGTGGTCGTGCATGGTGGCATCGCCCATGCGATAACCGGAGCGGGCCTTGTCCAGGTAAAAGGGGGCCATGGTCATGTTTTCCATGCCGCCGGCCACGACCACATCGGCGTCGCCGAGCTGGATAGCCTGGGCTGCAAGCATCACTGCCTTGAGTCCGGAGCCGCAGACCTTATTGATCGTAATTGCTTCCACCTCCCAGGGCAGTCCGGCCTGAATAGATGCCTGTTTGGCCGGATTCTGGCCATAGCCACAGGGCAGAACCATACCCATGATCGCCTCGTTGACCTCTTCCTTGGCAATACCGGCCCGGCGGATAGCCTCATCAATGATCAGCCCTCCCAGCTTGGTAGCCCCAAGCTGGGATAAGGTGCCGTTAAAACTGCCCAGAGGGGTTCGAACCGCACTGACAATCACTGCTTCTCGCATTGTTTTCTCCTTGTTTAAACCAACAGGTAATGAACATAGGGGTGGAACGTGCTCACTCTGAACAGGGGAGGAGGCCGTCTACCTCTAGGGCTTGCCCTTACATCAAACACTGGCCGGAAAATTTAGGGATGCAATGGTTCCGGCCGGTTATGGGAATTGGGAATTTGAATCGAATAAACACAGCATATGCCGTGCCAAAGAGGTTGGACGGTGCGTATTTTGCTGAATTTAGGACTAAAATTTAAAAGAAGAGAAAGGGGCGCGCTCGCATTGGCTGTAGCATATGCTGCATTGGGTGACCGGCCATGGCCGGATCCCTGGGACGGGAGCGTGAAAAAGATGGTGGAACAGGTGGTTGCCTTAAATGAAGCATATGCTGCACCCGTTTAAGGGGGGTGTAGCATATCCGCTAGCGGCGGTTGGGCGAGGTTGGAGAAAAAGAGCAGTTCAGCCGGACAGGCCATTTTTTTCGATCCGATAGATCAGGGTTGGACGGGAAATACCGAGCAACTTTGCTGCTCTGCTCTTGTTGCCACCGCTGAGTTTCAGGGCTTGAACAATGAGATCCTGGGTCAGTTTTTCAAGATCGATCCCTTCGGGGGGGATGCGGATATGCAGCGTATTGCTCGGAAGTGGTGCATGGAGGACAACGCCGAGAAAGGCGAGGTGTTCGGGGAGAATGGTCTCACCGTCTTCCATGAGAACCACTCGTTCCACCGCGTTTTTTAACTCGCGGATATTGCCCCGCCAGCTGTGTTCGACCAGCATATTTCTCGCCTGCAGATCGATGCGGCGGAAATTTTTGCCGAATTTTTGATTAAACTTGTGCATGAACACCAATGCCAGGGGGATGATATCCGCTCGTCTTTGCACAAGCGGCGGCACTGTCACCTTGGCCACATTGAGGCGGTAGTAGAGGTCTTCCCGAAAAGTACCGGCCTGCGCCAGGGTTTCCAACCGTTTGTTGGTGGCGGCAATGATGCGCACGTCCACCTTTATTTTACGCGAATCCCCAACAGGGTAGAATTCACGTTCCTCAAGAAAACGCAACAGTTTGACCTGGGCCTCGGGTAGCAGTTCGCCGATCTCATCGAGGAGCAAAGTGCCGCCATCCGCCAATTCGATCTTTCCCTGTTTTCCCTCCGGCAGCCCACCGGTAAAGGCGCCCTTGCCATAACCGAACAGCTCGCTCTCGAGCAGTTCCTTATTGATGGCACCGCAGTTGATGCCGATGAAAGGCTTGTCGAACCGGCGGGAACGGTGATGGATCGTCCGTGCCACCACCTCTTTGCCCACGCCGCTCTGGCCTTCGATCAGGACAGTGGTATCGTCGCTCTTGGCCACCTTGGCGGCAAACTCGAACACGGCCTGTATCTCTTCACTTTCGGTCACCACCTCCTCGATATGGAATTGGCTCAGATAGCCTTGGCGCAGTTTCTCAACTTCTTTTTTTAGCCATACCGTTTCCAGGGCCTTGGCCACCACCAGCTCAAGCATCTCCATTTCCAGCGGCTTGACCAGATAATCGTAGGCCCCCTGGCGCATGGAGTTGATGACGGTCTGGAGCTCCTCATGGGCGGTCATCATAATGACCAGCAACCCTTGTTCCCGTGCCTTGATCGCTTGCAAGGTCTCCATGCCGTCCATCCCAGGCAGATGGATATCAAGGAGAAGCAGATCCACTGGATTGTGCTCAAGCAGCTCCAGTGCCTCTTCGCCGCTCCCGGCGATAAGGGTATGGTACTGCTCACCGAGGATATTGTTGAGCGCGTTCTGCAGGAGTCGATCGTCGTCGACAATCAGAATCGTGTAGCGGTCCATGCAGACTCCGTGGCCGGGTAAACTGGGAAACTGAGAGTAAAGGTGGTGCCAACGCCTTCCTCGCTGACCACATCGACCTGAGCCCGGTGCTGTTCCAGAATTTTATGGATAATGGAAAGCCCCAGTCCGGTGCCGTCGGTTTTGGTGGTGAAAAAGGGGTTGAAAATGGTCGGCAGGTGATCGGAGCGGATACCCACGCCTCGGTCACGGCATTGGAGCACCACTTGTTCGCCCTCGGGAGTGTTGACTCTGTTGCAACGGGCCGTCAACTCGATACAGCCGCCTTCAGGCATGGCCTCCATGGCATTTAAGAGCAGATTAACCACCACCTGTTGCATCTGATGGGCATCGCAGACGATATCCGGCAGATTAGCGGCGATATCGCAACGCACCTCGACGTTGTTTTTTTTCAGCTGCGAGTCGATCAGAGCAGTCGATTCCTGGATGATGGCGGACAGGGGATTGTGTTTGAGCAGGGGCAGCGAGGGCTTGGCGAAATCCAGCATTCCCTTGACCAGGGACCGGATACGGTTGACGCCCTCTTGGATATCGTTGATCAGACTGCGGGATGGATCGGTTTCCGGGAGTTTTTTAGCAAGCAACTGGACGTTAAAATAGATGCTGGCCAGCGGGTTGCGGATCTCGTGGGCAACGCCCGCAGAAAGTTGGCCCAGGGAGGTGAGCCGGTCGATCCGCCGCATCAGGGATTCGTTTTTTTTCTCCTCTGTCAGATCGCGGGCAATGAGCATGGCCCCGATGAGCGCTCCCTGGTGATTACGGAGCAGGGAAGAGGTGATGCCGAGGACAGCGGTGGTGTTTTCCCGCTCCCGCCAGTGAATCTCCTTACTGGTGACCACGGCGAGATCCTGCAAAGCCAGGTCGGCAATGTGTTTAATCTCATGGCCGAAAACCGTGCCTACCTGTCGGCCCATGACCTCGGTCCGCAGGACGCTGAATATTTCCTCTGTACGCCGATTGAGCGAGGTGATCTCCTGCCTGAGATTGATTGCAATCATGCTGTTGGGCGAGCTCTCAAGGATATTTTCCCGGAAGTTGCGTTCGGTCATCACCTGGCCATAGAGGCGCAGGTTGCGGATAAGGCCTCCACTGTGACCGGCATAGATCATCAGCAGTTTCTGGTCGTCTTCGGAAAAGGCTGCGGGTTGGTCGCTGTTGACCAGGAGCACGCCCAGAACCCGTTTTTCATTGATCAGCGGTACCGCAAGTAGGGACGCCGCGGATTCGGCCGGGAAAGGGGGCTCCTTGGTGCTCGCGGCGTTGCCTAAAAGCAGCGGCTGAGCCTCCTGGGCAACCCAACCAACCACTCCATCGCCGACGGCAAAACGCATCCAGTTATTTTCTGGGCCCGTCGGGCCGTGCTGAGCGGCCAGGGCCAGTTCTACGCCGTTCTCATCTGTAAGAAAGAGGCGAGCACCGGTGCCGCCGGTCAATTTGACTGCACTGGTGCAAATGATCTGCAAGAGTTTGCCCAGATGAAAGGTGGAGCTGGCTGTCTGGCTGATCTCCTGGAGGGTAAAGAGTTGATTGATCTTTTGCTTATTCTGCTCCTGGAGCCGCGCGTTTTCGATGATGATGCTCGCCTGGTTGACAAAGGTTGTGAAGGCCTTGATATCTTTGCGGCTTAGCTTGAGGGGCGTGATATCCTTGTCGGCGGCAATCAGCCCAATAACATCCTTTTTGATCTTGAGGGGCACGGCAATGGTGGAAACCCGATCCATGAGTTTACTCACTGTCAGGTCGATGGCGCTCAGGCCGGCATCACTCTGATAATTACGGACATAAACGGTGCGGCCGAAGCGGACAACCCGGGTTTCAACGCAGTCCTGGTCGGCGAGCCGGTAGGGATAGCGAACAGCCCGAGTGGAGGCCTGGCTATTGAAGCCATGGATGTACGTGCACTCGAGTAGTCCGCGGTGCTTGTCGGTGAGAAAAATGGCCATGCGGGTAAAGCCGAACACCTGGCAAGTCTCTTTGACGATTGAGGTGAGGATGCGATCCAGGGAGAGGGGTCGGGTCAGTAACGTACTGATTTTATGGATCGAGGTGAGTAGGGTTTCCTTGGTTTGTTCGGTGGTGCGGAGGCGTTGACAGCCCCGGCCCGAGGTTGTACCGGCCATGCTCTCTCAAAATTGAGGTTGACGGCAAAAGAAGTGCTGAAATACACGTTTGAGCCGTTGAAATTCATGCAATGAAATCGTAGAGTGTTTTCCTCTGATCAAGGTCTTATACCCCGGTTTCCCTTTGTTCGTCAAACCCTTCCCTGGAACTTCGCCGCGAGCAATCGGAGAATATGCAGCAACGCCCCCGGCAGGGAAACCAAGGGGGCAAGAGCGGCGTCAGCAACAGCAAAAAATGCCCCCGCCTGAAGAGGAACACCAGTATGTCTATATTTGCGCAAATGGCCACTCGTTTAGCCGTGAAGCAGAGCCTGTGAAAAGGTCGCAGTTTTTACCGAATCTGCTCGGAGCCTGCACCCTCTGTCCCCGTCAGTGCGGAGTCGACCGCATCGGGGGGGGCAGAGGCTATTGCCGTATCGGCGATGGTTTAGCCATTGCTTCCATTACCCCGCATCGTGGTGAAGAACCGGTGTTAAGCGGCACCAGGGGGATCTGTAATGTATTTTTTGGCCATTGCAACTTGTGCTGCCTCTACTGCCAGAACGTCCAGATTTCCCGCAATGAGATCGTGGTCAAACACGGTGATTGGACGCTTGCACAGGTGGTTGATCAGATCACGGCCATCCTTGATACCGGGGTGGACCGACTGGGATTTGTCTCACCCTCGCACATGGTCCTGCAGATGGTGGCCATCATCCAGGCCCTGCATCAGCGGGGTTACCATCCGGTGGTGGTGTACAACTCAAACGGGTATGATAAGGTGGAAACCTTACGGGGGCTGGAGGAGTGGGTCGACGTTTACCTCCCGGACTACAAATACAGCGATTCACTCCTGGCTGGCCAGTGGTCGGGGGCGGCTGATTACCCCGAGGTTGCCGCCGCAGCCCTTAGGGAGATGTATCGCCAGAAGGGCAATCTGCTCCATCTTGATGACGAGGGATTGGCGGAACGGGGAATGATTGTCCGTCATTTGGTCCTGCCGGATGCGGTGGATAACAGTCTTGGTGTGCTCCGTTTTCTGGCAGAGGAACTTTCAACTAAAATAACGCTTTCCCTGATGTCCCAATACCAGCCGACCGCGGCTGTAGCCGACAAGGAGCCTTTAAATCGTAATCTCCTGCCGGAAGAGTATGCACAGGTGGTGGCCGAAATGGACTGGCTCGGTTTTGCAAACGGCTGGGTGCAGGAATTCGCCAGCGCCACCCATTATAACCCTGATTTTACTTGTGATGCACCCTTTGGTGATTAACTTTTCTTTGTGGGCTCAACGTTTTCCCCGGCTCGAAGGCCACGCAAGGGATGCCGAATGTCAGGGAAAACGCTAGGCCGCAGTAGAGCGAAGTTTTCACGACGCCATCATATTTGACGATGTCCTTTGTGGCGCGTATACTAAAAGCAAATTGTCCGGATTTTCTATTCTTGTGCTCCAGTCCCAGGTTCCCTCTAATTGTGATTGAGGAGGTTCCATGAGCAATACCTCGGACAACACGCCGATTCAAGGAATAAACGATCAAGATCGGCAACAGCCGACAATGGCATCCCTTGATTTCCACGCAATGGTGGATGCCCTGGAGACACCTCTTCTTTTGGTGGATGGATCTGGAGTTGTGCTCTTTGCCAATCCCCGTGCCCGTAACGGAATCCTCTTGGAGCACACCCAGGCCCAAATTTATTCTTTAGACACCATTCTCCTTCCCCAAACAGCCAAAGACCTGCTGGCTATTGTGCAGCAGGTCCTTCAATCGAACACTTCCGCCATTTTTTTATTGGAATTCACCTCCACGACGTATGGTTGCCGCTGGTTTGAGGTCAACGTCGTTTCGATGAGTCGCGCGCCGCAGGGGCAGGTGGGCCTTTTTTTTAAAGATATAACCGAAAAGATCCGTCAGCAGCAGGGGCGCAAGGCCCAGTTGTATCTGTTGGAAAACAGTAAAGCATGGTCCATGGCCCAGCTGCTGCAAGCAACCCTGGATCAGGTTGGTGAGCTGACCGGGAGCCCGATAGGCTTTTATCATTTTGTGAACGAGGCCGCAGGAACCCTGACCCTGCAGATGTGGTCCACCGCAACTTTGGCGCATTTCTGTCGCATCGGGGGCAAAAGTGGTGCCACCTATGCCATTGAAGAGGGCGGTGTCTGGCTCGATTGCCTGCGCCAGCGGCAGACGGTTATCCACAACAACTATGCCGATCTTTCCCATAAGCGTGGAATTCCGGAGGGGCATGCGCCGGTGATCCGCGAATTGGTCACCCCTATCTTTCGGGATAAGGCGATTGTCGCCATTCTTGGGGTCGGCAACAAGGCCACTGATTACACTGAAGATGATGCAACCTTGATCCAGCACTTTGCCGACATGGCCTGGGACCTGGTGGCGCACAAACGGATCGAGGAGGAGCAGAGCGAAGCTCGCCGCAAGCTCAACGCCTTGATTGGCAACTTGCCCGGCATGGCCTTTAGCAGCGAGGCAAATGATGAGCGTACGCTTCATTTCGTCAGCGAGGGGTGCCGTACATTGACCGGCTATACGGCCGAGGAGTTGCTCGCCAATGATCATGGTGGGCTTGCCGAGTTGATTCATCCCCAGGACAGGGCCAACGTCCGTGCCGCCGTGCGTCGGGCAAGACAAGGGCAGCAGTCCTATGAGGTGGAATATCGTCTGCGTGCGGCCAATGGTCAGCAGCGGATTGTTCTTGAACGAGGCGTTGCCGTTTCAAGCCAGGACAGAGAGCTGGGATTGGTCGAGGGCTTTATTGTTGACGTCACCGATCAGAAAAGAGCCGCCGAGTGCATTGCCGATTCCCACCAGCAATTGCTGACCATTCTTGACAGTATCGAAGCACAGATTTTCGTCGCCGACATGGTCAGTCACGAGGTGCTCTTTGTCAATCAGAAGAAGGAAGAGGCCTTCGGCGGCGACTGGTCTCAAGAGCCTTGTTACCGGGTCTTTCAGAACAAGGATGCTCCTTGCGAATTTTGCACCAACAGCCGGTTGATCGATGCGCAGGGGGAACCGGGAAAGGTTTGTCAGTGGGAAAGCTGCAATCCGGTCACCGGCCGCTGGTACGTCAATTATGATAAAGCGGTGCGTTGGCTCGATGGCCGCATGGTGCACATGCAGGTGGCCTTTGACAATACCGACCGCAAGGAATCGGAACTGAAACTGCGAAGGATGCAAAAGATGGAAGCCATAGGCCTCTTGGCCGGTGGTGTGGCTCATGATTTCAATAACATTCTCTCGGTGATCCTCGGCTACGCCACCATGGCCCTTGACGAGATCGGGGAGAGTGGTTCGCGAATCCGGCGTGATGTGCTCCAGATTCAGAAGGCGGGCCTGCGAGCACGGGATCTGGTCAAGCAGATCCTCTCCTTTTGTCATCAAGCCGAGGAGCATTTTGAACCACTCAAACTGCATCTGATCGTTAAAGAGGTGGTCAAGATGCTGCGTTCCTCCTTGCCATCCACTATCCATATCATCGCCCGTCTCACTGGGGTGGAGAATCTGGTGCTGGCCAATCCCTCGCAGATTCATCAGGTGTTGATGAATCTCTGTACCAATGCCCAGCATGCGATGAAAGAGGGAGGGGAGCTTACGATCGGTCTGGAACAGGTGATGCTTGACGGATACCAGCGGCGGCCGGAGTTGCAGGATCTGCCCGAGGGCAGTTATCTTTGCCTCAGTGTCAAGGATACGGGGATGGGTATCCCTATGGATATCCTGGATAAGATTTTTGATCCCTTTTTTACCACCAAGGGGGAAGCCGAGGGGACCGGCTTGGGATTGGCCATGGTCCAAGGGATCATTACCGCGCACAAGGGAGCAATCACGGTCGATAGTCGTCCCGGGGAAGGCACCACAGTTAGCGTCTATCTGCCCGAAGTGGAGCATCGGAAGGTGGAGGATGCTGCTGAGGGGCAGCCGCAACTCCCAAGAGGCAAAGAAAATATTTTGATAGTCGATGACGAGTCGGCCGTCGCCCTGGTGATCGGGCGGATGCTGGCATCACTGGGCTATGCCACCGAGATCTTCACCGACAGTGCCAAAGCCCTGGAGGCCTATGCTCGTAACCCGAAAAAAATTGATCTTGTGATCACCGACATGACCATGCCCAAGTTCACCGGACTGGCCATTGCCCATGCCATGCGCGCCCTGAAGCCAGGGCAGCCCATTATTATCTGTACCGGCTACAGCGGGCACCTCTCCGAGGTGGAGGCCAAGGCCGAAGGGATACACACGTTCCTCGACAAGCCCGTTTCCCAGGCGACCCTGGCCTTTGCGGTTCGTCGGGCTCTGGACGAGACTAAAGGGCATTTTGAAGAGAGCGAAGCTACTGCAGGCTGAGTAGGTAGGTGCGCAGGTTCACTCTTTTTTTGCTGAGTCCGAGCTTGCCGCGTAATTTTTTTCGATGAAAACTGATCGTGGCCAGTGAAACCCCGAGTACATCGGCGATCTCCTGGCTGCTTTTGCCTTGGCGCACCAGGGCGGCCACCTCGATTTCCTGAGGAGTCAGGAGGAGATTGATGGTGGACAGCCGGTTGAGAAAAGGTGACACCACCTCGTTGAGGTGGTTGTGGATGATATCCACCAAGGTCAGTTGCCGCTGATTCAACGAGCTCTGCTGCAGTTTTTCCAGCGCAGGGACGGCCAACTCGCGAATATTGGCCACAATTCTTTCCTCCATTTGTTCCCGATCCCGTTGCCGCTGTTCGAGCAGTACCTTCAAAGCGATGTTTGTTTCTTCCAATTTCTCGGTTTTATGGTGCAGTTCCTTTTCTTGCAGGCGCAGTTTTTCCTGGGCTAGCATGATTGGGGTGATGTCTTCATGGGTAACAATCACCCGTTTGGCCTGGCTATCGCGGTAGGGCACTACCCGCAAACTGTACCAGCGTTTTTCCCGGGGCGAGTGGCAGGAATACTGAGTGAGAAATTCCTCGATCTCTCCGGCAATCACCTGGCGGATCGCACGACTGATCAAGTGGCTCTCCCCCTCGTCGCAGGTGCCGACTTCGCAGGTGGCCAAATAATTCACGCCCACACAGTCCACCGGTTCGGGCATGCCGTTTTTGCGGGCAAATTCCTGCCAGGCGCGGTTGGTTTCCACAATCACCCCGTTTACATCGAGAACGGCGACGTGGGTGGAGAGCGAATCGACGATCACCCGGTACATTGCATCAACGGCCATACGTACTCCGATGTGGTTGTTCCCGTTGGTCTCATTCATCGCGTCTGGAGGCGAGATCCAGCAGGTCGCTGCATTTTGCTCTTGCCAAAACTGGGCAAACAATGGCATGTTGTCACATTATGCATATCTCGCACAAAGTGAAAAGTGGGTTGCTCTTGCCCGAGGTCGTGATCCTGGGCTGTGGCAATATTTTGCTCGGAGACGATGGTTTTGGCCCGGCGGTTATTGAGCGTCTGGAGCAGGCCAGGCTCCCGGAACAGGTGCGGGTCGTCGATGTCGGTACCTCTGTCCGGGAATATTTGCTCGACTATCTCATGGCCCCCAACCTCCGGCCATCAGTTCTGCTCGTGGTGGATGCGACCTACCGCGAGGGCGAGCTGCCGGGAACAGTGTTCCAGTGCCAGCCTTCTGATCTTCCAGGCTGCAAGGTGCACGATTTTTCCCTGCACCAGTTTCCCTCGGTCAACCTGCTCAGTGAGCTGCAGATGGAAACCGGTATCAAGGTCGAGCTGTTGTTGGCCCAGGCCGCCACCGTACCCGAGGATATCGCGCCGGGGTTGACGCCTGCCATGGCCCAGGCCGTGGCCACTGCCACCGAGTTGATACTGCATCGAATCTCACAATATGTCACCCCTTTTTCCACCGGCATCCCTGTTGCCGCCGCGGAGAGTGTTTCATGATTTACGAGGCCAAGGTCAATGATTTGGCCGAAGAATTCGGCGTCCATCGCAATACCATCCGTAATTGGATCAACTCCGGCGTCCTTCCGGCCCAGGAGGGTCCGGGGCGCAGGTATCTGATTCAGTGGGAGGATTACAAGCGTCTCTGCGACAAGTTTGGCCGGGAGCCGCGCATTTCCCCGGATCCGGGTGTTGCCGGTGAGACCGCCCAGCCGGTTAACGGCAATGTGCCCATGGCGGTGCGCCTGGAGCTCAAGTCCAATCCACTCTACAGCTCGCCGCAACTGGCCGATGTCTGCCTGACCTGCGGCTCCTGTGCCGGGGCCTGTCCCATCTCAGGGGTCGATGATCTTGACCCGCGCAAGATCATCCGCATGGCTTTTTTCGGCATGGAAGAGGAGCTGGTGGAGAGTGACTGGCCCTGGAAATGTACCATGTGCGGCAAGTGTGAAGTGGTTTGCCCGATGAACGTGGAGATCTTGCAGCTTATGCGTCGCATCCGTGCCCGCCGAGATCGGGACAAGGTGCCGGCCGCTATCCAGAAAGGAGTAATCACCTGTCTGGAAAAGGGAAATAATCTCGGCATTCCCAAGGATGACTTTTTAGGCCTGATGAAAGATCTCGGTCAGGAGCTGGCCGATGACTGCTGCCCTGGGTTTGTTACGCCGATAGATGTCCGTGGTGCGCGTTTGCTGGTAACCGTCAATTCCAAGCAGGCTTTTGCCGAGCCGGAAACCATGACCTGGTGGTGGAAAATTTTTCATGCCGCCGGTGAATCCTGGACTGTTTCCTCCGAGTACTGGGAGGGCGTTAATTGGGCCCTGCATTCCGGCGATTACAGCGCCATGCGCACTATTGTCAAGCGCATCATCGACAACATCGAACGCCTGAACTGCAAGGCCCTGCTGTTGCCCGAATGCGGCCATGCCTACTATGCGACCCGCTATGCCCTTGAGCGGTGGTTTCCGGAATCCCTGCAGCAGTTCAAGGTCTACACCGTTTTCGACCTGCTGCTTGAGTATGTCAACCAGCGGCGGATCGTCCTCGACCCTTCCCTGAACACCAAGTTGGCCACCTTCCACGATTCCTGCAACTATGGCCGAAAGTCGCTGAAGACCTTTGGCCATGGCTATTTTGACGAGGCCCGAACCCTGACCCGTGCCTGTTGCCCCAGTTATGTCGATCTGATTCCGGATCGGGAGGAGAATTACTGCTGCGGGGCCGGTGGCGGTGCCTGGGCCAGTCCATTCGCGGCTGAACGGGTTTTTCACGGACGGATGAAGGCCCGCCAGATCAGTGCTTCCGGAGCAAAAGTGGTGGTCACCGCCTGCCAGAACTGCCGCGATCAACTGCAGGTGTCTTTGTGTCGCGAATTCAACCTCAATATTGAGGTCTGTTTTTTATGGGAGCTGGTGGCGAAATCACTGATTATGCCCAAGCGTATCGGAGGAGAGGTGCAGCATGGCTGATCAGTCCATGAACGGTTCGGTCTTGGTGGTGGGCGGCGGTATTTCCGGCATGCAGGCCGCACTCGATTTGGCTGACTCGGGATTTTTTGTCTATCTGGTGGAAAAATCCGGTGCCATCGGTGGCTCCATGCCCCAGTTCAACAAGGTCTTCCCCACCAACGACTGTTCGATGTGCATCATCGCACCCAAGCTGGTCGAGTGCGGCCGTCATCCCAATATCCGTATCATGACCCTGTCCACGGTCCAGGATGTCACTGGCAAAGCCGGCAACTTCACCGTGAGGGTGATCGAGCATCCCCGGTATGTGGACATGAACAAGTGTATCGCCTGCGGGCAGTGTACTGGTGTTTGTCCCAAAAGTGTGGATGATTCGTTCAACTCCAATATTGCCAAACGCAAGGCCATTTACATCAAGTATCCCCAGGCGGTGCCGCTCAAGTACCAGATCGATCCCCAGTCCTGTCTCCGGCTGAAAAATCCTGGGAAATGCGGTGCCTGTGCTGAGATCTGCCCTCCCGGGGCGATCGACTTCAATGATCGAGAGCGCGAACACATTATCCAGGTGGGATCGGTGGTCATGGCGCTTGGCTTTCAGACCTTTGATCCTTCCAAGGCTAAGGTCTGGGGCTACGGGGTATACCCCAATGTGATCACCTCGCTTCAGTTTGAACGTTATCTCTCACCGGGCGGCCCCACCGAGGGTCTGCTTACCCGGCCTTCGGACCGGAAGCCGGTACGGCGGGTGGCCTTTTTGCAATGCATCGGCAGCCGCGACAAGAACCGCTGCAACAACGAGTATTGCTCGACCGTTTGTTGCATGTACGCCATCAAGGAGGCGATGACGATCAAGGAGACCAACCCGGAGCTGGAAGTTACCATCTTTTATATGGATATGCGGACTCCGGGCAAGGAATTCGATCGGTACTTTGAGCGGGCCAAAAATGAGTATGGAGTGCGGTTCATTCGCTCCCGCATCCATGGGGTCGAACCCAAGGGGCCCAAGGGCGACCTAAGGCTCCATTACATTAACGGCCAGGGCAAGCAGATCGAGGAGGTCGTCGATCTGGTGGTGCTCTCGGTCGGTCTGGAAACCCCGGAGTCCATGGTGCGTTTGGCCGAGCGAATCGGTATTCACATGACTCCGGATCGTTTTGCCTCAATTTCTGCCTTTATGCCGGTGCACACTTCCAAGCGGGGCGTCTTTACCTGTGGTGCCTTTAACGGGCCGCGCGACATTCCCCAGTCGGTTACGGGAGGTTCGGCGGCGGCGGCCAGCGTTTCCGCCCTGTTAACCTCGGTTCGCCATACCCAGACCCGCTCCCTGCTGCCGCCTGTGGAACAGGACGTCAGCGGCGATGAACCTCGTATCGGTGTTTTTGTCTGCCACTGCGGCACCAATATTGCCGGGGTGGTGGATGTGGAGGAGGTGGCGGCCTATGCCGCGAGCTTGCCCCAGGTCGTGCACGTTGCCCGAAATCTGTTCACCTGTTCCCAGGATACCCAGGATCGGATCGTCCAAGAGATCCGGGATAAGCAGCTCAATCGTATCGTTGTTGCCGCCTGTACCCCGCGAACCCATGAACCGCTCTTTCGTAAGACCCTTAAATCGGCCGGGATCAACGAGTATCTGATCGAAATGGCCAATATCCGCAACCAGAACTCCTGGGTCCATAACCAGGAGCCCGAGGTGGCCACGCAGAAGGCCAAGGATCTGGTGCGGATGGCGGTGGTCAAAGTGCGGACCCAGACCGCACGTAAACCGATCAAGATTTCTATTGCTCCCTCGGTGCTCATCATCGGCGGCGGTGTGGCCGGGATGACCGCTGCGCTCAACCTGGCCGACCAGGGATTTCAGGTCCATCTGGTAGAGAAAACCACTCAACTGGGCGGTAATGCGCTTCATCTTTTTCAGACCTGGAACGGTGAGCATGTGCCTCGATTTCTCAAAGATCTTAAGGAAAAGGTGCAG
Source organism: Desulfobulbus sp. (assembly GCA_050252135.1). GTDB lineage: Bacteria > Desulfobacterota > Desulfobulbia > Desulfobulbales > Desulfobulbaceae > Desulfobulbus. Next base: position 39,565 of record JBFWLN010000016.1, read on the forward strand.
CAAAATCCGCTGATCGAGGTTGCCTATACCAGTACCGTGCTCTCGGTGGACGGCCATGTGGGCAATTTTGCTAGTACCATCCGTACCGGTTCGAGTCGGAAACGGGTGGTCAAGCACGGGGCAGTGATTATTACCACAGGGGCCAAGCGTTATATTCCCGAGGAATTTGAGTACGGTAAGATTCCCAAGGTGGTGGCCTCGATCGAGTTCGACAAGCTGCACATGCACAACGAAACCCGGGTTGCCAATGGCAAATCTTTTGTGTTCATCCAGTGTGTGGGATCGCGCAACCAGGAACGGCCTTACTGCTCCAAATCCTGTTGTACCCATTCGATTCAAAGTGCGATCAAGCTTAAGAAAGAGGCGCCCTCCCGGCAGATTTACATCCTCTATCGCGATATTCGCACCTACGGTCAGCGGGAGCGTATTTACAACCAGGCCCGGGAACTGGGCATTGTTTTTATCAACTACGAGATGCATGGCCCACCCCAGATCAAAAAATCGGATAACGGGGTGCTGGTGGAGGTGTGGGATCACGTGCTGCATCGGCCCTTGGAAATCAAGGCCGATGTGGTCATCCTGGCCGCCGCCACTTTGGCCAGTCCCGATGCGATGAATTTGGCCAATCTTTTTAAGATTCCGCTCAATAGCGACGGCTTCTTCCAGGAGGCCCACGTCAAGTTGCGGCCGGTGGAGTTCAATGTCGACGGCGTCTTTGTTGCCGGGCTTGCCCACTATCCCAAGCCGCTTGAGGAGTCTATCTCCCAGGCCCTGGCCGCCGCAGCCAAGGCTGGTCGGCTGCTTGCACGCAAGGAAATCAACCTGGAACCCAATACAGCCCTGGTGGATCCGGTCAACTGCGACGGTTGCGGCCTCTGTATCGAGGTTTGTCCGTATCGGGCAATTACCCTGGTGGAATATCTGGATGAGGATGGCAACCCGCTGAAAACGGTGGATATCGATCCGGTGCTGTGCAAGGGTTGCGGTATCTGTCAGGGAACCTGTCCCAAACGAGGTGTGGATGTGGCCGGTTTTACCTATGCCCAGCTTGAGGCCCAGGTCGATGCCGCGCTGGAAAAGAGCGAGCCGGTGGAGGGGGGAATATGAGCAGTAGCCCGAAAATCATCGCTTTCTGCTGCAACTGGTGTTCCTACGCAGCCGCCGATCTTGCTGGGATCTCGAGGCTGCAATACCCGGGATCCGTGCGTATTATCCGGGTGATGTGCTCGGGAATGGTCCATCCGGAAATGGTGATGCATGCACTCAGTAAGGGAGCAGAAGGGGTGATGATCATCGGCTGTCATCTGGGGGAGTGTCATTACATCAACGGCAACGAGATGGCCTTGGCCCGGGCGGAAGTGATCGCCGATACCTTGGAAGATATGGGGTATGAGAGTGAACGGTTCCAGGTCACCTGGGTTTCCTCGGCGGAACCGGAGAGACTGGTCGAGGCCTTTCGCGCTTTTTGCGGTCGGCTGGCCATCCTTCGCGGTGAAGACGAGGATGCAGCTGCTGGCGAAGGCACGACCCTTTGAACCAGCCTAGACTCAGTTTTGAGTGGCTGCATGCCTGTTGTGGCTGTGAGGTCTCTCTGCTCGATTCGGGGTCTCAATTGCTTGCCCTGCTGAACCGGGTGGAGATTGTCCATTTCCCTTTGTTAATGGATCACAAATATCAGCAGGCTGAAGGCTCCACTGCGCCGGTACTGCCCGAGGCGGATATCGGGGTTGTTTCAGGAGGCGTTGCCTTTGAGGAGCAGTTGGAGTTGCTTAAGGCCATGCGGGCCAGCTGTCGTATCCTGGTGGCACTCGGGACCTGCGCCACCCATGGCGGCATTCCGGCCATGGGTAATCAGTGGACCGTCCAGGAAACCCTGCAGACGGTCTATACTTATGGCAGCGACGAGTTGGCCCTGGTGCCAGCGGAGATCTCAAAACCCCTGGATCGGGTCTACAGCGTGGATGAAAAGGTGCAGGTCGACTGCCTGGTTCCGGGGTGCCCACCTGCGGCGGTGGCCATTGTCGAGGTGTTGACCGGCCTGATTAAGGATCGGTCGGTGGCGACCACCGGCAAAAGTGTCTGTGAAACCTGTCCCACCCGGCGTGGAGGCAAGGGGCAGGGGGGCGTGCGGCGTTTTCTTGAGAATGCCGAAGGCGATCCCGAGGCGCCGCTTTCGGAGATGCTCTGCCTGCTCGAGCAGGGAATCCTCTGTCAGGGGCCGGTAACCGCAGGTGGGTGTGGCGGCAAGGGGACGCCGCTCTGTCTGCTGGCACGGGTACCCTGCCGCGGCTGTTACGGGCCGGTGCGAGCGGGGAGTAACCCGCTCTTAGATATGCTCAATGCCCTGGCCAGCAACGGAATTGATCATCGATCCATGGTTGATCGCAAGTCCCTGCTCAGATTCAGCGGTGGACATGGCTTGCTTAAGCCCCTGCGCAAGCGAGGTTGATTGTTTTTTTCGAGGTTTTAAAACGTTTTCTGAGGAAGGCAGATGTCCCAGGTTATTTCGATTCATCCGGTCACCCGCATAGAGGGGCATGCCCGCATCGACCTTCACTTGGACGAGTCCGGCCGGGTGCGCGATGCCCGGTTGGCGATTTCGGCGCTGCGTGGTTTTGAGCAGTTCGTCATTGGTCGTCCGGCAGAGGAAATTCCCCGCATCGTTACCCGGATTTGTGGCATCTGCCCCTGGATGCACCATTTGGCTGCGGTCAAGGCTATTGACGGGTGCTTTGGTGTGCAACCGACTGCCAGCGGCCATCTCCTACGCGAACTTTGTCAGATTCTGGCCCATATTCACGACAAGATCCTTCATTTTTTCTTTCTTGCGGCACCTGATTTTGTCCTTGATCCGGACGCTGATCTCTCTGTGCGTAACATCATGGGGCTGGTGCGCCAGGAACCGGAGTTAGCGGCGCGGGTGGTTGAAATGCGCCAGTTGGCGCAGCTGATGCTGGCAAGGTTTGCCGGTAAGGCTATCCATCCGGTGGCCGCGGTGGTGGGCGGGTTCTCCAAGCCCATGCTTGAGGAGGAACGCAAGGCTCTGCTTATCGATGCCCGGAAGCTGCTTGATTTCGCCACGTATGCCCTTGGATTTGCCAAGGAACGGCTCTTTGGGCGTCTGGTGAATGAGTTTGATGGTCTTGGCACGATCACCACCGGTTTTCTCGGCACCGTGGATGACGGAGGGCGCTTGCGCCTCTACGACGGCCGGTTGCGACTGATGGAGGCAAACGGTGCGTATGTGGATTTTTCCGCTCAGGAATACGAACAATATCTGGCTGAGCATGTGGAACCCTGGTCTTCGGCTAAAATGGTGTATGCCAAGTGCTGGGGTGAAGGCTTTTCCCTCAATCCCGAGCATCCCAGCGGTGTGTACCGGGTTAACACCCTGGCTCGTCTCAATGTGTGCCAGTCCATGGCCACACCCAGGGCCCAGGCAGAATTGGAGGAGTTTCGCCACGCTTTCGGCCGTCCGGCCCAGGCGACGCTCCTTTATCACTGGGCCCGCCTGATCGAGTTGGTTTACGCCTGTGAGCGCAGTGTGGAGTTGCTCGGCGATGCGGGTATTACCGAACCGCTGGTGCGGAATGTAGCTCAGCCGGGCGCCGGGCGCGGTATTGGTCATGTCGAGGCCCCGCGCGGGACCCTTATTCATGATTACAGCACAGATGAAAACGGGTGCATCACCCGCGCCAATCTGATCGTTGGCACCACCCATAATATTGCGCCGATGAACCTGAGTGTGCACCGGGCGGCAGCTTCGCTTATCAGTGAAGGGGTGGTGGATGATGAGATTCTTAACCGGATTGAGATGGCGGTTCGGGCCTATGACCCGTGAATTTCCTGCGCCACGCACCGCCTGGATGGCGGGCTCCCCTTGACCCTGAACCTGATCGACCACCTTGGCCAACCGATTCGTACCCTGCGCCGTTAAGGTGCGTAACAGATTTATAGGTATTGATTTTTGCCCATGAATACCAACAATGAAGAACATCCTCGCAAACTCGTTCGGGTGGAAGCGCCCAATTGTGCTTGTGGTTTTGTCGGCCATATGACTGCGGATGAACTTAAGCAGCGGGCCGCCCACGATGACATGGATCTCTCTTGTCCGGTCTGTGGTCTTATTCATCTCAGCCGTGAGGAAATTGAAGACCTGGAGAAGCAAAAGGTGGTCAATTCAAAACGATATCGGGAAATTTTGCGTCAGGCCGAAGCGGAGAGTTGAGGAGAGTTGTTGCGAAATTATTAGTTTGCATAACATTGTGCGAAATAGTCGAATTGTTCGTTTGCTGAAAAAGATGGTGCAAAGAGCTGCTTGCTGCTAGAGTGGCGGAAACAATTCGATACTCCCTCGCTCGCCTCGGTGGGGCAACTGTAACCTGTATGAGAACTGCATGAATCCGGCCATGCACCCAGCACCACTTGAAACTACCGCCCTGCGGGTCACTGTGCGTGGCATTGTGCAAGGCGTGGGCTTTCGCCCCTTTGTTTACCGTCTGGCCCATGAGCTGAACTTGGCTGGCACGGTGATCAATGATGGCGATGGTGTGGAGATTTTTTTGGCAGGTCCGGAATCTACACTGCGAGTTTTTACCCATAGGCTGCGCCTTGATGCCCCACCTGCTGCCCGCATTGTTCGGATGGATGCGGAACCAGCCGATTTTGTTCCGGAGAGCGATTCCTTTTGCATTCTCCCCAGTCGATCAAGCCTTCGACCCTCGACCCAGATTGCGCCGGATATGGCCATCTGCGGCGATTGCCTTACCGAGATTGCCGATCATGGTGACCGCCGTTATCGCTACCCCTTTACCAACTGCACCAACTGCGGTCCCCGTTTTTCCATTGTCGAGCATATTCCCTATGACCGGCCCAACACCTCGATGCGGGTTTTCGCCATGTGCGAAGACTGCCGCCGGGAGTACCACGATCCTCTGGACAGACGCTTCCATGCCCAACCCAACGCCTGCCCGGTCTGCGGTCCGCAGTTGAGCTGGCACGATGGCCAGGGAGCCGTGATTGAAGGGGACTGCCTCAGGAATTGCGCCCAAGCCCTGGCTGCAGGCAAGGTGGTGGCAATTAAAGGATTGGGTGGCTTTCACTTGGCCGTTGATGGCGGCAATGAGGCGGCGGTGCAATTGTTGCGGGCGCGCAAGCACCGGCCGGCCAAGCCTCTGGCGATCATGGTCAGGGATCGTGAGATCGCAAATCGTTTTTGTTGCATATCGGAGGCAGAGGCCGGGCTGCTTCAGTCTCTTGAGCAGCCGATTGTTCTGGTCCAGCGCCTGGTCGAAAGTGGGATTGCCGAGTCCGTGGCCCCGGGCCTGGATGTAATTGGCTTGATGCTCCCGTATACGCCGCTTCACTTCCTGCTGCTCAGCGAACCGGAAGCGCCGGAAGTGCTGGTGATGACCAGCGGTAACCAGGGGGGCGAGCCGATTTGTACCGGCAACGCCGAGGCTTTACAGCGACTGCGTGGGCTGGCCGATTTTTTTCTCCTCCATAACCGCGAGATTGTCACCCGGGTCGATGATTCGGTGGCCCGGATTATGGATGGCAAGGTTCGTCTTCTGCGAAGGGGACGTGGCTACTCGCCGGTGCCGATCTTCCTTGATCAGGCCACCGAGGATATCCTCGCCTGCGGCGGCGAGATGAAAAACTCATTTTGTATCGTTCGTGAGCAGGAAGCCTACTTAAGCCAGCATATCGGCGAGTTGGTCAACACCGAAAATTATGATTTTTACCGGGAAAGTATCGGACATTTGCAGGCTGTGCTGGAAGTGGCACCCGACAAGGTCGCCTGCGATCTCCATCCCGATTATCTGAGTACCCGCTACGCGCGGGGTCGCAGTCAGGACTGTCGGGCGATTCAGCACCATCACGCCCATCTGGGCGCAGTGCTGGCGGAACAGCAACTGAGCGGCCCGGTTTTGGGGCTGGTGTTGGACGGCACCGGTTTTGGGACCGATGGCTCGATTTTTGGTGGCGAGATGTATCGGGCCGATCGGCGCGGGTACACCAGGCTGGCCCATTTGGCCACGCTTGCCTTGCCGGGCGGCGATCGGGCGGCATTGGAACCCTGGCGCATGGCCATGTCTCTGTTATACGACCATCTGGGTGACGATGCCTTCCGCCTGGAATGTCAACCCCAGGCCCTGCATGCAATTGAGGGCGCCAAGAAACAGCTCCTTGGCCAGATGCTCTCTAAAAAAGTGAACTGCCCTCCAACCTCGAGCTGTGGTCGGCTTTTTGACGGCGTCTCGGCCCTGCTTGGGCTCTGCCTGATCAGCCAGTACGAGGGCCAGGCAGCCATGTTCCTGGAACAGCAGGCCAGCTTAGCAGATGATGATCCCACATGCGGTCGGTATCCGCTGGAAATCAGCCTTGTTGATGGCCAGGTGCTGATTCATTCCACGACTCTGATCGCCGGACTGCTTGCCGATATTGCCCAGGATGTGGCCGTCCCGGTGATGGCCCGCGCCTTCCATTTTTGGCTGGTGGACGGGCTGGTGCAATCACTTGTCCAACTTCGTGAGACGACTAAACTTGACCAGGTGGTGCTTGCCGGCGGTTGTATGCAGAATAAATTATTGTTTGAGCAATTGAGCTCTTCCCTGCGTGGACACGGTTTTAGTGTTTACGCCGGCGAGATGGTGCCGATGAATGATGGTGGCCTTGCCTTGGGGCAGGCCTATATAGGAGGTTTTTCATGTGTTTAGCCATTCCCATGCAGGTGGTCGAACTGCGCGGCGGCAGTGACGAGTTGATTGATCCCCAGGTGGCCATGGTCGAAAGCGACGGTATCCGTAAGGAAATTCGTCTGGAAATGGCCGATCGGGTCCCGGAAGTCGGGGAGTATGTGATCATCCATGCCGGGTTTGCCATCCGCACCCTCAGCGAGGAGGAGGCTGAAATTAATCTCAACCTGATGCGGCAGATGGCCGAGGCCCTGGAACGGGAAGGGCGCTTGCCCGGAGCACCTGAATGAAATGCGCGGATGAGTTCCGCTCCAAAGCGGTCACCGCACCGCTTATCGAGGAGATTGCCCGCAGCCTGACCCAGCCTCTGCGGATTATGGAGGTTTGCGGTACCCATACCATGTCGATTTTTCGCCATGGTATCCGTTCCCTGCTGCCCGATGGTATCACTCTGCTTTCCGGCCCCGGCTGTCCGGTCTGCGTCACCCCCGCAGGCCACATCGACGCCTTTTTGGCAACAGCTGAGCGGCCGGAGGTGACGATTGCCACCTTTGGCGATCTTATCCGGGTGCCGGGCAGTCACAGTTCGTTGGCGGTCGCCCGGGCACAGGGGGCTCGGGTGGAGATTGTTTACTCGCCCATGGATGCACTGGTGCTGGCCAAGAAGGAGCCGGAACGAATCGTGCTTTTTCCTGCCATCGGCTTTGAAACCACGGCCCCGACCATTGCCGCCACCATTCTCCAGGCCGAGCGTCTGGGGATTGAGAATTTTGTCATCATCGCGGCCTGCAAGACCATGCCTCATGCTCTGGAAACCCTGATGGCCGATCCGGAATTGCATCTCGACGGTTTGCTCTGTCCCGGACACGTCAGTGCCATTATCGGCAGCGATGCCTACCTGCCCTTTGCCCAGCGCTATCACTTAGCCTGTGCTGTCGCCGGATTTGAACCGGCCGATATACTCGCTGGCCTATTGAGTCTGATACGACAGATCAATGCCGGTGAACCAAGGGTGGAGAACTGTTACACACGGGCGGTCACGGCAGAAGGGAATATCAATGCCCAGAAGCTCCTTGACCAGGTTTTCGAACCGGCGGACAGCCCCTGGCGCGGCTTGGGCCTCATCCCCGGCAGTGGGCTGGTACTCAATCCAAGGTATCAGCGTTATGACGCCATGACCCGTTTGGAGCTGAATGTGCAGCCGGCGGAAGAGCCCAAGGGATGCCGTTGCGGCGATATTCTCAAAGGGAGGTTGCTGCCGCCGGACTGCCCTCTCTACGGCACCGCCTGCACGCCGCTGAATCCGGTCGGCCCCTGCATGGTCTCCAACGAAGGTACCTGCGCCGCCTACTACCGCTACAGCGGCCAGAAAGGACGCACCCCGCAAACGGTTTTTCGTCAAGTCCAATAGCCTCGTGATAACCCCAAATTGAGCAAACCAGGCATCACAAAAACAGTAAGTTTCAAAGGAAGAAATGTCGTTCTTAGTTTTTTTTGGGAGAACGACAAACCCTACATAAGGATCCCATGAAAGCAGACTCGATTATCAGTCTTGACCACGGCAGCGGCGGTCTCGCCAGCCAGAACCTGATCAGCGGCCTGTTCCTCAGGTATCTGCGTTCCCCGCAGCTGCACGATTTGGAAGACTGTGCGATGCTTGGTGAATATGCCGGTCGTATCGCCTTCTCCACCGACAGTTATGTGGTGGATCCGCTCTTTTTTCCGGGCGGTGATATCGGCAAGCTGGCAGTGCACGGCACCATTAACGACCTGGCCATGCGCGGTGCCCGGCCCATTGCCCTGAGTCTGGCCTTGATTATCGAAGAGGGGTTTCCCTATGCAGACCTGGAGCGGGTGATTGCCTCGGTGTCCGAGTGTTCCGAGGAGGCCGGAGTGGCCATTGTCACCGGAGATACCAAGGTGGTGCCCCGGGGAAAGGTGGATAAGATCTTCGTCAATACCAGCGGCATCGGTATTGCTTCGCACCGCCATGACATCTCCGGCAAAAAGGCAACACCCGGCGATGCGGTGATTGTCTCCGGTACCCTGGCTGACCATGGCATCACCATCATGAGCGCCCAGGCGGGCATTGCCATTGACGGTGATATAAAAAGCGATACTCAGCCTCTGCATCGTTTGGTCGGTGCCATTTTGGAGGAGGACCCCGGTCTGATTCATGTGTTGCGCGATCCTACCCGGGGCGGTTTAGCGACCACCCTGTGTGAGATTGCCCGTTCCTCAGGGGTGGATATCCTCATTGAGGAGGAGCGGTTGCCGATCCGCGGTTCGGTGAACACCGCCTGTGAGATGATCGGCCTGGATCCCCTCTACCTGGCCAACGAGGGTAAGATGCTCATAATTTGCGACCGCGACGGTGCCGAGGAGATGCTGCAGTTGATTCGGCGCATGCCCGAGGGACGTGACGCAGCCCTCATCGGTTGGGTTGGAGATCGGAGCGAGGGGCGGCTCAGCCTGACCACTCGCATTGGCGGCTCGCGCCTGTTGGAACCGTTGACCGGGCAGCCATTGCCGCGGATCTGTTAAGAACACCCGTAAGTTTTTGTTTTTACTAGGAGAGAACCCTGCTATGCATGAACTATCGCTTGCGCAAAGCCTGCTCGATCAGCTGCTGGGATTGGCCCGGGAACACCAGGCAGAGCGCATTAACCGGGTCTCGGTCACCATCGGCCCCTTTTCCGGCATCGTCCGCGACAGCTTTGAGTTCGGCTTCAATATTCTCAAAGATTCCTTGCTGCAAACCAAAGATGCGGTTTTGGCGGTGGAAACTCCCGATCCTGTTTACGTCTGCCTGGACTGCAACAAGGTTTCGGTGATACCCTTTGCCCAACCCGACGAATCAGCTGAAATGCTCCTCGGCGGAGGCTATCCGAAAAAATGCCCCTGGTGCTGCTTAAACCGGCTTTCTCCCAAAGGGGGAACCGAACTCATCCTGAATCAAGTAGAAATGGAGTAAACACATGTGTGATACCTGCGGCTGTCAATTGCACGACCATCATCAGCACGATCCCAAGGTGGTCGAGGTGAACCGAAGCCTGTTGGAAGCCAATCAGAAACAGGCCCATTCCAATCGCCATCATATAGAATCCATGGGCGCCTTGGCCATCAACATGATTTCCAGCCCCGGCTCGGGCAAGACCACCTTACTTGAGCGGACTATCGAGGCTCTCAAGGATACAGTCAAAATTGGCGTGATTGAGGGGGATATTGAAACCGAACGCGATGCCGACCGTATTCGCGCCAAGGGGATTCCGGCGGTGCAGCTGACCACCGGTGGAGCCTGCCATCTTGATGCACCCATGGTCCATGGCGGCTTGCATGTGTTGGAGCATCTCGGCAAAGGGCAGTGCTTTGATCTGATCTTTATCGAGAATGTGGGCAATCTCGTTTGTCCGGCCACCTTTGATCTGGGCGAACACCGGCGGATTATATTACTCTCGGTGCCCGAGGGGTCCGACAAGCCCGCCAAGTACCCGGCCACCTTTCGTGGGGCTGATTTGGTATTGATCACCAAGGTGGATCTGTTGCCCCATTTTGATTTTTCCATGGAAGAGGCTAGAAAGGAAACTCTGACCCTTAAGCCCGATGTACCGATCATCGAGCTTTCTTCCACCACCGGCGAGGGTTTTGATCGCTGGATCGACTACCTTAAACAGATGCTGCGTAAGTAAGGTCCTTCCGAAAAACACACCACCGGAACCATCGCACATGGCCATGGTTCCGGTGGTGTGTTGTAGCGCCTTTTTTCTTTCCCTTTAGATACGTAACATCCCCCAGGGCTGGTGACGAAGGCTGCCAGCCTTCTTGTAGTTCCGATTTTCACCCTACCGGGGCTTTTTCCATAATTTTAGCCAGGTTTCAGGATGTGATGGCCTTTTTACGAGTCCATCATTCTTGAGCTAGGCGCCCACTCAGGTTTTGTGGTGGCTGCCATTAAAATGATCTTTGTCGCAATATCCTAAAGTTACGTGAAATTTTGCTATATTCCTTGGCGCCTGCTCTTGGTTTGGCTGGGCTTTGAGGAAGAAGCGAAGAAAAATACGGAGAGACAACAGGGCCTTCTACTTGGCCCCATATCCTCCCTGTGGTATAGACAGCGCGGATGGAGTGAAAGTCTTTTGAAGAGAACAATGTTCAGGAAAGGAGTAGGGAGATGGAGATTCATAAAATTGTTGTCACCGACCTCATCATGAGCGGACGACTGTTTACCGAAGAAGGCTACGACCTAGAGCAGAGTGCGGATAATCTTGCCGACCTTAAAGGGCAAATTATTATGAGCTATCTGCAGGAGCATTACCCCAAGGTTGAGGTGTATGCCGATATTGCCATTCAGAAAGAGGATCAAGGCCACCGCCCTTTGGAGGTTCTGGCCTACAATAAAGGGGGCGAGATCATTCCTGCGGCCTCGGAAGCGCTTCAGCAGCACCTTTCCGCTCTGATTGCCGATGGAATTGCCGAGAGCACTTGGGCAGTGAAGGTTCAGTAAAAAGGAAAACAGAAGGGATCGTTTTTTATTAGAATTGATGGACTCGTAAAAAGTTCATCAGATGTTGAGAGATGGCTCAGTTAAAAACACAGATATGCAAGGATTGACGTTTTTTTCGGCGCGAAGACATACAGGAGGTATGTCGAGTGTCGGAGAAAAAGCTGCGACGCTGTAGATCGAAGTTTTTACGACGCTATCAGAATTGAAAGCCGATTTTAGTGGTGATGCCGTAGGCTTCGTCCTCTTCAAAACCATCACCGCTGGAATACTCCCTGTCCTGATAGTATTCCAGGGACAGAGTCGTGCGGTCGCGAAGCAGGATTGAAGCCTTGGTGGTATAGCGTTCCTCGGGTAGATAATGGCAGAGCGTTTCTGATGATTTTTGGTAGCCCACGGCAAAAATTGCGGGCCGATTGAGGACTTCAGTGCTGTAGGCCAGCCGGCTATTCCAGGCCGTCGGGTCGTTTCCCTGGCCGGTTTGCGAAAAAAATGCCGTGCTTTCCCGGTTCTCAATGGCATGGATATAGCCACCAGTGAAGGTGAAGGCGCTGTAACTGTACCCCACTATCAGGTTAACCGCGCCCACCTTTTCCGATGTGTCATATCCTGCCTGCGCAAAGGCCTGAGACATGCCGGTGGTGTCGGAGATGTCGTAGATCCAGCCCATGCCGGCGACAAGGGCCGTTTGAGGGGCCATGTCGTAGCGGTAGCAAAAGGGCGCTGATTCGGAGCCTGACTCGGCGGCAAATAAGTGCTCAAATGCAGATCCGATTTTGCCGTCGTCCAGCCAATCTTGTTCGACCAGCCAGGAGTCGGTAGCCTGGGGCACTTCACCTACACTCAGATAGATTGCCTGCCCCAATGGGGTGAAAAATTGTTTGAACAGTGGGGTGTAACCACCAAGATAAAGGTGGAGTGGTTGGATAACGAGTTGCTGCGGACCGACCTCGTCCTCCACATCGACAAATGGGTGCTCGGTGAATTCGATCGGTGTTTTTTCGCCGACACCAAAGGCCCATCTTAGGTGTTGATCGATGGCCAGGCAGCCATTGAGGCTGGGATCAACAGCCGTGCCGGTATATTCAAATTCGTCACGGCAAATAAGGGTGTTCTCTATGATTCGTCGGCTGAGTCGGATAAAGCGGTTGGACGTAATTTTTTTATGCTGTAGATGTTTGCGAGATGCTCGTGTGAGCGAGCGGGAAATTGTCGATGCACGACTACCGGCGGCCGACTTGGTGGTAACAGCATCTTTTGCTCTACGTGCCTCAATCGGGACAGGAGGGCTGGTATCGGCCTTGACCTCGGGGGGAAAAGCAACAAGCGGCAGCACCAACCAACCTAAGCCAACCACTATGGGCAACCGGAAAATTTGTTTTGCCATCAAGATGTTTGTTCCCTAAACCTCGCACACCTGCGGATGAGGCAGGAAAGTGTTTCATTTTCAATTCGTTGAATCGTAGAGTAGATATTTTCTCCGCAGATTGCAAGTTCTGCCAGGTAAAAAGCATTGCTTCCACCCTGAAGTCGTTCTCTTTTTGAAAGAAAAGATTGGGTCTCGAGCCACTTTTTTTCCTCAAGAAGGCTCTTATGGCGGGAAATGTGCATTCAAGGTAGCTAAAAGCACCAAGTTGCGGTAATGAAGCTAGAGAAAATAGAAAAGTAACAATTGTCGTTTTTGTCACAATCCACGAGAACGACGTTTCGTGCTTCATAAGTCGCTGTCTTTTTGTTGCCGGACTTTCCAAATACGGGTTTTTTACGAAGTCCTCGCTACCCGTTCACATGACCAATAAGACCGGATTGAGCGCCACCCAGGAAGACTATCTGGAGGCGGTATAGCATATTACCCGTGAAAAGAAGGTCGCACGGGCTAGGCGATATTGCCAAGCGGCCAGATGTGCGCGCATCGTCGGTAACCAGCGCTCTGCGCATGCTCAATTATGCCCCCTCTGACCTGATACCCCTCACTCCATAATTTGAACATTATCTCCATGGATCGCCCAGAAATCACCCAACTTCTCTTTCATCCTGTCAAAGTTGCTCAAAACACGCCACCGGAAGGTTCAATCGATTTTTCCGTCCCTGTCGATGAGGACGCGAGTATCGCCTGCAGGCTGTACCATCATTCCCTTGAACGCCCGATCCTGATTTTTTTCCATGGCAATGGTGAGATTATTCCCGATTACGATGAGGTTGGTCCCTGTTATGTCCAAGAAGGGCTCAATTTTCTTGTGGCCGAGTATCGTGGGTACGGCTGGAGTACCGGCACGCCCCTGACCAGTACCTTCCTGCCCGACGGTAATGCGGTTTTTCTTTACACCTATAACTGGCTCAAAGAACAGGGCTATACTGGCGCCATTTTTATCATGGGGCGGTCATTGGGCAGTGCCTGTGCCATTGATGTGGCCATAAACCACAGCGACCTGGTCTGCGGTCTGATTATCGACTCCGGCTTTGCCCGCACTCTACCGCTTGCAAAAATGCTTGGGGTGGACCTGGAATCCATGGGCATTACGGAAGAAGAGAGCTTCAACAACGCGGGCAAGATCAGCGAGTTCACCAAGCCGACCTTTATTCTCCACGGCCAGTACGATCAGTTAATCCCTCTGTGGCAGGCGGAAACCCTGCAGGCGGAGTGTGGGGCCAGGAGCAAGGAGTTCCAGATCATCCCCGGGGCGGATCACAATTCACTCATCGCCATGGTCGGACAGCTCTACTTCCAGGCAATCAAGAAATTTGTCGAAACGGCAGCTGGGCTCGCTCCGGATTGGCGAGAACGTCGGCGTCGATTCAAGGCTCAGCAGGCCCTGGAAAACGAGGAAAACAATGGCCGGTAAACGAGAAGGCTACCTCTCCTGGGACGAATACTTCATGGCAGTGGCTATTCTTTCCGGCCACCGCTCCAAGGATCCCAATACTCAGGTTGGCGCTTGCGTCGCCAATAACCAGAACAAGATTGTCGGCGTGGGCTACAACGGTTTTCCCTGGGGCTGTTCGGATGACGAGCTGCCCTGGGCACGCGAGGGCCATTTCCTCGATACCAAATACCCCTATGTCTGCCATGCCGAACTCAACGCGGTGCTTAATTCGATCACCTATGACCTGCGTGACTGCCGGCTCTATGTGGCCCTTTTCCCGTGCAATGAATGTACGAAGGTCATCATTCAGGCTGGCATCCGCGAAATCATCTACCTCTCGGACAAGTACAAGGAGAGCGATTCGGTTCGGGCCTCCAGAATAATGCTCGAAAAATCCAAGACCGTCTATCGCCAATTTACCCCATCTAGGGAATCCATCCTCCTTAACTTCAAGGTGGAGTGATCCCACCGGCACCGCCGTGTGGTTTATTGGTGGCCCATCTCAACGTATCTCCATGGCGGGGCTGTTTTTGTACTACCTGTTCCCGGGTCAAAATTTCATGACCCCATACTCAGGCCCTGAATACGGAGCAAACAAGGAAACTGAATGCGATTTGAAGAACTGGCTTTGCCAGAACCCCTCGGCAAGGGTATTGCCGAAGCAGGATTTATTGAATGTACCCCCATCCAGGAGTTGACCCTTCCGCTGGCCCTCACCGGTCGCGATATTGCCGGTAAAGGCCAGACAGGCACCGGTAAAACCGCCGCTTTTCTCGTCACCCTTTTCCAGAAGCTGCTGCAAAACTCGGAAGGGCATGAGCAACAGCAACCGCGTGCCCTGATCCTTGCCCCCACCCGAGAATTGGTGGTGCAAATCGAACAGGATGCCAGACAGTTGGGCAGCCACTGCGGTTTTTCCATTCAAGCCGTCTATGGCGGTGTCGATTACAACAAGCAACGCGATGGATTGAGGCAGGGCGTGGATATACTCATCGGCACGCCGGGCCGGTTGATCGATTATCTCAAGCAAAAAGTGTACAGCCTCTCGCTCGTGGAAATGCTGGTGATCGATGAGGCTGACCGTATGTTCGATCTCGGCTTCATCGGTGATCTCCGTTTTCTCATGCGTCGCCTGCCACCCTACGACCAGCGTCAGAATCTGATGTTTTCCGCTACCCTCAATCATCGGGTGATGGAGCTGGCTTACGAGTTCATGAATATGCCGGAGAAGGTCAGTGTCGGTGGGGACACGGTTACCGCCGATAAAGTTGAAGAGGTTCTGTACCACGTTGGCAGTAAAGAAAAATTTTCTCTGCTCCTTGGCCTGCTCAAAGAGGAGAAGATGGTTCGGACTATGCTCTTCGTCAACACCAAACGTCAAGGGGAACGGGTCCAGGAATTGATGGAGGCAAACGGGTTTGCCAGTCGGATAATTTCCGGTGATGTGGCCCAGATGAAGCGGCTCAAAATTATGCGAGATTTTAAAGAGGGTAATCTCCCCTTTCTGATCGCCACCGATGTCGCCTCACGAGGATTACATATCGAAGGGGTCAGTCATGTGGTTAACTATGATCTCCCCGAGGATCCCGAGGATTATGTGCATCGGATCGGTCGTACCGCCCGCGCCGGCGCCGAGGGCAAGGCTATTTCCCTTGCCGATGAACAAGGCGCGCTGAATCTGGAGGCCATTGAGGCTTATATCGGCCATGCCGTTCCCGCAAAATGGGCCGAAGACGAGCTGTTTATACGTGAGTATGTGCGGCCGAGTCGAAGTAAAAGAACCAAGCGGAACAAAAGCAGCAAACCCGCGAGAAAATCACAGGGAGCGAGCCCAGAAACGGCGGCTGGATCGGCCGAAGCAGGTGAGGGAGATGCGAAAAGCGGTGCGGCAAAGCCGAGGCCGCATCGGAGGAGCGGAATGAAAAAATCCCCAACTAAAAACTGAAGATTGATGGCCTCGTAAAAAACCCCCTAAAAGGGAAAACACATACCACAAGCAGCGGCTTACGAAGCACGAAACGTCGTTCTCGAGGCTTTGTACGAGAACGACAACCTTGAGACAAACTTCAGTCTTTAACCGGGGATAAACCAATCAGGCCGTACGTAGCCTGTGGTAAAGAACCGTAAGCTTAGCGCATGGCAGCCGCCATCTGCACCATACTCGCAGGCATTCTTTTGCGGGCTGTCACGGGGGCTTTCTGTTCAAAGCTGATCCCGTACCAGGGTTGTTGATTCATCAGGCCGACCGCATGACGTTCCATCTTGCCCAGGCCGGTGCGCTTCTCGATGAAATCCATCCATTCGACCGCCTGCAGACGGGTAGGGAAGGGACCGGCAACCATGATGTCGCTGTGCTCGATGCCTTTGGATTCAAGATACGCGTTGATCTGCTCCTGCTCCTGAAAAATTCCCAGTTGTAATTTCACGTTGTGCACCTGTTGTTTGGATGAGTTGATCTGATTGACGTTGTTTATGCCGCAGAGGACCGGGCTTAATAACTCATGCTGGCTCGAGATCGACGCTTTTTTTGACGGTTTGCATATACTTCCTGTGGTTTCTGGACAACCTCTTTTACAGCCTCTCTTATCACGGTCCCGGAACCGGTAAGGTCGGAACAGTGGAAAAAGCAATACCAGTCGCTGCGCCGCTTTGGCTGCCGTGCCTCATCATCAAGCACGCTTTTTGCCGAAAGGGTGAATATCGAGCGACCAATCATACCGGCCAGATGGATTGCGCAGACCAAGACCACTAATCCCGTGAATAATTGAGTCAGTTCCATGCGCTCCTCCCTGTAGCTTAGAGAATAGTGATGGCTTCGTAAAAAAACAAAAAACGGGTGGCCACGAATCACAAAAACAGTGGCATACGAAGCACGGTGCGTCGTTCTCCATTCCTCCGTGAGAACGACTATAGTGAGTGTTTGTTTCTTTTGGTTTGTGCAGATTCTCTCGTCTTCACTACGGCTGTGCAGTGGTCGACGCTGGTTAACTTAAATCAGTGACGGCTAAATGCTCACGGATCCAAAATTAAATCAAATCACGCACTCCGTTTTTCCCCAGCCGTTTCACAACCAGGGTTGGCCGCGCCGAAATCATGGCCACCCGCTCGACAACACTGCCGAGCAGGATTTTGGCCATGGCTGTACGACCGTAGGTTCCGAGAACAATGAGATCGATATTGTGTTTCTCGCTGTACTGGACAATGGTTTCAGAGGGGGATCCGTGGAGAATTTCTTTGGATACCTTGATTCCGAAACGTTCCCCTTGGCCTATTAAGGTTTCAAGCGGTGGAAAACTGTTCTGCCGTGCCGATTCGAGTACCCCGTAGAGGAAGCTGCGTTCCATGGGAATATCAAGAACTGTCAGGGCATGCACCTCGCCACCAAAGGCCATGGCAAGTTCTAAAGCCCGCTGACCGGCTTCCATACTGTAGCGGGAACCGTCTATGCCCACCATGATCCTTGAAAAGGTAATTTCCGCCCCTTCCGGGATCATGAGTACATCGCAGGGGCTGTAGCCGATAACTTTGGTGGTGGTCTGCCCGAGAATCGCCCGCTCGATCCGTGATCGCTTGGGGTATCCCATGAGGATCAACCCGACATTTTCCGCCTCAGCGGCCCGGATAATTTCCTCGACCGGATCGCCGATAACATGGAGGGTGCGAACCTGCTGCCCCTGTTCCTCGGCCATCTGTTGCATCTCCGAGAGACACTCTTCAAAAGGGTGGCTGAGTTTTGCATCGGCGTTGCTGATCTTCCACCGGTTCATATTGCCCTCGTAACGGGGCGTGACCGATATGGCAATCAGTTCGGCCTTGAGAAACTGGGCCATGCGCAGGGCCTGTTGAAAGGTTCCTTTGCTTGCATTGCTCGGGTCAACGGCAACGAGGATAGTAGAGACAGTTTCGGGCATAGAATACCTCACGCAAGGTTGATCAGGCGTTGCTGGCAGCGTTATTTTCCAGGCGTCGGGCTTTGAACAGGCTAGAGAGGATGATGGTTGCCCCAATCAAAAGCGCGCAGACCATGATGATAAAGCTGACCTGGGTCAGGATTTTTACCAAGCCATCGTTCAGGGAAAGTACCTGTAACTCGGTCAAATACTTGGGCATGGCAAAGAAGCGGCTGACGGCTACGATCAGCATGATGGTGGCCATGACATATTTAATCATGTATTCCTTCACATAAGTGGTGCCGATGGCGCCAAGTTGTACACCAAACAGCGAACCGGCCAGGATGAGCATAACCAGGCGAATATCAACCATACCGTAGTAAGCCCAGATCAGGGTGCCGCCAAGGCCCATGACAAAGGCAATAACCAGTTCGGTCGCCGAGGCAACGATAGCGGAGGCTCCGATGATATACATCAGGCCGGGAACACCGATGAATCCGCCCACGGCGATGGTGGCAGCCAGCATACCGGTGGCAATGGACACGGGAATGAGGAACCACATGCTGATACGCAGGTTGGCGGTTTTCAAAGTGATCATCGGCCAGAGTTCGATTTTCTGCAGTCGTTTGGCCAAGGTGGGGCCGGCTGCTGGTTTGTCATCGGTTGCATTTTTCATCTTCATGGCATCACGCATAACAAAGGAACCGACGATGACGAGCACGCAAACAAAGACAAAACTGACATAGAGGTTGGAGCCGGCCTGACCCCATTGCTCCAGGATATATTTCTGGACCTGGATTCCGATCTGAACACCTACCTCGGCAAAGAGTCCCATGATAACACCGAGTTTGATGTCAACCTGGCCGTATTTAAAGCGTTTGATAGAACCGACCAGGGCTTTGGGGAACTTGTGGCACATGTTGCTGGCAACGGCCACGGTACCGGGTACACCAAGACTCATCATACCCGGGGTAAGAACGAAAGCGCCACCGGACCCGATAAAGCCGGATACAAGGCCACCGATGAAACCGACGACAAAAAGAAAGATGATGTTGTAGGCGTTGAGGTCAATGAATTGAATTGCATCTGCAACTGGTCCGTGCATTGTGAACTCCTTAAATCAGTCTCGTTGGGAAAAAATGTCGGCTGACAGGCCGAATCTACCGTTCGTTTTTGTTTGATCAGGCGTTAACCTGAGCCCGGGGCCGTGCATCGGGACGTGGAGCAACCACTTTCCGATCCGTCTCGACCGGTTTCTTATTGGTTGTCTTGGAGGCTTCAATGCCGAGCATGGACCAGAAGGAGCTGGTGAAGTTACCGTGGAAATAGGAAACCGCAAAAACGGTCGCAACCGGCAGCAATGCGTAGATGCCACCCTTTGCCCAATACTTCATGACAAAATCCGTGTGGGTGAAGACAGCCGCATAGAGACAGGCAGTGAGTGCTCCAAAAATGAAACAGTTTTTTACGTGGTGTGCTTTGCTGATAGTGGACATAGCGAATACTCCTTTTCCTTGGGTGTTATGAAAAATGGTCTTACTGCTCTGACCTGATTTGGTCGTAATGACCGGAAACACGGGTACCGGAGAATCCTTGGACACAGCGGTCAATCGGATTCCTTTGTCGATAACCACGAACTCGATACGCTTTTTGGCGTGGCACAATCTGTCTATGACGCTGGAGATTTTTCCAAATTCGGCAAGATGCTCAACAATGACCCCCTGAGATTGCGCCTTGGCCTGAAAAGCCAACGCACTTTCCCGCATGGCAGAGGTAAAAAGTTTACTCCGTTTTCCCCGGTCACTGAAAAACGGCAGGGTGTCGACATGGACAGCGAGGATGTTGTATTGCAGGCGATGGGCAACGTTAAGGGCGTAGTCCATCACGTGCTCGGACATGTGACCATTGCGGGTAACAGCCATGATAAACGGTGGCTCCTTTTGTCGTTCTCCCTTGGATACTGCACCGGTAATACGGTTGTCAGTGGGATAGAGCTGAGAAGGGGCTGTGGCGTCGTGCATAACGTAGTGTTCCGTTTATTGTTATTTTGAGGCAACTGCCCCTAAATAAACAATAAGTATGCCAATGTATTATTGATTGTTTAACTGATTGATTTTATATCTATTATATGAAATTTATGATTGAGCGTTCATTTTTTAAGATGTTGCAAATCGCAACAACGATAGGCGGAGAGGGGGCGCTGGTGTGATTATGCGTTGCATTATGCAACCATGAGAAGGGAAGGTGTTACACCGAGCAACATTCGGTTTTTGGAAAAGGCTGGTGTGGAAGGGTTTTCGGGGGGCTGGCAAGGAAAAGGACGGGTGAAACTCCACCGGATATACTCTAGCAAGAAGGTATTGTTTTTGCAGAAGAACTTTGTTCGGATCCCGAAAAGGAGAGAAGAGGCAGCATAAACGTTGCAACGCAGTAGATCGGCGTTTTTACGCCGCCATCATTTTGCACAGTGCCTATTCGTCGGGCGAATTCCATTCGGACCATCACCGATAAACTGTATTCATTTCATAGCATCGACGTACCTCGGAGAGAAAGGAAACCACTATGTTCTTTAAACGCAGAAGTGAACCGGTCGAAGAACGTCCCTCACAGCCTCAGCAGGAGACGTCCAACTCCCCTCTGGAAATGCTCCGCCAAAAGATCGATAAGGCGCAGCTGCCGGGGCAAGTCCTGAAGACGCTCAATAATGAGTTGGAAAAACTTGAGAAAACAGATTCGTCCGTTGCCGAATATTCGGTGGGATTCAACTATATCGAACTTGTTCTCGCTCTGCCGTGGAACAAGTCGACCCACTGCAAGCTCGACATTCTCCGGGCTCAGGCGGTGCTTAATACCCGCCATTACGGTTTACAACAGGTCAAGGAGCGGATTCTCGAGTTCCTCGCCGCCAAGACCTTATGCAGCAAGGCCCAGCAAACGATCCTCCTGGTTGACGATGAGGAGATTGCCCGGACGAACATGGATCACGTCCTGCGCAAGGAGGGCTATGCATGCCACTGTGCCGCAAACGGGGCCG
Organism: Desulfobulbus sp.; assembly: GCA_050252135.1. Taxonomy (GTDB): domain Bacteria; phylum Desulfobacterota; class Desulfobulbia; order Desulfobulbales; family Desulfobulbaceae; genus Desulfobulbus. The sequence continues at coordinate 60,552 of JBFWLN010000016.1, forward strand.
AAGCCCTGGAGGTCATGGGCCGGGAGGATATCGATTTGGTGGTTACCGACCTGAAGATGGAGCAGATGGACGGCATTGAACTGCTGCAGCAGATTAACCGTACCAATCCGGAGATACCGGTGATTATGGTCACGGGTTTTGCCACGGTCAGCTCGGCGGTTGATGCCCTGAAGCAGGGGGCGGCGCACTATCTGGGCAAACCGGTCAACCTTGACGAACTGCGCAAAACTGTGCGCGAAGTGCTGGAAAAAAAGCTTTTTGTACAGATGGGCAAGGGACCGATTCTCTGCTTTACCGGCCCTCCGGGAACCGGAAAAACCTCGGTGGGCAAGGCCATTGCCGAGGCATTGCAGCGAAAATTTATCCGGGTGTCGCTCGCTGGCCTTCGGGACGAAGCCGAACTTCGCGGCCATAGACGTACCTATGTCGGCGCTCTTCCGGGCCGGATCATCAATGAACTCAAACGAGCGGAAGTCAACAACCCGGTGTTCATGCTTGACGAGATCGACAAGATCGGCCAGGATTTTCGCGGCGATCCAGCCTCAGCTCTGCTGGAGATCCTTGATCCGGAACAGAATGTTCATTTTACCGATCACTATTTGGAGTTGCCCTTTGATCTCTCCAGGATCATGTTTATCGCCACGGCCAACGATCTGAGTAAACTGCCGGGACCGCTTTTGGATCGGATGGAATGTATAGAGTTTTCCGGCTATACCGAAAAAGAGAAGTTGGAGATCGGTCAGCAGTATATCGTGCCCCGCCAGTTGAAGGTGGCTGGTTTATTGCGCTCGGCCGTCAACTTTTCCGACGATGCCTTGATGCGGGTGATCAGCGATTATACCCGCGAGTCGGGATTAAGAAATCTTGAACGGCAGGTTGCCGATGTTTGTCGTAAAATTGCTATGATGTATCTCAAGTCGGGGGACAATCGCGACGAACATGTCCTGATCGACGGGCCTTCGGTGCGCAAACTGCTCGGGCCGCGTAAATTCTATCGGGATGCCGCCGAGGCCGATCCCCAAATCGGCATTGCCACCGGCATGGTTTGGGCCGAGACCGGCGGGGAAATCATCAGCGTGGAGTCTGCGGTGATGACCGGTTCCGGCAAGCTGTTGCTCACCGGTTCTCTGGGGGAGATCCTGCGCGAATCGGCGCAGACCGTGTTGAGCTATTTGCGGAGTAACACAGCTCTTTTTGGTATAGCCGATAATTTTTTCAGTAATACCGATATCCATATTCACTTTCCCTCGGGCGCGGTTTCCAAGGATGGTCCTTCAGCCGGGGTCACCATTTTTGCTTCACTGCTTTCGCTCCTCAGCAAACGTGCCGCAAGACGCGATGTGGCCCTGTCCGGGGAGATGACCCTAACCGGGCGAATTTTACCGGTGAGTGGGATTCGGGAGAAGGTGCTTGCCGCCAAGCGGGCAGGGGTGCAGACCGTGCTTCTGCCGTATGCCAACCGGGAGGTGGTGGAGGCCCTGGATGGTGATGTCAGCGAAGGGTTACGGTTGGTGTTGGTGTCCAATGTCCATGAGATCATCGAACATATTTTTGTGACGTTGTGAACGACCGGTAGGCAGGCCAGCGACTGCCTGCGCCACACCCTACGAATCCGGGCGAAGCTATTTGTCACGCATCCGGGTTTTCCAGTCCGTAGCGTTTGATTTTACGCCACAGGGAGACCCGGTCGATGCCAAGAATCTTGACCGCTGCGGATTTGTTGCCCTCCACCTCGTCGAGCACTTCAAGGATGTACTGTTTTTCGTGATCAGCCAAGTTTGGCCATTCCTGGCGGTTGTCGCGGATGGTCAGCCATTCGGTGTCGCCAAAGACGGCCGCAATGTGCTGTGGTTCGACCACGTCGCCCTCGCAGGCAATGAGTATGCGTTGGGCAATGTTTTCCAGCTCTCTGATATTCCCAGGATACTCATAGGACATCAGTCGTCGTTCCGCCTCTGGAGAAAGGCGGGGAATGGTTCTGCCGGTATGGGCGTATTTGGCAAGAAAATGGTGGGTGAGGAGGGGGATGTCTTCCCGGCGTTCAGCCAGGGAGGGGGCATTGATGGTGAGAACATCGAGACGGTAGAAGAGATCGGCACGAAAGGCCCCGGTTTCGGTTTCTCGTTTGAGGTCTTTGTTGGTAGCTGCCAGCACCCGGAAATCCACCGATATTTCCTGGGTACTCCCGACCCGCATCACGGTTCGTTCCTGCAGCACCCGCAACAGTTTAACCTGCATCGCCAGCGGCAACTCGCCAACCTCATCAAAGAAGACCGTGCCACCCTCGGCCATCTCCAGCAGCCCTTTTTTCGACTTGTTGGCCCCGGTAAAGGCGCCCCGTTCATAACCGAAGAGTTCGCTGGCAATCAACTCTTCGGTAAAGACCCCACAGTTGAAGGCCACAAAGCGCTTCTTGGCGCGGGGACTCAGCTCATGGATGGTGCGGGCGATCAATTCCTTGCCGGTACCGGTCTCGCCCTGGATGAGCACATTACAGTCAAGCTGGGAAACTTGGTGGATCGTCTCGCGCAGGGCCTGGATTTTGGGACTCTGGCCGACGATGCGTCGCGTACCGCCTTGGGTATCGACCTGCTCGCGTAACTCTTTGATCTGTTTGCGGAGCTGATTTTTTTCCAGCGCCTTTTCCACGACCATCCGCAGTTCGTTGATCTTGAACGGCTTGGCCACGTAGTCATAGGCACCGTGCCGCATGGCTTCAACCGCCGTGTCCACCGAGGCGTGGCCGGTGATAACCACCACCTCGATATCGGGCCACAGCTGCTTGGCCTCATCCAGCACGGCCATCCCGTTCTTGCCTTTCATGCACAGGTCGGTCAGAACCAGGTTGATCTCTTCCTGCCTGAGGATACTGATGGCCTCTTCGCCATCCTCGGCCACCCGGGTTTGGTAGCCATCCTTCTTGATGATATGTTCCAAATTGTCGCGGGCGATGGGTTCATCGTCCACGATGAGAATTTTTAAGTTATTCATGCCCTTGCTCTAGGAGTGTTCCTTTTCGCCGGGAAAGGGGAGGCGAATGAAGAAGGATGTACCCCGGCCAGGGACGCTTTGCACGGTAATTGTGCCCTCATGCTTCTGAATTATGCCGTAAACCACCGAAAGCCCTAGCCCGGTTCCTTGGCCTTCTTCCTTGGTGGTAAAGAAAGGGTCAAAGATTTTTGCCTGATTTTCCTCGGAAATTCCTGCGCCTGTATCCCGAACCTCGATGACCACATCCCTGGTGGTAAAGTTCATGGCCGCAGTGATGGCAATTTCGCCCTGGCGTTCGATTGCCTGGGCAGCGTTGATGATCAGATTGATGAACACCTCCTGCATTCGTTGCACATCAATATAAAAAATCAAATCCTCCGGGATATCGATGGTCATGGTTATGTTGGGTGAAACCTGGCTTTTTGCCAACAGAACCGCCTTTTTCACCACATCGGAGAGCTGAATTTCCCGCAAACAAAAATCCTGGGAGCGGGAGAATTCAAGCAAACTCTTAACAACGTCCCTGGCTCGCAGGGTTTCCTGGTCGATATTGGTGAGCATTTTTTTGAGAAAGGGGACATCGCCACCGTCGAATTCGTCGATCGCTATCTGGCAGGAGGTGGAGATGTTGTTGAGCGGGTTATTGAGCTGATGGGCCACACCCGCAGTCAGGGTGCCCAGGGAGGAAAGCTTCTCCGCCTGGATCAGTTGATCCTGTCGCCGCTCCAGTTCCGAGACCATGATGTTGAAGGCCTCCATCACCTGCTGGATCTCGTCTCTTGTGTTGATCACCTCGATTTTACGGAATTTGCCTTGAGCGATATCCACGGTGGCCTTTTTGATTACCGACAGCGGTTTGAAAATGAAATAGACGATCAGCATGGCGAGAACGATGCCGATACAAACCGCCATCGACGACCAGGAAATCAGCTGGCCCCGCAAAAGTGAGATCATGAGATGGATCTGATTTTTTTCGAAATTAACGATTTCTTCACTGATTTCCGAGATGGTCTTTCCTTGGTGACGGATTGTGTCGGCAATCACAGTGTTGCTCAAATCGTTGGTGTCGGTAATGGACTGCAATTCTGTTATTGTATTGAGGTAAGTCCTGATTTCTCGATCGAGCTCCTTGAGCTTGGGATTAACGGCCAGGTTTTTGTCGGTGTCAAGTATCCGTTCTCCCAGATCCAGAGCTTCCTTGAGCATGCGCTTGTTTTCCTCCAAAGCCTCCTTGTGGCCGTAAAGGAAGTAATTTTTTTCAAATCGGCGGGCTTCAAGAACGATGTTGTGGATACCGTAGGAAAACTCGAGAATGCCGATTTTTTTCTCGGTGGTCACCAAGTCGTCATAGCTGACATAGGCCATCATGGAAATGGCGCAAATATAAAAAATCAGCACGGTGAGAATTTTGAAACTCAGGCCAAAGGAAAATTGCTTTAACATAAATGCTCCGTGGAATCAGGATTCAGTGCAACTGCGCTGCAGTTGGACGGGCTCGTTGTCTTCGGTGATATAAGCAAGATTCACACCTTTTTTCCCGGCTGGAAGGCCTGCATAAGGTATATCGAGTTTCGGGGAAACGCTACGACGCTAGACAAGAGTGTGTATCCTGAAGGACTGTCTGCGGGCGAGGACCACCTGGGGCTCAGTACATCCGGTGGCGAAAGAGCCAGGTGGCCAGGCTGAGGGTGACCAGCGCGATGATCGACATCGGCCAGAGATCATGGATAAAGTATTCGATCCCGGCTCCTTCCAGGAATACGCGTCGAACAATGGTGAGAAAGTAGCGCATCGGATCGAGATAGGTCAGGGCTTGCATGAATTCCGGCATATTGGCAATCGGTGTGGAAAAGCCGGAAAGAATGACCGCCGGGACGATGAACAAAAAGGCGCCGAGCAGGGCCTGCTGGAGGGTGGTCGAAAAGGAAGAGATCATCAGGCCTATACCGATGATGGAAAGCACATAGATGATGAGAGCCGGGTAGAGTACGCTCAATTTGCCCATCAACGGAATTTTGAACCAGAACACCGTCACCGCAATGATTATCGAGGCCTCGCCAACGCCGATGATCAATCCCGGAATGGCCTTACCTATCAGGATCTCCCACGGACGTAGCGGTGTCACCAACAGCTGATCAAAGGTGCCGGCCTCGCGTTCGCGGGCCACTGACAGGGCTGTCACTATCAGGGTGACGATCATGGCGAGGAGCGCAATAATCCCCGGAACGATAAACCAGCGGCTTTCCAGGTTGGGGTTGAACCAGGCGCGCATAGCCAGTCGCGCCGGCAGGCTCTTCCCCTTGAGCGCGGCTTTTTCCTGGTTGAATTCGGTTACAATGGTGCGGACATAGTTCAGCGCCAGCATGGCGGTGTTGGAGTTGCGGCCGTCGATCAGGACCTGAATGGGGCAGCTCTCGCCTTGGGCGACCAGTTGGGAGCATTGCTCGCCGATACGCAACACCAGCAGGGTCGACAGGCTATCAATCAGCGGCTTGATTTCCGCTTCCGAATGTAAATACCCCACCACGTCAAAGCCGGATGAACGTTCAAATCGGGCTGTCAGTTCACGGGAGAAACTGCCGCTGTCTTCGTTGAAGATGGCCAGGGTGGCGTGTTCCAGGTCAAAGGTGGCGGCGTAGCCGAAGATGAGCAGCTGCAGTAGCGGCGGCACAATGACCGCCAAGCGGCTCTTCTTGTCTCGAAACAGCGCGAGAAACTCCTTGATGATGAGTGCCAGCAGTCGTCCGCCCATGAATTATGCACCTTATCGATAAAAAAATCTGTTTTCAGTGGGTTAAGAGTGTTTATGGACTCGTTGAAAGTCCAGCGCCTTTTGAGAGATGGCCTGTTACCCAGGCTTTACCGTGCCCGGAAATATGCTCCTTATTTTTTCCTCATTCCAACTTTTTGCGGGTTTTCCGATACACAATGCCATGGAAGAACAATCCCATGATTAGGAGGGCCACGCAATTGGGCAGGAGCACACTCCAGACATCACCCACGAGAAAAAGGGTTTGCAGGATCGAAACATAATAACGGGCCGCAATCAAATGGGTCAGCCACTGGATAACCGGAGGCATGGAGCGGATGTCAAAGATAAATCCCGAAAGGATGAAAGCGGGAAGAAAGGTGGAGACCATGGCCACCAGCGCGGCCACGAACTGGGACTTGAACACCGTGGAAATAAAAAAACCCATGCCCAGGGCCACCCAGAGAAAAAGGGCGGACGTTCCCAGCAGCAGCCAAAGCGAGCCGCGCATGGGCACATGAAAGAGATAGTGCGCCATGGCGAGTGAGAGCAACAGCCCCCCCATGCCGAGCACAAAGTAGGGGATCAGCTTGCCGATAAGAATCTCCGGAGCGGAAATGCGCGAAACCAGTAAGGCCTCCATGGTACCGCGTTCCCATTCGCGAGCAATAACCAGGGCCGTGAGCAGGGCGCCGATCAGCGTCATGATCACCGCCAGCACGCCGGGCACGAGAAAGTCGGTGGAGCGCACCCCAGGATTATACCAGATGCGTTGTTCCATCTGGACCGGCGAGCGCAGCTTCGTCCCTGTTTGCTCGGCCTGTTGCTCAAGCCAGGCAAACCAGATCCCCTGCACATACCCTTCAATCAGTTGTGCGGTATTGGCATCCACCCCATTGACGATCAGGCCGATGGGAGGTGATTGCTGACTGCGGTAATCGCGGCCGAAATTGTGGCGCAGCCAGACGATGCCATCGATTTTGGCTTGGCGCATGGCATCCTCGGCCTCCTGAATCGAATGGAAGGGGGTTGGTTGGAAATAGGGTGTCTGCTCAAAGCCGCCGGCAAAACTCAGCGAAGGGCCATCTGCCTGTTCCACTACCAGACCTATGCGCACATCCTTGGCATCCAGGCTAACGCCATAACCAAAGATGAGCAGCAACAGGACCGGCAGAAAAAAGGCAATGGCAATACTGGAGGGATCGCGAATCACCTGCAGCCACTCCTTGCGCATCATGCCCTTGAGACGCATCATTCGACCCGGCTTCATTGTTTGCCGCCTTCATGCGCATTTTTTTTATTGGCCTCCAAGAGGCCGATAAAGGCATCTTCCATGGTGACCTCCCGTCCATCCGTGCCACTAAACCCTTCCTTCATCGACTCGGTCGTTCCTTCGGCTAAAACCCGGCCATCGGCCATGATTACCAGACGATCGCAGAATTCGGCCTCTTCCATGAAGTGGGTGGTCACCAGCACTGTTACCCCCTGGTCGGCCAGAGAGTTGATCTGCACCCAGAATTCGCGCCGAGCCAAGGGGTCGACGCCGGAAGTCGGTTCGTCGAGGAACAGGACTTCGGGCTCGTGCATCAAGGCCACGGCCAGGGCCAAACGTTGCTTGAACCCGAGCGGCAGGGATTGGCTTTCGGTAGCGGCGAATTCGCTTAGATCAAAGGTATCCAGGGCCCAGTCGATCTGGTGCCGGCGTTTGGAGCCGCGCAATCCATAGGCGCTGCTGAAGAATTTCAAGTTCTGCAGTACGCTGAGGTTGCCGTAGAGGGAGAATTTTTGCGCCATGTAGCCAATACGGGCGCGGGCGGCATCCGCGGCGGTGCGCAGGCTCATACCCGCCACGGTGCAGGTGCCGCTGGAAATGGGCAGCAGGCCGCAGAGCATGCGGAATGTGGTGGTCTTTCCGGCGCCGTTTGCTCCGAGCAAGCCGAAAATTTCGCCGTGGCGAACATGGAAGCTGACGTGGTCCACCGCGTAAAAGTCGCCGAACCGCCGCACCAGGTTATCCACAGTAATCATTTTTTCGCCGACATTGTGTCCGTTGGTCTGGGCCAGGGCAATGTGCCCGTTGCCGTTTGCAGCCGCGTGCTCCTCTTTGAGCGTGGCAACAAAGTAGTCTTCAAAACGGGGCGGAACCGACGTGATCGTAACCTCGGTTTCCTGCGATAATTGCGGGAGCTGCAAAGGGTTGGGCTCACGGCTGACCACCCGGATCCCCTTGCCGAGAATCAGGGCATCGAGCACCGCCGGATCCTGGTTCAGGCGCCTTTGCAGGGTTCGTTTGGGCAAATCAGGAGCGCGGACCATCCAGGTGCGACCCTTTACCTGATCACTGAATGCCTGCGGTTTTTGATGGCCGAGAATATGGCCCTGATGGATCAGAATCACCTCGGCGCAACGCTCGGCCTCGTCGAGATAGGCGGTGCTGAGCAATACGGTCATCCCTTCGGCTTCGACCAGATGGTAGACGATCTGCCACAACTCACGCCGCGATACCGGATCAACCCCAACCGTGGGTTCATCGAGCAACAAGAGGCGGGGAGGGCGCACCAGAGTGCAGACCAGTCCGAGTTTTTGCTTCATCCCGCCCGATAACCTTCCCGCCAGGCGGCTGCGAAAATTTTCCAACCCGGCCATGGTCAGGAGCTGGGTGTAGCGTTCCGATCGCGTCGAAACCTCCACACCTTGGAGATCGGCGTAGAGATCAAGGTTTTCCAGGACCGAGAGATCCTCGTACAAGCCGAACCTCTGTGGCATATAGCCCACGCTGGCCTGAACCAGGAGCGGCTCGCGGACCACATCGATGTCAAGCGCCTTGAGAGTACCGCTATCCGGGGAGAGTAAGCCGCAGCAGAGCCGCATCAGGGTGGTTTTGCCGGCACCGTCCGGCCCGATCAATCCGGTCACCATCTTCGGTTGTATGGCACAGCTGATCTCATGTAAGGCGGTGATGCGTTGTTTTTCAACGGTAAAGGTTTTGCGTACCCCTTCCAGAATCAGGGCAGGTTTTGGGGCGTCGGTTGGAGTTGGCGCTGGGGAGAGATCTGTCATGGGCGGTCAAATCGGTGGGCCACCGGACAGCGTAAAAAGGGGAGACTATCTGGAGGGTGAGGACACGGGTTGATGGAATCGAAGCGAACCATGGAAGCTCCTGGATGATCGGCTAAGAACACTGAAATTAACCTTCATCATACCACAGATGTTCGTAATTGCTCAATCTCTCTGCAGAAAAATAGAAAGGGAGGGCGATGATATCGATGTTGTGCCTGCAACGGCAAGGAGTTGATTCTTTCCGTCATGCGCCATGACACTCCCTCGTTCCTCCGCTCCCGCGTGGGGACGCCCTTTGACGCTCCTGCGTCAGGATGCTGCAGAACAATCGGACTGGCAGAAATCGCTCGGTCGTAACCAAACTCTGCAAGCACCACAAAAAAAGCATTGTGCCTGCCAGGGCAAACACAATGCTTTTGAAAAGTCTCCAACCCGGAACTACCGAATCTCCGATCCTGCTTCTACCAGCGCTTAAAAAATTGCTGTTGTTGGGCAGGCTCCGGCGGTGGCGGCGGAGGAGGAGGAGGCTGATTATGTCGTGATGCCTCCAACGCCTGTCTCAAACGTTCATTTTCTGCTCGTTCCCTGGCCAGTTTATCGGTCAGGGACTGCATTGGGGTCTGTGAAGGGGCAGGGGCAGGGGAGGTTGCCGGTGTGGTCTGATCGGCATAGGCGGAGGTCGGGGCCAAAAGATGCAATACCTGCGGTGTTTTGCCGACAGGGTTGGACGTAGCATCCGCGGCCAGGTTGGCGGTGCCGAAACCAACCACAAAAATGACCAGGGAGTTGAGGACCCAATAGATCCCTTTCTGCACCATGGGCGCGCGGCCTTCCAACTCGGAAAACCAGACCACCGACCCGATAAGAAAACTAATGATCAAGGCCATATAGCGCATGGGAAGCTCCGGAAACTGGCAACCTATACCGTTGACAAGAAACATCATCAGCGCGCCGGCCACCCCCGGAGTGAGCATGGATTTCGGATTGAGAAATTCATTCATCGGTCACCTCCTGTGGTGGTTTGGTCGGATGCAGACTTTGTTGCCAATGGCTTGGATGCTGCTTCTGAACCCCTTGTAATAATTAGAAAGAGACGGGAATAAATACAAGGGGGAGAAAGTGGAGGTAAAATGGATAAGCAAATTATTCATTCTCAGGGTTACGGGCGAAAAACTTCTTTCATGAGAAACAGAAAACACAGATCATTGTTCACTTTGGGGTCACTAGAAAACATGCAAGATTAATGATATCCGTTAAAGGCTATGGCGGTCCAATAAAGTTTTACCGTTGTTGGTACTCCTGATGGCACAATGTGGTTGCATGCATCATCGGGAAGATGAGCGCCTGAAATGTTGAGTGATATTTAATAATTGTTCTATGCAGGCCTGGGTGGTAGGTAAAAAAAACAGTCGTGGCAAAAGAACCACCACACCTACCGAGAGGAAAGCATGTCCGAACGACTGAAGTTCGAGCGTTTTGTCTGGTTTCATGCCCAGGTCAAGCGGTTGCGCTACCCCAACACCAGGCATCTGGTCGAGGAGTTCGAGGTCTCGGAGCGGACCGCCCAGCGAGATATCGAATTCATGCGGGACCGTCTGCAAGCCCCGCTTGCCTTTGATCGCCTTAAAAACGGCTACAACTACACCGATGACACCTTTGAGATCCCGATTCACTGGCTCGACGAAGATAATCTGCTCGCCCTGGCCCTGGCTGCACGGTTAGCTTCAATCATTCCCGATACCGCTGTTAAAGAAGACCTGTGTCGATTAATCGGCCGTATGCTGAGCCTTTCCCGGAATGAGGGGTATGCCTGCCTTGATCGGCTTGGCGATAAAATTTCAGTCAAGAATATCGAATACGCCAGGGTTCATGAACAGTTTTTCCGCTTGGTGGTCCGTGCCCTGTTCGAGGACCACGCTCTCCGCATCACCTATTGTTCCCCGCATAACCACACCATAACCCAGCGTTCGGTGCGCCCCCTCCATCTGATGCACTACATGGGCAGTTGGCATCTGCTGGCCTGGTGCACAACCCGAGGTGCAATCCGCGATTTTGCCCTGGCGCGGTTGCAAGCGGTCGAGCCCGACGACAACCCCATTCAATTGCCCGACAATCTGCCGTCGATTAAGGAATTCACCCGCCGCCACTTCGGCATCATGCAAGGCGGTGCCACTTTCATTGTGACTCTACGTTTTTCACCCCGAACCGCACCCCGCATCCGCGAACAGGTCTGGCACCCCGACCAACAGACGAGCCTCGACCCCGACGGCAGCTTGTTGCTCAGCTTTCCCGCCGCTGATTTTCGAGAACTGGTCAGAAATATTCTCAGTTACGGCGCCGAGGTGCGGGTGGTGGAACCGGTGGAGCTACGGAATTTGGTTCGAGGAGAAATTGAGAAAATGTTCAGAAATATGAACAGCCCTGACAACGAGTGACAGGGCGAGGGTGGTAGGGTGATCGTGCAGGTACATGAGTGGATGAGTATTGAAACCTTGTCTATTTTTCCACTCTTAAGCCGCCTTCGTTCAAAACGGAATTGAACTGACTACTATGGAATATTATGCCCATTCAACAGAAAAGACAGATAAGTCCGACTGGCAACCACTTGATGAGCATTTGCATAACGTGGGGAAATTGTCAGAACAATTTGCCGCAGCTTTCATGGCAGGGCAATGGGGACGCTGCGTGGGGGAATTGCACGATGCCGGCAAGGCGTGCCCAGATTTTATTGCGCGGTTGGAAGGTAGAGCAAACCGCGTTGACCATGCCACCTTCGGGGCTCAGTTGGCCCAAATGCGTGGCGGTAAATTAGGTTTTTTACTCGCGTATGTGATCTGTGGACATCATGGTGGACTGCCCGATGGCGGTGTTCAGGAAGGACAACTGCACCAGCGATTATGCAAAAAAATTACAAATACCGAAATGTTGCCGGAAATCGGCTGTGCCCAACCATTACTCTTTCCTTTTCAATTAGAAAGAGAATGGGCCATGTTCAGTCTGGCCTTTTTTACCCGCATGCTTTTTTCCTGTCTGACGGACGCCGATTTCCTCGACACCGAGGCCTTTTGTGACCCTGACAAATCAGCACTGCGGCGGGCATTACAGCAAATTGATTTTGGCAATATGCGGAATTCTTTACTGTCTTTTATTTCTCAGAAACAGGTGTCGGCAGAACCGGGAAAGGTGAACGCTGCGCGGCAGAGGGTTTTGGCGCGGTGTATTGAGCAAGCAAGAGAAACGCAAGGATTCTACTCGTTAACCGTACCGACCGGCGGCGGAAAGACCCTATCTTCGCTGGCCTTTGCCTTGGAGCATGCGGAAAAACACGGTCTTTCGCGGGTAATTTACGCCATCCCCTTCACTTCCATTATCGAGCAAAACGCCGAAGTGTTCCGGCAGGCCCTTGGTGAGGCCAACGTGCTTGAGCACCACAGCAACTACCATGCTCGGGAGGATGACGATGCCGTCATGTACAACAAGTGGCGGGGACTTGCGACCGAGAACTGGGCCGCGCCGGTGGTGGTGACCACCAATGTGCAATTTTTTGAGTCATTATATGGCAATAAATCGTCACGTTGTCGCAAACTGCACAATATAGCCGGGAGCGTGATCGTCCTTGACGAGGCCCAGGCGATTCCTACCGAATTTCTTCAACCTTGCCTGCTCGCGTTGCGCGAATTGGTCGCACATTACCGGTGCACGGTCGTGTTGTGCACCGCCACTCAGCCGGCTTTGGATGATGCGAACCTGAAGCGTTTGCAACTCCCTGAGACCAAAGAAATTGTTGAAGATCCTGATCAATTGTTTGCGGAACTCAAAAGGGTTCGTGTCGAATTCATCGGCAAATTGACCAACGAGGAACTCGCTCGGCAGCTCGACGGCCACCACCAGATGCTTTGCGTTGTCTCGACCAAAAAACAGGCGCAACAAGCAGTTGCAATTATGCGAGAAACCGAGGGCACATTCCACCTGTCAACGAACATGTACCCGGTGCATAGATTGCGCGTGCTTGGTGTCATAAGGCAGCGGCTTGCGGATGAGTTGCCATGCCGGGTGGTCTCTACCTCCTTGGTTGAGGCCGGTGTCGACCTCGACTTCCCAGTTGTTTACCGGGCCATGGCAGGCCTCGATTCCATTGCCCAGGCAGCCGGGCGGTGCAATCGTGAAGGGCTGTCGGATTTTGGTCTGGTGTATGTGTATGAACCAGAAGAGCTGCCTGCCATGCCTTGGTTACGGCGTCGCATCTCGCGTGCCCAGGAAACTCTGCGATTATTTCCCTCGGGTGACTGTTTGGAACTCGTTCCGATGCAACGTTATTTCGAATTGCTGTACGACGTGGAAAGTTTGGATGCAAAAGACATTGTCAAGCGAGCGAACCCCAGCCTGCATTCAGAACTGATCGTGCCGTTTCAGGAAATGGCCAAGGATTTCCGCCTCATTGAAGACGAGGGTGTTGGCGTGATTATGCCGGGGCTCCCCGAAGACAAAGACGAGGTGCAACGATTGGTTGAGCAATTGCGACACGCGCAGTTTCCCCAGGCGATAGGGCGAAAACTGCAACGCTATGCGGTGGTGGTGCGGAGCAACGTGCTGTTTCGCTTGCAACAAAAAGGGGTGGTTGAGATGGTTCGCGACACCTTCCCAGTTATGATGAATGCGGCAGCCTATGATACAACCATGGGATTTCGAGAAGATATGGCCGAGCTTTGGGACCCAGAGTACTTTATATCTTGATTTAAATTTTAACATTCACAGAAGATTTATATTGAGCTGTCTGTCCGGTTGAACTACTGTGACCTCTAAAAGGAGGTGATGGTGCAAATGCGACTAAAATTTTCGATGTCACTCTTTGGCAAAGAAGTTGTCGATGTTGAGCTTCGTATAGACAACCCGCCATAGCAGGTTGCCTGGGTGAAAAAAAGTCGCTCCTCCAGCAGGAGCGTGGTTCCGAGTCATCCCCCGTGCGGGGGTGTGGATTGAAACTGTGATTGGTACAATTTGTTGTTTGTAATTGGAGGGTTGTTGTTCCAACAGCCCTCCCCCTCTCATCTATTCAAGGAGGTGTGCCTATGGGGTATGGAGTAAGGCTCCGTGTCTGGGGGGATTACGCCTGTTTTTCCCGGCCGGAAATGAAAGTGGAGCGGGTGTCGTATGACGTGATGACGCCTTCTGCTGCCCGGGGGATTTTAGAGGCAATCCACTGGAAGCCGGCCATTCGTTGGGTGGTTGACCGGATTCACGTGCTCAACCCCATCCGCTTCGACAATGTCCGCCGCAACGAGGTGAAGTCAAAAATCCCCAAGCCCAATCCGACAACAGTGATGCGCGAGATAAAATCGCTGTTTTATTTGGTGGATGAGGGGGATAACCGGCAACAGCGAGCCACAACTTTGCTTCGTCAAGTGGACTATGTGATTGAAGCCCATTTTGAACTGACAGAGAAAGCAGGGCCGGGGGAGAATGAGGGCAAACACCTTGATATTTTCAACCGGCGCGCTCGCACCGGGCAATTTTTCCACCAGCCTTGTTTGGGCTGTCGTGAATTTCCTTCTTTTTTTGAGCTGTTAGAGGGCGAGTTGCCGATATCTTGCTACAAGGGGGAAACAAAAGAGTTGGGATACATGCTGCTGGATATCGATTTTGCCAACGGCATGAAACCACTCTTTTTCAAGGCCACCATGCAGGACGGCATCATCACCCCGCCTGCACCCCGGTCGTCGGAGGTGCGGTCATGATTCTTCAGGAGTTGAACCGCTATTATGAACGCAAAGCGGCAGAACCTGATGCGGCAATCCCCGCCTATGGCTCCAGTGTGGAGAATATCTCGTTTGCTCTTGTCCTTGGTGACAATGGGGAATTGTTGAACGTGGAAGACCTTCGGCTGCAGGAGGGCAAGCAACTGCGACCCCGTAAAATGGTCGTGCCGGCAGCCGAGAAAAAAGCCAGCGGAATCAAACCAAATTTTCTCTGGGATTCGACCAGCTACGTCCTCGGACTGGATGACAAGGGTAAGCAGGAACGAACGGATAAATGTCACGAGGCCTTTGTCCAGCAGGTGCGATCTTTCTGCGCGTTTGATGATCCTGGCCTCAAGGCAATTCTTTCCTTTTACGACCACGATTTCCGGACAATAACCACCCTGCCAAATTGGGCGGACATCTGCGGTGCAAACCTGGTTTTCCGTTTGAGTGGTACGCCGGGCTTTATCCACGACCGTGCTGCTGCGCGTAGAGCATGGGAACAGTGCTTGGGGCAACGTGAGGCTGCCACAATTGGGCAATGTCTCGTCTCAGGTGAAGACGAGCAACCACTTGCCCGCTTGCATCCTTCCATTAAAGGGGTGCGCGGCGCGCAATCTTCAGGCGCTTCCATCGTTTCATTTAACCTTCCGGCTTTTGAATCCTACGGCAAGGAGCAGTCAATCAACGCCCCGGTAAGCGAGAAGGCGGCTTTTAACTATGCCACCGCCTTGAATTCACTTTTGGCAACTGATAGCCGCCAAAAGGTGGTGATCGGAGATTCCACCGTTGTGTTCTGGGCGGAATGTAGCAGTGTCGCCGAAGAGTTGTTTGCCGACCTGTTTGCTCCAGATGAAAGCCGCGTTAAGTCGATAGCGGCCGATGATGACCAGCAAACTGCCGGAAAAATATTGGACCTGCTGAACAACATTCGTTCCGGTAAACGAGCAGTCGATATTGTGCCGGAATTGGACGAGTCCGTCCGCTTTTTTATTTTGGGGCTTGCCCCCAACGCTTCCCGTTTATCGATCCGTTTCTGGATGGCAAGCACCGTGGGAAATTTTTTGAGGAATATCGGGGAGCATTTTCGTCATCTGGAGATAGTCCGCCAGTACGACAGCGAACCGGAGTTTCCTCCTCTTTGGCGCTTGCTCTGCCAGACTGCAACCCTTGGAAAGAGTGAGAATGTCTTACCCGTGCTTGCGGGTGGCATGACCAAGGCCATGCTGAATGGCGGCTTGTACCCGCAGAGCTTGCTTGCGGCGGTATTAGGTCGTATTCGAGCCGAACGTGAAGTCGGATATTTTCGGGCGGCTTTGCTGAAAGCCTTTCTCGTCCGTAATAAACAAATGGAGATTTTTATGTACTACGACCCCAGCAGGAAAGAGGTTCCTTATTTGCTTGGAGGCTTGTTTGCCGTTCTCGAGAAAGCTCAGGCAGATGCAATTCCAGGAGCGACAGCCACTATGAAAGATCGTTTTTTTGCCTCGGCGCCTGCAACGCCAGCCAGGGTCTTTCCCCTGTTGCTGAAAAATGCCGCCAACCACATCGCAAAATTACGCAAGGATCCAGGGAAGACAGGTTGGTCCATCAGTTTAGAAAAATCAATCCAGGATTCGGTAGCGTATCTTGCTCACTTTCCAACAACAATGTCGCTGGAGGACCAGGGGCTGTTTATGATCGGCTATTACCAACGGATGAAGGATTTCTATACGAGTAAAAATACCACCGCCAACACGACCGAGGAGAATTGACCATGACTGCAATTGCCAATCGTTATGAATTTGTGCTGCTTTTTGATGTGGAAAACGGCAATCCCAATGGTGACCCGGATGCTGGCAACACCCCTCGCGTCGACCCGGAAACCGGGCATGGCCTGGTGACGGATGTGTGTTTAAAACGCAAGATCAGAAATCACGTGGCGTTAGCCAAGGACGGAACTGAAGGCTTCAAAATTTATATTCAGGAAAAGGCAGTATTGAATCGTACCAACGAGGAGGCGTACAAAGCCTTTGAATTGAAATCGGAAGCCAAGAAATTGCCCAAAAACATTGAAGATGCACAGAAGGTCACCGGCTGGATGTGCGCTAATTTTTACGATATTCGCGCTTTTGGCGCGGTGATGACCACGGAAGTCAACTGCGGCCAGGTACGTGGCCCGATACAGTTGGCCTTTGCCAAAAGTGTTGAAAGCATCATGCCCCAGGAAATCAGCATTACCCGGATGGCTGTAACCAATGAGAAAGATCTGGAAAAGGAACGCACCATGGGGCGTAAGCATATCGTGCCGTATGGCCTCTATGTGGCCCATGGTTTTGTTTCAGCCGCCTTGGCGGAAAAGACCGGTTTTTCGGACGATGATTTGGAATTGTTGTGGGAAGCACTCACCAACATGTTCGAGCACGACCGTTCCGCAGCCCGTGGCCTGATGAGCAGTCGCAAGCTCTTTGTGTTCAAACATGAGAACAAGATGGGCAATGCCCCGGCGCACAAGCTGTTTGACTTGATTGATATCCAGCGTGCGGAGGGCTCAACCGGTCCGGCCCGTTCGTTTAAGGATTACTCCGTCACCGTAGGCGATGTCCCGAAGGGAGTGGAGTTGGATATAAAATTATGACCGGGTGATTGTTTGGACCGCCACCGATAAACGGAGTTGGCTTTTTATGGAGTTCTCACAAGAACAGCAAACCTGGCCTTCTGATCATGGCGCCATCGTCCTCTATCAGACCGATGACGGGAAAACAAGGCTGGATGTCCGACTGCGGGAAGAAACCGTCTGGCTGACTCAGGCGCAGATGGCCTTTCTATTTCAGACGGAGCGCAGTGTTGTAACCAAGCATATTAACAATATTTTTAAATCTGGCGAGTTAACCAGAACGGCAGTTTGTGCAAAATTTGCACAAACTGCCGCAGACGGCAAAACCTACCAAACCAATTTTTACAATCTGGACGTTATCATTGCCGTTGGATACCGGGTCAATTCCAAGCGCGGCTCTCAGTTCCGTATCTGGGCCTCTTCGGTGCTGAAAGAGTATCTGATCAAGGGCTATGCCCTCAACCAGCGGCGTTTGGCGGAACAGGGTGTGGCCGAGTTGCAAGGGGTACTGGATCTGCTGTCCACAACTTTGAAACAACATCAACTGACCGATGAAACCGGTTTGGCTGTGGTGCAGTTGGTGCGGCGGTACGGTTTGAGCTGGCAATTGTTGCTCCAGTACGACGAAGATCGGCTGGCCCTGCCTAACGGGCTCAACCAGCGGGAGTCGGTGGGTTTTGATCTGGCAGTGGTGCGCCGGGGCATCGCCTGTTTACGTGACGAATTGGCGATCAACGGCGAGGCCACCGATCTCTTCGGCCAGGAGCGTGGCGAGAGTTTAGCCGGTATCCTCGGGGCCATCCATCAAACCTTCGGCGGCGAGGATCTCTACCCCAGCATTGAGGAAAAGGCTGCTCATCTGCTCTATTTCGTGATCAAGGATCATCCCTTCAGCGACGGCAACAAGCGTATCGGTTCCTTTCTCTTTCTTCTCTATCTGCAGCAGAGCGGTTTGAGCGAAACGGTCCGCTTCGATAACAAGGGATTGGTGGCATTGGCACTGCTGGTCGCAGCATCCGACCCGGTCCAGAAGGATGTGCTCATCCGCCTGGTGGTCAACCTGTTGGGGGAACCAACTCTAGCTCAAGGAGTAAGCGCGCATGGCTGAATCCGTCCACGAAAATTTGGGACAACCCGATCTGGAGCCGCCACGGTATAGCGAGGACAACCTGGTGATGATTTCCGCCCTGCAGCATTACCTGTTCTGTCGGCGCCAGTGCGCCCTGATTCATATCGAACAGCAATGGCTGGAAAACCGGTTGACCGCCGAAGGACGTATCCTCCATGAACGGGTGCATGGCGGTGGTCGGGAATCGCGTCGGACTCTGCGGGTTGAATTTGATGTGCCGATTCGTTCGTTGCGGCTTGGCGTGATTGGACGTGCCGACATCGTCGAGTTCCATCGGCAAGAAAACGGGCTATGGCGCCCGTTGCCGGTGGAATACAAGCGTGGGCGGCCCAAGAAAGACGACTCCGACCGGGTGCAACTTTGCGCCCAGGGCATCTGTCTGGAAGAAATGCTGGAGTGTGCCGTTCCAGAGGGCGCGCTCTATTATGGAGAGAAGAAGCGGCGGACGGCGGTGGCTTTTGACACCGGTTTGCGGGAGAAAACCGCCCAGACGGCAGCAGCGGTGCACGATTTGCTGGCCAAAGGGAAAACACCGCCATCCCAATATGACAAACGTTGCGAAAGCTGTTCGTTTATGCCGGTGTGCTTGCCCAAGGTGGCCACACGAAAGCAGGTTGGTAAATATCTGCAAAAAATGGTGGAGGCATGAAAAAGCATCTTAACACGTTGTTCGTTACTACTCAGGGGGCGTACCTGGCCAAAGATGGCGAAACTGTGGCGGTGCGCATCGAGGGGAAAACAGTGTTGCGGGTGCCGGTACACACCTTGGAATCATTGGTCTGTTTCGGTAATGTCGGCTGCAGTCCGTTTTTGATGGGCATGTGCGGCGAGCGTAAGGTCGGATTGAGTTTTTTGAGTGAAAAAGGTCGTTTTCTCGCCCGGGTCCAGGGACCGACCTCGGGGAATGTCTTGTTACGGCGCGAACAGTACCGTCGGGCAGATGACCCGGAATTTTCCGCCGCCGTTGCTAGAGCCTGCGTCCTGGGCAAGATTGCCAATAGCCGGACCGTGTTGTTGCGGGCCTTGCGCGATCATGGCGATAAGGTGGATCAGAACCTCATGCAAGAGGCTGTTGACCGGTTGGGGGCGGCAACCAGACGGCTGCAGGAAGGCTTGGAGCTCGATTCGGTGCGTGGCGTGGAAGGTGATGCCGCACGGGTCTATTTTGGCGCCTTTGATCACCTCATCATTCGCGACAAGGAGCACTTTTATATGCGTCAACGCAGTCGCAGGCCACCGCTTGATCGGGTCAACTGTCTGCTCTCGTTCCTCTATACCTTGGTGCTTCATGATATCCGCTCAGCAGTGGAAGCCGTGGGGCTTGATCCGGCGGTGGGCTATCTGCATCGGGACCGGCCGGGCCGGGCTGGACTGGCTCTTGATTTGATGGAGGAGTTTCGCCCTCTGGCGGACCGGTTGGCAGTTTCACTGGTCAATCTGGGCCAGTTGCGGCGGGGTGATTTTGATACCAGTGACGGTGGTGCGGTGCGGATGAGCGATGATGCACGTAAAACCCTGTTGATGGCGTATCAAAAGCGTAAGCAGGAGGAGATGGTTCATCCGTTTCTTGAGGAAAAGATGACTCTGGGGTTGTTTTTTCATATCCAGGCCCTGCTGTTTGCCCGCTATCTGCGTGGTGAACTGGATGGGTATCCGCCGGTAATCTGGAAATAGGAGGCGGCCATGATGGTGTTGGTGAGTTACGATGTTCGCACCAGTGAACCAGGTGGTGCCAAACGGTTGCGCCGGGTGGCCAAGGTGTGTCGCAATTACGGCCAGCGGGTGCAATTTTCGGTGTTTGAGTGCATGGTGGACCCCGCGCAATGGACCCGTCTAAGACAGGCTTTGTTGAATGAGATTGATCCGGATTCCGATAGTCTCCGGTTTTACTTTCTTGGCGCGCATTGGCGAAATCGGGTGGAGCATGTCGGCGCCAAAGAAAGTGTGGACCAGGAAGGTCCGTTGATTGTGTAAATGAGTCCGCGAACCCTCCGTAACCAGCAAATCGTGGTTGGTTCGCGATAACCGTAAATGCGATGATTGGGTTAAAAAGGCGAGGATAAAGGAGGTGAATATTCTTGCCCTAAAACAATGATCGCGGATTGTAGTAGAAAAACTGATTCGTCACGCAATGTTACGGGTCAGCAGTCGCCCCCCATGCGGGGGCGTGGATTGAAACATTCGAAGCCCCTTATTTAAGAAACAGCCTCGTGTCGCCCCCCATGCGGGGGCGTGGATTGAAACATGGAATAGTTAGTAGTGCTGTTGGGGCGGTTAAGTCGCCCCCCATGCGGGGGCGTGGATTGAAACATGGAATAGTTAGTAGTGCTGTTGGGGCGGTTAGTCGCCCCCCATGCGGGGGCGTGGATTGAAACGGTCCGTTGTGTTTGGCTGCTGATTATGACGGAGTGTCGCCCCCCATGCGGGGGCGTGGATTGAAACGGTTAGCTGAAGAAGAAGAGATCCCATGGAAACAGTCGCCCCCCATGCGGGGGCGTGGATTGAAACTTGGGTTGGGATCGTGAATTAGTAATTTTCTCAGTTGGTATCAGAAAAAATCTCCAGAGGTGAGATGGTCTGAACCTATTTTCCATTTTTCAGAGAAAAAAAACAGACCCCGCAACATACCGCAAAACCGTGTATTGGGTTATGTTGATGCTTTAATCGCGCGTCCGGTATTACATTGGCGCTCAATAGCCTGAAAAAAGCAGAACGAGGAGAAAATCTATGGAGGAAGATAGTTTTACAGAGGTGACCAGCCAATCCTGGGGCGGTCGTCTTGGTGGGTCGCTGAAGGGTATCGTGATTGGTTTGCTGCTTATCTGCGTTGGCATCGCGGCGCTGTTGTGGAATGAAGGCCGCGCCGTTGATCGGGCCCGTGCGCTGGAAGAGGGTGCAGGGCAGATTGTAACCATTGAGGCTGATCGGATAGATCCCGCATACGAAGGCAGACTGGTCCACCTAAGCGGCAATGCGACCACCCAAGAGCGCTTAAGCGATCCCGATTTTGGGGTGCAGGCCCAGGCGATCAAGCTGCACCGGGCGGTGCAGATGTTTCAATGGCAGGAACACCGCAGTTCCGAGACCAAGGAAAAACTCGGGGGAGGTACCGAGACGGTTACTACCTACACCTACGACAAAGGGTGGAATTCGAGGGTCATCCAGTCTTCCAGCTTTAAAAAGCCCACAGGACACCAGAATCCCGGCCACATGCCCTATCAGGGGTGGAGTAGTCAGGCACGGGAGGTGACATTGGGTGCGTTTCGTTTGTCATCGGGTTTGATCTCCCAGATCAACCAGACCACCAGCATTCCTCTTAACCCGGAGTCAGGGGTGCGTCTGCCTTCGGACCAGGCTCGGTTAAGTGGCGATGAGATTTATATCGGTCAAGATCCAGCCAGCCCAAGTATCGGCGATATCCGCATCGGTTTCCAGGCGGTTTACCCCACCGACGTGAGCATCGTCTCGGTACAGCGGGGAGAGAGCTTTACCCCTTATACCGCCTCCAACGGTAATGTGGTGGAGCTGCTGGAGTACGGTTTTCAAACCGCCCAACAGATGTTTCAGGCCGCTCAAGGTCGCAACACCTTGCTCACATGGGGTATTCGTCTGGCTGGTTTTATCGGTGTATTTATTGGCTTTCGCATGTTGCTGGGAACGTTGCGGGTGCTTGCCGCAGTGGTCCCCATGTTCGGCAGGTTGGTTGGTGGTGCCCTCGGTATCCTGGCCTTTATCATAGCGGCCGTGATATCCCTGGTAAGTATTGCGATTGCCTGGATCTTCTATCGTCCACTGCTTGCTGTCGGACTGCTCGTCGGAGCAGGGGTACTGCTGTTCGGGCTCAAGATAGTAAAATCTTCGGATAAGGTCCCAGCGGCGCCGTCAATGACAACCGCGACTCCGCCACCACCACCACCTCCTTCTCCGGCATAAGTTTGTCTGGCTTTGTTTGCCGACATCCCGCAAACGAGCCGCATTCGAGGGGGAAGGAGGGCCTGAGAACTGATTATCGGGGCGATGCAAATGGCAAACGCTAAACGGCGTTTGCCATTTGAGCCCGCATCTCAGCCGCATATTGATCGGCATTCAACCCCACAAGCAGATGCAGCGTAACTTCATCAATAAACACATACCCGGCTATCCCCGCAGCCTGTAGGGCAACTTCCGAAACCTTGCCCTTGTCCTTGACCACAACCCGAAGTCGGGTTTCAGCGGCTGCTTCCACCTTGACCAGATTGTCCCCGCCGCCAAGAGCTTCCAGATAGTCGTGAGCCTTTTGCGGACCTTCCGGGTCGCGGAGCTTGGGCTCGATCCCTTGCGGCTCATAGTTGACAGAGGGGATGTCTGCCTCGGTCAGTTCGGCCTCCTGTCCGGCCGTTTTCAAATATTCTTCGATGTCTGTTTTTAAGTTCTCCGACCGTGTTCCGAAGATCGCTTGCAGATTACTCCCAACCAATACCACCCCGGAAGCACCTAATGCTTTGAGCTTATTTTGATCCGCCTTGGCAATGTCCGCCAGTCCTACCCGTAACCGGGTGATGCAGGCATCCAGGTCTTTGATATTGCTGCGACCTCCAAAGGCCAGTACCAGTTGCCGTGCAAAATCATTGGTGGCGTCCGCACCTGTGCTTCCTTCTGCCATCATCTCCTCTCGTCCTGGTGTCTTGAGATCCAGTTTATTGATCAGGAGACGAAAGACCACATAATAGAGGCCAAAATAAACGGGCCCTAAAACAAGGACCATCCATGGTTTAGCCGCTAAAGGGAAATAGAGCAGATAATCAATAAAGCCCTGGGAGAACGTGTAACCGAGCCTGGCGCCGCTCATGACCATCAGGGGAAAGGCTATGCCGGTCATGAGAACATGGGCACCGTAAAGAAGGGGGGCGACGAACATGAATGAAAATTCTAGCGGCTCAGTGATGCCGGTAAGAAAGGTTGTAAGCGCGGCCGAGAACATGATCGATCCGACCTTGAGCTTATTTTCCGGTTTAGCCGTGTGCCAGATGGCCAATGCCGCGCCGGGAAGACCAAACATTTTCACCAGAAATCCACCTGCCAATACACCGTATTCTTGTTTTCCGTAAAAAAAACACGTGAGCCAGCCGGTGGCTGCGGTTCCGTCGGTCTTGACGCATTCGCCCAATTCATAGAAAAAGGGTGCGTTCCATATATGATGGAGGCCAAAGGGAAGCAGTAATCGTTCGATCGTCCCGTAGATCCATACAGCAGTGAGCGTGGATTCTTCCGAGGCCCAGTGACCAAAGGTTGAAATGACTTTTTGCACCGGTGGCCAGATGATACTCAAGAGAATACCGACGCCAATGGCCGCGAATGCGGTGATGATGGGAACAAAGCGTTTTCCTGCAAAGAAACCGAGATAGGGCGGAAGGCTGATGCGGTAGTATCGGTTAAAAAGAACTCCCGCGACGGCACCAATGATAATACCGCCAAAGACGCCGGTGCTGATGGTCGGCAGGCCGAGCATGGTGAAGGGCGCATGCTGGGCGGCGGCCGGTAAATGGGGGTCGAGCTGGGTGATCATCCCAAAATTGATGCCGATAACCCCTAAGGTGGCGGTCATAACCAGAAAACCAATGGTTGCAGCCAGAGCGGCGACACCATCGTTTTTGGTCAACCCAAGCGCAACACCGATGGCAAAGATCAAGGGAAGGGCGGCAAAGATAGGATCGCCGGAATCACGCATGATCTGCAACAGGATCTGCAGCGCAAAAGGAAGGTGCCAACCGTTGGTTGCCGCACCGTTGAGCACGGCTCCGCCCACGCCCAGCAAGATGCCGGCAACAGGGAGAACAGAGACGGGGAGCATAAGCGCTTTCCCCATTTTCTGCAGGACACCAAAGATGCGGGTTCCAAGCCGTTGCTGTTCGTTTTCGGAGGTCTGTCCTGAAACAGTCGCTGTCATACTCTCCGTCCTCTCTTGAAGAAAGTGGTCGTTCTCCGGGAAATGATGCAACTCCGAAACGACCTGTTTTATGGTGTGATTATTATGGCGAGATCTCGTTTCCCTTAGCCATCTCTTGGAATCCGATGGCCTTTGTAATCCATCAGATTTCGTCGACAGGAATCAGGGCCCGAACAGAAGCAGGCGAATCCTGAAGCAGCGCAGTGGCCGCCAACGCTTGACATTGCGCAAACGAGAACTTTCGGATCTGAGCCTTTACGGTTGGAAGGGCTGGAATACTTACACTGAGTTCATCCACACCCAGGCCTACGAGCAGTGGCACGGCTTGAGGATCTGAACCAATGCCACCACAGATGCCGACCCATTTGCCATGGTTGTGCGCGGCCTTCACCGCATTGGCAATGAGAGACAGAACCGCTGGGTTCAATCCATCCACCTGAGGGGCCAGTTTGGGATGGCCCCGATCCATGGCCAGGGTGTATTGGGTCAAATCATTGGTGCCCACTGAAAAGAAATCTGCCTCTGCGGCAAATTGTTCCGCCATAATCGCCGTGGACGGCACTTCGACCATGATGCCTATCGGTATGGGGTCGACGCGCAGTTTTTGCCGCTCTTCCTCGAACACCTGCTTTGCCAGACGGAATTCCTGCAAGGTGGCGATCATGGGAAACATAACCTGTATTTTTGCGCCAGTTTGCACCGCGCGCAAAATTGCCCTGGCCTGAGTTCGGAAGATATCTGGTCGATCAAGACTCACCCGGATGCCTCGTTCCCCCAGGAACGGGTTATCCTCGCGTGGAATTGAAAGATAGGGGAGCGGTTTATCGCCTCCCACGTCAAGCGTGCGAATGACAAGAGGTTTGCCCGGCGCCAGGGCTTGGGCAATATTGGTGTAAATATGTGCTTGTTCCTCTTCAGACGGGGCAGTCGTACGTCCCAGGAAAATGAATTCGGAACGAAGTAACCCGACTCCTTCCGCGCCGTTATCAAGGGCATCCTGGACGTCATTTTGGGTGCCGATATTGGCAACCACTTCTATTCGGTGACCATCGGTGGTGATAGCCGGGTCTCCTGCGGCGGCAAGTTCCACCGCGCGGCGCTTGGCCAATCGTTCTTGCCTGCTTTTGATTGCCTGGACTTCCTCCTCGGTAATGTTGATGCGGAGCAGGCCTTTCCCACCATCCAATATTGCCCGGCTCCCATCTGTAAGCGTAAGGGCGCGGGCCTCAATGCCAGCCACAGCCGGAATGTCAAAGGACCTTGCGAGAATCGCCGCATGGGAGGAGGCCCCGCCCGCAGTGGTGCAAAAGCCGACAATTCGGGTGCGATCCATTGAGGCGGTATCGGAGGGAGTGAGGTCTTCAGCAATGAGGATGGAGCCGACAGGGTATTCCGGTTTCGCGAGCTTTTGGCCGGTCAACTCTTCCAAAACCCGCTGTCCAACATCCCGTACATCGGTGGCGCGTCCGGCAAGAACAGGGTTTTTCAAACCAGCGAGTTGCTTGGCATAGGTTTCATAGGCGTTTCGCCAAGCAAAAGGAGCGGATTTACCTTTGTCGAGAAGGCTTGTGGCCAGGCCCAGGAGGTCAGGATCAGCCAGCAATTCTTGATGAGCGGCAAATATAGCTGCTTTATCGTTGGAAGTTTCACTCTTGAGCTGCGTTTCAAGAGCTCTCAATGCAAGAATGGCGTGATCAATGCTGTTGTTCAGTTTGCGTTGTTCAACGTGTTTATCGGCGGCGAATTCCTGGACCTCGATCTCATTACGCCGCATCTGGACGATTGTGCCAAAGGCTAGCCCCGGAGAGGCGGATACACCAAGGAGGATGTTCGTATCTTCCGAGCGAACACCTGTAAGAGGGGCGTTTGCACTTGGTTGTTGAACCTCGTTAATGGGGCTGACGCCTTCTTCCCCCAATCCGGAACCGATAGCGGTGGCAAGGGCGAGGACTGCCTCTTCTGCATCCACACCGTGAGCGACCACCTGAACCTTATCGCCATAGTCGATCTCAAGCCCCATGATAGCGACCAGGGATTTGGCGTTGGCCTGGTTATCCCCTCGTTGTAGACGGATCTGGCTTGAGTATTGTTTCGCCAGCGAAGCAAGGTTCGCTGCTGGGCGGGCGTGGAGGCCGGTGGGATTGGGGACCAAAATCGCCTCCGAGAGCGCCTTGGCGCCAACTTCTTGCCCACCCTCTGTCGGCGTTTCTCCCATGATTACGTTAGCAATGACATCCTTGCCGGCGGTGACAAAACCTGCTTGTGGAATAAATTGACCCAGCAATTCCGAATTGGAGATCACGATTTGGGTGAGGAGACTTTTGGCCGTTGTTGCAACCAAATCAAGGTCGAATTCAATGAGCGCATCACCGGCACGTACGGCGTTGCCAAGCGTTACTTTAGGCGTGAAACCGGAACCTCGCATCGCAACCGTATCAAGGCCAATATGGATGAGCACTTCAAGTCCGGATTTGTGCAGTATGGTAATAGCGTGTTGAGAAGGATGGATGAGTGTCACTTCACCGTCACATGGTGCCAGCAATAGATTGCTCAGGGGATCGATCGAAATTCCCTCGCCGACCATTTTTTGGGCGAAAACCGGATCCGGTACTTGCTCCAAGGGGACAATCACCCCTGTCAATGGGGCCATAAGCGTGAGGCTTTCTTGAATAGAAAACGTGGGTTGTGTGCCCATGAAATCCCTCTTGTTCAGATTGATATGAACAGCGATGAACCTACTGAGGCAAAAACAGATTTGTTAGAGAAACAGTTTTTCGCTCACATTCGTCGAGCGAATCATACACTGCCCCCTCTCTTCATCGACTGCATGACGAAAGGGGCAGCGTTGCCAACATTCCCAAGAATTTGATCGGCGCATCTCCTTCAATTGAAGAAAAGCTCAAACATCAAAAGCATCTGTGAAGCCTACTTTTACCCAAGATAGTAGAATTATATCACCATAGGCAGAGGAAGAAAGCAAATGTGTTGAGGAGACGATTGTCGCCCGCTTTTGCTCCCGTTGCGGGAGGGGGCGCATGATCGGGAAGATTCACTGCGCTTTTTCACGGGTGTTTTTTTGCAATCCAGGCAAACCGCTCATCAGGTCATAATCGCCGCTGTGGGGACGGTCGTACGGCTTGTTTTAGACCTGGCTTATAGTCGATGGATTCGTAAAAAATCCAGCATGATGTGAGAGATGGCTAAGAAAAAGCACAGATATACAGGGAGTGGCGTTTTTCCAGGCACGAAGGCATACAAAAGGTATGTCGGGTGTCTGGGAAAACGCTGTGACGCAGCAGATCGAAGTTTTTACGAGGCCATCAAAGTTTGTACCGCTCCAACCAATGGGCATAGGGAGCAGGCAATACCCAGGAGGGTTTGTCGATGCCCAGGCTTTTGGCGGCGAAGTAGGGCCAGTGTGGATTTTCCAGGTGCGACCGGCCGATCATCACCAGGTCGAGCTGGTTGTTTTTGACCGCATTTTCAGCCAGGTCAGGTCGACCAAATCCCCAGGCCGAGGCTACCGGCAGGCCGGTTTCACGCCGCACACGCTCGGCAATCGGGGCGAGAAAGGCCGGGCCCCAGGGGATATTTGCTTCCGGGGTGGAAAATCCCAGGCTGACATTCATGAAATCAAGGCCGTCGTCACGGAACTGCTTGCTAAGGGAAATGGCCTCGGCCAAGGTCTCCTCGTCACGGCCGTCAAATTCAATCATGCCAAAGCGCATGGTAAAGGGGAGGTGCTCTGGCCAGACCTTGCGTACAGCGGCCATGGTTTCTAAGGGATAGCGGCCTCGACCTTGGGCATCGCCCCCGTAGGCGTCTGTGCGTTTATTGGCATGAACACTGAAAAAGCTCTGCGCAAGGTAGCCGTGGGCAAAATGGAGTTCCAGCCACTCATAACCGGCCTCTAAAGCCCGTTTGGCCGCAGCGACGAAATCCGCTTGAACCCGTTGGATATCTGCAACACCCATCTCCCGTGGCACCTTGGGCAGGTTGGCACCAAAGGCAATCGCCGAAGGGGAGATCGTTTCCCATCCGCGTGGATCGTTGTCCGCCATGTGGTCATCGCCTTCCCAGGGAAGATTGGCGCTGGCTTTGCGGCCCGCATGGGCGATCTGGATTCCCGGAACCGCACCTGCCTCCTTGATAGCCCGAGCGATCCGGGCGTGGACCAGCGTTTGCTCCTCATTCCAAATACCAAGGCAGGCAGGCGTGATGCGTCCTTCCGGGGCAACACTTGTGGCCTCGACAATGACCAGTCCGGCTCCGCCTCGGGCCAGTGAACTATAGTGGGCAAGATGCCAATCGTTGGGGATGCCGTCGGTTGCCGAGTATTGGCACATCGGCGGAACAGCGATTCGGTTGCGCAGAGTGACAGCTTTCAAGGTATAGGGTGTAAAGAGGATGGACATGATGAACACTCCGAAATATTTGGTGTAACGATTGTACTCAGGACGCTTGCGCATCCCGGTTTCTATTCCCTGGTTGGTGTATGGGAACGAACGAATGAGATTCCTGACGTTCGTTCGCGATGACACCGATGTTGTGGCATCATGATTGTAAAAAAACACCAAACGGATGTCATTTCGACCAGCGGGAGGAATCTCAACTTTTCTTTGCCTTGCCCTCCCAGGTGTTTACATGAATCCGTTTGGGATCAAATCGGTCTTGCGTTTTTGGGTGCTGGTCCGGCCATCCCATGACCGCGAGGCCAAAGGGGATGATATGCTCAGGCAGGTTGAAAATTTCTTTGAATTTTTCAGTTCGATCCTCCAGGGGATAAATGCCCGTCCAAACCGCGCCCAGGCCGGTGGCATGAGCAGCGAGCAGCAGATTTTGCATGGCCGCAGAGCAGTCCTGGGGCCAAAAACCTTCATATTTTTCCTTGGCTAAGTCGCCGCAAATGAGAATGGCCAGCGGTGCGGTTTGTATCATGCCCGCATAGGGGTGCGCTGCTTTGATGCGTTTTTTCTTTTCGTCATCGGTCACCAGAATGAATTGCCAAGGCCGTTCATCGCCTGCGCTCGGGGCCATCATGGCCGCTGCGAGGATTTTCTCGACGATTTCATCGGGGATTTCCCGTTCCAGATATTTTCTGATGCTTCTTCGGGTATGCAGGGCTTCGAAGAGTTCCATGGTGTGTATCCTTTGTTAAAGCGTGTCCCTGTTCGCCCGAGCCGGGTAAACAGAAGGAAAGGGGAATGGCCTTTTTATTGAGTATCCCCGGTAAGTAATCAGGGGGCTTGGGCTCACGGGAAAAACAAGTTGGTGCCTATACCTTTTGAGCGTTGTTCTCTTTCATCTCGAGATACACGGCTGCCATGTCGAGTTTGCCCTTCCCGTGTTCTTTAGCCGCGTTATAGGTCGAGTGGGTTTGTTGAGCGAGCGGCAGGTTAAGGCCCAGGCGACCAGCCTCATCGATAATCAGGCCGAGATCCTTGCTCATCAGCTCGAGCATGAATGCGGCAGGAAATGCCTGCTTCAGATACATATCCTTCTTGAATTGGAACAGCCCGGTGTTCACGCTTGATTGACCGATCAGCTCAAGCATGCTCTCCTGTTCAAGGCCCGCTTTTTCGGCGAGCAGCATGGCCTCGGCAATGCCCTGTCCGGTGATGGCCAAAAGCAGATTGATCGCTAACTTGGCGCTACTGCCTTTGCTGACGCCGCCAAAGGCAATTGTTTTCTTGCCAAGTGCATCAAAGTAGGACTGGTAGGGAACAAGCTCGCTTTCCATTGCTCCAGCGAGGATGACCAGCTGCGCTGCTTCCGCGGCACCCACCGATCCGGAAACCGGGGCATCGATATAGCGGCCGCCTTTTTTTGAGACCTGTTGGGCAAAGGCCTTCGAATCTTCCGGCGAGATAGTGCTCATGTCGATGATGGTTTTTCCCGGTTGCACCGCAGAGAGCACGCCTGCATCGGCATGCAATACCTCTCCGATCGCGGCGCCGTTTGAGAGCATGAGGAAAACGATGTCCGACTGTTGTACAACCTCTTGGGCCGACTGCAGTTGTTTGGCACCGGCGGCTGTCAGGGGTTGGGCCTTTTCCGGGGTTCGGTTGTAGAGGTTGACCGCAAATCCTGCCTTGAGCAGATTCATGACCATGGGGGTGCCCATCTGTCCGGTACCTATCCATCCTGCTGTTTTCATAAAGACTCCTTCTTCTTCGTCTCAAGTTTGATTACTGGTTAGGGGTGCGGAAAAATTACCCCGGTCGAAGTACGGTCAAGAACAGGGTATCGATAAAATTTCGTATCGAATCAGGGGACTTCATCACCTTGGCCCGTAAAATTGCACCCTCCCAGGCGGCAAGAACAAAATCAGCAAGGACATCCGGATGGAGATCCGTGGCTAATTCTCCCTGCTCCTGAGCGTCCGCCAGGCAGGTGGAAAAACGATTTTTCCATGACTGAAAGATACCTTCCAACCGTGCACGGAAACGCTCGTTCTGGTCAGCGAGCTCCTGACCAAGGTTGCCGATCAGACATCCCTTAGTGAACTGGTTTTCCCTTAGATGGGCGAGGCTGTGTTCAAAATAGTTGCGAATCCGATCAAGGGAAGAGAAGGCGGTGTCGTCAAAAAAGGAAGCGAGTTTGATATCGTACTGATCGGCAAACTGATCGATCACTGCCAGACCAAAATCCTCTTTGCTGCGGAAATAGTAATAAAACGATCCTTTGGGCACGCCTGCCTTGCGCAAAACCGTATCAATGCCGGTGGCGTTGTACCCGTTCATGGCAATGAGTTCGGTCCCTATTTCGATAATTTCTGTTTTTTTGTCACCGTTTTTTATCTTCATAAGCGCAAATATTAGACCGGTCGTCTAGTCGGTCAAGGGTGATACTACTTTTTATGGGGGAAGTTGTCCCTTTCACAAAATTTTTAAGAATGTTGATGGCGTCGTAAAAACTTCGATCTATGCTGTCACAGCGTTTTCTGGTACTCGATATTTTCTTATTGCATTAAGACTATAAATTCGTTTTTATGCTCAAGTAGTAATGTTCATCAATTGTGAATATATTGACATATTTTCGCAATTTCTCGACAATTTACCTGTAAATGTGTGCAACACATGTCAAAGAAGTAGCATCTCGAGAATGGATGTATCAATCTATACCTGATGGTAGAGGATCAATATCACACAATCTACGGCAATAGTTGAGGCGTTACTGATGATGGTGTTGCGCATGGCAGCATCTGATTTAACCGAAAATATGTAAGTAGATCGTTGTTGATTGGTAGAATCGGATTATTCTCGACAATGTTGAATTTACATTAGAGGTGTATGGCAATGGATGCATAGGTTGCAATAACACGTTTTAAAATGGCAAATGAATTTCTCTTTCCAGCCCTATGACAAGCTGAAAAATTTTTGATGATGCGAACAACGTGTTTGAACCTGAAGGAGAATAAAATTTGAATCAATTGTATAGATTTTTAGTTCTTTGTTCTTTCCTGCTGCTGAGCTTCAGGCCGGCAAGTGCCTATGATTATCCCTTCGCTAACCGCTATGCCGCGACAGTTATTGGAACACCGGCGGAATTTGCCGTGGTTCTACCCAATGACATCCCCACCAGGGTCGGCACGATAAAAATGTTCCCGCATCGCAAAGTACCTGGTGTGCTA
Source organism: Desulfobulbus sp. (assembly GCA_050252135.1). Classification (GTDB taxonomy): domain Bacteria; phylum Desulfobacterota; class Desulfobulbia; order Desulfobulbales; family Desulfobulbaceae; genus Desulfobulbus. The sequence continues at coordinate 92,374 of JBFWLN010000016.1, forward strand.
TGGAACATGGACGAACTTTATTATTCCTACCAGCGTCAAGTTGGGCCCGCACCCTTGATTTTCCTGGTGGCCGGCACCGGCGCAAGTTTTAAGAGCAGCAAGATGCAGCTTATGCAGAAGGCCTTTTATCATGCTGGATTTAATGTGGTCTCGCTGTCGTCGCCCACCCACCCGAATTTTATTACTGCGGCATCCACCAGCAGCGTACCTGGGAATCTGCAGGAGGATTCTGCTGATCTTTACACTGTCATGAAGGCAGTCTGGAAAAAACTTCAAGGCAAGATGCACGTGACCCGGTTCTATATAACCGGCTACAGCCTCGGTGCCGCCCAGTCGGCATTCATCGCCCGGATTGATGAACAGGAGAAAGCGTTCAATTTCAAGAAGGTACTGATGATCAACCCGCCGGTCAGCCTCTATAATTCGGTGATGATTCTCGATAAACTGCTAGAGGAAAATATCCCCGGTGGCATGGATCATTTTAACGAATTTTACCAAAAGGTGATCCAGGCCTTTGGTGAAACCTATGCCCACGGTGATAAAGTTGATTTCAACGATCAATTTCTTTATGAGGCGTATAAGTACAAAAAACCACAAAGTGATGAGCCGCTGCAAGCACTGATCGGTATCAGTTTTCGGATCTCTGCCGAGAATATGGTGTTTGCCAGCGACGTGATGACCAAGGCTGGTTACGTGGTCCCTAAAGGGTGTGAGCTCGGCCGTTATGATCATGTTACTCCGTATGCGAAAGTACTCTCAAGGTTGACTTTCCTCGATTATTTCAGAGGGATTTTCATGCCGCACTTTAAGGCGCTCAATCCGAATATTACCGAGAAGGAGATGGTCGAAGCTATGAGTCTCCGTTCCATTGAGGATTACCTGCGGAACTCACCCCAAATAGGCATGATTCACAATGAAGACGATGTCATTCTTCTCCCCGGTGAGATCGATTATCTGCGAGACGTTTTCGGAACCCGTGCGACGATTTATCCCCACGGGGGGCACTGCGGCAACATGGCCTATCCCGAAAACGTGAACGCCATGATCGACTTTTTTCAGGCCACACCACAGCATTAAGGGAGAGGACGGTTATGATACTAGCCAACAAAACAATCAAAAAACTGTCTGTCTTCACCTTGGCCCTACTCGCGGCATTTTTTGTTGGAGGCTGCGCCAAACAGCAGGATAGCTGCTTGGAACCACCATTGCATACACCCGAAAATACACTGAATCCGAACATTACATACGTTGTGGATGTTTACGATCCGCTGGAAGGAATGAACAGACGAATTTACACTTTCAATTACTATTTTGATAAGTTCCTCTTCCTGCCGGTAGTGAACACCTACGAATTCATTACTCCGGATTATGTTGAGGATCGTATCTCGAATTTTGTCGACAATATCTTTGAATTCGATAATTTCACCAACAACTTATTGCAGTTGGAATTCAGGGGTGTAGCAATTACCCTTGGCCGATTTCTGATCAACAGTACCCTTGGTATCGCTGGATTCTGGGACCCGGCGACCGATTTGGATATGGTACGTCAAACCGAGGATTTTGGTCAGACTTTGGGCCGTTGGGGCGTCGGGAACGGCCCCTACATCGTTCTCCCTATATTTGGCCCATCCAACCTGCGCGACACCACCGGTTTGATCACCGATTCCGTTGCATTTAGTGTAATTGGACCGCAAGCCTGGGTTGACGATGATGACACGACCCTGATCTTCAGTGGTGTGACTGCGGTCGACAAACGGCATCGCCAATCGTTCCGCTACTATCAGACCGGTTCGCCCTTTGAATATGAGATGATTCGGATGCTTTATGACTCAAAACGTCAGATTGAAATCCTTAAATAATCCGAGCCATTTGCAACATAGATAAGTAAACGGTGGCCGAAACTCTTCCTAAGAGATGGCTCCCTCCCGTTTGGTCTTACGATCCAGCCGATTTCAGTGCGGAATTGCAATCTGTTTGTGTTTGATGGACGCCAAAAAAGGCCATCACATTTTGATGGAGGGCTCAGTTTAAACACAAATACACAAGGAATAGCGTTTTTTTAAGGCGTGAAGGCATACATAAGGTATGTCAAGTGTCGGAGAAAACGCTGCGACGCAGTAGGTCGAAGTTTTTACGACACCACCTTTGTTTAACGTCCAAAAGCTTTTTGCCCGATGGAAGCAAAGGCAAAAGCCGGTTTACAAATAAAGTACGCTTTCGGGCTAAATTTTGTCATATGCAGCTTCGAAAGATGGATCTTGAACAATTACGCAGCAGAGTTTGGCAAAATGGATCGGTTTTCACGCATAGAAAAATTGTTGGGAAGTGAATCGCTTGAATGGCTGAAATCCCGCTACGTGGTCGTGGTCGGGCTGGGTGCGGTCGGTGGTTATGCGGTCGAAGGGCTGGCGCGTAGCGGCATAGGACGATTACGTTTGGTCGACTTTGATCTCATTTCGCGAACCAATATAAACCGTCAGATCTTGGCGCTGGAATCGACCCTTGGTCGCCCGAAGTGCGAGGTCGCCGTGGAACGAGTGCGGTTGATTAATCCGGCATGCCGAGTCGAGGGGATGCAGGTCTTTGCCGATGAAGCTACCCTCAATACTATTCTTGATCCCAGGCCGGATATGGTCATTGATGCCATTGATTCCCTAGGCCCCAAGGTACAGCTCATCAGGGCTACCTACCAATTAGGAATTCCGATCTTTTCCTCCATGGGGGCAGCCCTTCGCACAGATCCGGGTAAGATCGCCTTTGCAGACATTGCCAAAACCCGCAATTGTCCCTTGGCCAGAAGGGTGCGAAAGCGACTCAGAAAATATGGGATAGAGCAGGGGGTCGGCTGTGTGTATTCGTCGGAACCTGTTGATTTTGCCTATGCCGGACCGGAGAAGGATGACATCCCCTCACAGGAATGGCGAGGGTGCCCGCGCAATGTACTGGGCAGTCTGCCCACGATAACCGGCATCTTCGGCCTGACGCTGGCCAACCAGGCGATCCTGCAACTGGCGCAGTTGAATAAAGCGGTTTAAGGGGGGCACAAAAGACGTATCCCCGGTGGTTTATTTTTGGGGCAACCAGAGATGGGAGGAGCCTCGAAGTAATACAAATCTCAAATAAGACGGGGGGCATAAGGAGCCGGATGAGCTGTGAGAACCCTGTGGGGGGGTACGACTTTCCCGGGCTACTCGCCTATTGACCTTCGTAAGGTTACCATAGCTGAGGTGCAAGCGGGCTGGTTGTGTTTGAGTTTATTATGCCCCAACCTCTTGTTTTTAGGCTGGAGATATCCTGATTTGTTTCCGTTTCCGGTTGGCATTTGCAAACACCTTCCAGCCTCCGCCGAGAGCTTTGTTGAGCCTGATAAACGAAGTCAAGACCTCGGCGTTGGTTGTACTCAAGCTGTTTTGCGCAGTGTACAGAGAGCGCTGCGCGTCAAGGACATTGAGGAAACTGATTAGCCCCTTGCGGTACTGTTCTTCGGCAAGCATCAGGGTTTCCTTGTAGGCCTGAACGGATTTGATCAGCGTCTGCCGCTTCGTCTGCGCGGAGGCATAGCTGACCAACGCGTTTTCAACGTCCTCCAGCGCTTTGAGAAAGGTTGAATGGTACGCCGCGAGAGCTTCCTCATAAACAGCTACATTTTTCTCTACCCCGGCCTTGGTTTTTCCGCCGTCAAAAAGGAGCGCCGAAACTTGGGGAACCAGGGACCAGTACCCGCTGGAGATTGAACTCAATCGAGAAATGGTATCACTGTTGAGTCCCAAGCCTAGCGTCAGATCAAATTTGGGATACAATTCCGCTGTGGCCACACCGATATCGGCCGAGGCTGCAGCAAGCGTTCGTTCCGCCTCGCGCAAATCAGGCCTGCGGACCAGTAGTTCCGAGGGTAACCCGGTGGCGTTGACCACTCCGCAATCAGGCAGCAAATGCGTGACTCCGAGTTGTTTCTTTAGAAAATTTGGCGGCTGACCAATGAGAATGCTCAGGCGGTGGATAGATTGTTTGATAGTCTTAACATATTCAGGAATGTCCGCAGCGGTGGTGGTTTTCTCCGCTTCGGCCTGGCTCACGTCGAGATAGCTTGTCAGGCCGTTTTGATAACGCACCCGGGTGACATCGGCGGTTTCGGATTGAGATTGCAACGTGCGTTCGGTGATCGCCAGTTGCTCCTGCGCGGCACGGAGTTCCACATAGGCGTTGGCCACGTCGCCCAGCAAGGTCAACTGCGTGGCGTGCAGATCCTCGATTCTGGCCCCGACGCGGGCCTCGGCTGCCTCAACGCTTCGGCGGACTGAACCAAACACATCCGCCTCCCAGGTGGCGTCGAAACCGGGAGTGTACAAGGTGGTTGTCTCACCACTGGCGTTACTGACATTTTTGCTGTCCTTACTTCGGGTGACGGAACCCGTGCCGTTGACGGTCGGTTTACTGCCCGCTGCAACGGCCTTGAATTCGGCCCGCGCCTGTCGTATCCTGGCTCGCGCCTGATCGACATCGAGATTGCCTTCCATGGCGGCATTCATGAGATGATCGAGCTCGGGATCATTCAAGGCCTTCCACCAAGCGACCTCCTCAAGTCCCTTGGCCGATTTGGCATCTTTGGCGTCTTCGCTCCACTTGGGAGGCGCGTTCAAATTCGGCGTGGTGTAATTCGGACCAACCGGGGCGCAGCCGTAGAGAAACATGGCGAGACAGACGGTCGTCAACGCTTCAGTTTTCATGGTTTTTCTCCGTTGATCACCGCCAATGTTTCGACGTTATCCCTTCCATGGCTGATGCCCTCTTCCGGCGTTTCAATGAACACATCCATCTGCTGCCCGATATAGGCAGGGAGAGCGTTGCGGTCAAATCCGTAAATCACCTGCAGTACCCGGGTGTCGATTCGTTCGGTGCTGCCACCGGTCAATGACTGTTTAGGGGTGATATAGGGTTCAGTACGAACGAACTTGATTGAGCAATTCAGCTTGCTGTTGCCGCGCATGAACGCCATGGCCTGAGAACCTGGCTTGAACCGCCAGGCGTCGTTTTCGTCGATGTCTACCCGTATATGCAACAGGTTGTTGTCGCCTATCAGCATCAACGGGTCGTCGAGAACTCCGGTTTGGGCGTATTCACCTGGCCGTATATTCACTTGCAGCACCATGCAATCGACAGGCGCCCGCACCAGAAGGCGGTCCAGATCGGTTCGCGCCGCTTGCAGCGCGGCCTGAGCAGCAAGTACTTCCGCCTTGGCACTCACCAATTTAGCCTTGTACAAGAGGACAGCGTTTTTCCGCTGTTCGAAGTCGTCCACGCTTAGGGCCCTGCGATCGGTGACGTTTTGCACCAGCTTGAACCGGGTCTCGTAATCCTGCAGAGAGGCTTTTGCTTCTTCAAGCGCTCCCTCGGCCTGGACCACACTCACCTCCTTGATCTGCAGATTGGCCTTGAGTTCGCGGTCGTCGATCAAAAACAACTTGTCTCCCTGCCGCACAGTGTCGCCGACCTTGACGAACACGGTTTTGACGATGCCCGCGATCGATGTGCCGAGTTGAATGTTTTCCGTGCTCGCCTCAACGATGCCTGCTCCACCGATATACGATGCATACGGCGCTTGAGCGGGTTGCGCCACTGGTTCGGCTGGAGGATTTTTTTTCTGTGATCGTACGGCAACCCCGATAGCGACGATCAGGCCGATGACGGCCAAGATGGGGAGTATTTTATTTTTCAGGGTCATGGCAGCTTTCCTTGCAATTTCAAAGTTGATGGCGTCGTAAAAACTTCGATCTACTACGTCGTAGCGTTTTCCCCGACGCTCGACATACCTGATGTATGCCTTCGAGCCGGAAAAAACACTGCTCCTTGTATATCTGTGTTTTTCCCTGGCCATCTCTTAGAGTGTGATGGACTTTATACCAGTCCATCAGAGTTTGTTTTCGATGCGTTCAATGGCGCCGTCGTTCATGTGGGCGATACGGTCGGCGAACGAAAAAATCCGGGCGTCGTGGGTGACGATTACCAAGGCACGACCACTGTTGACGGCAAGTTTCTTCAACCCTTCCATAACCCGTATACCGGTGGCCTGATCAAGCGCACTGGTCGGTTCGTCGCAGACCACCAATCGAGGCGAGTGCACCAGAGCCCGAGCCACAGCCACCCGCTGTTGTTGGCCGCCAGAGAGCGCTGAAGGCAGAGCATGTTCACGCCCTTCAAGGCCGACGCTGGCCAGTAAAAGAGCGGCTTTTTGTACCGCCTCTTCCATGGGTATGCCGTTGATCAGGAGCGGGATTGCCGCATTTTCCGCAGCCGTGAGCGAGGGGATGAGATTGAAGGCCTGAAAGACGAAGCCGATATGCTCCCCCCGGTAGCGGACCCGTTCATGCTTGGGCAATCGGGACAGGTCTTGACCAAAGAGCAGGCATTCACCGTCGTCCTGGTCAAGGATGCCGGCAACCACGGAAATAAGCGTGGTCTTGCCGCAACCCGAAGGACCAACCAGCATGAGGAGTTCACCTTGTAGCACTTCCAAATCGACCCCACGCAATGCTTTCACCTGGGTTTCGCCGCTGCCATAGGACTTGGTGATGCCGCGACAGAATACCGCTGCATCTTTGGGGTTTCCGGTCGTGCTAATAGGGCGCGCCCCGACCTCTTGTTGCTGTTCCATTTGTTTGTTCGCCTTTCCCGCTTATCCTTTGAAAACCACGGCTGCTTCCAGCTTCAACACTTTGCGGATACAAACCAGAGCTGACATCAAAACGATCACGAGGATGGCGCAACCGCTTGTCAGCAGGAGTTGCCAGCTCAGGTTGATCGAAGGACCGTTGCTGTTGCCCATCATCACTGCAAATGATGCTATGGCACCGGCACCAAGACCATAGCCGACAAATCCGACTAACAGGGCTTGGAGCAAGATCATCCTGCGTAGGGTTTGGTCTGTTGTCCCCATAGCCTTGAACACCGCAAAGTAGCGGAGATTATCGAGAGTGAAGTTGTAGAACATCTGACCGGTCACTGCCGCGCCAATAATGAAACCGACCAGGACAACAAAACCGAAATTGATGATGATACTGGTGTTGTAAATCATATAATTAAGCGATTTCTTTTTAAATTCTTCCGCGGTCCAGGCAGCGAGTTTAGTGTTTTCGGTAATACGCCGCGCGATGGTTTCCTGTGGTTCGTTGTCCTTGGCTTTGACCAGGATGTAGGTGAGCATTTTTCGTTCGCTGTTGGCGTAGACCTTGGCGCGTGTGTAGGTAGTGTAAATGATGGGTTGTGACTGGAACGTCTTCTGTGCCCGGGCGATGCCCACCACCAGCGCCCGTTTTTCATTGAGTTCGAGAACGTCGCCGACCTTGAGCGGCGTGGCGCGCTCGCCTGGAGCGGCTGCCGGTTTGGCCAACCTTCCGTTGGCTCCAGCCTCGTCGACGATGACCGAATCGGGAAGGTGCAGGTCAGATAGTTTGCCCTCGATCATCACGGCCGGTCCGCCGATCAAGGTGGCGTCATCCAGGCCGAGCAGGTTACTCATGACGGTTTCACCGTTGGAAAGTCGCACTTTCTGACTGCCTTTATAGAGGGGAACCGCCCATTCCACGCCACGAACACCGCGCACTCGATACAGTTGGGTGTCGAGCATCGGTTTGGAGTCGTCGATCTGCTGGACTTTGGCATCCATGACCCAAATGTTGGGCAAAGAGACATCGGCGATGAAGCTATAGGTCATTTTGAAAATCGAAACCAATATGCCCGGCTGTTGGATCATCAAGATTGAGGCCAGGGTGATGCCGGTGATGATGCCGAGGTATTTGCCTCGGTCGCCGAAGAGCATTTTTAAGGCAATACGATTCATGATGGAAACCGTTCTACTGGTTGGTTGCAGGATTGCGGGGTGGAAATTGTCCCGCCGCAAAGCCCACTGATGGGGATGCCGCATGCTGGGCTTTCATTCCGGCCGCAGTGTACGCAACCAGACGTTCCACCACAGTTTGGGCATCAGCCGATTCGGGAGGGCTGAAAGGTAGGTGGTGCAAATGGCTGAGCACATGAAGGGTATGGTGCATGATGCCAATGGTAAAGTGAACCCCCCAGAAGATCTCACTGGGGGAATGGTCCGGCAAAGCTCGAGAGAAAGCGGAGTGAAATCGATTCATGAGCACGTCGAAATGATGGGTGACTTGTTCAAGATGCAGAGGTGGCTCGTTCAGGCAGCGACTCATCAAGCGCATGAATGCGTCGTTGACACCGTGTTCTGCAAAGTGATGCACCACAACAGGCCGGATAAAAGCGTCCAACACCGATTCAATGGGCGGGGAGTTCTCACCGGACTGCGCCTCAACACTATCGAGTAGCGCGATCCTTGCCGTGTTCATGGGATCAAGGTGGCGGGAAAAAACTGCCTCGATTAACCCTGTTTTGGAGCCGAAATGGTAGTTTACCGCCGCCAAATTAACGTTGGCAGCGGTAGTGATGTCCCGCACGGATGAACCATCCAGCCCTTTGTCGGCGAACACACGTTCCGCCGCATCCAGGATGCGGTCTCGAGTTGTCTGTTTCTGCTTTGCGTTGCTGGTTTCGGTAATCATTTCGATGATTCGATAAGAAGCTAAAGGTGAATGGTAATGTTGAATTAAATTAAACGTTCGTTTTAATAATGTCAATGGCTATTCCACGTGACCATATTTTGCTCGCATGTCGTGCCCGTGGACCGTGGAAGGTCCGGTAGAGCAACTTACAAAATGACGGCGGCCAAAGAGGAGCTACGGCTTGCCAGGTCTATTACTCAGACGAGCAAATGGCCGTTTTGGTGGGGGCGAGACCTCCGCAAAATCCAGAGCTGAAACTGTACTGAAATTGGGAGGTCGAAAATTCGCAAAAAATCAGTCAATGGCTGATTATAAAAATTCCCATGGGAATTTTGAATCGTCTGTTCAATTGTACCCAATTTAAGTCAATCCGAGGCAACCACATCAATCTCTTTCTTCCGTCTCAACAGAACGCCCGGAGGTGGATAGAAGACCGCAGAGGTTACAGGCAACCCAAAAAGAGCTTTGTTTACGGACAAGATAAGTATCCTTAGAGCAAGGCAGCTGAATTTAAAAAGTATGTCATCCCGCGTGGACGAGGTTAACCGCTTAAGCGACCTCTTTAGCAGTGAATTGATTGCCCTGTCTCCTCCCGAAAAGCATTGGTTGCGCGTCTTCTGATATCCGGAGGCACGCAATCGCATTCCGCAATTCTTTTGATGGCGGCTATCGCTCCACCGTTCGCCCGTCCGCCCCCGGAGACCACATCCAGGATTGCCTGTGCCGAGCGCAGCAGGTGGTCGGCACAGATAGCGCGCAGGCAAGGATCCTGCGGCAAGGCATCCTGGTCGCTGAGGGCGTCGAAACATTGGGTGAGACGATGCAGCGCCCTGGCATCTTTCACAAGTCCCAGACAATGGATCGCCAGTCCGTAAACCCCGAGGTTAGTACATTCGAAATAGAATGACTCAAGTATCGCATCTGTGATTTCCGGGTCTTTCGAATCAAGAACGGCATCCGTAAGTTGGCTGATTATTCTGGCATTGGGACGTTCCGAAAATTCCCTGAACATTTTTCTGATCCGTTCGGCCTTGACGATTTCCACCTTTTTCATGTGTCCAAGACAGTCAACCTTGTCGACGCAGATGAAAAAATCGTTCTTTGGCTCCAGACAATCCGAGCATAAATCCCGTTCACAATATCTGCATTTTCCCGCAACCTGGTGCAGGGGGTGGCGGGAACAGGTATTTTCGGAAACCGGCGGGGCGCAAGCCTGTTGTCTCTTGCGATCTTTTTCGTTGCTGCCGAAAAACGAAAATATTGTTTCGATGATGGACATACGCGATGAATTCGTTGACGACCTCACCGATAAACGTCATGAGGGCAGTTTGGAAGAATTTTGAAGCGCCAAGCAGACAACATCCATAGCAGCGTTAACTTTGGGGCGAGTCGTTCGGAATAAGCTTTCTGTACAGGCTGGCTTGGGTCTCGCTCACCGTTTGATCCATGAGAGGCCGAAGGTTCGCCAATTTGTCGTCGCCATCGTTCCCTTGTATCTTTAATGCCGTTTTGGAAAGCGCCTTTGCTTCTGCGCTCAGTTCGGTGTTGTCGAAACCGCCAACGACTGCGGCGTCCGGTTTGTGATTCCTCGGCTTCTGGCCGGACGTCACCTGTCCTTTTTTTGCCGGCATCAAAGCAGGCGATTGACCGATTCCCTTAATGTCACTCATACGTTTATTTTTCCTGACAGCGGTATCTCGTCTTCTTGTCTACCGTTTTGTTCCAGTGGTGCTGGCAGGCAGCGCATCCATTGTGTATGAAAACACAAGCATTTCCGTGTATTCAAGCAAAGCAGTTTTCCCAAGACCGCTGCGGGTCGGCCAGAAATCATGAAGCAACGGCTACTGTTTTATCGGTTGCTCGTGGCCGGTGAGTTAGGGCAAATATCCATAGATTTGTAAAAATATGTAAATATTTCTTAGTGTTGTGTGTTTGGGGGCATGCGATCAGGCACGTTTTGCAGGTGAAGAAAGTGACTGGGAAGGGTACAGATGGGCCGACCATCCCTTGGGTAGGGAAGCGATCCCTACGGAATGCGACATGTTGTGGTACGCAGTGCTCTAGGTTGCACTAATTGTTACGGCTGGTGACAAAAAAAATCCCCGCCGGATCAGTTCCGGCGGGGAGGTTCTGCAGGTCGGAAATATTACCAATTTCCCTTCTCAATAATCGTGCTCACGTCCACGCAGCGATTTGCTTCTTCATCACTTAAGTCTTCTTTTTTCTTGATGATCTTTATGTCTTTGAATTGACAGGCATATTCTTTGCCGTCTTTGTCCCTGATCCAGACCATTTCCTCATAACCAAGACCTGTCTTTCCCTTTTCTTCGCCCATTTTTTCCTCCACGTATTTTTGAGTGATTACAAATAATCATTAAATCAAACATATTGAATAATTAACAAAAAAACCAATATTTTTGCACATGTCGTCAAAGGACATGTGACAATTTTTCAAAAAAGCGTTAGTGCGCCGCGCAAAGCGTGGCGCATCTTGCCGGGAGAGGTGGCTCCAGTACATTCGATGCCTCTGACTGCGCCGTCGCAGACTGAGGCTCCACTGCCTCCAGCGCGGTATTCCTGCAAACGTTCAGAGGCAAGCTGCAGGACGCTGGTGTAGAAGGTGATCATTTTTTCGGTTCCTCAGCAGAATCTGTGGGTAGCTTTAGGTGTCGGAAGATCACCAAGTGCATGATATAAAGTTATTTTCAATCCGTCGTACGTCCGAAATCCATAGGATCGCTTTGTGATCACCTTTGCCTTGTTGTTAAAACCCTCCACACAGCCCAAGGCAATCGCATTTTTTGCACGAAACCAGTTGAGCAGGAGGGGGCGGTGAGCTCTCAACATTTTGGCGACCTTCTTCATCGGTTTGATTTTGGATCGCATGGTTCTTGTACACAGGACATCAAGGAACTTGCCAGCCCAAGCCGGAGAACTGTAGCCCCAAAAGCGCTGAAAATCCTCTTTGAGCAAGTAGGCGCGGACGGTTCTAAGGTTGCATGCGAGCAGATCCTTTAGCCGGTCTACTTGTTCTCCAGTCAGGTTTTCGCGTCGTTTCAATAAACACCAACGGCTCTTTGTCAGGAGAGGCTCTTTCCCCTTTTTCTTCAGTTCTTTGGTTTCATTGGCCCTGACCTCGTCGATTGTCTTGCTCATGTGACTCATGATATGAAAACGGTCGAGGATATTGACGGCACCTACTGCTTTTTCAGCGATAGCAGACAGATATGGTTTCCACATGTCGCTGCAAATAAACCGCAATTGTCGAGACCTTGCCGTGCCGAGCCAGTCGAAAAATTCCCTGAAAGTTTTGGCTGTACGGTCAGGGCCGATCCAAAGCAGGCGTCTCCTTCCCTGGTCAAGCTGATACACCAGGGTGACAAACTTATCCTTGCGTTTGCGCCAGCAGATTTCGTCGATGCCAATGGCCGTTATCCCATCGATATTACGATGTGCGAGCCCCCAGTTGACCGCCATTTCCACCGATCTGAAGACAGTATCCCAACTGGTGTTGAAGACTACGGCTACTTCTTTCCAGTTCAATCGCTTACACCACATGGCTAGAAACCAGGCGTAAGAGATTGTAATATGGCTTTTCCCGACAGCCCACGGCAACCTTACGACTTTGACGCCACAAGTTGGGCACTGTACCCGCCGTGGAGCGTAGAGGAAAAAAACTTGTATAGCCCATAAGGGGACAAAAGAAAAACTCCTGACACGTAAGGTGTCGTACCCTGGTCGCTTCTCGCCGCATTTGGAGCAGATGGGTTTGCTCCCGGCCTGGGGCCGCAACGTTACCACCAATGCCGGTGCCCCGGAGTCACGCCATCTGTAGGTGTCATAGATAAAACCCGGTTGTTTTTCGATACGATTCAAGATAGTTTTGATATGCATCCTGTCTGAGCTAAGCTGAGGAGTTTTTGGAAGAAACTTTCCCCGGCAAGGTAAGACAGGATGCTTTTTCTGCAAACCCCACAACAGGACATTGGCAATAGCGTGGAGCCCCGACGGCTCCTCGCTGTTTCAAGTGGGTAAGTCAAAATTCAGTTTTCCACCAATCAGGTAGATCATGGCAATGAGATTACGAGTGGTGCGATACCCTCTCGCTCTGGCCTTTGCTGCTTGGACGAGGCTGTTGAATCCTTCCAGCACACCGTTGTTGATTCTGGCATGAAACCAGCGGAGTACTCCATCCCAGTGCCGCTTGATTGTATATGCTGCATCTTTAATGGGCTGTAATCGGCTATGGGTAGCCCAGAAATACCATTTTTTGAGGTAGGCTTCAGCGGTCTCACTGGGTTGGGTAAAGAAATCTTGGAAGTTGAGACGGATGTGATAGGCTCGACACGTTTTCAAATTGAGTTTTTTGACCTGCAATTCCTCAAGGGTTTTGAGCTGTGCCGATTTTAAATTATCTTGATTCTTTAGCCAGATATAACGTGTCCGTATCAACTCAGGCCTTTCTTTTTGCTCCTGACGACGCACCTCGTCAACGGCTTCATTGACGATTTTCATGATGTGAAATTTATCAGTAATGTCCGGTTAGGGACTTGCACGTATAATTTTCGAGTTTGGCTGGCCCTGCATGGTAGGGTCAGAGCATTCTACCCGAGATTCATTGAGGATCTGGTTTCGCAACTGGCGGACTCGTTGAATGGAAACTGGTTCGCCGTGCTGTTCCTGGCAGTAAATTGCCAAAAGGATATAGGTGATCAGGCCGGCAAGCATCTGGATCATGAGGCCATGGCGGCTTCGTGAAATGAGGTGATACACCTTGAGGTGCCGCTTCCACCAAACAAAGGGGTCTTTGTCAGAGTTGCAGAAAAGGTGGCGCCGCTTCTTGCCTGATTTTCAGGTAGAGGTATTCAAGATCCCGGTATCCGCATGCTCGTTTTACGATCCTGTTGATAGTAGCATTGAATGATATGAGCTATTTTTTGATCAAGGATATTATCGTACATGCCTTTGTAACACTTGGACCAATCCCAAATTTTCCGCACTGACGCCATGGTATAACCTCCTGATTTTGCAGGACATTATATCATGAATGCAGCAGTGTTTAAATAAAAAATCAGCATAACTAACTAAAATTATTAAATAAAAACATCTTGCCTGCTCTGCGGAGAAATTCCATAAGCATCGGATGCTCCCTCTTTAAAACGTCCTTTTCCGTCCATGCTGATCCTGACGTTCCAGACTTTGAGGACGGAGGTGAACGCTTCACTGGTGAATTGACATCCCTGATCAGTATTGAATATCTCAGGGGCACCATATTTAAACAAGGCCTCTTTCAAAGCTTCAACCCAGAACCTGGTGTCCAGAGT
>JBFWLN010000017.1:0-94538 GCA_050252135.1 Desulfobulbus sp.
CAGAATGCATCTGAAATTTCCCAGGTTTTGATTCGTGCCATTCAAATCTCCGTTGTTGCATAGGTTTCAACGGAAGTTTAGCTCAAGGCGCAAAAAAATACGAACAATTTATTTATAGATAAGTACTAGGTTTGTTGGAGTACTGCCCTATTAGTTAAGTTGCTAATTTTCAAAAAAATTGCGCGGTCGATGGCTCTCGCGATGATGTGCAACTGGAAAACTCTCAACAAATACCGAAATTTTTCATTACACTCGAAAGTCGGAACCATTTTTTACTCATTTTACATGAGGCTACTCACAATACTCTCTTCGTCCCTTCTATCTCTTCAATCCATATTGGGCAACTGTTTTCAATTCCGACAATTTCATTTCTACAACTACCCATACGGTCCCCAGATCGATACCGATGTAATCATGTACCAAAATATTACGCAAACCAGCAATTTTATACCATTCAATTTCGGGATGAAGAGATTTGAACGTTTCGGAAAGCCGCTGAGTTGATTCGACGAGGACCTGGAGGTTGCGGAGTACAGCATCCTGTACCAAGGTGTTTTGTGAAAAGGAGACAAAATCCAACCCAGTACTATACAGTTCAATTTTTTCAATACTTTCTTTGATATGAATTAGGTAGAGGTTATCATCCTTCATATCAAGCGGGCTTCTTTCAAAATTTTTTCCCGCAAATACCAATGGAGCCCCTGTTCTGTGACGATATCCACTTTACACCCCAAAAGCTTCTCAAGCTGAACAAGAGCTCCTCCAATATCAAGCAATGATCGACCAGTTTCCAAATCGACAAGAAAATCTATGTCGCTCTGTATCGTGTCCTCGCCACGGGCGACCGATCCAAACACTCGAAGATTAAAAAGGCCATGTGTGCGAGCAATATCGATTATGGCCTGTTTGTTGTCTTGGATGGATTGATATTGGCTCATGGTTTTCTTGCCCCAAATGAGCGTTCCCATGAAAAGTAACAAAAACGATGTCTTTTGTTTCGCAACATGCTGTTTTATAATGTTTATTTTGATTTTTCTTACGAATATATCATTGATTCATTATATCGGTTAAAGATAATTTCACCAGCATTCAATGCATGGGTTTGGTGTCACAACGCCCATTTCTGTACACCATTGATGATTTTCTCATGTATTTCAAATCGTTACGATTGGCACGGCACTGCTGTTCCCACCCTACGGGCTCTGTGGCTACGCCCATAATTTTGATCGTTTTCACGCTATAGCCCCAACGCGCTTACAAGCGCTCTCCGAGCCTCAAAATCCCCATGGACCAACCGAATTTCTGCAGGTGGTTCGAGCATGGCATGTACCCAGTCGACCAACATCTACTGGTCCGCATGGGCTGAATAAGCGCTTAAGGCATGGATGCCAGCTTTGACGGGAAATTTTCCCTCGATCATCTTTCTTCCTCGGGTTCCCTTGGCTTGATAGCCGAAAACACGATATCGTTTTTCGGATCGCACAGCCCTTGTTCCAGGTGCTCGACAATTCGCCCGCCGGTGCACATGCCACTGCTGGCGATAATGATCGCTAGCCCCTGTAGTCAGGTAGGGTGCATTGTATGCACCCTACTAAAATAACGAACTATTTATGAAAGATAGTAACCGTGCAGACGCGTTTTTCACCAGCCGAGCGTGGAAACAAAATTTCTCCTCTGTTTGGCGAATCCAGCACGGATCAAAAAGAACCACGTTCAATGCCCAGTGCCGTTGCAAGCGCTTTTCTGGCATCAGGGGCCCCATGCACGAGCCGGATTTCTGCAGGTGGCTCGGGCATGGCGTGCACCCAATCGACCAGCATTTGTTGGTCCGCATGGGCTGAATAGGCGGTTAAGGCATGGACGCCAGCTTTGACGGGAATTTTCCCCTCAATCATCTTTCTTCCTGGGGTTCCCTCGGCTTGGTAGCCGACAAACACGATATCGTTTTTCGGATCGCACAGCCCTTGTTCCAGGTGCTCGACAATTCGCCCGCCGATGCACATGCCACTGCCGGCGATAATGATTGCTGGTCCTTGAAGGTTGAGCAGCTTTTGATGATCCTGGAATTTCCGTACGGCATAGAGCCCTTTGAAATCAAAGGGATGGTCACCTTTGGCCATCAAATCTTTAGCCTTTTGGTCCCAACACGATTCAAGGCTTGAATAAATTTCGGTGATTTCCAGGCTCAGTGGCGAATCGACAAATACTGGAACAGCGAGACCGATCCTATCCAACTCGTAAAGCAGTTCCTGGGTTCGGCCAAGGGCAAAGGCGGGGATATAAACAATGCCATTATCGGCAAGGGCTTTCTGTAGCAGATTCCGCAACGCTTCAACCCGGTTTTTCCTGTTCGGGTGTTTTCGATCACCGTAGGTTGATTCAAGAATCAGCAGGTCACAACTTTCGGGAGGATCGGGGTCGGGCAGGATGGGGGTATCGGTGCAGCCAAGATCTCCGGAGAAGATGACCCGATAATCCTTGCCCTTCTGCTCGGGGAACGTAAACAAGATAAAGCACGAGCCGAGGATGTGGCCGGCATTACACAGTTTGAAGGTTATGCCCTGTTTCAGGGTGAATGTTTTGTGGAGTTCAAATCCCCAAGAGAGCTCGTCTATCAAAGTTTCTAGTTTTGCCTTCTCATTCTTACCCCACCGCTCACGGGAAAAGGACATGGCATCGCGCAGCATGGGCATAAGCAGTGCCTTGGTACCATGGGTACAGATAATTTCCCCCCGAAACCCAACGTCGATCAAATCCGGAACTCGCCCTATATGATCGATATGGGCATGGGTAAGGAACAAATATTGTATTTTCTCGGGTGGAACGGGAAACTGATCAAAGGGCAGTTCCGGGTCATTGCCATAGGCTACGCCGCAATCAACCAGAATGTTGATACTGTCGGCAGAACCTGGATCTGTTTCAATCAGGTGGCAGGAACCGGTGACGCAGTCTTTTGCGCCGAGATGGGAGATTTTCATATTCTCATCGTTGGATTGCAGAGGCGGGTATTTTCGATTACTGAAGGTATGATGGCGTCGTAAAAACTTCGATCTACTGTGCCGCAGCATTTTTCCCGGCGCTCCACATCCCTTATGTATGCCTCCGCGCCTGAAAAAACGCTACTCTTTGTATATCTTTGTTTTAACTTGGCATCTTTCAGAATGTGATGGCCATTTTTCGAGTCCATCAATCTATTAGAAGGGACACTGGGGCGTCCAGGGCCGCATTCCCACATTGGAGCATGAGAGTACAGTTACAAGAGTGAAGGGCGTTATTACTCAATAACTGTTTTTTTGGGGTGCCCACGATTAAAGCAGTCCCCACCCTGCCGGGTTTCAAGTTCGCCCCCGACAAAGCGCTCGAAGGGTGGAGCAGGCGTTTGTTTGCCTGCCCACCGAGCATTGATTTCAAGGGATAGGTTTATTCATCAATCGTGACTTCCGGTTTAATTTTTTCAATGATTTTGTCCCCAATCCCTTTTACCTTAGTAAGATCCTCAACCGTGGCAAATTTGCCATGAGCAGTACGATAGGCAACTATGGCTTCAGCTTTTGCCGTGCCGATGCCGTTAAGAGTGGCTAGTTCAGCTGCAGTGGCGGAATTTATATTCACTTTGGCAAAAGCCGCGGTGGCAAAAAAAAGCACGAGCAACAACGTCAGATACAATTTTTTCATAAATTTTGCCTCTCAATAGAATTGAAAAAAATCAAGACATCTTTCACTGGTCCATGGTAGGGAACAAGGGCAGGTATTGTCAAATTGAAATTTGGCATAACGCCTTAATATATGGATTCAAATCGGTCAAATTAATTGCGGCGCAATCCATTTGACCGATTTGAAAAAAATTCGGTTTTTCTTATTTGCTGAAATGCCCCTAAACTTTGAACAAGGAACTTGACGGCGTCGTAAAAATCCCAATTTAACGTCACTCATGCGCAGGCTGGAGTCCAGAACTTGTTGACGTCATTGGATTCCGGCCTGCGCCGGAATGACGGTAATGGGCAAATTCAGACTTTTTTCGAGACCATCATAAAGGTCAAAGCCAAAAGACAGATAAGTGGGGTCGTGGAGAGGATGATGAGCTAAAGGGACGCGGGAGCGTCCTGGATGCGTTTCCCACGCAGGAGCGTAGGAACGAGTAAAAAGCAGCCGCCCGCCGTGTCATTTCGGCTGCAGGAAGAAATCTCAAAAAGATAAAAATTCTTCGGCCGAATTGGGCCATGTGCGTGCTTCGCTGACACGAATCTAATAATGCACTAAAAAAACAACTAGTTAGAGCAGGCGCATGGTCTTTAATTGCGTCGCAATAACGGACAGTTATCGACCATGCCAACTATACGATGATAGCGCCATGAATTGGCCAAGACAAAAAAATCAGCCCAAATGATCTGCCGATTCAGGGGCAAGATGTGACAAGTTCCGGATTCCCTTACATTGCATAAGGACCCTTTCTTTTTTGCTCCGGTCTGTGTACAAATTGTTCTAATCGACTCCCTTGCCTCAACTGACACCTCATCTATACATGTGATGCCTGTTTCAGCCCTTACCTCCTCTTTTTGGGGCCTCCTCCTTCTATGTGGTTTGCCTTTCTTTTTTTACGGCGGTCCGGGATATCATTCCACCCGATCCTTCCAGGCAGCATGGGATCTTGGCCACATCCTTTTTTTTGCCATTGCCACTGTTTGGGTTTTCCGTCGTGTCCGGGAAAAGGTCGAACGCTGGCCCTTTCTCCGACTGTTTCTCTCTTTTTTCGCAGCAGTACTTATAGTTGGCGTATTGATTGAGTTTCTCCAATCATTCATCAGCGGCCGTTTACCGGATGTGATGGATGTGTTGCGTAACCAACTCGGGTGCCTCATCGCCTTTTCCTGGTGCATCCGACCAATTCAACGCAACAATTCTTTGACGCTGCACGCTTTATTCAGGGGCTCGTCCCTCCTTTTATTTTTGGTCGCCGTATGGCCGCTGACACGTGCGATTATCGATGAAAGTTTGGCGACACATCAGTTTCCAGTTTTGGCTGATTTCGAAACACCCTTTGAACGCTATCGGCTGATCAATGAACGACAAATGCAAAAGGAAACCACCCTTGTCCGGCATGGGAAAAATGCGATGCGGGTCCGGTTATCCACTGCCAAATACTCCGGCGTGGCCCTTTTCTATTTTCCCGGCAACTGGCAAGGTTATAACTCGTTGCATTACAGTGTCTATAATACTCAATTAAAGCCCCTGGCCCTTAACCTTCGCATCAATGACGTAGAGCACAAACAGCACGGCTCCGAGTTTGCTGACCGCTTTAATAAACGCTTTTCTCTGCAACCGGGATGGAATGACCTAGTCGTTGATCTCAATCAGGTTCGGAACGCCCCAAAAGATCGAAGGATGGATATGGAGCATATTGAAGGATTAGGACTTTTTGTCGTTCAACAGGCAAAGCCGATGGAAATCATCATTGATCATATTTTTCTTGCCCGTTAAACCAACGTGAACCGGATTTATCACCCCCGCTCTTTTTTTTCCCTGCTCCTGACGGGATTTGTGGTTGTCGCCCTGCCGCTGATAGTGGCGATGGTCAGTTCCCTGCAAATCCTAGATAGTCTGGCCCAACAAAGCACGGTGGCCGTTTTACGATCCGTTACCCGAATTGACAGCAGCAAAAAACTCATTGAATTGCTCAACGATGAGGAGCGCGCTGCACGGCTTTTTCGTGTTCTGAAAGAACAAGCGCACCTCCAGGACGTCAACCAGTTACATTCTGAAGTAACAGCAACATTTCGCCAAATCTCAGCGACCAACTCTGAAAAACGACTCATAACGCTGCTTGACTCTTTAAAGAAAAAAGAAAAGGAACTCGTTGAGCTGGTCAATTCCGCCGCAAAGGATACTGACACCCCATTACAAGCTGTGGACACGGCTTTGGCAGGCTATGAGGACATTGCCTCCCTGGCCGCTCAAATTGAGCGACTCTCCAGCACCTTGATGATCGAAGAAGTTGATCAACTCCGCCAACAGGTGCAGCGAAATAAAGCGGCCCTCATGTGGCAAATTTGTGGCCTATTATTTTTCTGCGCTCTTCTGATAGCTGTTTTTATCGCTCTTATTATTCGTCCGGTGTACCAGATGGATCGGAGTATTGAGCGATTAGGTGAAGGAGACTTCACCACGCCCATTCATGTTTCCGGGCCTCGCGATCTGGAGGCCATCGGGAAAAAATTAGATTGGCTTCGTAGGCGACTCGACGTTCTTGATCGCGAAAAAGCGAAGATGCTAGCCCATATCTCCCACGAACTGAAAACGCCTCTTGCTTCCATAAAAGAGGGCGCTGGATTGCTCAAGGATGGTGTCGTTGGCCCGTTAACCGGCCAGCAAGCGGAAGTAATTACAATCCTCGATAATAATTGCCGAAAACTCCAAGGTCTTATTCAGAATATTCTCGATTTTAATATGGCCCAAGCCCGTGAGCAGCCAGCACAGTTGGACACGATTCGTTTGGACAAACTCATTCTCGAGGTGGCTGCCAACCACAAAACAACAATTCTGGCCCGGAATCTTCATCTTGCCACGGATCTCCCCCCTACTCTGGCTGCCGCACAGGCGGAAAAGATGATCACTGTCATCGATAACCTTCTCAGCAATGCTATCAAATTTACTCCGGATGGAGGAGCTATCCACCTACTGCTGAAACAAAAAGATCATAACGCCCAACTCATCGTAGAGGATACCGGACCCGGCGTTGACGAAGAGGAAAGATCTCAAATTTTCCAACCATTTTTTAAGGGAACGCAAAAAAATTATTCGCCTATTAAAGGATCGGGCCTGGGACTTGCTATTAGCAAGGAATACCTGCAAAGTTGTGGCGGGTCACTCCGACTGCTCCAAGACAGGCCTCAATGGGGAGCAAGATTTCTCGCAACTCTTCCACTTGCACCTACTGAGGCACGAAATACTTAATTATGAAATCAAACATTTTAATCGCACCGTTATTTTTTTTACTCGTATTGAGCAGTTGTAGTCACATTGGCGACCAACATTCCACGAACAGCCAACGAGAGGATGATTCTCTGCAACAATCCCCTGCAGAGACCATTTTAAATTGTTTGCAGAACCAATGGGATTTATCGCGTAACGATTACAAGATAGCCTACAAGGTCGCCAAAAATAAATTTGATGTTCGACAATCCGATTACAATACACTTCAACTCATTTGCTTCAACGTTCACCCATCTGCTGGTTACAGGCAGTTTCGCAAAGGAGTGAAACAGCTCTCCAAATACATTGCAAATCATCCATCGGACACCTCCGGATTGGGTGGACTTTATCGCCTGCTTCAACAATTTGATCGAGAGCGAATCGTTCGGTGGAATTTGTCGAATAAAAGCAAGGAAGAAAAGCAAAATTTCAATTCTGAGAATCAGGAGCTCCTGGAAAGTAACCAGCAGCTTAAAAGAGAGGCGGAGCAGGATAAAGGACGCATTGAGGAACTCAAAAAGCAGATTGATCAGTTGAAAAATATTGAAAACATAATAAAAAATCGGGAACATTGATATGGGACCCTCAAAAGCAACAATCCTACTGATCGATGATGAGAGCGATTTGCTTCGCCTGTGGAAATTACGGTTGGAAAGTAACGGTTATTCTGTTGTCACCGCCGAAAGTGGTGAGGAGGGCTTGGCTGCCTTTGCCGCGTGGAAACCTGATCTGGTACTCACCGACTTACGCATGCCCGGCATAGACGGCATGGCTCTTTTTGAAGCCGTCCGTCAGCACAACAAATCCATTCCGGTCATAATCATTACAGCGCATGGCTCGATTCCAGAAGCAGTTGAAGCGACCAGGCAAGGTGTTTTTTCCTTTCTCACCAAACCCATTGATGGCAGTGCGCTGGTCGGTGAGATTGAGAATGCACTGGCTTTATCCAGCGGAATGACAGCCAATCGAGATGATCGGGATATCTGGCGTCAGGAAATCGTCTGCCAAAGCCAGGTGATGGAGGAATTGCTTTCCCGTGCAAAATTGGTTGCCGAGACAGATGCCACCGTGCTGATTCGCGGGGAAAGCGGCACAGGAAAAGAACTGTTGGCTATTGCCCTCCATAAAGCCAGCCAATACTGTAACGGTCCCTTCATACCGGTCAATTGCACCGCAATTCCGGAAAGTTTGCTTGAATCGGAGTTGTTTGGTCATGTTAAGGGCTCTTTTACCGGCGCGGTGAAAAGTTACGCCGGCCTATTTCAATCCGCCCATAACGGCACCCTTTTCCTCGATGAAATCGGCGACATGCCGCTCCATATTCAGGTGAAGTTGCTTCGGGTGCTTCAGGATCGCCAAATTCGCCCCGTGGGGAGTTCGCAACCCATCCCTGTTAATGTTCGAATCATTTCCGCCACGCACTGTAATCTGGAAGAGGCCATAAAGGAAAACACCTTCCGCGAGGATCTTTTTTACCGTCTCAATGTTGTCAGCCTGGAACTGCCGCCCCTGCACCAACGCCGGGAGGATATCCCCCTGCTTGCGGAACATTTTGTGGCCCTACTGGAGAAAAAAGGAGATGGTCAGAAAAAACGGTTCACTCCCGAAGCCATGAAGATACTGGTTGAGGCACCTTGGCCAGGAAACGTAAGGCAGCTCTACAATGTGGTGGAAAACGCCATGGCCCTGGCCACTTCGTCCCTGATTTCAGAGGACCTGTTGCATGACGCCATTAAACAACACCAGAAGAAAATCCTTTCTCTTTCCGAAGCCAAACGTCAATTTGAACAACAGTATTTGATCCAACTCCTGCAGACCACCCAAGGGAACGTCTCCCAGGCAGCCCGCTTGGCGCAACGAAACAGGACCGATTTTTACAAGCTTTTGAACCGCCATCATATTGTCCCGGCGCTCTACAAGGATTGATGGCGTCGTAAAAACTTCGTTCTACTTAGAAGTCGCAAATAAGTGACAAGAGATACTGTGCAAAATTCAATTATTACGATTATTCGGGGACCTCGCACTGTCTCTTTTTTACGACAAGCGTATCAAGCTTCTGACAGTTCGGGCAATAATAGGTCGCCCGGCCACTGACTTCGGTTTTGCTTATTGGCGTTGCACAGTGCAAACACGCCTGCCCTTTGCGCCCATAAACCTGTAACTGGAGTTGGAAATATCCCGGATGACCGCTGGTTCCCAAAAAATCGGAAATGGTGGAACCACCGGCATCGATAGCTTGCTGCAAAATCCGCCGCCCTGCCTCAACAATCCGCTGCCACTCTTGCAATGTTATCCGATGAACGACCTGTAATGGGTTAATACCGGTGGCGAACAGAATCTCATTGGCGTAGATATTGCCGACACCTGCAATGATTTTGGAATTCATCAGGAATGATTTCACGGGAATACGTCGAGTCCGGGCCAGCTCAAAAAGATTATTGGCCGTAAAATCGCTGCCAAAGGGCTCGAGCCCTTCCTCCTTTGAAAAGGCTGTTTCCCGGGAAGCAGCATCTTCCGCTGGCCAAACCGCAATAGAACCAAACCTACGGCAATCGTTAAAACGCACCTCAAGATCGTTATCAAGCGACAGGATAAGATGATCGTGCTTGTGCCTTGGAATGCCCGCTGCAATTATCCCAAGTTTTCCGGTCATTCCCAGGTGAATCACTATAATCGCGCCGCTGACCATGCGAACGAGCAGGTACTTTGCCCTGCGGTCCACGGTTTGAACCTGTTGCCCGACTATCTCGGACTGTAGCAAACGGCGGGGCATGCTTTGCCGCAGACGATATTGGGAACAGAAGATTCGCCGCACAGTCCTTCCTGGCAATTGGGCCAGTAAACCGCGCCGGGTAACCTCTACTTCCGGTAACTCAGGCATCACTTTCTCCCAGCACACAGGCCAGCGAATATTGATCAAAAAGAAGGACATGAACTGTTGCCGCCGGCGCGCCGCTCTCTTGCATACAGCATTGCAACCGCCACTGCCTTCCATTCCGTTTTTCGGCGCCAACAAGGAGTAATTTACCGAAAAATGTTGGGTCAGCCGGCAGATAACATTTCTTCATCGCTTCCTTGGCGGTCCAGAGAATAGCTAAACGGGTTAAGCGATCTCGCTCATCCCCCAGGAATGCGAGTTCTTGATGAGAAGCGAATCGTTCCTGGACGCGAAGTAATCGCTCGGAAGAGCATTGAATATCGATGCCGCAATTGCCACTTTTCGACGCTATGGCAGTAGCATAATCAACACTATGAGAAATAGAAACGTTTGCCTCCTCAAGAGGCCTGAAAGAGAATGAAACAACGGGTTTCCCATGTATATCCGGCAGAATGGAAACGGTGTTGCATGGTACTTGGGTATGCCCACCCAAGAGTTGACCAAGCGCGCATTTTGCCGCCAATCTTCCCCCTAACCACTCCACGCGTCGTTTGGGATAGGAAAACCCAGCATAGAGTTGTTGTTCTTGGTAAGTGAGCAAACAGCTTAAAATCTCTTCTTCATCACCACTGTTAAGCTGTTGCGATAACTGGCCAAGATCGATAAGGGTAATTCTGCTTTTTTTCAGTATCACCGGCGGCAATTCGTGGTGCAAAAAATTTTGCCTGAGGAACGGCTGCATTACTTCATCCGGGCTTTCCGGACAATTTCTTGTCATATCAATTGTATTCGGTATAATTGATGGCGTCGTAAAAACTTCGAGCACGACGTTTCGCGCCTTGCAACGCACTTTTGTCATGATGCATGTCTTTTCGCTCTTATTATCAAGCCATCATCGTTGATGCATGTAGTATATAACGTCAAGGTTCCTGCCACACGGGACACACGACCCTACAAATATAACGGGTAACCTCTCCTTAAGAGTTATCACCATAAAACAACCATGCCCACTTTCAATGACCTGACCTATTTTGACCTTGTCGTTTTGTTCATTTTCCTCGTTTTTTTTATTCGTGGTATCTGGATTGGCTGTATGCGACAATTGACGGCCGTCCTGGCTCTTGTTGGCGGATATTACCTGGCTGGCCATTATATCAGTGCCATCCTCCCGTGGACGCAACGATTTGTCGACAACCCGAAATTAACCTTCCTGGTCAGCTACGCGCTTATCTTTCTCGTTGCCGTTGTTATCTTCAGCTTGATCGGTAAAATTCTACAACGCTTCATGCAAATCACCTTGCTGGGCTGGTTGGATCGATTTGGGGGGGTGATCATTGGTGGCATAAAAGCCATGGTTGTGGCATCCCTCCTCTACATGTTTCTTGCATCCACACTCTCAACCACCAATAACCTGCTGCGCAAATCTTACACATCCCTTTATCTTCAACAAGGGGCCAATGTCCTTCGCTCATGGATCCAAAATTCTCGTGTGCAAAAATACTTTGTCCAAAAGGAACCCGCTATTCGCACCGAACTCTTGCAAGGAAAACAAACGCAAAAGACGATCAATTTATAGTATTTTTTGATGTATTCACAAAAAGCCCAATTTTCATCACTCCAGCGCAGACTAGAGCCGAACTTTTTGAAATCAAAAGATTCCTACCTGCACCGGAATGACGACAAGTGCCAGTTCAGACTTATTACGAATCCATCATTTATTATCAACTTACCCCAAAGACTATTTTTTCATAAAAATAGCCTCACATTCAGCCCGTTAACACAACCAGGATCCTTGCCATGACAACCTCATTACGCTGTTTTACCGCTTATGATGTACGGGGACGAATTCCCGAGGATTTCGATGAGCAACTTGCCCTGCGTATTGCCCTGGCGTTCACTCAACATTGCCGGGTTGGCAAAATGGTCATTGGCCGCGATATGCGCTTAACCAGTCCACTTATCGCCGAGCGCATAACGCAGGGTTTACTGGCTCAGGGAATCGACATTGTCGATATCGGTCTTTGTGGAACAGAAGAAGTCTACCACGCCGTTTTCAGTGGCATGGACGCCGGAATTGATGGCGGCATCATGATTACCGCCAGTCACAATCCGGCTGAATATAATGGCATGAAAATCGTTCAACGCCAATCGCGTCCGGTTTCCTCCGACACCGGTCTGGTTGAAATCGAACGACTTGCCGCCGATTCATCCTGGTTCGAGCAACGGAGCAAAATGGGAACCGCGCAACCAGGTGCATATGCACGGATAAACAATAAAAACGATTATATTGCTCATCTCTTGGGCATGGTCGAATGTTCGGTCATGCGGCCGATGAAAATTGTCGTCAATGCCGGCAATGGCTGTGCCGGTCCAGTGGTTGATTTGCTTGCCCCTCACCTGCCCTTCGAATTCATTCGCCTCAACCATGAACCAGACGGCACCTTTCCCAACGGCGTGCCAAACCCACTGCTGCCCGAAAAGCGCGAAGCCACTGCCCAAGCTGTCCGTGAACATAAAGCGGACTTGGGCATTGCCTGGGATGGCGATTTTGATCGCTGTTTTTTCTATGACGAACAAGGCAGGTTCATTGAAGGGTATTACATTGTCGGCCTTTTGGCCGTTGCCATGCTCCAGCAGTATCCAGGAGCAACCATCCTTCATGATCCTCGCCTAACCTGGAATACGAGGGAAATGGTAGAAAGCGCTGGTGGCGTCCCTGCCATGACCAGAACCGGGCATGCCTTCATCAAGGAGAATATGCGCGCTTTAAATGCCGTTTATGGCGGAGAGATGTCGGCACACCATTACTTCCGAGATTTCGGTTACTGTGATTCCGGCATGCTGCCCTGGCTGCTTGTCTGCAGATTGATAAGCGTAAGTGGGAAGCCATTGTCTACTCTTTGTAACGAGCGGATGGAGGCCTTTCCGGTCAGCGGTGAGATTAACTCGAAAGTGGGTGATCCCGATGCGGTCATTGCCTCTATTGAACGTCAATATGGTAGCGGGAAAAAAGAATATATCGATGGCCTATCGGTTGAATATCCCGAGTTTCGATTCAACCTGCGTAAATCCAATACCGAACCGGTCCTGCGCCTGAATGTCGAAACCCGTGGTGACAAAAAGCTGCTGCAACAAAAAACCGAGGAGTTGTTGCGGCTGATACGAGGCTAATTTTTCTTTCACTTTTTATAAATGAGAGGTGTGCAGTGGCAATTCAACCCATTATTTTAGCTGGCGGGACCGGCTCTCGGCTTTGGCCCCTTTCCCGTGAACTTTACCCTAAACAGGTCATCAATCTGATCGGCGAGTTATCCCTGTTGCAAAATACCGTGCAACGGATGACCGCACTCAAAGATGTGCTCGATCCTATCATTGTGGTTGGAGAAGAACACCGCTTTCTCACAAAAAGCCAAATTGAGGCTTTGGACTGTTGTCCCCATTTTCAGATTCTTCTCGAGCCTTGCGGTAAAAATACCGCTCCGGCAATCTGTGGAGCTGCGGCCTTTGTCGCCAGCAAGGGTCGGGCTCAGGATGTGCTGCTGATACTTCCGGCCGACCATCTCATCCAAAAAATCGAGCCTTTTGCCCAAGCGGTTGAACAGGCAGCGTCCTTGGCGCTGGAAGGCCGGATTGTCACCTTCGGCATTGTGCCCGATCACCCTGAAACCGGTTACGGATACATCGCCCGCGGGCAAGAAAACAAGGTTGAGAGTTTTGTCGAAAAGCCCGATTTCCAGACGGCAGAGCAATACTTAGCCAGTGGCAATTATTTCTGGAACAGCGGCATGTTCGCCTTGACCGCTGAAACCCTCTTGGTTGAAATGGAAGTTCATGCTCCCGCTATTGTTGAGCACATGCGCAATGCGGTGCACAATGGCTCAACTGATGGTGTTTTTTTTCGATTTGATTCCCAGGAGATGGGCATGTGCCCCTCGGATTCCATCGACTACGCCATCATGGAGAAAACACAAAAAGCCTCAATGGTCGAGGCGGATATCGGTTGGAGCGATATCGGTTCCTGGAGGGCGCTTTGGGAGGTAGCCGACAAAGATGAACAGGGGAATGCTTCTTTTGGCGATGTTGTGCTAGAAGATGTGCACAACTCACTTATTCGTTCGGAGCATACCCTGGTGGCGTCGGTGGGGCTACATGACACCCTGGTGGTGGAAACAGCCGATGCCGTACTGGTGGCACCGATGAATCGTGCCCAGGATGTAAAGCGGCTCGTTGATCGCCTCAAAAAGGAAAAACGACCGGAATACCATACGCACCGGACCGTTTACAGGCCATGGGGAAGTTACACCACCTTGGAACTGCAGGATCGATTTCAAATTAAACGAATTTCGGTCAATCCAGGGGCTCGTCTTTCGCTGCAGATGCATCATCATCGTCATGAGCATTGGGTGGTGGTGTCCGGGACCGCAAAAATTCAAAACGGTGACCAATCCATCCTGCTCAAAGAAAACGAGTCAACGTATATACCGAGTTGCACTGTCCACCGCCTGGAAAACCCAGGGGTCATTCCCTTGGAACTGATCGAGGTGCAAATCGGCAGCTACCTGGGCGAGGATGATATCGTCAGGTATGACGATGAATATGGCAGGACACAGCATCACTAAAAAAACAGAAAAATTACGGCGATTCAGGCTATTTAGAAAAAATCAGCCTGAATCGCCGATTCATCAGGTCAATACATCTTGTTCTCTCCAGAGTAGACAGAGTGAAAAGCATTGACATACTGATCAAGCACATGCTTATCAGCATCGGTAAGGTGGAAAAATTCGATACCGTTGTGGAAGCGGCCCGACGTGCCGACGACATAGACAATGCGTCCCATCACATCTATGAGCTGATCTTGTAAGCCGAGCGTGATCATGACCTGTTGCCCTTTGGGGAGCTGACGGTGGGTTTCCATCAAGATCCCGCCCTTGCTGACATTCAGGGTTCTGGCCATTGCGTACTCTCCTTGGCGCCCCTGCTCGTCAACAACCAGATAATCAAGCAGATTTAAAGCTTCCGGCCTGATATAACGTCTTCGCTCCGAAGTCATCGTTACCCTATCCTTTATGCGTGGTGCGTAAAATACTGTATTGGCAAACTACCCGTAATGTAAACTCATCACATTTCCATCAATCAAAAAATTCTACCGACTCTACGAACCTT
This sequence comes from Desulfobulbus sp., assembly GCA_050252135.1. GTDB lineage: Bacteria > Desulfobacterota > Desulfobulbia > Desulfobulbales > Desulfobulbaceae > Desulfobulbus. Next base: position 15,011 of record JBFWLN010000017.1, read on the forward strand.
TGTCAAATAGTGGCCCGAACCGCACAGGCGACATTCTTGTTTATTTTAGCGTCAATATTGACAAAAACGTAGAGACCTTCTACCTTCCCACCACAAGAATATTTAGATTTTCCCTCACGATTTTAGCCTGTTAACTCCACCCTACGATCCTGGCACTTTTTTTGTAATCTTTCCTTAGATGGAATCGCACCGATGTGTCGCTGCGGTCGAATATATTCCGCACCACGATACCCATTTTTCCCCTCTTCAGCTGAATGCAGTGCGACGGCTGTTGGCGCCATTGGTATTTCCCTGTTCTTTGACAAAATGTTGGGATTGGAACTTGATTATCCTGCTCCTCTTTGTTACAATCGCGTAAATTTTTTTGACAAGATTGTAACTTTCTAGAGGGGGAAATATGATCAGCGGTGCAGATACGGCGTTTATCTTGGCTGCGGCAGGGTTGGTTCTGCTGATGACACCAGGATTAGCACTGTTTTACGCGGGAATGGTTCGAAGTAAAAATGTACTCGGCACAATTATGCAAAGCCTGGTACTCATTTCACTCATTTCACTTGAGTGGGTCTACATCGGTTATTCGATGTCCTTTGGCCCGGACATCGGTGGTTTTATTGGAGACTTGTCCTGGTTTGCCCTCAAAGGGGTGAGCAACGCGCCCAGCGACACATATGCCACAACCATCCCACAGACCGTATTCATGATCTACCAATGCATGTTTGCCGTGATTACACCTGCCCTCATTGCGGGTGCATTTGCCGAGCGAGTTCGATTTCCGGCGTTTGTCGCCTTCAGCCTGCTTTGGGCCATCCTGGTCTATAACCCTGTTTGTCATTGGATTTGGGGCAGTGGCGGATGGCTTGCCAAACTGGGCGTGCTTGATTTTGCAGGCGGCTTGGTGGTGCATGCAACCTGCGGCATGGCGGCCCTTGCCTCGGTTATGATTATCGGCCCGCGAAAGGGTTTCGGCCAAACCAACTTTATGCCGCACAACCTGCCCATGACCATGCTTGGAACAGGGCTCTTATGGTTTGGCTGGTTCGGGTTCAACGGCGGGAGTGCTCTGGCAGCCAACGAAGTGGCCGCAACTGCATTTGTTGCCACCCACCTTGGCGGCATGGCCGGCATGGCGATGTGGACCGCACTCGAGTGGATAAAACTTGGAAAACCGACTACTTTGGGAGCGGCATCAGGGGCCATCGCCGGTTTAGCCACCATCACCCCGGCAGCAGGTTTTGTTGGACCTAATGCCGCGATTATTATAGGATTGATCGCAGGCGTTGTCTGTTACTTGTCAGTCAACATAAAAAGCAGATTCAAATTCGATGATTCTCTGGACGTTGTCGGTATCCACGGTATTGGCGGTGTTACCGGTACTATCTTGTTGGGAATATTTGCCTCCAAATCCGTGAACCCTAATGGAGCTGACGGATTGCTGGCCGGGAGCAGTGCTCAACTGGTTGCGCAGCTCATTGGCGTTGGCGTGGTCTGTGTGTACGCCTTTGTCGTGAGTTGGATTATTCTCAAACTGGTGCACACCTTGATAGGACTCCGGATTACCGAGGAGGCCGAAAATCAGGGCCTGGATTATACCGAACATTCGGAAACCGCCTACAACTGATGAGATTGTTCATGAATTTAGGGTCTGCTGAGTGCGAGTTATCTTTGAGGAGGGCTTATGAAAAAAATTGAGGCCATTATCAAACCGTTTAAACTTGACGAGGTCAAGGATGCCCTCAACAGCATTGGCATCAAGGGAATGACCGTGAGCGAAGTTAAAGGCTACGGGCGTCAGAAAGGCCACACAGAAATCTACCGCGGAGCAGAATATGTGGTTGATTTTATACCAAAAATAAGGCTTGACATCATCGTTCAGGACGAGATGGTCGATCAGGTCATCGACACCATAATTGCTAAATCCAGAACCGGAAAAATCGGTGACGGTAAGATTTTTGTCACATCGGTTGAACGGGTGATCCGGGTGCGTACCGGGGAGACGGGTAGCGAGGCCGTTTGATGGCAGCGACCTTACGCCCGCAACAGGAAGCCCTGGCCGATGCCTGGCGCCAGGGCCTCAGCGGGCAAGAAATTCTCCACCGTTGCACTGGCCTTGTCGATGATTTCATCATCGACAAATACAACGCTGCACCGGCAGTGCAGAAAGCACGGGGTAACATTGCCGTCATAGCCCTGGGTGGATATGGCAGGAGCGAGTTGTATCCTTATTCGGATATCGACTTGCTCCTTTTGCACGATTGGTGGTCGAAAAAATCGATGCAGGCTGTTGTTGAAGCGCTGCTCTATCCTCTATGGGATGAAGGTTTTGAGGTTGGCCACAGTGTACGCGGGGTCAAGGATGCTATCCAGTTCGCGCAGGAAGATTTTCATTTTCAGGTAGCCCTGCTGGATGCTCGCCTCCTGGTTGGCTCAGAGGAGCTCTTTCACGACCTCACATCCCGTTATACCAAGAAAATTTTCGATGGCCGCCGCCACCAATTTGCCCAAACCATGGAGGAGCACATACTGGAGCGCTGGCAGAAATACGGTAGTCATACCTACCTTCTTGAACCTCATGTCAAGGAAGGGAAAGGTGGATTGCGCGACATTCAGGCCATGATGTGGGTGGCAAAAGGTGTCTTTGGCCTCAACGATTTGGCGGCTATCGAATCATCGGGGATGCTGGAGGCCGGTAACCGGCAGGCCCTGGAAAACGCATGGTCGATGTTGGCCAAAATTCGCAACAGGGTGCATCTCTTAAGCCGCCGCAAAAGCGATCATCTGATCTTTGAATTTCAGGAAGAAGTTGCGAGTGCCTTTGATTACAAGGATGAAGGCGGACTCCTTGGTGTTGAACATTTTATGCGTGACGTCTACAGCCATCTGCAGACAGTCTCGGTGATTACCGACCTCTTTTTTGAGCATGTGCATGAAGTGTTGGGTCTCACCAGCGGAACCAACGTGGAGCAACGGCTTGAGCGTTCGATTGTTGCCCGCAGAGGGACTATTCGTCTCACTGCAGCGGAGGAATTAAACGACCGCCCTTATTTGCTGATGCGCCTCTTCCTCCAGTCCGGCCGAACCGGACTGCCGCTGCATCATCGTACCCGACAGTTGGTGACGGCCAATCTCGACAAAGTGGACGACCATTTTCGCAACTCCAAGCGGGTAACCAGGGTCTTTTTGGAATTACTCACCCAGACGGATAAAATTTTTGCGGTGTTGGAAGCAATGCTGTCAACCGGGTTGCTCACCCGCTTTATCCCCGAATTTTCGGGGGTTGAGTCTCTGGCTCAGCACGACCTCTATCACCTGTATACCGTGGATCGACATCAGCTGCAGGCTGTGACCGAACTCACGACACTGAGGCAGAGCCACGGGGAACTCTTTGCTGAGCTCAAAAACGTTGATGTACTCTATCTTGCGGCACTACTGCACGATATCGGCAAGGGAAAACAGAGCGATCATTCAGTGCTCGGTGCGGAGATGGTTGTTGCCATAGGGAAACGGCTCCAATTGACACCAGAGGATTGCGATACCCTCGCCTTTCTCATCCGCCACCATCTGTATTTACCGGAAAATGCGATGCGGCGTGATTTTACCGATCGCGAATTTATCCGCCAGGCTTCGGATCTGATTGGCAATGTTGAACGATTGACCATGCTCTACCTACTCACCATTGCCGATTCAAAAGCAACGGGACCATCAGCCTGGTCGGATTGGAAATCGAGCCTGCTCTCGGAACTTTATTTAAGCATTAAGTCCTGCCTGGGTGCGGACTGTCATGTCGAGCAAGTAAGCCAGGATGAGGAAGATCAAGGCGTGCGCTGGCTGCAGGAACAGATTTTGGCCCGGCTCGATGGTCGACCGACGCGGATTGACATCAGTATCCTGCCCCCTGACTATTTGCTGAGTTACAGCCTGGATGCCGTATTGCGGCATTTGGTAACCCACTCTGAGATGGCGGCTCAACTCAAGCAGCAGGTGAAACTTTTTGCCGAACCAGGGACTCGTTCCTGGTCCCTACTGATCATGGGCCCGGATAAGGTTGGACTTTTGGCCAAATTTTGTGGCGTGCTCGCCTTGCACAATCTCAGCGTACTCTCCGCCCAAATATTTACCTGGCCGGACGGAACCGTGGTCGACACCCTGGAGGTTATACCGGCCACGGCTCTCAGTTTTGAGGAGCAGGAATGGGAAAAGGTCGAACGAGACTTGAACCTGGCCATTAATTACCGTCTTGATGTCGGCTATCAGCTTCACGAACGGACGCAGCCACAGGGTTATCGCAACCTCCGCCAGGTCCAGCAGCTGGAATGCAAGATCATCATCGATAATGAGACATCCCAGCAATACACCATTGTTGAAGTCTATGGCGGCGATAATCGAAGTGCGCTGTATCAGTTGACCCAAACCTTGGCGGATTTCGGTCTGGCAATCCATCGGGCAAGAATCGCAACCGAGGTGGAGCAGTTGATCGACTTTTTTTATGTCACCACCCAAAGCGGTGCCAAGCTGACGAATGAAGCGACCAAGAATAAAATCATTATGACTCTGATGCGAATTATCGGTGCAGAAGAGGCGGAGATTGAGGCCGTCGGTTTGTCGCATCAGTTGTGATGGCCTTTAGAGGAACAACGATGTAGAAGCAACAACTTCCGGCAAACGCCGGATTTTACACCAATCAAAAAACTACTCAATTACAAGCTGTAGTCATCATCATTTTCAACCCCCATTATGGAGCGTGCACAATGAGTGGAATCCAGGCCCGTCTGAATGCCATTTCGGCGATCATCAATTACAAACCCTCCCATGCCCCGCTGAACTTCAGCGAAACCAAACCCACCGACGTGTTTGGATCCAATGTCTTTAGCGACAAGGTCATGAAGGAACGGCTGCCCAAGCATATTTATAAGTCACTGAAGAGTACCATCGCTTTTGGCGAAAAACTGGATGCCTCCCTTGCCGATGTGGTTGCCAACGCCATGAAGGACTGGGCCATTGAGAAAGGCGCAACCCACTTTACCCACGTGTTCTACCCTCTGACCGGTCTGACCGCTGAAAAGCATGACGCATTCCTGGTTCCCGACGGCGAGGGTGGAGCCATTGCCGAGTTCTCCGGCAAGTTGCTCATCCAGGGCGAGCCCGATGCATCCTCCTTCCCCTCCGGAGGACTGCGTGCCACATTTGAGGCTCGAGGCTACACAGCCTGGGACATTACCAGCCCGGCTTATATCCTCGAAAATCCCAACGGCACCTTCCTCTGCATTCCCACGGCCTTCGTCTCTTGGACCGGCGAAGCACTGGACAAAAAAACCCCGTTGCTGCGCTCCCTGCAGGCCCTCAATAAACAGGCTAAACGTGTTCTCAAACATTTCGATGTGAACACCAAACTGCCGATCGTCTCTTTTGCCGGACCGGAACAGGAATATTTTCTGGTTGACCGCAACTTCATTTTCTCCCGTCCCGACCTCCTTATCGCCGGCCGCTCTCTCTTCGGTGCGCCTTCGGCCAAGGGCCAGGAATTTGAGGATCAGTACTTCGGCGTAATCAACCGTCGCGTACTCGCCTTTATGATGGACGTAGAGCGTGAACTCTTCAAGCTGGGTATCCCAGTGAAGACTCGTCACAACGAAGTTGCTCCCGGCCAGTTCGAGATCGCACCTCTCTTCGAGCAGGGCAACCTGGCCACCGACCACAATCAGCTGATCATGACCACCCTGCGCACCGTGGCCAAACGCTACGGTATGGTCTGTCTGCTCCACGAGAAACCTTTCGCTGGCATCAACGGTTCGGGTAAACATCTCAACTACTCCATCGGTAATGCCGAGTTGGGCAGCCTCTTTGATCCGGGCGATACCCCGCACTCCAACGCCCAGTTCCTGGTGTTCTGCGCCGCCGCTATCCGCGCCCTGCACAAGTACGGCTCGCTGCTTCGCGCCACCGTCGCCTCTGCCTCAAACGACCACCGATTGGGTGCCAACGAAGCGCCTCCGGCCATCATCAGCGCCTATCTGGGCGAACAGCTGACTGACGTGTTCGAGCAGATCAAAAAAGGTGAGGTGAAGGGCTCCAAGACCAAGGGCATCATGAACATCGGCGTCGATACTCTACCGCCGCTGCCTATGGATCCGGGCGATCGTAACCGCACCAGCCCCTTTGCCTTCACCGGTAACCGTTTTGAGTTCCGTGCTGTAGGTTCCTCCCATTCCATCGCCGGCGCTCAGGTTGCCCTGAATGCCATGATGGCTGAATCACTGGACTTCATCGCCACCGAGCTTGAAAAGTTGGGCAAGGTGAACAAGACTCAATTCAACAAAGGTGTACAGGATCTGCTCCAGAAGATCATGCAGGAGCACGATTCCGTTGTTTTCAATGGCGACGGTTACTCCGATGCATGGCATAAGGAAGCGGCTAAACGCGGCCTCCCCAACCTGAAAACCACCCCCGAGGCCCTGCCGGTTTTGACCAGCAAGGAAATCGTGGAGCTGTTCACCAAGTACGATATCCTCACCGAGGCCGAATTGAAGAGCCGTCAGGAGATCTACCTCGAGCAGTATGCAAAAGTTATCACCACCGAGGCCAACCTGGTTATCCGTATGGCTCGTACCGTCATCTTCCCGGCCGCCATGCGCTATCAGGGAGAACTGGCGTCGACCTGCGAAAGCCTGAAGGCCATTGGCCACGACTTCAAGATGGCATCGCTTGAGGACGTTACCGCCAAGCTGCGCTCCATGCAGGCCGAGGTGAACAAGCTGGAGAAACTGTTAGCCCACGAGGCTGCGGACACCCAGGCTCACGCGACCTACATGTGTGAGAAGATCCTGCCCGCTATGTTGGCCGTCCGCGGTTATGCTGACGCCCTGGAGTCTATTGTGGCCGACGATCTGTGGCCGCTGCCCTCCTACCAGGAGATGTTGTTCATCCGCTGATTTCGGATTCAACACCAATGCGCTTAAGGCCGCTCCCGCTTGGGGCGGCCTTTTTTTACTTCCGAATTGCAGCTCATATTTGCCGAGCAACCACACGAAAGACAAAAAGACCAACATGAAGATCTCAATCAAGGATCCGCGCGCACGTTAAATGATCGAAGGAACACAAGGCTCCACAACCTATCCCTACATTCAATGTTGACCAGTTCACGCAACTTTCGTACTGTATATTTTTCTTAGCCATCCATCATTTGTCGTTCTCGAAAAAAGCTAAGAAAACGTCGTTCCGTGCTCCCTAATACGCCCTTTTAGGATGCATGTTTTTTCAATTGTTGACTTTTTACGAGTCCATCATCTTTTCCATGCTTATAAAGTTGTTTCGATTGTCGGTTGCAGCCGGAGCATCCATGCCGCCGGTTGGCCGATGTCATACTGCAAACCCAGCCGATGCACCAACGCCCTTTGGGCCGAAGGCAGTTGGTTGAACATCAGAAACCATCAAGGATAAGGAGATGAGTTATGACACGTGACGAAATAATGAAGATCATTAAGGAAAAGAACGTCAACTTCTTCCGGATGCAGTTTGTCGATATTTTCGGCATGATGAAGAACATCGCCATTCCACGCAGCCAGATTGAGAAAGCGCTGGACGGACAGATTATGTTTGACGGTTCTTCCATTGAAGGGTTTGTTCGCATCAACGAATCCGATATGTACCTCAAGCCGGATTACGATACTTTCGTGGTCCTCCCTTGGCGCGAAAAGGACGGCTGCAACGCCGCCCGTATCATTTGCGATATCTACAAACCTGATGGAACCCCCTTTTCCGGCTGCCCGCGTAACAATCTGAAACGGGTTGTGGCAGAGGCCAAAAATATTGGCTACACCATGAACGTTGGCACCGAGTGCGAGTTTTTCCTCTTCCGTCGTGACGAAGAAGGCCGCCCCACCACTATTACCGATGATGTCACCGGTTACTTTGATGTAGAGCCCGATGACGGTGGTATCGAGTGCCGCCGGGCAATCATCGAAACCCTGGAAGAGATGGGCTTCGAGATTGAAGCTTCCCACCATGAGGTTGCCGAGGGGCAGCATGAAATCAACTTCAAATATGCCGATGCGGTAACCGCGGCCGACAACACCATCACCTACAAATGGGTTGTTCGTTCCATCGCGGCCGAATTCGGTTTAGCCGCCACCTTCATGCCAAAACCGATCTTCGGCATCAATGGTTCCGGTATGCACACCAACCAGTCCTTGTTCAACCTCGACGGCACCAACGCCTTTTTTGATGAGAAAGGCCCGTTGCAACTGAGTGAAGTGGCCTACAAGTATATCGCCGGCATCATGAAGAATGCTCGCGGTTTCGCCGCGGTCACCAATCCGCTGGTCAACTCCTATAAGCGTTTAGTGGCTGGCTACGAGGCACCGGTGTACATAGCCTGGTCCGCCTCCAACCGCTCCGCTCTGGTTCGTATTCCAGCTTCCCGCGGTATGGGAACCAGGACCGAGGTTCGCTGCCCGGATCCCACCTGCAACCCCTACCTGGCTTTTGCAATGATGCTCTACTCAGGCTTGGACGGAATCAAAAACAACCTGCCCACCCCACCGTCGACCAATGTGGACATCTTCGAGATGAGCGCTGCCGAGAAAGTTGAGGCAGGAATCGCCAGCCTCCCGGCCAATCTCTATGAGGCACTCAAGGAACTTAAGGCCAACCCAATCGCCAAGGAGGCGCTTGGTCACCATATTCTTGAGAAATATATTGAAGGCAAAGAGAAGGAGTGGGATTCTTTCCGTACCGCTGTAACCGACTGGGAGCTCGACAACTATCTATGCAAATATTGAGTGTTTCGCGGTACAATCGCGTGAGCGATGCTCCATGACGCCCCTAACTAGGCCGTAAGGGAGTATGAAACCTCGTTCTCGGGGCTTTTTTCGAAAACGACGATATTGATGAGAGTTGTTTGTCCCATTTCATTGCAAGGGGTGTCTCTTTTGAGGCACCCTTTTTTTTCTTCTCCACAGAGGTTAGACGCTGTGGGACTTGCCTCTGGGCATGGTAATTGCTGGATAACTCGCGTATAATGCAACCGATTCGACGAATCCCATATAATCGAATCAATCCAGATGATTTAGACGGAGCGAGGCTCCTTGGTACCCGGCCTATGAATATTAGTGGCAGTGTTGATATCAACGGCGAAAAAATCCGTATGGTCAGAGAACAGAAAGGGCTCACCCAGCTCTATCTGGCCACGGTGGTCGGGGTGACCACGGATACTATTTCCCGTTGGGAGAATCGACGTTATCCCTCCATTAAGGTGGAGAATGCCAACAAACTGGCTGAGGCACTGGAGATTCCGCTTGAGGAATTACTCGAAATCTCTGGCGACAAGGATGATCCTGCCGAATCACTGGAGGAAGAGAACAGTCTCAAGAACAAACACGCTCTCTTCTCTCTCTTTTCCGGCCATAAGCGGTTTTGGCTGCTGCTTCTGTTGATGCTCCCAGTTCTAGGCGGAGCAGCCGGTCTCTACCTCTGGATTAACCAATCGGATCTGCAGGCAAAACGAATAATGCCCAAACAGACCGCGCCCAATCTCTCTTTTCCGGTACTGATTGAAATAAGCGGGCCCGTAGAATCGCACAGCAGTCTGCTTATTCGCGATGAAATACAAGGTGAGGTGGAAGCCATTGGTGCCATGGAGCGCGGGAAGCCCAAACAATTCGGCAAAAACCCACGCTGGATAGGTCGCTTGGAAAACGGCAGGGCTGCCTTTCTTTACCTGGTGACGCCGGGAAAAAAATACAAGCCAGGGGAAACCATAACCTTTTCCGGCGATCTCATCACCCGGGAGGGACAGCTAATCGGAGACAAGATCGGTGGGGCCTCCCAAATCCAGCTCAGCCCCTATCACTGGGCGGATACGGACCAGGACTATGTCATCAGTGATGATGAGATCCTCGGTGCATACGAAACCTACTCCCTACCAGGGGATCCCTCGATCAACTTTTCCGCGCTGGAAGAACTGTGGCTTGCCGGGAAGTACTCCTGGAATAAACGAACACAGTCCTTTGACCCTGCCCCCGCAACAGGAAAGGAGTAGACATGGTTCGCCGTGGTATCGTCTTGATCGCCCTTCTACTGGTTGCCGCCCCTGCCCTGGCCGAATCTCTTGTGCAAGGCCGCTATGTTGCCGAACAGGAAAATTCGGTTTCTCTCCAAATCACTGTGCAGCATCCAGCACCGGCGGCTTTTATCATCATCCAAAAAATGGCCCGCGGCTTATCCCTGGTTACGGCCACCCCTCCTCCCGTGGGCGGCAGGCAGGACGGAACGGCTGTAAAATGGTTCTTCAAGCGGCCCCGTTCGGGCCAATTTGTGGTGAATATGCAGTTTGCTCAGCCTGTCACATTGAATCAACTCGAAGGCTCCATCAGTTACCGCCATCCCGAAACCGGATCGCTCGTTCTTTCCAGAATCAGGGAATAACGAATCTGTCCTTTATCGTAGTAACAAGGAGGTATTCCATGTATATCGGCCAAATCATGCACACCAACCTTGTCACCGTTGCGCCTGAAACCTCCCTGGTCGCGGCACGGGAGTTGATCGATAAACACCGCATCGAACATCTGCTGGTCGTCGACAAAAAGGGCTCGCTGATCGGTATTGTTTCCGATCGTGACTTGAAGCAAAACTGGGCCTCACCAGCCACCACGCTCAGTGTGCACGAACTGCACTACCTCCTGCAAAAAGTGGAGGTGCAAACGTTCATGGTCAAAACCTTGAAAACGGTGGCACCCGGTACCACGATCGAGCGGGCGGCCTATATCATGCAGACGGAAAGCATCAACGCCCTGCCGGTCATGGCAGAAGGACAGCTGGTGGGTATTGTCACCAATACCGATGTCATGGGGGTTTTACTCCAGGCCATCGGGATGAAAGAGGACAGTGTCCGCCTGGGAGTGTTGGTGGACGATCAGATTGGCCGTCTGGCCGAGGTTACTTCCATCTTTAAGGATGCACAGGTCAATATTCAGAGTTTTTTCTGCTGGCCGGTTCGCGACTACCCGCAAATTTCCCATCTGGTCATTCGGGTGGACCGGGTTGAAGGCGATAAGGCGATTACCGCCCTGGAGGACAAAGGATTCAAGGTCCTGACCCAGTATGAAAAAGATTTTGGGCCTTTCCTGCCGGTGGCATCCTAATCATCCCCAAAAGAGGAGTACAGAGTTGGAAAGAACTTTCCAACTCCGAAATCAACCCGAGGTGAGGCCAGACTGATTATCGCCGTAAATCTTTGGTCAATTCTACCAGTTCCTTTTCAAGCAAAGTTTCTTTTTCAAGCAATACTTTGGCACAGCGCTCAAGAACCTCGCGGTTGCTTTCCAATATGGAATAGGTCCGGGAATAAATATCGTCAATGATTTTACGGACAGCGGCATCGATCTGTTGCGCGGTCGAGTCGCTGATCTGACAACCGTTAATGCCGTGGCCATGCTGGTTGAGAAAATTTTGCTGATTCTCCTCATAGACCACAAAGCCAATATTCGGATCCATGCCATAGCGTGTTACCATATTACGGGCAATGTCGGTGGCTCGGGCAATGTCATCAGAGGCCCCGGTGGAAAGATGGCCGAAAAACAATTTTTCCGCAGCCCGCCCACCTAAGAGTACCGCTATTTTATTTTCCAACTCCTCCTTGGTCATGAGAAAGCGGTCCTCGGTCGGCCGCTGCAGGGTATATCCAAGGGCCCCGATTCCACGGGGAATGATGGATATCTTATAGACCGGATCGCTACCGGGAAGCGCCAAGGCCGTCAGGGCGTGACCGATTTCGTGATGGGCTACAATCTCACGCTCGCGGGGATTAAGCAGCCGATTTTTCTTTTCCAGGCCAGCAATGATACGCTCAATGGCCTGGGTAAAGTCCTCCATACAGACTTCCGTGGCCTGGCGGCGGGTAGCAAGAAGCGCCGCCTCATTGACCAGGTTGGCCAGATCGGCCCCGGAAAAACCGGTGGTCAAATCCGCAACCTGGGAAGCATCCACATCGGTGCCCATCTGGATTTTTTTCATGTGCACCTGCAAAATGGCGATTCGGCCCTGTTTATCCGGCCGGTCCACCAATACCTGCCGATCAAATCGTCCTGCACGAAGCAAGGCCGGATCCAGAACCTCCGGCCGGTTGGTTGCTGCCAGCAGCACTAGGCCAGCGGTAGGGTCAAAGCCGTCAAGTTCGACCAGCAGTTGGTTCAGGGTCTGTTCTCGCTCATCATTGCCGCCAATACCGGCGGCGGAACGGGCCCGTCCCAGCGCATCCAGCTCATCGATAAAAATAATAGCCGGAGCGGATTTCCGCGCCTGTTCGAACAGATCGCGTACCCGGGCCGCACCCACGCCGACAAACATCTCCACAAACTCAGAACCACTGATGGAGAAAAATGGAACCCCGGCCTCTCCGGCCACCGCCCGTGCCAACAGGGTTTTACCGGTACCGGGAGGACCAACGAGCAAAATACCCTTGGGCATCCTCGCCCCGAGTTTACCGTAATCATCCGGAGCTTTGAGAAATTCGACAATTTCAAAGAGCTCCGCCTTGCTTTCCTCTACTCCGGCCACATCCTCAAAGGAAACTCCGGTCTGTTGCTCGACATAGATCTTGGCCTTTGATTTACCGATGGACATAAAACCACCGCCCATGCCTCCCTGGCGATCAATAAATTTGCGGAAAATCAAAATCCAGATACCGAAAAAAACCAGTGCCGGAACCACCCAGGAGAGCAACGTTGCCAGGAATTTACTCTCATACACCTGGGTGAAGGGAACGCCGTACTTGGAAAGTTGTTCTGCCAGCCGGGGGTCCACGCGATTGGCGATAATAATTGTTTTCCCATTCTGATCCGGCTTTTTGAGCTCACCCACAATGTACTGTTCACGGATGGAGAGATCCTTCACCTTCCCCTGCTGCAGCAAAATTTCCATTTCACTGTAGGGTACCGCTGTTATACTCTGCTGTTCCGTCCAGACCTCATGGATGATCAGGATCCCGAAGATCGCGAATACAGCAAAAATCATATTATACTTATGCTTATTTTCCATAATCTTTCTCAAGTGGATAACTGAGGACAAAACATACCTTCTTAACTCCCATGGTATGCATGGCGTGGAAATTTTTCCATAAAAAATCAATATATGTCAGTCAAATAGGCATCTGTCCCCATGGGACAAATTCGACTGTCTCCACCTGTCCACCTACTGCAAGCTACTATTGATATGATGCAGGGTGCTCTCTTGGAGCAGTTCAATCAGCTTTGAGTCTTTGGCATAGGCCTCTTCCAAAAACACCTCCTGGTATTGAGGGATGGTGGAAATTAGCATCTGATGAAAACTATCGACCTCATCAATCTTAAGGCTACCGGGCTCGATGGTGACCACGGCCGCGACCTTCACCGAGATTTCACCATCAAATCGTTTAAAAGCCGTGACCAGAGTGCAATGGTCTTTTTTCCTTGCCTTGGATAAACGGAACCGGTCGGAACGGCGAACAAACTCGTGAATCACTGAGCTCAAGGCACCGTCCGGACCGGGGAAATACTGCCCTTTGGCAAACACATTACCCATGACCATGGCTAGTTCCTGGGTTTGCACGTCCCTCATGTTTTCCCGGGTAAAGGCAAGGATCTCGTCATTCTCCGGAATCATTCCCTCCTGATGTTCACCGACAACATAAATAAACTGTTCCGCCTTGCGCTCAGCCATCTCCCCTCCTTGTTGTTGACCAACGTATATTTGCATTCAGCCCAACTACCAGAATCCGGCAAATAGGCCGTAAAATTCGACACGGTATCCACTTGCTTCGCTTTATGACGGGTCAATGTAGCAAAGTCGACATCCTACCTTTCCCTGAAATCGAGTTCAAGGCAATAAGCTGATTTTAAACATATTCTCAGGGATTTCCTCATGTCGACATGGACCCGACATCACCCATTGTCGCCCTCGAAACCGCCCGATGTCCACTGACGACCGTGCCAAAAATCGCCTACTTTGGGGACAAACAGGCAGATCTGTTTGGTCCGTTACACGAATTCATCAGGAGGATGAACCAACCATGAAAACCCTAGGTGTGCTGGTGTGCCTAACCCTGTTGATAGCACCGGCACTTACCGCCAAACCACGCACTTGCATGGTGATCTCGACCACTGAGGACACCATTACGCTTCAATGTGCGGGAAACGGCCACCTGCAGGTAAACGACATGGTTCGCCTGCAGACGGTCAACAAATAAGGGCAGCAAGGATGCAACCGCATCCCGCACCTGCCCGAGGAGATCTTTATGAAAAATAAGAGAATCTTGTTTGCACTGCTTGTCCTTACCGCCATATCCGCTGTTCTGCCTCCAGATAAGGCACAGGCCGGGAGCCAGGTTTTTGTGGGTGTTGACCTTGGCGGCGTTGTCGCTGCCTTTGATAACAGGCCCAGATATGTTTACTCGCCCCCCGTTGTTTACTCGCCCCCGGTTGTCTACGAACGGCAGTATGCCTGGCGTCCGGCTCCACCGCCCCCCTGTGCGTACCCGCCGCCACGCTGGCATCGACATGCGCCCCCTCCGCCCCCCCATTATGACCGGCATCGGCACTGGCATTACCGGGATCACGACAGGGGTGGCTATCGCCGCTAAGTGACCACATTTCCCTTCTGATTGCGGGGAAAAAGGTATCCTCCTTTTTGCCCCACATCCGGCACATTGTCCTCGCCTCTTTCCTTTTCTATAATGTGCCTTGTACCACCCTGCAATCACGGACCCTTTGTCCGTGATTGCAGATCTTTTCTCACCTAACCACGCCTTTATCGTCGGTCTCTCCGGGCTGGCTCGCAACATTGAAAGACAGGCTTTGAGAAATACCATCCAAACCCCGCTTTAGGGGCGCGAGGCTTTCCCTCTTTTTTGGGGATTGCCAGGCCAGTGTGCCTGTGGTAGTTTTGCGCACCTGCTGCTATGAGAAGCAGTCTGGAGACAACATACATAAAGACAGTTCTATAAACGGAACACGGTGCAAATCCGTGACGGTCCCGCCGCTGTAACCGGTTGTAAGAATCGCATCCCCACCTTGCAAGGTCCGGGGAAGCCACTGATCATCTTGATGTGATGGACTCGTAAAAAGTCCATCACATTCTAAGAGCTGGCTCAGAAAAAACAGAGATACACAAGGAGTGGCTTTTTTTCGGGATAAAGGCATACAGAAGGTATGTCGAGTGTCGGAAAAATCGCTGCGACGCAGTAGATCGAAGTTTTTACGACGCCATCTTGATTGGGAAGGCGCGATTCAGCAGTCACCGGAAGTCAGAAGACGTATAGACAGACTCTTCTTGGGAACGCGATGGCAAAGGGTTTCAAAAGGATATTTCCCTTTTGAAACCCTTTTCTTATTCCGCACTCGGACTGTCGCAACGTACGGAGAATACATGAAAACCCAAATCGAGCTCGCCCGAGTTCATACCCTGACCCCGCAAATGGAGGCTGTAGCCAACGCCGAAGGCCTCTCTCCCGAATTTATCCGCGCTAAAGTCGCCTTGGGTGAAATCGTCATCGCCAACCACCCCGCCCGCCCCCACCAGAAAGTGGTCGGCATCGGCACGGGCTTGCGCACTAAGGTCAATGCCTCCATCGGCACCTCGTCTGATATCTGTGATCTGGATGCGGAAATCCGCAAGGCTAAAATCGCTGAAGAAGAGGGAGCCGACACCCTGATGGAACTTTCGGTGGGCGGCAACCTGGATCGAATCCGCCACGAAGTACTGGCCAACACGTCGCTGCCGGTGGGCAATGTGCCGCTGTACCAGGCCTTCAAGGAGACCGCCCGCAAATATAAAAATCCCGCAAAACTCGATCCCGAATTCCTGTTTGAGTTGATTGAACGACAACTCGAAGACGGTCTCAGCTTCATGGCCATCCACTGCGGCATCAACCGTTACACCATTGAACGCCTGCGTAAACAGGGTTTCCGCTACGGTGGCCTGGCCTCCAAGGGGGGCACCTTTATGGTCGCCTGGATGGATGCGACCGGCAAGGAGAACCCCCTTTATGAGCAGTTCGACCGGGTCTGCGACCTGATGAAAAAATACGATGCCATCCTCTCCTTGGGTAACGGTATCCGTGCCGGAGCCATCCATGACAGCCACGACCGGGCCCAAATGGCGGAGATGATCATCAACTGTGAGTTGGCCGAACTCGGCCGGGAGATGGGCTGTCAGATGATGGTCGAGGGTCCTGGCCATGTACCGCTGGATGAAATCGCCGCCAATATTCAACTCGAAAAAAAGATGAGCGGTAATGCGCCCTACTACGTGCTCGGCCCCCTGCCCTTGGATACCGGTGCCGGCTACGATCATATTACCGCAGCTATCGGGGCTGCCAACTCGGCGCGCCACGGCGCGGACCTGGTCTGTTACATCACCCCGGCCGAGCACTTGGCCCTACCTGATGATAACGACGTCCGCGAAGGAGTGCGAGCCACCCGTTTGGCCGCTCGCATCGGTGATGTAGCCAAATATCCGGAACGTCGCGACCGGGAAAAACAGGCGGCCATGGCTCGGCGCGATATGCGCTGGCATGATCTGGAGCAGTATCTGCTCTTCCCGGAGCAGGCAAAAAAGATCCGCGCCCAGCGTTCCCCCGAGGCTGATGATACCTGCACCATGTGCGGCGATTTCTGTGCGATGAAAAAAGGCATGGAGGTCTTTCGCGAGGATATCGGCGGCGACAAAATTTCCTCGACCGGGCCTACCCTTTAATCAATGGCGTCCACCTTATTCCCCATTAAGAACCAATAGAGCTCACCATGCGCCTCTTAGACAAAAGTATTGCAGCTATCCACCCCCCCAGCCAAACCGTCCACCAAGCCGCCTTACAACGACTGGTCGATCAAGCCCGTCCCCAGGGCAGCCTGGGCATCTTGGAACCCCTGGCCGCTAGACTTGCCGCCATCACCGGTACCTTGGACGTTCGTTTTACCAACAAAATCATCGTCACCTGCGCTGGCGATCATGGCGTGGTCGAGGAAGGGGTCAGCCTCTTTCCCCAGGAAGTCACGCCGCAGATGGTCTACAATTTTGTACAGGGCGGAGCCTCGGTCAGTGTCCTCGCCCGCAATGCCGGAGCCTCGGTGCGGGTGGCCGATCTGGGGGTGAACCACGATTTTCCCGCCGACCTACCCATCTTTCATAAAAAAATCGGCAAGGGAACGGCTAATTTCGTCAATGAGCCAGCCATGAGCCGGGAGCAGGCGATCCTTTCCCTTGAGGCAGGGATTGAAATCGTCAACCATTTGGTTAATGAGGAGGGCATGGATTTGCTCGGTACCGGCGACATGGGTATCGGCAACACCACGCCCTCATCGGCCATCATCGCTACGTTCTCTGGGCTGCCGGTTGAAACCGTGACCGGGCGCGGCACTGGTATTGATAACGCCATGTTGGCCAACAAGGTCAGGGTGATCGAAAAAGCGCTCACCCTGCACAAACCCGATTCCACCGACGCACTTGACGTATTGGCCAAGGTCGGCGGTTTTGAGATCGGCGGATTGGCCGGACTGGTGATTGGTGCAGCCAGCCGGGGTATTCCGGTGATCTGTGACGGCCTCATCTCCACCGCCGGTGCGCTCATTGCCTGCGAGTTGGCACCGTCTGCCAAGGCCTATCTCTTTGCCAGTCACACCTCGGTGGAAATTGGCCATCGTTGCATGCTTAAACATTTAGGCCTCACCCCATTGATCAACCTCGATTTCCGTTTGGGAGAGGGAACCGGTGCCGCCGTGGCCATGCACCTGCTCGGTGCCGCTACCCGGGTACTGGCCGAAATCAAAACCTTTGCCGAAGTGGGCATTGATGATGCTCAGCAGCAATGAGCGATTCTCCCTTTGACAGCGGATCTTTTCTTAATTTTTCCGATTGCCTAAGCGGTTATCGCCTCTCAACTCTCCTTCTGTTGATCGAGAAGGTCGCCCTGTTCGATGTCGTCGGCGAACAAGGCGAAACCAGCGAGAGAATCTGTGCGCACATTGGCTGGGATAATGCCTATGGCAAACGATTCCTCAACTGTCTTTGGCGCGTTGGGCTCCTGGAACGGGGAGACGGTGATCTCTTCCATGCCAGCCGCTTTAGCCGAACCTTTCTCTGTCGAACCTCCCCAGCCTTTCAAGGCAGGACGCTTCAGTTTGAACAACAGTTGCACCAATCCTGGCAGTTCCTGGATGCCACCCTGCGGGCCGGACAACGAATCTTTGCCGCCGGGGACAAATCAGCAGAAGAACTGCAAAAGGCCTTCGCCCTCTACCTTGGGGCCATGGACGAGGCCGCTACCATCCGGGCGGAAGAACTGTGGCAGGAGCTGGGGCCTCTGCCCACAAAGGGGCGCATCCTTGACATGGGCGCCGGATCAGGCGCCTATCTGGCCGTTTTTCTTGACTATTACCCGAAATGGCAGGCCATTTTCAGCGATCTGCCCCAGGTGGTGGATTGCTCTTCCCACCACCGCTTGGATCCGTTTTTCTCCCGCATTTCCTGGTGCCGGGCCAACCTCCTGAGTGAGGAATCATCGGAATTTGAGACGATCGAATCCGGCAGTTGCGACCTAGTGCTGCTCTCCAACCTGATTCATTGCCAGGGAGGGGAGGAAACAGCCCGGATACTTCAGCGGGCTGCTGAAAAAACAGCACCTGAGGGACGCCTTCTCATCCACGACTTTTTCAGCGACCGTGGCTGGCGCGGCGCCCTCTATGACCTGCACATGATGCTCAACACCTATAACGGCCGCACCTATGAGCTACAGGAATGTGTTGACATGGTTGCAGGGAGCGGATTTTCCTGCCATACAACGCATGCCCTTGCCTCGGGATCCACGTTACTGGCCTTTTCCCGAAGCAAATCGAGTGCTCCCTTTCTCTCCCATGAAACGACGTCGTAATCCAAGGACTCGGACGGGTCCCCCCTGGAGCAATTTGATCGATTGTCGAACTGATGCATTCACCCAGGTGATCACCGACCTCGCCTACCAAAAGATTTTGGCGGCAAAAAACGCAGGAAAGAGGAAGTCTTCACATAAAAAAAAACGGGACTGTCATTACGACAGCCCCGTATTTTATACCTATTTTTGGTCCAGAATCGGGATTACATCCGGTCCAAGGACCAGTCGTTGTGCTCGAACTCGCTATGGTCAGGTTTGGGTGGTTTGATTTCGGCCATGCGCTGACGGAGCCAGCCCTGCACTTTTGGAAATTCAGCCACAAACTCACCGAGTGCCTTCCCCCGATGACTGACCGTGCTCTTTTCCTCCATCGAAAGTTCGGCAAAGGTCTTACCCAGGGCGGAGAAAAAAAAGAGCGGATCATAACCAAACCCGGATTCGCCACGGCGTTCATGCAAAAGTTCACCGTCGCATCGTCCTTCCCAGGTCAGAGCAGGTCCAGCGGGGGTGGCCAGGGAAAGCACGCAGACGAAGTGGGCGGCACGGTTGGTTTGCTCGGCCATCTCACCGAGTAACTTCTCGCAGTTAGACCAATCAGTAGCTTCCGGACCGGAATAGCGGGCGGAATATACGCCAGGGCGTCCATCCAGGGCATCGACCACCAGACCGGAATCATCGGCCAAACAGGGTACACCCAAAACCTTGGCATAATGCAGCGCCTTCTTATAGGCATTGTCGTCAAAGGTTTCGCCATCCTCGATGGCCTCCGGCATGGGACCGAAATCGGCCAGTGATTTAATCGTCACCGGGAAATCCTTCAGCAGATTTTGCATTTCCTTGAGCTTGTTCTTGTTGCTGGTGGCCAGCACAATAATGCTATCCATGTTCTCCTCCCTGCGTCCCGCACCGGGGGCGTCATGCGAAATATAAAAGGTCATTGGCTAATCCTGATGGGCTCGTAAAAAATCCATCGCATTCTGAAGCGCAGCAGCGGCCAAAACTTCAAGCCTTTAAGCTGGCGGGGAGGCAGCTTTTTTGCGCTTTCCCAGCCGCTTGTCGTAGCGTTCCTGTTCGCTGTAGATACAACCGCAGTAGGGTTGCCGATAGAGGCCTAGGCGGATAGATTCATCGATTCCTTCCTGCCAGCCCTGGCGAAAGTCCTCATACATGAAACGGAGCTGATGCTCAGCAGCCAGTTGCTCGCAACGCTCGATCAGCAGCCGGTGGTTCTGGTACTTCGAATAGAGCAAGGTGGTGGTAAAGCCATCAAACCCACCGACAACCGCCGCCTGAACCGTTCGAACCAACCGCATCTCATAACAGATCGGGCATCGTTCCTTCTCATGAAAGACCACCTGACGCAGGTACTCGGTCAGGCCGTAATCCTCATCGATCTCCACCGGAAAATCGACCGCACCGGCCAGCTGTTTCACCGCATCGATCCGGCGGCGGAACTCCTGAAAAGGGTGGATATTGGGGTTGAAAAACAACCCCGAAACCTCATGGCCATGCTCCCGCAGCCGTGCTAATGGATACACCGTGCACGGCCCGCAACAGAGGTGCAGCAGAATCCGCATTATACTTACTTGACCTTGAAATGTTTGGGCTCGATCCCGTAGCTGTGAATCTTATAATTGATGATCCGCAGGCTGGTTTCCAGGCTCTTCGCGGCCTTGGTCTGGTTGCCGTTATTTTTCTTCAGCGCATCAATGATAAGTTCTCGCTCGAAATTTTCAACCGCCGTGGCCAGAGAAAGAGGCTTGTTGGAGTGGATGCTGTCCGCGCTCTGCAGCGAGGGCGGCAGATGAATCGATTTAATCGCCGTACCGTCGCAGATCAACACTGCCCGCTCCATGCAGTTCTGCAACTCACGGACGTTGCCCGGCCAATGATACTGCACCAACAGATCAATGGCCGGGGTGGTAATGCGTTTGATATCCTTGTTGTTTTCTTGGACGTATTTCTCGAGAAAATACTCCGCCAAAAGCAAGATATCAGTGCGTCGTTCACGCAGGGGCGGTAGATAGACCGGAAAAACGTTGAGCCGGTAATAGAGGTCCTCGCGGAAGACCACCTCCTTGACCGCTTTCTCCAGATCACGGTTGGTGGCCGCCACCAGGCGAATATCGGTCTTGATGGTTTTGGTCGAGCCCAACCGCTGAAAGGTACGTTCCTGGATGACATTGAGCAGCTTCACTTGCACAGCAGGACTGATTTCACCAATCTCATCAAGGAATAGGGTTCCGCCCTCGGCTAGTTCAAACCGCCCCTTTTTGGCCTCGGTTGCCCCGGTGAAGGCGCCCTTCTCGTGGCCGAAAAGTTCGCTTTCCAAAAGGGTTTCCGGCAGCGCCGAGCAATTGACCACGATAAAAGGGCCGGAGGCGCGACTGGAGTTATGGTGCAGCGCCTTGGCAACCAGGGTTTTGCCGGTACCGGATTCGCCGCGCAAGAGAACCGTGGCATTGGAATCCGCTACCCGGTGCACCATGTCGAACACTTCCTGCATCCGCGAGGAGTTACCGATGATCTCCTCAATGCGATTTTTAGCGGAAAGCTCCCGCCGCAGTTTGGAGTTTTCCTGCCGAAGCGCCTCTTTTTCCTCGTTGACCCGCTGGATTCGCTGCACGCTCTCGGCAATCAGCCCGCTGACCACAGTGAGAAAACGGAGGTCGTTTTCCGACTGAACACCGAACCCCTCGGCATATTCGCGATCAATTGAAAGGGCCCCGATGGATTGCTGCGAAGCGAGAATGGGCACGCAAAGAAACGAACTTTTTTTCTTGCGCTCATCTCCTCTGGTCCGAGTCCGGTTGAGGAAAAGCGGTTCCTCACCGATTTGTGGCACGATAATCGGTTCACCGGTGGCCACCACCTTGCCGGTGATCCCCTCACCGAGTTTATAGCGCCCACGTCGTTTAGCCTCGGCAGTGATGCCGTGGGCGACCTCAATCTCAAGTTCACCTGTGGCCGGATTGATGATGGTCACCGTACCGTTATCCATTTTTTTATGGCCTGCCAGGGTGTTAACGATCTTCTCCAGGCATTCCTGGAGGCTGGTCGCCGATGCCAGATGACGGGTAATCTCGTACAGACAGGTCAGATTAATGAATTCTTGATCCTGCTGGGTCGTTATAGAAGCCTTGTTTGCTTTCATGAAATCGAGTAGTTTATTGACAGTATCCCTTCGAAATGGTATTTACGTGCCGTTATGGAGGGATGGCCGAGTGGTTTAAGGCGGCGGTCTTGAAAACCGTTGTGCGAAAGTACCGTGGGTTCGAATCCTACTCCCTCCGCCAAAAAAATTTAATTGTCACACTTCGGAGAGATGACCGAGAGGCCGATGGTGCTCGCCTGCTAAGCGAGTGTGGGGGTTATACTCCACCGAGGGTTCGAATCCCTCTCTCTCCGCCACAGCAAAAAAGGCTGGTTGGTATTGCCAACCAGCCTTTTTTTATTCCTCTGTCAAAAAAACGGGAACACCGTTTCCCCCCAACCCCTTGGGCGACAATGGTTTCAGCTTGGCAGGAACGGCCTGGCCGTTCACGAACGATCCTCTTCTTGACCGTTCGATTTGACAAGTTTGTACCATAGTCCTTTCGTTTTTGCCATTCCTATATACGCAAAATGTAATAGCGAGCCCGCCAATTTTGTCATTCTCGTAAAAAGAATCAAGAATGACGTCTCTCATTTCGTGAGTTGCCGTTTTGTGACGCCCGGTTTTCGCCCAAAAGGATGTGCTCGATTCCGTGCCTGAACCTGGCGGTTTTCAAACCAGGGAGAACATCAATCCCTCAGCAGGTCACACCAATCCTCAATCAGAAAAAAGGGGAAATGCGGCCAGTTGCGGGCAACGCCAATTCCCTTGCCCCAGGCACGCATCTGATTGCGTCCAGAAAAGATCCGGTCGCGGCTGGTGATAATTTTTCGGGAGTAGATATCAACACCTGGACCCAAACGGGTAAAGGACTTCTGAAAAGCAGCCATTTCCTGGACAAGAGCAGGAATGTCCCGCTGCGGCCTATGGGCGAGAAACCGGGACAGTTGAGCCTCTTCATCAAACATATTCCGGTAAAAGCCTTCCAATATTTCCGAGCTGAACTCGGTAAGCATGGACTGATAATTCTCAGGGGGAATACCTTGTTTTTGATCGATGGGCTCGAGGGTTCCGCCAATCGCGGTCAGGGAGGTAAACTGTTGCCGTTGCTCGGCCAGCAAATGGGCAGCAACCCAGACGCCCATGGACCAACTGATCAGATGCAATTGCTCGTAGGCGACAAAGGGCGCTAAATCAATTGGAGACAGCTGCCGGTAATCGAAAACCATGCAGAGATCGCTCTCATTCACGGGAATTCCGCTGAAGGGGGTGGGGTCCATGCCCCAGCCGGCGAAAAAGAGAATACATTGCCGATTGCCCTTCTGTTTCAGCCACGTGGTCTGCATGACTTTACCCTAGCGAACCTTTGATAATGGCCGGCAACGGGGCCAACTGCTCCCAGTTCATGGCAGCGTTGAGGGAGAGTCGTAAGCGCGAAGTCCCCGCCGGAACCGTGGGCGGTCGCACCGCCTTGACCCAGTATCCGGCATCGCAGATACGCTCCGCAGCAGCCACGGCACGGGCCGCATTCCCAACCATCACCGGCACGATATTACTGCTGCCGTCGGTGCGCAGCCCCATATCACGCAGAGCGGTCCGAAACCGGGATGCCAGTTGATCGACCTTGGTCCGCTGCTCGCGCATCAGGGGAATCTGCTCCAGGACAAAACAGAGCCAGTGCACCGACACCGGCGGCAGGCCGGTGGAAAAAATCTGCGAACGGGCAGTGTTGAGCAGGTAATCGATCAGTGGGTGAGAGCCGACCACAAAGGAGCCCTGGCCGCCAAAGGCCTTGCCAAAGGTGCCAGTGAGGATCTCGATCTGCCCATGCACACCCTGCTCCTCGGCCAACCCACAGCCGTGCTCGCCGCGAATGCCGACGCCATGGGCCTCATCCACATAGAGCGCGGCCTGGAACCGATCCTTTATCCGCACCAGCTCGGCCAGATCCGCCGTATCCCCATCCATGGAAAAGATCGATTCGGTGACGATGATCACCTGCCGATATTTTACGCGATCCTTTTCCAGAATTTGCTCAATGGCCTGATAATCGAGGTGCGGATAACGCACCACCTTGGCCCGCGACAAACGCATACCGTCAATGAGGCTGGCATGGCAGAGTTTGTCGGCGAGGATGAGATCCTGCTTGCCGGTGAGCGCGGGAAGGATGCCAATGTTGATGTGGTAGCCCGAGTTAAAGACCAGCACCGCCTCGGCGTGGTAGAGTTCGCGGAGTTGTTGCTCCAGGCGGACATAGGGCAGGGTGTTACCGGTCATCAACCGGGAGGCCGTACTACCCAAGCCGTAGCTTTCCAAAAAAATTTCCGCATTCTGCTGCTGATAGAAGGCGGTCAACAACTCGCGATTGGTGGCCAAGCCGAGGTAGTCGTTGCCGGCCAGGTTCAGATATTGGCGCCCACTGATATCGATCATCCCCTGATCGAGATGACTCACCGGCACCAAGGAACGGTGCTGGCCCTGGGCCTGAATTTCTGCGAGCTGTTCCTGCAAAGAGGAATCAAGTACTGACATTGTTTTTATCCTTAAAAGTACTGTACAGCCCTTCGCCAAAACCGACCAAAAGTCGATCGCCGATCCGTAGGGTTGGTGCCCGCAGGTTTCCGGTTCTTCCCAACGCGACGGCAAGAATGGCCTCCTTGGCATCAACCCTAGGATTGAAGGTTTGCACTATTTTTCCCTTGGCCACGAGAATCTCGGCCGCAGTGGAGAGCAGTTGCCAAGCGTCCTCACCGGCGAGGGCCTCTTTGCGGGCATCGACAATTTGTTCCATGGGGATCTGCTGTTGCTCAAGCACAGCCTGTGCCTTGATGCACGAGGCTCAGCCCTTTCGTAAATAGGCCCAATCGATTTTCATACATCCTCCAAAGGTAAGCGCCACAAGTATTTCCGAATTTGCGGGCATATTATAGTCCCGTCGCCTCTCGACCACCACCCTATTTTAACGGACTTGTAAAAAGTCCATCACATCCTGAGATATGACGCAGTAAAAAATGCAAATATACAAGGCGAGACATAACACGATTTTTTTGTTCACTGATTTTTGTGAGAACAACAGATTATCGGAGTTTCCCGGTTTGCGAACGAATAAGAATCCACTATAAAAGGGCTGATCTATCCAAACAGATACCCGGAGGAGGACGGACAATGACAACCGAACACGAGGAACCACAGGGGGAGCTACTACTCAGGACCATGCCCATGCCCGCGGACACCAGCTTTAACGGTGATATTTTCGGCGGCTGGATCATGTCCCAGATGGACTTGGCCGGCTCCATGCTGGCCAAGGAGGTGACCCGATCCCGCACCGCCACCGTGGCGGTGGAAAGCATGAAATTCATCAAACCGGTCCGGGTGGGAGACGTCGTCTGCTGCTACGGTAGGGTCCTACGGATGGGAACGACCTCAGTGAGTATCATGCTCGAGGTCTGGGTTCGTCCGATCCTCCATGCCGGAAAAGACCAATTCACTACCTTCAAGGTAACCGAGGCGGCCATCACCTATGTCGCCCTTGGCGAGGACGGCAAAAAAATGGCTATCGACAAAGAACGGCTGCAGGGAAGGTATCTATAAAAGATTTCTTGGGATAACCCGACCCGTAAAATTCTAGCTGGACAACACGGTGGTATCTTCCAAGGCGATTTCCAATTCGGCCAGGTCGATTTCGGAAAGATTGAGGAGATCGGCTTCAAGGGTGGCAGGCAAAATCAGGGAAGGATCACAGGCGAGACCTATCCCGAGCTTGTGACAGACCAAATTTGACATGCGCACCAAAAGCATAAGGATATTTTTATCATCAATCTCCAAGGAATGGTGTTCGCGGGCAATGACACAGAAGTACTCAGGCACATTCCACTGGGCCAGCAGCTTGCCTCCCTCCCGCGGGTGCAGCCGATCCATGGCCTCGAGCAGCAAGGCATCGGTGACCTTCAAAGTCTGGTTGCGCCGTTTGATCTGCTCGATAATCACCAGCACCAAGAGTTTACCCACATCGTGAAAAAGCCCGGCAAAAAAAGCCTGGCTCTGCTCGATCCCGTACGTGTGGCGCCGTGACAGCCAGACCGCACCATAGGCGCAACCCACCGCATGCTGCCACAGTTTCTTCATCACTAGGTTGATGATCTTATCCTTACTGGTAAAATGCTGCTTTGAGGTGGCCAGTAAGACCACCTTTTCAATTTCTTTTACCCCCAGACGCATGATTGCCGCCCGGACCGTCCCCACCTCTTTTAGCCCCCGATAAAAAGCCGAATTGGCAATTTTGAGCACCTGGGTCGATAGAGCCTGATCCGAGGTGATAATCTTTTCGATCACCTGAATGCTGGGTTCAGATTTCGCAATTTCCTGCTGGATTCGGGCGGCGGTGGAATTAAACACCGGCAGAACCAACGAATCCGATTCAATAAAACGATTAATGACATCGACAAGGGAAGGGGGGGCACTCATTTAGTCACCTGAGAGGCGGCGAAGTTCAACAAAGGTACGGGGAGGACTAAAGATGGGCAGACAGCGCAAGATTTCCTCGAGGGAGGTCAAGCCTGAACCCGCCTTGACCAGGCCGTCTTCCAGGAGCGTTATCAGGCCGGAATGGTGGATACTGATATTGCGGATCTCAAAACTGGTCTTCTGCTCCAGGATGGCTGTACGGACCTGCTCATCAAGCACCAGCAATTCAAAAACGCCGATGCGGCCCTTGTAGCCGGTCTGCTTGCACATCTTGCAACCACGCCCCTTCTTAAAGTTGGCGCCGGAAAGGTCACCCAGGCTGCAACGGAGCCGCTGCAACTGTATTGGGGTAGGCTTGGTGTCGACCGCACAGTGCGGGCAGACCCGCCTGAGCAATCGCTGGGCGAGGACGCTGACCACGGTGGAAGAAACCAGGAAGGGAGCAATATCCATATTCAACAACCGGATCAAGCCACCGATACTGTCCTCGGTGTGAAAGGTGGAAAGCACCTTGTGGCCGGTGAGGGCCGCCTGTACCGCCACTTCGGCCGAGTAGGTGTCGCGGATCTCGCCGATAACGATAACGTCCGGATCCTGGCGTACAATATGCCGTAGGGTCTCCTCAAAGGTGAGATCGATCTTGGGGTCGATCGAACACTGGGACACCCCATCGATCACATACTCCACCGGTTCCTCGGCGGTGATAATACTCACCTGGGGACCTTTAAGGGTATGAATGCAACTATAGACAGTGGAGGTTTTGCCCGATCCGGTCGGGCCGGTGACCAACACGACCCCGCTGGGGTGGTACACCGCATCCTCAAGAAAACGGGTCAGCATCCGGGGCGCCAGGCCGATGGAATGGAGATCAAAAAGTTCCTGCTTGCGGTTCAATAGGCGGAAAACAATCTTCTCGCCGTGGATGGTGACAAAAAAGGACACCCGTAGGTCAAGCTGCCCCTCGTCAAAATCAAACATAATGCGACCGCCCTGATGACGGCGCTTTTCGGTGATGTCGGCCTGACAGAGAATTTTGATCCGGCTGGTGAGGGCGGGAATGATCTCCCGGGGATAG
Organism: Desulfobulbus sp.; assembly: GCA_050252135.1. Taxonomy (GTDB): domain Bacteria; phylum Desulfobacterota; class Desulfobulbia; order Desulfobulbales; family Desulfobulbaceae; genus Desulfobulbus. Next base: position 42,536 of record JBFWLN010000017.1, read on the forward strand.
TCCTTGAAATGATTAAGCACCCCATCTTCACGAAACCGTACCTGAAGCCGGTCCTCCATGGGTTCGATATGGATATCGCTGGCATTGTTTTTGATAGCGGCAAGGATGATGGTGTTGACCGTCCCGACCACGGTATTGGTATCCACCGCCAGGGCCTGACCACTCTTTTTCTCGGCCAGCAGCTCCAAGATCTTGCGGATGGTGCGACTCTGGGCAATAAGCGGAACAATCTTTTCGCCGAAAAAGCGCCGCGCCGTCTGTAAGGCCTCCTGATCCAGCGGATCGGCAAAGGCCACCCGCACCGTGCCGTCATCGGTCTTGATCGGTACAAAAGCATGGGTGGACAGCAGGGTTTTGGAGATTTTTTCGCACCGCTTCCGATCGATATTGTTGAGGGCTGGCTCGATAAAAGGGTAGCCCATCTGAATCGAGAGCACCTCAATAAAGGCCTGCTCTTCGATAAAGTTGTGCCGGACCAGCACTTGTCCCAGCTTCTCCTGGGTGTCGCTTTCCTTTTGCAGGCGAATGGCGGAGTCCAGATCCTCGGGCGAAATATGTCCCAACTCGACCAAGAGATCACCGATTCGGATCGATGAGGTGGCCGTCCGCAACACCTCCTTAACGTCCTGATCGGTGATAAATTTCAGCTCTCTGAGAATCTTGAGCAGCGGCTGATAGGTGGTCAGTTTGGAACCGACCCGCTCGGCATGCTGCACCTGGGCAACGTTCACCAGCTTGGCCTCAAGGAGTAGGCGAATAATGGTACTGTAGCTTTTTTCAGGGGGTGGAGACATGGCTGAATTTCCGGGGAGCCTCTTCCTTGGTATCGATCCGGCACGTCAAGACGAGCCTTTTCACTGTTAACGCTTCAAGAGCATCTTGAATAATTGCCTTTTCTGCCAATCTCGGCGTTATCCTCAAAATTTTATCCACGGAATATCATGTATATGCCTGCGGTAAAATTGTTCGCATGCCTTGACCTTGATTGAAAAATCAAATTATTCGAGACACCCTCAAGTATACGGGGGAAGCAGTTGCGGTTCAAGCGATTCATTCTTCCTATCCATTTTTAATAATTGCAGATTTATTCTTCCGGCGACAAAAAACAGGAGCAATTTTTCATGCCACGCCTCCTCGGGTTGAGAGAAAATCCGGGTTTTCCCTTCATCATCCCCTAAAAAGGTGTTTCCTGAGATACAGGTTAACAACCCACCCGACTGGCCCCGACCATCACCTCCGGCCGAACAATGCGATCGAAATCCTCTTCCGTGAGCAGACCAAGGGTCAAGGCCGCCTCCTTGAGTGACAAATGCTCGGCGTGGGCTTTTTTGGCAATAGCAGCCGCCTTCTCGTAGCCGATTTTGGGATTGAGCGCAGTTACCAACATAAGTGAGTTGCGCAGATGCGCTTCAATTTGCTCCGGAATGGGTACCATGCCGTCAATGCAGTGATGATGAAAGGAATCGATCACATCCGTCATCAACGTAACCGACTGGAGAAAGTTGTAGATGATCACCGGCTTGAACACATTGAGCTCAAAATTACCCTGACTGGCGGCAAAACCGATGGCACTGTCGTTGCCGAAAACCTGACAGGCCACCATGGTCACCGCCTCCGACTGGGTCGGATTGACCTTACCCGGCATGATCGAACTGCCCGGTTCGTTGGCCGGAATGGAGAGTTCCCCCAGGCCGCAACGGGGACCACTGGCCAGCCAACGGACATCGTTGGCGATTTTCATCAAGTTGGCTGCCAGCGCCTTGATTGCTCCATGGGCAAAAACCAATTGATCATGGCTGGTGAGCCCGTGAAACTTATTGGTAAGTGTGTAAAAGACCTTCCCGGTCTCGCCGCTGAGCTGGGCCGCCACCGCTTCACCAAACCCCTCGGGGGCATTGAGCCCGGTTCCCACGGCCGTGCCTCCCACGGCTAGAAATCGTAACTGTTCCACCCCCTGGTGCAGTTGTTCGATGTTACTGCCCAACATCGCGGCCCAGCCGCTGATCTCCTGCCCCAGGGTGAGCGGGGTGGCATCCTGGAGATGGGTGCGACCGATCTTCACTACCCCCTTTTGCTCTTCAGCCTTTTGGCAAAGCGTCTGCCGCAGGGCTTCCACCACCGGCAGCAAGCGATCCTCCAGTCCAAAAAGTGCGGCCACATGCATGGCTGAGGGAAAAATATCGTTGGAACTCTGCGACATATTGACATGATCGTTGGGGTGCACCGGCCGGGGAAGTCTCAGATGGCCATTGGCCAAAAAGGCAGCCCGATTGGCAATGACCTCGTTCACATTCATGTTGGACTGGGTACCGCTGCCGGTCTGCCACACCGACAAGGGGAATTCCTCCGCATAATCCCCGTTGAGGATATCATCGCAGGCCCGGACGATGAGATCACGCAACTCCCGGGAGAGCTTGCCGACCCGGTGATTCACCTGGGCACAGGCCCGTTTCAACCGCACTAGTCCATAGACCAGCGCAAGCGGCATTCGCTCTTCACCGATGGAAAAATTGCGGCGGCTACGCTCGGTCTGGGCACCCCAAAGCCGATTTGCCGCCACTTCGATCTCGCCCATGGTATCGTGTTCAAGACGGTGGCTCATATGTGTTCCTCCTGGAGCTCAAAAAAATGTTTGGAACGACGTTTCGCGCTTCATAATGTATTGTTTTTATACTACGAAACCACCTCCATTGATGGACTCCTAAAAAGGCCATCACATTCTGAAGGATGGCTCAGAAAAAACACAGACATACAAGGAATAGCGTTTTTCCAGGCGCGAAGGCATACATGAGGTATGTCGAGTGCCGGGAAAAAGGCTACGACACAGTAGATCGAATTTTTTACGACGCCATCACCATTGATTCTCCGAGTAATTGGGTATATGACGGGCCTATATCTTCTTTTTAACCACCACCCTCCCACCGGACAAGACATGGAAGAACAGGTCCCAGAAAATAACACCGAACAACGCCGACGGCAGAGTATGCTCGCGGTCCAGATCGGTCTCGCCGCCAATACTCTCCTTGCCGTACTCAAGGCAACGGTAGGTGTGATCGGCAACAGTCCAGCCTTGCTCGCCGACGGCATCAACTCAACCTCGGATGTGGCGTATGGCATCGTGGTCAGCATCTTTGTCCGCCTCTCCGCCAAACCGGCCGACCCTGAACATCCCTACGGGCATGATCAGTTGGAAAGCGTGGCTGCGGTGGTGGTCGGGGCCTTTGTCATCACCACGGCCATTGCCATCTTCTGGAACTCGGTGGACAGCGTCTGGACACTCTTCACCAGCAATGAACAGGCGGAAGGAGCCAGTCTTACCGCTTTGAGTATCGCCTTTTTTGCCATTCTACTCAAAATCTTCCTCAGTTTCTGGACCTATGCTCAAAGCCGCAAGACCCAGAATTCGGCCGTTTTGGCTCTGGCCCAGGATCACCGCAACGACATTTTTGCCTCGGCTGCGGCGGCGGTAGGTATTATTTTCGGGCGTTGGGGCTTTCCCTGGGTGGATCCCCTGGCCGGAGCGGTGGTATCGATGATCATCCTCCACACCGGGGTGGAAATCCTGCGTTCAGCCACGGATGACCTCATGGATACCTTGCCCGGCCGGGAGTTGGCGCAAGAAATCCAATCTGCCCTAAAGGATGTGTATGGAGTGGAAGCCATTGAGGAGGTGCACGCCCATCGGTTCGGCCCCTACCTGATGATCAATCTCACCATCGGTGTAGACGGCGCCATGAGTGTGGCCGCCGGTGATCGGATTGCGACCGAGGTGGAAAAAACGTTGCTGGCGCGGATCGAATTCCTCCGCCGGGTCTATGTCCATTACCACCCGGTCGGCAGTGAAGATCAAGGGGAATAAAACTCACTGGGGGTGACCATACCCTTGCGGCCGCTATCCATGGCGAAAGACAGGGCTTGGCCGGCCTTAATGCGGCGAAAAAACCGCCATTGAAAGGATGTCCCACCAAGGACAGGCTCTTCCCGGCAACTATCACCGCCTGCACGAAGCCGGTGACCTGCACATCATGTGCCTGGTTCACGAGGTTAGAAACATTCGCTGCCTTTTCCCAAAACCCGTCCGATGTTGGCCAAACCCAGCGACTGCCGCCTGAGTCGGGAACGCTGAGGATTGTTGTTCGCTTTCAAGGAATTTGGCCGAAAACAGCGAGCGATGAAGACCTGATGTAAAAAGGTTGGCAACATAACGTTTTTCGCGGGGCAAAGCCGTTTTTCCTCGTATCCAGGACAACCGCACAGGACATGCGGCCAGTGAGAAGGCGTCTCAATAGCATTTTTCTTTTGATATTTCAAAAGAATACCTATCACTGGCAACACATGCGGATTTGGTGTCCGCCATCCTCTGTTCCCCTTCTCCAATGCAGTGCATCACGCGGGTATTTGCAGGCCATACGCAGACACATCCCGGTATCAACCACTCAGCGGCCTTCAAATTCCGTAAACAAGGAATTACCTTCTCTTGAAAATGACAGCTTTTCAACAAAATAGACCAATGTTCCAGATTTTACGAAAAATTTCCTTGGAATATGCATCCAGCCATACACACCCTCTCGCCGAAAAATAGTCATTTTTTGTGAGGCGAGTTCATTATTTCCCAATAACAGCCAATTGCAAGCTTACTATTTCTTTATATTAGAAGGACAAAAAATTGCATTAGTTTAGCCGCAACAATGCATTATCATGCGGATAGAATGGAAAAATTATCAAAAAGACAACAAAACAGGGAGAAAGAGTGTATGTTCGATTTTAAAATAACATCTGTTGGGCCGTTGAGGAACTGTTTGAAAAAAATTGTAATAATGAGTAGCTTCACCTTGGCCATGACGGGTGTATCCATGTCTTCGGCCCACGCAATTAGTTTAGGCACGGCAGGCGATTATAATGCGTTTATTTTTGGGAGTTTTATATCTACAAGTTCGGATGTGGAAGGCCGTTTGGCGGCTGGGGGCGATGTTACTTTGGGTTCAACTGTAGGTTCTGGGCTCGCCACGGATCAGTCCGGAACTACTGACACTTTGATTGTTGGCAAAACGTTGACATGGACTAATGCCGAGGTCCAGAATGGTAATGTGAAGGTCGGAGGTGCTGCATATGTATCGGGGGGAGCCAAGGTAAAGGATGGTAATTTGAATGATAACCTTGGGGCTAATTTACCCATTGATTTTGCAACAGAAAAAACAAATTTAGAAAGCTTATCTGCGGAGTTGGCAAGCAGGACGGTAAATGGGACGGCGCAATCCCAATATGGTGGGATATCCTTATCAGGAGATGGAACCAGTGCACTGCAGGTTTTCAACATTACTGGGAGTGCCTTATCTACTTCTACTTACTATTCGTTTATCACTAATAATATACCGATCGGCACGACATTGCTATTCAACGTCAGCGGCGCTAGTGTAACCATGAACGGTGGCACGAACATTTTTTATACAGGCCAAGATCTTAACTATAACGTTTTGTTCAATTTTTATGAAGCGACCTCGCTGACGATTCAAAGCATTGCGGTTCCTGGCAGCATATTGGCACCGTACGCTTCTGTAACAGCGAATAACGGCAATATCGACGGTACCATCATTGCCGCATCCTGGACCGGTGGAATGGAATTGCACAATGTGCCCTTTGAATCAACCTCTTCATCACCTGATCCTGTACCTGAACCAAGCACAATGATGTTATTGGGAACCGGACTGATCGGACTGGCCGGACTGGCGAGACGGGTGAAGCAATAACCTGTTGATCACCGACACTCTCCAGTGTGTGGCTGGAAAACCTTGCCTATCCGGACAGGGTGGCCACCAGGGATGAAATGAGCAGTTGAGCCGAAAAGCGGCAACTCTTCAAATCGATGAAGAGTAAGGCGTCGACCAAAAAAGGGCAGCGTTTCCAACGCTGCCCTTTTTTGGTCAATACGCAGGAAATATTGGGAAGATCCCAAAATATCGATTCAGTGTGCACCGGAGTTTTCAGCTAATCGGCCAATCAATAGGTGTTGGGAGAGACAATGAAAAGAGGGGTTGCCCTCAACGGGTCAGCGCATCAAGTATCCGTTTGTCCTGTTGGAGAGGCAGCTGGTCTGAGAGGGGCGGGTTCCGCGCATGAACAAACCGCTTCATAAAGGAGGCCTCAACAGCCACCGAGGAGGGAAAACGTTGCTGGCGTGGATCGAGTTCCTCCACCGGGTCTCTGTACATGACCACCCGGTCGGAAGTGAAAATCAGGGGGAAGAGAGCTCACATGGTGTGGCTTTCCACCTTGTTCCGACCGCCCCCTTTGGCAAGATACATGGCCTGATCGGCCAGTTGCAGCAGGCTGTCGGCGGAAACAGGCTGATCAGCCTTAAAAGACGAAACCCCGATACTGACCGTAACTGGCCAGTGGCAGCCCTGATCACTAAAATGATGGGCTTCCACCAGGGCCCGAATCTTCTCGGCAACGATCAGCGCCTGCTCAAGGCCGGTGTTCGGTAGAACAATCACAAACTCCTCGCCGCCGAATCGGGCCGCCAAATCACCGATCCGGATATTCTTTTTCACCAGTTGACCGATGCTTTTCAGCACATAGTCGCCAAAGGCGTGTCCGCAGGTATCATTGACCTTTTTAAAATGGTCCAAATCAAAAAAGAGGCAGCTGATATCATTCTTACTCCGCAGCGAACGGGCAAATATTTCTTCGAACGCTTCCTGAAAAAATCGCTTGTTGCGCAGACCGGTGAGCCCATCGTTGACCGCCTTGTTATAGAGGTTACGGTTCATCTCCTCCAGTTTTTTCATATACTGCCGTAGCTGCAGATGCACCTGCACCCGGGCCAGGAGTTCCTCGGCAATGAAGGGCTTGACCAGATAATCGCTGGCACCGGAACGAAACATCCGCAACACGGCCTGGCTCTCGCCTGTTCCGCTTAAAGAGAGCATGGGCAAATGCTCCGTCTCGGGAAACTGGCGGGCAAGATGGATAAACTCATCCCCGCGCATGACCGGCATATCGTAATCAACAATGCAAATGTCGATTTGTACCAAATTTTCCTTTATCAACTCAAAGGCTTGCCGTCCGTTTTCCGCCTCGAACACCCTCAGGCCAATCTGTTTCAAACAAGATATGACCATCCTTCGCACGCCTTGAAAATCATCGACGACCAAGGCCGTCATACCGGAAAAGGTGGATTGAGGTTTGAGCACCTTGTTAACGACTGCGGTAATCTCTCCACGGCCAAAGGGTTTGGAAATGAATTCCAAGCTACCGAGGTGAAATCCGCGGCTGCGGTTGTCAAAGGTATCGCTGGCGCTGACAAAGAGGACCGGTATTGGGTCATTGGCGTGGCCAACCACACCTTTTGCTTCCCAGGCTCGAATCTGCTCACAGCAGGCAAACCCGTTCATACGAGGCATATCGATGTCCAGGGTGATCAGATCGGGCGGTTTATGCATCCAACGCAGGGCGGACAGGGCTTCCATGCCATCACTAAAGACAATCACCGTATACCCGCCCATCTCCAGCTCTTGCTGAATAATGGCGCGCATGGTGGAGCTGTCATCCACCACCATGACGGTTTGCGGTATCGGTTTTGGCTGTTCTTGAAAATGAATAGAGGGTTCCGATTTTCCTTTCATAGCCTCGTCGTTCCCGGTTGCGGCTTGCGTCTGCCTGCTTATCTTTGATGATGGCGGCGTAAAAAATTCGATCTACTGCGTCGCAGCTTTTTTCCCGACACCCGACAAACCTTATGTATGCCTTCGCGCCTGAAAAAAAAGCTCCTCCGTGTATATCTGTGGTTTTACCTAGCCATCTCTCAGAATGTGAAGGCCTTTTTACGAGTCCATCTTTGATCATTGTAGAAAAAAAGACGATATCGGCAAAGGAAAAGACATCGCCAGGAGAAACATATCATTTTAAAATTGAACAAGGGCTTTATCAATACATCAGCTTGCCGATATTATTCTGTCTTGCACCAAAACAGTACGTTGCGAAGTACGAATAGTCGTTCACCTTTTTTTAATTCGAAGAAGACGAGTTCAACGATCCGTACTGCGGCTGCATGCGCTCCCCCTCGCGGCGGCCATACATGCCTAGGGAAAAAACAGGAGAATTGTATGCAATTCTTTACGCTCAACAGTGGTGACCGTATTCCCGCTCTTGGTCTGGGCACCTGGAAATCAGCGCCCGGCGCAGTCTCGGCTGCGATTAAAGAGGCGATTGAAGCCGGCTACCGCCACATCGACTGCGCCCCGATTTACGGCAACGAACCCGAAGTGGGCCAGGCCTTATCCGAGGTTTTGCAGGTGGGGACGATTGCCCGCCAGGACCTGTGGATCACCTCTAAACTGTGGAACAATGCCCACGCGCCGGAACTGGTGGAACCGGCACTGCGGCAGACATTAACCGACCTGGGCCTCGATTATTTGGATCTCTTTCTCATCCATTGGCCGGTGGTTTTCACCCCCGGCGTGCTCTTTGCGCAAAAAGCAGAGGAGTATATCCCCCTCGCCGATCAGCCGATCATCGATACCTGGAGAGCCCTTGAAGCCTGCAAGGCCAAAGGTCTGGTGCGCAACCTCGGTGTCTGCAATTTCACTGTTGCCAAACTCAAAGCCCTCTGTGACCAGGCAACGATTCAACCGGCCATGAACCAGATAGAGTTGCATCCCTACCTACAACAAAACGAGATGCTTGCCTTCTGCCGCGATCAAAACATCCAGCTCACCGCCTACTCGCCGCTTGGCTCGGGCGACCGCCCCACACCCCTGAAAAAACAGGATGAACCGACGTTGCTCGACAATCCGGTGATCGAAAAGGTGGCCGCCAAACATGGGATCAGCCCGGCGCAGGTCCTGCTTGCCTGGGGACTTGGCCGTGGTACCGTGGTCATTCCAAAGTCGACCAATCCTGAGCGGATTCGTCAGAACCTGGCCGCAGCCGAGCTCAAGCTCGACGACCAGGATATGGCGAGCCTAGCCGCACTGGACCTTGGTTTTCGTTTTGTCGACGGTGCGTTTTTCTGCGGCAAAGGTTCCCCCTATTCCTTAAGCTTTTTGTGGGACACCAGGTCCCAGCAATAACCAATGCTCAACATTAGCAATCTGCAGGCCAAGAGGCTTGCCATCGATCAATTCACCGCCCGTGGTGGTGAGCTCTGGTGTCTTTTGGGCGGCAATGATTCCGGTCTTGCCGCCTTTATCGACCTCTTAAACGGCGAACAACATCTGGCGAAACGATTTGAACTGCCCAAACACCTGGGGCTCCTTTCCTTCAAGCAACAGCAATCGATCTTTGAGGCGGAACTGCGCAAGGACGACACCGACTTCCTTAATCGGCTTGATCCCGGTACTCCGGCCCGTGATTTCCTCACCGATATCGAACAATATCGTGACCAGATCGCCCTTTTTCATCTTGAAGAACTGCTTGATCGCGGCTATCGCCAGCTCAGCTCCGGGCAGGCACGCAAACTCTGCCTGTTGCAGCAGATCACCGCCGGGGTTGAATTTCTTGTCCTGGAAAATCCTTTTGAAGGGCTGGATAGTGCCAGCTGCCAAGAGTTGGACCGGGTTCTGAGCCGGTTATGTGACCAGGGATTGGGCATTTTGGTGCTGGTGAATAATTCGGTGGATATTCCCGCCGGAGCGACCCACCTGGGATGGTTTGCGGATGGCCACCTGCTCCTCCAGGGACCGGCAAGCGAGGTGCGAGAGGAAGTGCTTGCCACCCTCGCACGCCAGGCACCGCTGTTTCGGGTCTTGGTGGACGATCTCAGAGGAGAAACAATCGCGAGGAACGAATCCACCGGCAACAACCTCATTACTCTGCGCAACGGTTTTGGCCGCTACGGCGATGTTGAGGTCTTTACCGGCCTAAATCTAACCATTAACCGCGGTGACCACACCCTGATCACCGGGCCCAACGGCTGTGGCAAATCAACCCTATTGCAAATCCTCACCGGTGATCATCCGCTCTGTTACATCAACGATCTCATCGTATTCGGCAAAAAACGGGGCAGCGGCGAATCGATCTGGGAGTTGAAACGGCAGATGGGTATCGTCAGTCCAGATCTGCACCGCAATCACCGGGTATCCGGAAGCGCCCTGGCCATTGTCCTCTCCGGTCTATTCGACACCATCGGCCTCTACGATACCCCCAGCCAGGCGGAGCAGCAACGGGGACGGCGCTGGCTGGAACGGCTGGGTCTGGCAGCCAAGGCCGGCCAACCCTTTCGTCGACTGAGCTACGGCGAACAGCGACTCCTGCTCCTGGCCCGAGCCCTGATCAAAACGCCGCAACTGTTGATTCTGGACGAGGCGACCCAGGGGCTGGATGAAGGCAATCGCAAGGCATTACTTGATTTCCTCGCCCAGATTGCCGCAGAGCAACTGGCAACCATTGTGTACGTCAGCCACCGCCAGGATGAATTCCGTCCTTTTTTCAACCAGCGAATTTGCTTCCGCGAGGGATCGACACAGCAATAAGGCCGTGAACCTGCCTGTCGCAACCATGCCGCGGGAGAAGTTACCGGGTTTTATTTGACACCCGCCAGCCGATTCCGTATAGAGGCAGGGTATTCTCCGGTCGAGTCCGAACGGCTTTTTGCTCCCCTGCGACAAATGTGGGACATGGGCAAGGACTGAAAAATATTGTCCAACTGATGGCCGGGCTCAAGCGCCGCTACCAACAACAACGATCAACCAAAGGAGGGATTATGATACTGCCATACCGTGATTATCAACCGCAGGTCGGCAAGGGCGGATGGGTTGCCCCCAATGCCACGCTCATCGGAGATGCCGTTCTTGGAGAGGATGTCTCCCTCTGGTTCGGGGTTATTGTCCGCGGCGATGTCCATCGCATTCGCATCGGCGCCCGTACCAATATCCAGGATCTCTGTCTGCTGCACATCACCCAGCATGTTGGGGAAGAGCGAGATGATGCCGATGGCCATCCGACCATCATCGGCAGCGAATGCACCGTTGGCCACCGGGTGATTCTCCACGGCTGCACCGTGGGCGACCTCTGCCTGATCGGCATGGGTGCCATCATCCTTGATGGAGCAGATATCGGCCGGGAATCGATAGTTGGTGCCGGATCGGTGGTCACACCGGGGAAAAAATTCCCGCCGCGATCACTGATCATGGGGACACCCGCCAAGGTGGTGCGCGAAGTCAGCGAGGCCCAGGTGCAGGAAATGCAGGCCTCATGGCGACGCTATGTGGCCCTAAAAAACGAGTATTATCAGACCAAGCTCGGCGACTGTTTTTAATACATCGCCATGAGACCTATGCGCTGCTCAGAGAGTCAGGACCGAATTGGCCTCCCCGAATTCGTTGGGCGCATAGCCATCGGCGTCGCTATCGTTGACCCATATGTTGCCGTCAAGCACGTAGCGGAAAACGTAATTTTGGCCTGCAGGTAGTGACAGCGTCAGGGAAAAACTACCGTCTTTGAGTTTTTTCATCGGCGTATCCTTCAGTGACCAGTCATTGAATTCACCCGCCAAAACAGCGCTGGCTGCCTGTTCCTCATTTTCATACTTAAAGGTGACGCGACAAACCGTACCGGTTTTGGAATAACTTTTCTTCAGCATAGGGTCCTCCTTGCCTGAAAGAGCGGATCATGCATGGGGAAAAAAGAAAGGCAACGTAACGATATCCTGAAAAAGAGTAAAACAACCGGGAAATTGGAGCAAGCACTATATGGCCCTCCCCTGCTCAACCCCGAGCAGGGCGAGGGCCAATCTGACTGGAAAAGTCCTCATCCAAACCACACCCTGTTCCCATAGACCATGGAAAGTAAATGACCCAAGTTCTCTCGTCTCCACCTGTTCTGCCTGAATTGCTTGCCCCGGTAGGTAGCTTTGAAAAACTCGTCACTGCCGTTCATTACGGTGCCGATGCCGTCTATCTTGGCGGCAAGGCCTTCAGCCTCCGCGCCCGGGCCGGTAATTTTGACGAACTCGGCCTTCGCCACGCCATCAGCTACGCCCACGATCATGGGGTCAAAGTCTACGTCACGGTCAATATTTTTGCCCACAACCGTGATATGGATGAGCTGGGCCCCTATCTCATCATGCTCAACGACGCCAAAGCCGACGGTATCATTGTCAGCGATCCCGGCATATTATCGCTTGCCCACCAACTGGTCCCGGATCTCTCCCTGCACCTCTCGACCCAGGCCAATGTCACCAACGATGCCAGCGCCCGTTTTTGGGCAGGACAGGGTGTAGGCCGTCTCAACCTGGCTCGGGAACTCGGTCTTGAAGAAATTAAGTCCATACGCGAGGCGACCGGGGCCGAACTCGAGGTCTTTGTCCACGGAGCTCTTTGCATCTCGTACTCCGGTCGTTGCATGCTGAGCAACTACTTTACCGGCCGAAATGCCAACCAGGGGGACTGTGCCCATCCCTGCCGCTACTCCTACGCCGTGGTCGAAGAAAAACGACCGGGCCAATATTTTCCGGTGGAAGAAGACGACCGGGGGACCTATATTTTTAATGCTAAAGATCTCTGTCTACTCCCGCACTTGCCGCTTTTGGTGGATGCCGGGGTCAATGCGATCAAAATTGAAGGGCGCATGAAATCGGCTGGCTATGTGGGAGCAGTGGTCCGGCTCTACCGGCAGGCACTGAACTGGATCGGAGAACAGATTTTTTTAGGCAAACCTGCAGTTAGCCTAAGGTTACCGGAAATTTTCCATAACGAATTAAGCAAGATCGGTACGCGTGGTCAGACAGAAAACTTTTTCAGCACAAGGCCTTCATCCGAAGACATGCTTTATGATACAATGAGGATTGAGCAAAGCTGGGTGCCGGTCGGCATTGTCCGCCAGGCCGAACCACTACTGATTGAAACCCGGCAAGTGCTCAACTGCGGTGACCGAGTGGAATACCTTGGCCGCGGCATCGATCCTGACCAGGTGACGGTTGCTGTCATGAAGCTTGAAGACGGCACGCAGATTGAGCGGGCCAATCCCGGCAATCGGGTGCTCTTGCAGACCGAACCACCACTCAAACAAATTGAACTACACGCTTTGTTGCGAAAACGTAACCAACCATCATGAAGCCTTTTCTCAATGTCCCTTTCCTCCCCGAGGAAAGGTATGTGGATTTTCTCTGCCAGTGTGCAGACGACCTGGACAGCATCCACTTCAGTCTGCTGCACAGCCGCTCCCTGGATAGCCGCATCCAGCTCGAACCGATTCCGGCCCAGGAGTCCATTATCGCTGGCTTGGTACGGTTACAGGGCGTAAAAAAATATGCCCTGCTCAACAGCCGCTTCTATACCCCGGATCTGCTCACCGACCACCGTAATCTCAAACCGGTTCTTCGCACTCTGGAGCACTGCCTAGAACGGCAGGTAATCGACGGTATTGTCTACTGCGATCATTATCTGCTGCAAGTCCTGGCCGACGAGTCACCGCAGATCGCTGCCCAGTTGGAGGCGGTGCCCAGTGTCAATAACATGCTTGACTCCTTCCATAAAATTGAGGCCCAGCTTGCGTACATCCGCGAAACCGGCTTCAAGATGCCGGGAAAAATCATTCTCGATCGATCGCTCAATCGTGATCTTGATCAACTGGCCGCCATTGCCCTCAAAATGCACCGCCAGTTTCCGGCTATAAAAGTCGAAGTCCTGGCCAACGAAGGTTGCCTCCCGTTTTGCCCGTTTAAGCTCTCCCACGATTCCTACATTGCCTTGGCTAACATCGACGGCCATAGCCAAACCCACATCATCAACTGCGATATCGGCTGTATGCGGCTGCTGGATGAGCATCCCCACCGGTTATTGCAATCCCCGTTTATCCGCCCCGAAGATATTGATCTCTATCTCTATCACGTGGATACGATCAAGCTCTGCGGCCGCACTCTTGGTGCATCTTTTCTAATGAACGCGATCAAGGCCTACCGTGCCCGTCGCTACGACGGCAACCTGCTCGACTTGATGGATGCCATGTCCTGGCTGGCGGATCGACTGTATGTCGACAACCGTATGCTCTCCTTTGACTTTGCCAACATGCTCTCCCAGTGCGATAACCACTGCGACAGCTGTGGATTCTGCGAAGATCTGTTCGACTCGATCTCCCATCCAAAACCTCTGGCGATCAAGGACCATCGACCCACTGTCGATTGACAGGAACGGCTGTCGCAGGTAAGGTTCGTTGGATCGGCTAGCTGGTGTCTCTTATGCAGGCATCGGCTGGAAAAGACTATGCGTATCCGATGGATACCTAAACGTTAGCGGTGGAAAAGATGGAATCTTTTGAGCAGTTGCTGGCGGAGTCAACCCGGATTCACGGGCATATCTGTGCCGGGCAGGTCATTGGCGTACGTATGGCCATGGCCGCGCTCGAGCGGATCGGCATCAGTGATCCCAAGGGAGCGGATCGCAAAAAGCTCTATATCATGGTGGAAATCGACCGCTGTGCCACCGATGCCATCCAGTCCGTCACCGGCTGCAGCCTCGGCAAACGCTCACTGCGTTGGATTGATTTCGGCATCATGGCCGCCACCTTTGTCAATCTCGAAACCAACAAGGCCATCCGGGCGACTGCCCGTGAAGAGGCCCGCGCTTTATCCGAGTCCTACTGTCCTGAAATCATGGACAAATACCAACGGCAACTGGAAGCCTACAAGGTCATGCCCCTGGAAGAACTGTTTCTGTTCCAGGAGGTGCAGGTCGAACTCAAGGACTGCGACATGCCGGGGCGGCCGATGCGGCGGGTACAGTGCAACGAGTGTGGCGATTATGTCCAGGATTGCCGGGAGATGGAGTTGGACGGCAAGGTGCTCTGTCGCGCCTGTGCAGGTGAGCGGTATTATCAGGTCGTGGCCACTATTGCCTAGACCGGGAAAACGGTTTCCACCGATCTCCACTTGTCCTCAGGCACCGAATCGGCCATGGAACATCCCCGGATTCGGACCTTCAGCCAGTATTGTCGTGAACGTTATGGCCGTCCTGTCGGTAAAATTCCGCTTGATCTAGGCCGCCCTTGCCCCAACCGCGCTCTCGGCGGCTGTATCTTCTGCCGCCCCGCCAGTTTCACCCCGCATAGCCTGCGCGCTGATGACTCCATAAGCCAACAAATCCATCGGGGCAAAAAACTGCAGCTCAAGGGACGATTTCGCCAATATCTTGCCTATTTTCAGCAGGAAACTTGTACCGCCCTGGCAAATAGCCGATTGCTGCCCATTCTTCAGCAAGTGTTGGACGATCCCGACTGTCTCGGCCTGATCCTCTCAACCCGGCCGGATGCCATCGCAAGCGACCTGCCTCACACGCTCTCGAATCTGGTCGAGCAAAGTGGGAAGGACTGCCTGATCGAGCTTGGCCTGCAAACCTGCCACGACCGCAGTCTCAACTGGCTCAACCGCAACCACAGCTATGCCGATTTCCTCCAGGCGGTGGAGCTCCTTGCACCATATCCCCACCTCCAAATCGGCGTCCACCTCATCCTCGGAATCCCCGGTGAATCCGAGGCGGATATGCGAAAGACCCTACAGCAGGTCTTCAGGCTGCCGATTCATGCCCTTAAGCTGCATCATCTGCAGGTGATCCGGGATACACCGTTGCAAGCCCTGTATGCGCGGGGACAGATCCCGATCTTTTCACTGACCGACTACATGGAGCTCCTGCTGGCGCTGCTGCCATGGATTCCGGAGTCGATCAGCATCCACCGGCTCTGGGCCACCTCCCATCCCGAGTTGCTGGTTGCGCCCAAATGGAACATTCTGGCCGGAGAACTGAGTAAATCGCTCCTAACGAAGATGAGGGCGCGCAACATCTTCCAGGGGCAGGCACTTGCAGCGGCGGAGCATTCAGCCGAACAGGGTACGCAGGATCGGTAACCGGTTAGTCCGGCGAAGCCGCTTGAGAAACAGGGGAAACTCCAAACCGTACTGCTGTTGATAGGAAGCACTCTGTTTTTGGGCCTTCTTGATCCGTTGATGGGGGATTTTTCGGGGGAAAGCCAGGAGGATGACGTTGCTTCGTTTTTTGACCTGCATGGAGAGCATCCGCCCCTCGCTGGCCTCGTGGATGGCCTGCAAGGCCTGTTGATACAGTTGCCGATCGCCACTCCAGAGGTTGACTGCCAAGATGCCCTCGGGATCCAACTGCTGCAAAAGCAAGCGGTAGAGGTTCGCATCAAACAGGGCTGGGGCCATGGCTCCGGCACCGAAAATATCTAGAAAGGCCACATGATAGCCGCATGAGGCTTCACTCCCGGCAAAACTGAGCGCATCCTGGTGGACAACTTGCACCCGAGTGCTGGGTGGCAGGCGGAAATAGCCGTGTGCCAGATCAATCACCAGCAGTTCCTTCTCCACTATCGTGAGCCAACCCTCGGGAAAATGATGGAGGAGAAAATGGGGCAGAGCCGCTCCCCCCAACCCGACCACCAGAAATTTTTCCGGCTGCGGATGAAGCAGCAGGGCTGTGGCCATCCAACGGGTATAGGCTAATTGCAGAACCTGAGGCTGTTGCAGGTCAATGCAGCTCTGCCGCTCCTCGGTGCCGAAACGGAGGCTGCGCACATTCCCTTCATCGGTGATGATCACCGGATGGTCGCAGGTTTTTCCTCGGAAAATTACTCGTTCCATCTGCTCAACAAAAAAAGGCCGCACCGCTGGAATTCCAGCAGCACGGCCAATACAGTGTGCGTCTGCCCCAATATAAAGCGATCAGGGGCGGGCACCGGTAGACTCAACGCTCATTTTCATACACGATGAAAATTAATTGCAGCCTCGGAGTCCTCAGCCGGCTTTTTTTGCCGGTGCCTGCTTTTCTGCCTCTGAGGCGGAACCGGCAATGGCGCTGCGACTGACCTTGATGCGCACGTTCTCAGCGATTTCCAGGGTCACCACGTTATCGGTAATCCCGGCAATCTGGCCGTATATACCGCCACCGGTGATTACTTTGTCGCCTTTTTTCAGGTTGGAGAGGTACGCTTGATGCTCTTTGGCCTTTTTCTGCTGCGGACGGATGAGCAAGAAGTAAAAAACAATAAAAATAAGGACCAGCGGGGCAAATTGGGCCAGATTGGCCATTCCCGCGGGTGCCGCTGCGTCGGCGGCCCAGGCAATACCGGTCATAAAAGGTTCCTCCAGTTAATCGGTTTTAAGTGGCTAACGATTGGGTACGTTGTTGATAAAAATGACGGCGAAACTCAAGAAAGCGATCCGCTTCAATCGCCTCGCGCATCTGCGCCATCAGGGTGCAGTAATAATGCAGGTTATGGATGCTGTTCAGCTGATAGGCCAAAATCTCGCGGCTCTGAAACAGATGCCGGAGATAGGCACGGGAATAATGACGACAGGTATAGCAGCTGCAAGTTTCATCCAAAGGACGCGGGTCCTGTTGAAAACAGGCGTTTTTTATAACAACTCTGCCCTGTGAAGTAAAGAGCATTCCATTGCGGGCGTTGCGGGTCGGCATGACGCAGTCGAACATGTCGATGCCGTGGTATACGCCTTCCACCAGATCCTCCGGCGTCCCCACCCCCATAAGGTAACGGGCATGGTCGGCGGGCAGGTGATCGGCGGTGGCCTCAAGCATCTCATACATCAATTCCTTGGGTTCGCCCACCGAGAGGCCACCCAGGGCATAGCCGTCAAAACCGATTTCCACCAGCTGCTCAATGGCCTCCCGCCGCAGATCGGCAAACATGCCTCCCTGGACAATGCCGAAAAGATGCTGACCGGTATCGCTCTGGGCCTGGCGGCAACGCTTGGCCCAACGCCGGGTCAGGGCAGTCCCACGGGCCGCCTCATCACGGTCGGCGGGATAGGAAATGCAGGTATCAAGCACCATCATGATATCCGAGCCCAGGGCCTCCTGCACATGGACCGCATCCTCCGGGCTGAGGAACAGTTTTGCCCCATCGAGATGGGAACGGAATGCGGCCCCTTCCTCGGTGATCTTGGCCAGTTCCTTGAGACTGAAGATCTGAAATCCACCGGAATCGGTGAGAATCGGCCCATCCCAATGCATGAAACCGTGCAAGCCGCCGAAGCTGCGGATCAGTTCATGGCCGGGTCGGATATAGAGATGGTAGGTGTTGCCGAGGATAATCTGCGCCCCGAGCTCCAACAGGTTCTCCGGGGTCATCGCCTTGACCGTGCCCAAGGTCCCCACCGGCATGAACACCGGGGTCTGGATGGTGCCGTGCAGGGTGGCCAGTTCGCCACGCCGCGCCTTGCACTCGCTGGAGCGATGCAGCAGGGTATAGGGTGAAACGGTGCTCATACAGCGACCAACCCCTTAATCGACACTGACGATGGTGACATCGAAATGGAGCACCTGACCAGCCAGGGGATGGTTGAAATCGACGCTGGCCTTCTCATCCTGGATGCTGGTCACCATGCCTTCCAATTCCTGTCCCTGCGGGCCTACAGCGGTGATTACCGCCCCCGGTTGCCGTCCCTCTTCGGGGAGATGATCCAGGGGAACCTCAATTAAGGCGTCCTCGGAGATTGTGCCGTAAGCGTCTTCAGGCTGGACGCTGACCTTGAGTGTCTCCCCGGCGGTTTTGCCCTCCAGAGCCTGCTCCAGGCCAAAAATCAACTGTTCTTCGCCTTGAACATAGGTCAAAGGCGTATCATCAACATTGCTGTCGACCACCTCGCCGTTCTCCAGAGTCAGAGTATAGGTAATGGCAACGGTTTTGCCTTGGGTAATGGTCATGGTCTTTTCCTTATGCTAAAAAATCTGAAAGGGGTTTGAGCTAACCGCTGGCCGAAGCGTACAGGGCACAACAACGACGTGGCCACAGCTATAAACCGCCCGGCCGACAATTGCAAGCACACGGGGCGATAGAGTACGGGGGCCAATGTGGTTTTAAGCGGATCTACGGCAGCAGAGTGTGCAGGCACCGTTCGAGCTCCTCCCGTTGGCCAAGGACGGATTGACTGAGCTGGAATTGGATACGGGCCCGGTGCAGGTTTTGCCCCGCCCGCACGACCTTGAAGTAGCGGTTCCCGGCCAGGTGGTCGGTGAAAAAACGCAGCCCCAGCTCAAAACTGATCACCGCGGCAGCGCGCACCAGGAGTTTCCGATCGGCGCTCGCAAGTAAATCTCCGGCCTGGCCAATATATCCGCGCATGAGGGCCGCAAACAGTCCGGGAACAAACGCTGTTTCTTCCGGATATTCATGCCCTTCCCCCAAAGGATTACAGCAGGAACGCAGGCAGTCGCCGATATCGTGCAAAAGCAGCCCGGGCTTAACCGTATCCAGATCGATCAGACTCACAGCCTGGTCCGAGCTTTCGGCAAAGAGGAAATTGGCGACCTTGGGATCGCCATGAATCACTCGTTGGCTCAGGTGGTCACGGCCCTCTTCGAGCAATTGGGCCAAAGGCCGCATTTGTTCGATCATTTCCGCGCATTGCAGCTCCAGATGGTTCATAGAATCTCCCCTTTGGTGGAGGCTGTCATACTGGTGCAGGTACAGGGGCGTACAATGAAATCCGGGCAGGGGATCGGCAAGGTGCTTTGGTAAGAGGCTCGCTGTCAGGCAATGAAAACGGCCCAACAGGCGGCCGATAGCCTCGGCCTGAGCCGTATTCTCAACCTGCTCCAGTGTCCGACTCTTTTCAATATAGCTGAGGATTCGCCAGCAACACCCCTCATCATCGATAAATTGATCCTTTCCCTCGGGGTTGGAGCCAAGCTGGCAAAACCGGATGGATTCGTCCTGCTCACGGCCCAAATGCGCGGTGACCAGACGCATATTGGCCATAACTGCATCTGGATCGGGAAACACTCCCGGATGGAGCCGCTGTAGCACCCTGGAAGATCCATCAGCAAGGATCACCCGCAGGGTCTCGTTGATGTTGCCCCTCCCCAAGGGAGTTACGGAGCAAACCTCGGTCTCCGGGAAAAAGAAATGCAGAGCAGCGACGGTTTCCATAGGGACAGCCCGCCTCAAGCAACGGGAGGCAGGGGCGGATATTTTATCGCATTCAGCCCCATCTTTTCCGAAGCGGCGGCCATCATATCTATCCCTAGCCTGTCGGCCAGGCGGGTGAGGTAAATGAGCACATCGGCAATCTCATGCGCTACCTCGGTCTTGACGTCCGGTGATAAATTCCGGCTTTCCTCCTGGCTCATCCATTGGAAATGCTCAAGCAGTTCCGCCGCTTCAACGATCAGAGCCGAGGCTAGGTTTTTCGGAGTGTGATACTGGTCCCAGTTGCGCTCACCGGCAAATCGGCGCAGTTCCAGGGCCAATTCCTCCACGGTCGCACAACTATAATTATTTGTTTTTTTAATCATTTTTTTATAATACTCCTCTTGCGTTCAACGGAGGTTCCAGGTGAAGTCCTCCATTCGAATCCGCCTGGAAAAACAGCCCCAGGCTTGAAGGAGGACTGCCCTTCGCTTATTCACGAAAAATTACAAAAAACACCCTTTTTTCACGTGGAAAATACCAGCAGGGATTGGTACAGTGACAAGCAAAGGTGGTGTATCGGTTTCCCCTACACTGCCAGAGGCGGTATTGTCGTTCTCAAAAAAAACATCCTTCAACGCTTCGTAACTCACTGTTTTTGTGATGCCTGTTTTCCCGTTGTTTCCTTTGTTACGAGGCCCTCAATATTCCAGCCATTTTCAACGCCACGTCCCCCTGCACCGCAAAAAAACGGACAAATCTTACCCCCACCTATCGCCACCCGGCAAGCAACAATCGGTATCGGCTTTCTTTTCCGGACCGGCTCCAAGCGAACAATGACAAAGACGCCAGGTGCAACCAGCAAATTCAACACAGATTCTCGAGGAAAACCGATGAGAAACATTCTATCCTCCCTGACCGGAGCTCTCAAGTGCAGCACCATCATGACCGCTTTTCTCAGCCTCAGTCTATCGGCGATGCCGGTGACAGCCCAGGAGAGCCGAAAAATCGTCCTCGACCAAGGCCAGTTTCAGGAATCCTACCTGGAAAAGGTGACTGTTTCCGGTGGCATTCGTGCCGGTTTCATGCAGCAGAGCCTCTTGCCCCAGATCGACCTGCAACAGCTCTACATCCAGGTGCTGCGGGATATCCCCGAACCCAAGGCCAAGCTCTGCGTCAATATGGTCAGCCGCGACGGCCTCTATGCCGCTTCCTGGCACTACGCACTCGGATCGCAGCCTGCCGGCGAACTGCTGGTGAGCATCCCGTCCAAGTTCCAGAAGCAGATTTCCGGTTATGCCCCGGATGCCCTGGTGGTTCTGGCAGCCATCGGCGAGCAGGACTGTACCTCCGGCGATTTACGTTATGTGCCCGCGAGTTGGGGGCCAGCCAACAACAATAATTATGTGCTCTATGTCAACTCAGGCAATACCGATACCAGTGTCGGCATCCCAGGAATGGCGGAGCGGGGCGCCTGTACCAAAATCAGCGCCGACAGCACCGTGGCCTACGACACCGCTTGCATGGTGAACAAGGAGCTGTTGGTCGTGCCCAAAAGCCTCTATCTCCTGCGTAACAATTTTGGTAAACGTTTGCCCAATGTCGAAGTTCCGGTGAGATGAGCTGGTGAAATTGCGCAATTGTTTCCTCACCATTGGTGATATTGTCCGGGATGTGCTCCTGGCGGCGGTCGTTTCCGAGCCGGAAAAAAAGGTCTTTTTTTACATCACCCAGCAGTATCCCCGTACCCTGCACTGTATCGCCTTTTTTTTCAGCCTGTATGTGGTCTTTCTCGGCCTTCTGATCACCAAAATTGCGATCAACTCCTTTTCCCCCGGCTCCTTTATTGTTACCGCCCGGAGTGAACGCGTCGAGTACCAGCCGGAAAGTGTCGACCCGCCGCGTATCCCCTTCCGCAATGCCACCCTGTACTGGGAAGAAAATAACGCAGGCACCTTTGACCCCTTGGTGCCTGCAGCCTCCCTCTCTCGCTCACGCCAGTATCCGGGACAGGGTTCACTGCAAATTGAAGGGCACTCCACCATCATATTCTCCCGCATCGGCAAAGGACCACTGCACGTCCAGATCAAGAGCGCTGGCAGGAACTGCGTGTTCGACGAGAATGACGAGCCGATTCTCACCCTACCCGGCACCATCGATCTGGTACTCAACAACCCGCTCAACATGGTGCTCCAGGGGATACCCTGGCGGTATAACATCGACGGGCCAATGATTATCGGCAAGGTGCCCGCCTATGATGCCTACCAGCAAGACGGCTTGCTCCTCGACGGCGAGATCCACATGGTGGCCCGGCAACTGCTTTCCGGGAACCATTACAAGGTCGACCCCTATAAACTGCAGTTGGGTGACGGGCTCCAATTTCTCCCCGACAATCCCAAAACCAGCGGCGTGATCACCTTTGACTTTGACCGGGGATTGCAGGTGGTCGCCATTGTCGAGGCCAACTCGGCCACCATTAAGAAATTCCGAGATACCAACCTCAAACTCCGTAACAATCTCTGGTCGAAGCTGGGCAAGGACGAAGAGCTCGTGATCACCTGGGCCATCATGCTGACCGTGCCCGGAATTCTCGTTTTTGCCGTCCGCCTGCTCTACTTCCACTCGCAGATGAAACTCAAGTAGGATAGATTGATCAAGGCTGGTGGATTCGTGAAAAGATCCATCCAGATTGTGCCTCATAAAAACAAAGGCGGATCAACCGATACTAACAAATACCCGTTTACCCATGAATAGACGCTCCCAATTCCTCTCCCCCATTGTGCTGATGTTTGCCCTCTGCACCGCCCCAGTCCTGGCCTCGGATGTATTTCTCAAGGTCGATGACAATGAAATCGGCCAAGGTATCCTTCGGCCGCGGGGCACTGAATGTCTGATCATTACCCCGGCCCATGTGGTGGAAAACGGGTTCACCATCGACGCGACCACCGCGGAACAGATCCACGCCTCGGCGGAAATCCTCGAACTCTTTCCCGGGGATCTCAGCGTGCTGAGAATCAAGAGTGAAACCCCGCTCTCCTGCCGCCGCACCACTTGGCCCAGCCATGCAAGCCTGAACAGCCTCCTGGCCACGGAGAAAGTGGGGGAGTTGCACACCATGCTCGCCGATGGCAGTCTCCGCAAATCCCCGGTGGAAATCATTGGCTACGATAAATACCGCAACATCTATATCCGGCCGACCGCTGCCGAAGATGCGCTGGCCAAAGGCGCCAGCGGCAGCCCGCTTTACCTAGGCGGTCAATGCGCGGGCATGTTGCTCTCGATCAACAACGGTGTGGGCAATGTCATTCGCCAGGACGCCCTGGCCAACACCCTGGCGCTCTTTTTCGACGATACCAGTACCGCGACAGCCTCCCACCCCTTGGTACCGCAAAAAACGGCAGCACCGCCACCTGTTACGGCAAATCCCGAAGTACGCCAGTTCAGCGGCAACATCTTTACCAATGTCGCCCAGGAA
Source organism: Desulfobulbus sp. (assembly GCA_050252135.1). Classification (GTDB taxonomy): domain Bacteria; phylum Desulfobacterota; class Desulfobulbia; order Desulfobulbales; family Desulfobulbaceae; genus Desulfobulbus. The sequence goes on from JBFWLN010000017.1 coordinate 65,889, forward strand.
CATAGCCTTCGCCTGCAAGAAAACAGTCCGATGCGCATCACCCTTGAGCCCACCGGTGATCGGGTAAAATACGCGATTGAGTTGGTCGACTCTTCCCATCGCATCTCCTGCCGCTACTCCCTTAAAGGGGCCGTTGAGAAAGAAGTCAACCTGCCATGTACGCCGTTAACCACAGACACCTTCATCCTGCGGGTCATTGGCATCGGTGGTGAGGGACGATATACACTGCGCCTCACACCGCTGGTCTCGGATGCAACCCTCCGCAGTGACAACAATATCCTGCAAATTGATGGCGAGCCACAGGCCGGAACCATTGCCAAGGGAGCTGTGGCCGAGTATCGAGTCAAACTGTATGCCAACAGCCCGGTGCGAATCATCCAACAACAGACTGCCGAGGATTCGAGCTATCAGCTCGAATTAATTGATTCCAAAGGTAATCCGAGCTTTCGCATGCCGAGCAGTGCCAGACCCGATCCGGCCCGTTTGCGTATGCCCTGGACGCCACCGAAAACCGACACCTATTTCTTGCGGGTGCGTGGCCAGGAAGGTATCGGTCCCTACCGTATTGGCCTGCAGTCCATTGCCTTTGATGCCCAGTTGCGTGGTCAGGCCAATACGTTGCACATCAACAGCCCTTCCATGCGCGGCACCATTGCTAAAGGCGCTGTGGCCGAATACCGCTTTCCAATGGAAGCGTTCAGCCCGGTGCAGTTCAACTTTACCGCAACCGGCGATCCAGGCCGTTTCACGGCGGAAGTCTGGGATGCTCGGGGAACGCTGGTCTACCGCGATCCCAATCGCCTCTTCAGCGGCCAGGAAAATAGAGCTCTCCCGATTACCGTCTCAGAGCCCGGTACCTATACCCTGCGTCTGATCGGTGTTGAAGGGGAAACCCGGTATCAATGCACCCTTGTTTCAGGCCGACAATAAAATGGCTCCGCCAACCACCCCGCGCTTTCAAGATAAGACTACCGAAGGGAAGAAGATGGGCCAGGGTTGCAGCGGTACTCTGCTAACGCAAGCAGCACAACTAAAGGCGCGAGCCAGATCAACCGGCTCTGGTAGCGATCATGGGGGTTGGAGAGAGCCCCGCAGATGAAGGCGTTGCCGAGCAAGGCAACGAGGATAAACAAAGCGAATCCGGCAAGTGAACGCCGGTCGGTGCGTAGGCCCCACCAGATAATCGGCAGCAGCAGTGCCATGGAGGCCAGAGCCACCGGTATATGCAGTCGGTTCCACCCCGCCAACAGTTTTGGGGTCAGTTCTTCCTGTTGCTGGCGGGCATGGGTGAAGGCCGGAGCGATGCGGGGAAGAAAGGTCGAGATGATCCCCCTGGTATCCCAATGTTCGGCATCGAGGTCCTCGCCGGTGGCAACACGAATGACCTGCTCAGTGGTGTCCCTCAGCGCCGTGCCGATGATCATCCCCGGATAGGCCTGCACCATGGCCCTGACCAGTTGTCCGAGTTCTTGCTGAACCTTTGGGTCCTTCCAATCTCCGATCTTCTTGAACGGCGAATTTTTTCCCCATAGAAAGCTATCGGCGGTTTCCGGCAACTCTCCCTTCCACGCGCACAATTGCACACCGGAAACCGGGCAATGCTCCATCAACCAGCGCTTTGCCACGCCATCCTGCACCAAACGGCCAAAGAGAAAGGCCGATCCTCCTGGGGTGTAGCCAACCTTCCCGGTAAGCAGATTATGCAGGAGGGGCATGAATACCACAACCGCGAGCACCAACGCAGTCGGTAAGAAGAAGGTCAATTTGATCGGCCAGATGGCGGCAACAATCCGTTGTGCCAACAGCACCACCACCAAACCCAAGGCCAGCGCCAGACAGGACATGTGGGCAAGCGTTGCCAGCAGTACAACGAACGACAGGCCGATCAACTCCCATCTGCATAAGGCTTGGGCATGGGCGCTGAGCAGCCACATCGCCAGTACCAACAGTGGCACGAAGACATCCGGCATAAGTTGACCTGCATACCAGGGCAGGCTGGTCGTTAGTGACAAGAAAGCCGTTACCACAAGCAACATCGGGGTCCCACCCGGTAGCCGGTGGCACCGCCACAACAGATGGATCAGCCACAGCGCGCATCCGGCCTGGGCGATTATCACCCCCCAAAAGGAATACCAATCCAAGGAAAAAATCTGGAGAAAAAGACCATAAAAAATGGATCGACCGGGCACGAGATGCATCTGCAAGGCAGCCTCGACATATCCACCCGTATCATAAAAAACCAGCGCATACCTATTCCACAGCGCGGGGGCCAGCAATAGCGCCAGGCTGGCACTCAGGGCAAGAATTGTCAGGAGTCCCCGCAAAAGGGCGGTCCGTGGGCATCGCTTAACCAGTGAAGCCGTACGATTACCACGAGGATTTATATCCATGGCTTGAGCCGATTGTCTGGGGAGTGGGACGTCATGGTGGTGACGAATGGGCGAGGGTACGCCTTATACGCTGGCGAGAAAAGCAAACGGTTGGTTCAATATCCGTTCTCGCCTGTTGGCGATGATTGTTGCCGCACAGTCCCCGAACCATGCACCTCATCCGAATTTTCTGCCATTGCAATCAGATTGATAGGATATCATTGATCTGGTAGAGTTCGCAAATACTGATGGCGTCGTAAAAACTTCGATCTACTGCGTCGCAACGTTTTCCCGATACTCGACATACCTTATGTATGTCTTCGCCCCAGGAAAAACGCTACTCCTTGTATATCTGTGTTTTAATTTAGCCATCTTTCAGAATGTGATGGCCTTTTTACGAGTCCATCTCATACTATAGATAACGTTTTATGGCTGCTTTTCCCTAGTCGAATTCGACTCAGCTCTTTTCAGATCACGCGATGAGGACCAATGAACCAACACCCGCCCGCACAATCCCCGACCATCGCTGTCCTCATCCCCTGCTACAACGAGGAACCCTCCGTCGCCGAGGTGGTTCATGCTTTTCACAGCGCTTTGCCCGCAGCCACCATCTACGTTTACGACAACAACTCCAGAGATAGAACCATGGAGGTAGCCAAGAAGGCCGGGGCCATAGTTCGTAGCGAACCTCTCCAGGGAAAAGGCAACGTGGTACGGCGGATGTTTGCTGATATCGAGGCCGACATCTATGTTCTGGTTGACGGCGACGACACCTATGATGCCGCTACGTCACCAGAGATGATCCGTTGCCTCCTCGACAATCAGCTCGATATGGTCAATGGAGCGAGGGTGACGACGATTGAGGCAGCCTATCGCCCAGGACACCGTTTCGGCAATTGGATGCTGACCGGAATTGTCCGCTGGATCTTCGGCGACCGCTTCAAGGATATGCTCTCGGGGTTTCGGGTTTTTTCCAGGCGATATGTAAAAAGCTTTCCCGCCCTGGCCATAGGTTTCGAGATTGAAACCGAATTGACGGTGCATGCCCTGCATCTGCGCATGCCAACCGCCGAGATCGAGACTCCTTACAAGGAGCGTCTGGAAGGCTCCACCAGCAAGCTCTCCACCTTCAAGGACGGCGGGAAGATCCTGTGGATGATTCTGGTACTGGTCAAAGAGGAAAAACCCATGCCATTTTTTGCTGTTATCTCCGCCTGGTTTGCAACGATGTCCATCATCCTCATGCTGCCGATCCTGTCGGATTTTTTGTCAACCGGGTTAGTTCCGCGCCTGCCAACCGCTGTGTTGTCCATGTGTCTGATGGTTTTGGGGTTTCTCAGCTTGGCCTGCGGCCTCATCCTCGACACGGTGACGCGTGGACGTATTGAGATCAAACGCCTGCAGTATCTCAGCATCCCGCTGTCCGAGGGCTGAACATGCAAGCTGGAGAGAGGGGGAATTCGAGGCTATCGGGGCAACACCGACTCATCCGCCAGGCGTATCGTTTTTTTCTCGTGGGTACGGCGGCCTTCGTAGTGAATGGAGCCCTTGTGGAACTCCTGGTTGGGGCCATCGGGCCGGTAAAGGCGCAACTCCTTGCCTTTCCCCTAGCGGCCACCGTTGCTTGGTGGCTCAACCGGAAATATACCTTTGGGGCCAGCGGTCACAAACTCCACCGCGAATGGCTCCACTATATCCTGGCCAATAGTATCGGCTGGCTGATCAACAATGGAGTGTACCTGGTCCTGATCTACCGATTTGCCCTCGCGGCCCGCCACCCCTCCCTGGCCGTGGCAGCCGGCTCCATCGCTGGCATGTTCGTCAATTTCATCCTCTCCCGCCAACTGGTTTTCCGAAAAAAGAACTCGGTTACGCCTCCGGAGTCAACGCCACCCCTTCTTTAGGGCCACAACGACCACCGACGGCTTGTGATCCCCCCTGGATTGAGGCCCCCTCCAGGCTTATTGCCCTTCCTGCCATTCCCTGGCTGCATCGACCAGCACCTGCCAAGAGGCAGCGCTGCTTTCGCGAAGATCGGGAACAATCACCAGCCGTTGGCTAAAGCCGTAATCAGTGAGCGCCTTGCGGCATTCGAGCAAGGTATCCTGAACGATTTCCTTGGGATGATCGCCGTAGAGGTTATACACCAGGCCCAGCAAGGGAATGTTGCGGGCTTTGATCGCCTCGAGGCTGAGACGAATGTGGTTGATCGATCCCAATCGGGCCGAGCCCACCAGGATCATCGGCATCTTGCGCGCGGCATAAAAATCAAGCAGCAAAAGATTGGCGGTAATCGGCACCAATAAGCCGCCGGCACCTTCCACCAGCAGCCACTGGTGCCGCTGTTGCAGAGTATGGATCGACTGATCCAGCACCGATTCCTCGATCGTTTTACCGACCATGCGGGCTGACAGCAAAGGGGAGGCAGGAAAAGGGAAAAGGTAGGGGCAGGTGGTGCCGTCGCGGTCGAATTCGCTCAGCGGCTGTCCCATCAGCTTCCGGTGCAGCTGAATATCGTCGGACAATTCGGTGCAACCGGTCTGAACCAACTTCAAGGTGGTGACACAGTGGCCCAGTTGCAGTAGATGACGGGCGAACAGACCGGTAATGTAGCTTTTGCCGACATCGGTATCAATACCACCGATGGCAATGGTATATTGTGGTTGGCTCATAGGTTGCCCCTCGGTTGAGGTTGTGTCGGCGCCTCTACGGGCGGGTTCTACGACCTCGGACGGGCGACGACAAACATGGGATGGTAGGTGAGCCGGACACCCTGCTCGCCACCAAATAAAGTCTGGTATTGTTGGATAAATTCAAGGACTTGACGTCGGGTCCACGCCTGCTGGCCGATGGAATTGACGCCGGTTGCCCGCAAGTGCTTGAGTACGGCCAGGGGATCGGCATACCACAGGACCTCACGCGCATCCTCCGCAGCGAGGATCTCAAACCGCTCGGACATGACATTGAGCAATTGATCCAGATTGCGGTACACCAGGCCAACTCCGGTCACCTCACGAATTTCACGCAGATTTTCCTTGCCGTACAGAGAGAGCGCGAAGAGACCGCTCGAGGAAAGGTGCCGGTGTAACTTGGTGCACAAGGTCGGTAAATCGTGGACCCAATGCAGGGTGGAAGAGGAGATGATCAAATCATAGCAGCCGGGCAGGCGAATCGATTCAATATCCCCGGCAACAAAGGTTATCTTTTCCGCCTTTGGACCGATTTTGCGGCAAACACAGGCTTCAAATGCCGCAACCAGATCGCTGATGGTCAGGTGCGTCAGGCAGGGGAAGCACTCAAAGATACGCTGGGTCAAGAGTCCGGTGCAGCAACCGATCTCTAAGGCCTGCTCAGGTCGAAGCTCGGGTGCCGCCTCCGACAGCATGGCCAAAAGGTGCTCGGCCACCCGGTGCTGGACCGTGGCGTGCTGTTCGTACGTCGCAGCCGCCTGTTCAAAGCGGAGTCTGATCAGCTTCTTATCGGGAATCATCGGTATTGATCGGGTTACGTCGTACATATTTCCAAAACCTCGCAACCCAACGATCAAACGTGGTGCAGATAGGGTGAAAATAAAACGAAGAACTTCTGAACGATCTTTTTCCTGCCAACAACCTCAACGTGTACTGCTTACTTTCCCCAGAGCAGGCTTCCCAGAACCCATCCGGAGACCCCTTGGGTATGCTCGACATTGATCCAAGGGCCCCGGGTCGCCAACACCCTGAACACCACACCGTAATTGGCCTTGGCCACGATCTCCGCATCGGTGTTCGGCTCCTTGCGGATATTGATTTGCTGCTCGGTCCCCTTATTGGCCCGCACAATCACATAGGGAGTCTGTTGGGTGGTTTGACGGTGCACCCAGCCAAAACTGCCCTCGAAATCCTTCACCCGGAGCCAATCGCCTTTTTTAGCGATAACTTCCAGCGGGAAGCCGGAGCCGAGTTTCCATAAAATCGGTTGGTCGGTCCCGGGTGCGGAACGCATGTTGATGTCTTCCCCGGCGATGGACACCATCTCTGCCGCAACGGCCAAAGGCAGGTTGAGCAGCAGCAAACAGGCAACAAACAACTTCGAATAACGGCCCTTCATCCCTTAGTTCCCTGGCGTTCGGGTTCATCAGTGGGCGACGGTGGCGGACTGAGGGTAACACCGTATCCAGCGATATCAAGGCCGAGAGCACCATAGCGGCAGGCCTCGGTGCAACATCTGAGACAACGGATACAGGTTCCGCTGTTAGGCATCTCGTCAACGCGGATCTCAACCGGGCAAACCTGGTGACATGCCCCGCACTTTGTACATTTATCCGCATCAAATTTCAACCTAATCAGGCTGATCCGGTTGAACAGACCATAAAAAGCACCCAGCGGACACAAAACCCGACAAAACGGGCGGGAGGCAGCAACACTGGCCACAAGAGTAATCGCGAGGAAAAAAAGCTTATTGGCGTAGAGCCAGCCGACATTGGATCTCAGGTCCGCATCCAACAGGAGCATGGGAATACCTGCCTCCAGGGTCCCGGCCGGGCAGAGGAATTTGCAGAACCAGGGCAGCCCCATGTCGAAATCATCCATCCAAGCCAAGGGCAGGATGATCACTAAAAAAATAAGCACCAGGTAACGTGCCCAACCCAACCATTGGGGGAGATGGATTTTGGGCGAGGGAATACGGTGCAGCCACTCCTGAATCAGACCAAAGGGACAGGCCCAGCCGCAGATGAACCTGCCAAAGACGGTGCCTAGCAGACCGATGCAACCCAAAACATAGGTGCCGATAAAAAGCTGCCCCGCGGCAAAGGACATGCGAACACCGAGCAACAGTTGCTGCAAACTGCCGATGGGGCAGAAGGTGGTGGATGCAGGACAGGAATAACAGTTCAGGCCCGGAGAGCAGAGCACCTTAAGCGGCCCCTGGTACAGGCTGCCGCTTGCGGGAAAGCCCCAATACCCGTTGGCGAGTAGGGCAAAAACAAGTTGCAAACACCGCCGTAGACGCTGCATTTAGCCGATCCCGATGCAGGACAGACAGATCGAGCGAGCCTGTTCCAAGACCCGGGAAGGTTCACCCAAGGTGATGCCAATCACCAGCAGCACAAGAAAAACAGCCAGCAGCACCAACGGTGTCATCCTCAGGGGGAGCCTTGGCCGGCCGACAATGTGTCTCATTTCCCGTGCCATCTGCAGCGCTGCTTCACTAGCGGGAGAGGAGTCCTGCCAACCGGTCGAGATCATCGCTGGAGTAGTATTCGATCTCAAGCTTGCCCCGGGTGCCCTGCTGTACGACGCGCACCTTGGTATGCAGTTGGTTGGTCAGCTGAGTCACCAGGGTGTTGCAGTAGGTAGCGGGCAGCTCATCCTTAACCACGGGCGGATTCCGGGACTCGGTAGCCTTGGGTACGGCCTTTTGCGCCTTACCCGTGCAGAGTCGTTCCGCTGCCCGGACCGACAACTCCTCGTCAACAATCCGATCACGAACGACCTGCATCTGTTCCGGATCATCCTTGAGCCGGAGTAAAACCCGGGCATGGCCTTCACTGATCCGGCCCTGGACCACATCTTCCTGGAGGGGGGTGGGTAATTGCAGCAGGCGGAGAACATTGGTGATGGTGGAACGCTGGCGTCCGACCCTTTTCGCCACCTCTTCCTGGGTAAGCTGGAACTCCTCCATCAGGCGACTATAGGCCTGTGCCTCCTCAATGGGGTTGAGATCGTGACGCTGGATATTTTCAATCAGGGCCAGTTCAAGGCGTTCCCTGTCCCCGGCCTCATCCATCACCACCACTGGGACCTCGTCGAGGCCGGCCAGCTTGGCGGCACGAAGGCGTCGTTCACCTGCAATCAATGTGTAGCGGCTGCCGCTCCCCTTAACGACCAACAGCGGCTGAATCACCCCTTTTTCCCTAATAGAATCAGAGAGTTGTTGGAGTTTTTCCGGATCAAAATAGCTGCGTGGTTGATGGGGGTTCGGTATGATTTTGTCGATATCGCAGACAAAATATTTCTCATCATCTTCCAGGGCATCTTCCGGGAGCAGAGCGCCAACACCTCGGCCCAGTACATTTTTTGCCATTACGCCCTCCCTTTGGCTCGTTTGAGGAATTCAGTGCCCAACTGTTTGTAGGCTTTTGCCCCTGGGCAACCGGGATCATACTCGATAATGGTCTGCCCATGGCTGGGGCTTTCACTCAAGCGTACATTCCGGGGGATGACGGTCTTGTAGACCTGTTCGCCGAAATGTTTCTGGATTTCACTGGCCACGGAATGGGTCAAGCGGTTGCGCCGGTCATACATGGTCAGCAACAGCCCCTCGATGAACAGATCCCGGTTCAGGGTTTTCTTCACCTTGCGGATGGTGGAGATCAGTTGCGCCAAACCTTCCATGGCAAAGTATTCGCATTGCAGAGGAATCAGGACCGAATCAGCAGCGGTGAGGCTATTGATGGTCAGCATGCCCAATGAAGGCGGACAATCGACGAGGATATAGTTGAATGATTCGCGGACCGGACGCAGCATCGACTTAAGCCGCCTCTCACGGTTTTCCTGGCTGAGCAACTCGACTTCCACCCCGACCAGGTCAATGGAGGCCGGCAAGATCGAAAGATTTTTGACATTGGTGGCCTGAATGCAATCCCCGGTCTCCTTGGCACCGGTGTAACAGTTGTAGATATTTTCTTCCGAGTTCGATTTGAATACGCCCACGCCACTGGAGGCGTTTCCCTGGGGATCGGAATCGACCAACAGCACTTTATTTCCTTTACTCGCCAAAACAGCTGCGAGGTTCAATGCGGTTGTGGTTTTTCCGACGCCACCTTTCTGGTTGGCCAAGGCGATAATATGTGTTTCCACCGTAAATCTTCTCCTGACAGCTCTTTGTTAATGAAACATTCAAGGAGTATACTATACTCTCGCTTCCCAGAGAATAGTTCTCTTGCCACCAAAATCACTTTGCCCCTGTTTGATGGCGTCGTAAAAACTTCGATCTACTGCGTCGCAGCGTTTTTCCCGACACTCGACATACCCTCTGTATGCCTTTCCGCCGGTAAAAGCGCCGCTCCTTGTACATCTATATTTTTGCGGACCCATCTTTCAGATTGTCGATGGACTTTTTTGTGCGTTCATCATGTTAACTGTTCTCGTAAAAAGCCACGAGAACGACGCTTCGTGTTCGTACCGTGTTTTTTTTACGGCGCACGATTTCTCGGTTGTTGACTTTTCACAAAGCCGACAATGTTTCACGTGAAACATTACCGGCGCGGGACCCAAGTATGACGGATTATAGCGATGTACTCATTGTAGGGAGTGGTGTGTCGGGATTGTCGTTTGCGTTGAAGGTTGCGCAGTTCTCCAAGGTGACCCTGATCACAAAGAAGAAAAAAGCCGACACGGCCACGAACTTGGCCCAAGGCGGCGTGGCGGCGGTGCTCTCAGTGGAGGATTCGGTGGAGGCGCATATTGCCGACACGCTCTGCTCCGGGGATGGACTGTGCAACGAAGAGATCGTCCGCATTGTCACCACGGAAGGGCCGGATCGAGTCCGGGAATTGATGGACCTCGGCGTTCGTTTCCAGCGAGGCAAAAACGGAGAGGGGTTTGACCTAGGCATGGAAGGCGGTCATTCTGCACGACGTGTGGCCCACGCGGCCGACCTCACCGGCAAGGAGATAGAACGAGCACTGTTGGAGCAGATTGCAGCTAACCCCAATATCACCGCCCTCGAAGATCACTTGGCCATCGACTTGTTGATCGAATCCAAGGCGCTTGGCCGTGAACGCAAAAACGGCGACCGCTGCCTCGGCGCTTATGTACTCAATCGCCTCACTGGCGAGGTCGAGGTCCACCGCGCCGGAGTGACCGTCCTCTGCACTGGCGGCTGTGGCAAAGTATACCTCTATACCACCAACCCAGATATCGCCACCGGCGACGGGGTGGCCATGGCCTATCGGGCCGGAGCCAAGGTGGCCAACCTGGAGTTCATCCAATTCCACCCCACCTGTTTTTTCAACCGTGAAGCAAAAAACTTTCTTATCTCCGAGGCGGTACGAGGTGAAGGCGGTACCCTGATCAACCAACGGGGAGAGGCTTTCATGAAGAGGTATGATCCCCGAGGAGATCTCGCCACCCGTGATGCCGTTGCGCGGGGAATCGATGCGGAGATGAAGGCCACCGGAGCGGACTGCGTTTTCCTCGACATCACCCATAAGCCAGCCGATTTCCTCCGCGAGCGGTTTCCCAACATCTACGGGACCTGTAAAAAATACGGAGTGGACCTGACGGAAAAACCGATCCCCGTGGTCCCGGCGGCCCATTACATGTGCGGCGGAGTGCTGGTGGATGAGTATGGCCGCAGTTCGATTACCAACCTGATGGCATTGGGGGAAACCGCCTGCACCGGGTTGCATGGTGCCAACCGACTCGCCTCAAACTCGTTGCTCGAGGCGGTTGTCTTTGCCCATCGGGCGGCCAAGCTGATCAAGGATCGGATCGAAGAGGTTCGGGCCTTAGATCGGATCGAGATCGAGCCTTGGCGCACCGGCGGGGCAGAGACGCTCGACGAATCGATTCTGGTCAAACATAACTGGGATCAGGTGCGACAATTGATGTGGAATTATGTGGGCATTGTCCGGAGGCAGAAACGACTGGATCTGATCCAGACCCGTCTCAGCTGGATGGTCAAGGAGATCAAGGAGCACTTCTACGATTACCTGCTCACTCCGGACCTGGTCGAGCTGCGCAACCTGGCGGTCATTGCCGACCTGATTGTGCAGAGCGCCAGCCTGCGCAAGGAGTCGCGCGGGCTGCATTACATTCTCGATTACCCGGAAAAGGACGACCGGGATTATCTCAGGGATACTATCCTTCAAAAATAAATCCAAAATCCCCCCGGAGCCCCAAATACTCCGGGGGGATTTTTCGTTTAGCGTTTTTGCATCTTCTGCATCGCATCCTGCATCTGCCGCATCATCTCCTCTTGTTCTTCAGCACTCACCCCATCGGCTTCCATGGCCTGTTGTCGAGCTGGCGCCATCATCGGAACGGCCCCGGCTTGTTGCTGCATCTTCATGGCGCCATCCGGCTCCTTAAAGGCGTTGACCACCTGCTGCACCGTACCTTCACTCATAGCTTCCGCCTGTGGACTGAGCTGAGCAGTGATCCCGACCGGTGGCGCAAAAAAACTGTCTGGGATAGGCGATTTGGTGTCGACCTGGGTGGCGACATTGGTGTTTGTTATGCCCATCATCGAGACCTCGGTTTTGAGCGGGACATTGGTACCACGGAAAACGGAGGAGACAGACATGCCGCTAACCGAAATCAATTCGCAATCATACCCTAGGAATTTGTCCTTGCACGGGGTCACCGAACCGCCGAATTGAGCCATCATCCCGACGCCAAATTCCTTGGCGTTTTTCTCGAAATTCTTCTTTTCGCCACTGCTCAGCTTGTTATATTCTCTCTGGTACAGCTTGTTGGGATTGGTGGTTTTGAAGCCGGTCTTTTCCACCAGGTCATAAGAGGCGACCCAATCAGAATCGGTGATTGCCACCGTTTCGGTCTTGGTAGTCATGCCCATCATGGTGGTCGAACCCTTGTGATATTTGGCGCGCAGTCTGCCATAATCTTTTATATAGAGGGTCTCTTCGCCCTGCTCGCTCCCTCTGAGTTGGTAATGAATGGTCGCTTCCTTGAAGGGAAGTTTCATCTCCCAGGGAACGTCGGCACACCAAGCTAGGGTTCCGGTCATCAATACCCCCATGGAAACGCCCAGCACACATCGCATTTTCATACACCACTCCTTTTGTTATCTATTTGTAGGTTTTCTATCGCGGCTGCAATGAAGCCTATTGTAATGCCTCGGAGCGACAACTCAAGAGAAACAGCCCATGCTCTCCATCATCCAACAAATTGCCGAACGCAAAATTCTCCAAGCCATGGAAGAGGGTACACTGCCCGACCTCGGCCATTGGAAGAACAAGCCACTGCCACAAGAAGACCTCAGCAATATTCCTGCTGACCTGCGCATGGCCTATCGGGTGTTGAAAAATGCGGGATACGTGCCAGAGGAGGTGGCGCTCCAGAAAGAGATCATCCAATTGGAGCAGTTATTGGAAACCTGTACGGATGAAAAAGAGAAGGTCCGGCAACTCAAGAAAATCGGGTATCTGAAGACCAAGCTCGAATGCCGCATGGGGCGCAACATCGAGCTCGGTGAAGATGGGCCATATTACGAGAAGGTGGTGGACCGATTGTCCACCCCGAAAAAGAAATAACCGCCGACGGATTACAACTCCATCACCTCGGCGAACAGATTTGTGTCCTGTTCGATCTTGTCCCGATTGCCTATGGTCACCCGGTTGCGCTCTTCTGCCAATCGCTTGAACAGCGGCGCAAAGCTGCGCAGATCATCAACCCCGGTGCGGACAATTTCCTCAATACGCTGCTGCCGAAAGGCAGACGTCACTCCAGTCAGGTAATCGTTGCGGGCAGAAGCGCCTTTTGCGGCTGGTCCCTGGTGCGGAGTCGCCGTTCCATAGGCTCCGACCACCAACTGCTGCATCGATTCCGCGGACAACTCCAATCCGCCAACAACCCTTGGCAGAGCTTCATATGCATCAAAAGTTTTCTTAACCTGCGGGTCACGGTAACTGATCATACCGAAATTGCCGCTCAGGTGATTGAACTGAATAAAGCAGCCGTACGCCCCGCCCATCTGCCGCACCGTGTTCCAGAGATAATCGCGCGACATCCAGGTGCGAAGGACCTCAAAGCTGCCATTGTACTGCCCGAGCGATGGGAAGAGAGTGCATGTCTGGATGTTGTACACCACTTCAGCCGAGGTGGTGAAGGCCTGGGTCCGTGCAACCGACGGAAACTGGATCGACGTGGGCGCCACGACCTTGGAGGGCAGTTCCTTGACCAGATTGATGCCGAGCTGTTGGAAACGGGAAATATCCTGGTCCTCGGCAGTGACCGAGATGATCATCCCTTGACGGCGCAGGAGCAACTCGCGGATCTGGCGCAGGGCTGCATGCAGTTTTGCCTCACCGTTCAGATAGTCACCGGCCAGTTTCTTGAGGTGGAGATAGGCTGTCACGCCGTGCACCTGTTCGTTGTACTGTCCAGCCAAACTGAGATGAGAAAAGGCACGGGTGGCGGCCAGGGAATAGCCCTCACTCTGTACCGAATGTTCAGCCCAGGCAAATTCACGTTGCAGGATCTCTTCGATATGGTGTTCATCGGAAAAATCCACCGATGTCAGAACCTCGGTCAAGAGGTCGATGGCCTGTCCAAGGTAGGAGGACAAGGCCTTGACATGCAGCCACAAAACCGGACGGACAGTGTCACGCTCGCCGGCTCGCGCATAGGTCTGAAAGGAGTGCGTAAAGTCACCGGTGCAAAGATTGATAGCCTTAGCAAACTGCATGTAGTCCTTGTTGGCGGTCCCGATCTCGGTGAGGATGGTGCCAAAGAGGTCAACATAGGGCAGCAGTTCCAGAGGCAGGGCAGAGCAGTCAAAACCGAAATCCAGGTAGCAGATGCCATTGGTTTCCAGGTTGTTGACCAGCAACTCAACATCGCCCAGGGTGGACGGTGTGACCTCATGAAAGGGCGGCCGGGAGTCCAGATCGTCCAGTCCGAGCCGGGGCAGACGACGCAGGTCCTCGACCGTATTGGGTGCGGCCTGCAGAGCCATTAATTCCCGGGTACGCTCACCCAATTGCCGGCGGCCTTCCGCATCCAGAGAGGCGTTAAAGGCTTCCAACCGCTGCTGCTCCTCAAGAACATTTTTCGCCATCTTCTCCGGATCCGGGGCCAGGGTGACGGTGACCGTGGCCGGGTTGTCCAGCAGGTACGATCGAATCAGGTGCTCGAAGTATCCCTCTTCGGTGGCCTCTTGTCGGATCTCCGCCAAAAGTGCGTCGATCTCCAGAGCGTCAAAAGGAGGCATCCCACTCTTCATCGCTGGCAGGGCCTTGCCGATCAGATCCAGACCGCGCTGAGCTTTGTTCAACTCCTCGCGGACGGAAAATTCATACTTATTCAATTCGGACAGCATCAGCTCACGGTCCAGCCCCTGGTCCACCATCCGGGTCAGGGTGGCCTTGTACAGGGCCAGGAAATGGTCACGTTTCTCCGCATCCGTCCCGACAAGATAAGTGATAATCAGCGACTTGACAGACGAGCTAGACAGGAACAAGCCACCAAAGTCCTTGCAGACACCGGAGTTGAATACCGCCTTTTTCAGCGGTGATCCGTCGGAGTTAAAGAGAATATTGGCGATGATCTGGAAGGCGGTGTTGAGCTTTCGATCACGGATGGTCCCGATAGTAGAGCTAATGGCCAGGAATGTCCGCTCCACCGTGGGACTCCCCGGTTGGACCGGATAACTGTCTTCAATGGACAAGGGTGTGGACACATCCTTCCCCTCCTTGATTTTAGCCTTCTCCACCGGTTGGGTGAATTTGGCTAAAAAACGCTCTTGGACAAAGGCCAGTTCCTCTTCCAAATCGGCGTCGCCGTAAAAGAAAAGAGTGCTGTTGGAAGGGTGGTAGTGGGAGCGATGGAACTCGACAAACTGCTCGTAACTCAAGTCCGGAATCCGCCGGGGATCACCACCGGATTCATGGGCGTAGGTCGACTCGGGCATCAGGCCGCAATAGATGTTGTGAAACAAAGATCGGATCGGATCGGAGAAGGCACCCTTCATTTCGTTGAACACCACCCCCATGTACTGGAGTTTATCTTCTTCCTTTTCCAGGTGGTAGTGCCACCCCTCCTGCTCAAAGGTGGAACGCAGCAACAGCGGATTGAAGACCACGTCGCAGTAGACATCCATGATGTTGAAGTACTCTTTAAAATTACGGGTGGCAAAAGGGTACCAGGTGGTGTCCGAACCGGTCATGGCGTTAAGGAAGGTCATCAGGCCGCCCTTGTTGATCTCGCCGAAAACATCCTTGACCGGATATTTCTCCGAACCCATCAGCACCGAATGTTCAAGGATGTGAGCCACGCCTGTGGAGTCTTCAGGCACGGTCATAAAGGAGACACAGAAGGTCTTGTTCGGGTCCTGGTTCTTGATTGCCAGAGCCTGACAGCCAAGCACCGCATGCGTAAACAGGTAGACGGTCGAGTTGATTTCCTCGACAAAGGAAACACGATCCAGGGTAAAACCGTGGTAGGTCGAGCCAAGGGCAAATGTGGTCATAGCACTCCGTTCTCAGAAAGTTTTTTGGGAATCTAAAAGGATGGTGACCGGGCCATCGTTTGTCAAGGAGACCTCCATCATGGCCTGGAAAATGCCGGCCTTGGTGGGAATGTCCCGCTGTCGGCAGAGGCCGATAAACCGATCATAAAGTTCTTTCGCCAACTCCGGGGGGGCGGCCTCGTTCCAGGATGGCCGCCGCCCTTTGCGGCAATCACCATAGAGGGTGAATTGGCTGACCACCAGCAACTGGCCATGGATGTCGTTCAGGGACCGATTCATCAAACCCTGTTCGTCTTCAAAAATTCGCAGATGTTGAATCTTGTCGGCCATCCACACCAGGTCCTTTTCGGTATCATGACGATGGACACCTAGAAGAACCAGCAGTCCCTGGGTAATGGCGCCGGTGGTTTGTTGGTCGACTTCAACCCGGGCCTGTGAGACCCGTTGAATTACAGCACGCATAGAAAATTATGGGCAAGGAAAGAGGTTAGCGGCAAGGAAGCGGCGGCCTCAGGGCACCGCTCAGGTATTGGACAATGGAGACAGCCGCCAGGGCGGCGGTTTCGCCACGCAGAATCCGTGGCCCTAAGGAAAAGGAAGTAAAGTACTGCTGCTGCAAGGCTGCAATCTCCACGGCATGCAGCCCCCCCTCGGATCCGAGCAAAAGGCAGATGGAGCCGGGGTGGTCAACAAAATCGGTGGGCAGGGGCGCGCTTTGCTCCGACTCCCAGGCAACCAGCCGATGAGCATATTCGGTAAAATTGGCCTCCTCGATCAGGGTCACGGGAGCGATCTCCATGGGAGTGGCGCGGTGACACTGCTTGCAGGCCTCGATCATAATCCGTTGCCACCGCTCCACCGGGTTACGATCTCCCTTATTTTCACAGTACCGGGAAACCAAGGGGAGGAAGGTCTGCACCCCAAGCTCGGTGGCCTTTTGCACCAACAAATCCATCTTCTTGCCTTTGAGCAGGCACTGGGCCAGGGTAAGTGGCGATTGCGTTTGCAGCTCTTCCCGGCGGGCATCGACAATTTCGGCGATCACCTGGTGCTTATCCGTGGACTTGAGCACAGCAGTATACACCGTACCCTGGCCGTCAAAGAATTCAACGCTCTGGCCGGACTTCAACCGCAGAACCATGGCCATGTGCCGAGCCTCCTGACCGGAAATTTCGATTCTATTGGCCTGGAAAGCATGGGGAGGGAGATAAAAGCGTCGCATGGATTTTCTTTAGCACAAATAAAAGGTGGATGCATGCATAGAGGCTCTATACATGCAATGTCATTCCCATTCTTGCCACCATGGTCAAGGGGCTGAAAAAGAGCGGCAGGCTGAACATGGTGCGTATTGGCACCTGGTCGGCCCGAAAGCCGACGGAATTTTCCTCCCTACGCGTGCGCCCCAGCTGAAATCCAAGACTCCCGCCGGGGTTTTTCACTGCCGCAAAACCAGAGCAACTGACTCAAGAAGACTTATCGTGATTTCCTTTGATCCGACGGTAGGTGGTTATGGTCACCGGCAGCGCGGCTGCAGCAAGCACCCGACTCTCGACCTTGCGAAAAGGCTGATCACAAAAATTAGGGAAATAGGCGTCTCCTTGAAAGTCCTGCCCAATCCAGCTAATTATCATCGTATCGGCCAGGGGCAGGGCCGCCTGGTAGAGCCGACTACCACCGACGACAAAGGCTTTGGTCGATTTTGCACAAAGGGCAATGGCCGCATCAAGGGAGTCCACCTTAGCGCAATCCGGATGGGGTGCAAAGGAGGGTGTAGTGCTGACAACGATGCAGCGGCGCCCCGGCAGGGGAGAGCCAATCGAATTGTAGGTCAAGCGCCCCATGATCAGCGGATAGCCCATGGTGGTTGCTTTAAAATGGGCCATCTCTTCCGGTATTTGCCAGGGAATGGTATTATGGCAGCCGATGACCCGGTTGGCGGCAACCGCGGCGATGATGATCAGTTTCACGCTGGTCCTCTCGGGTTCAAAAAAAGACTGGATAATGACGACAGCTGCGAAGGTACGCCTTTTCAGCCCCACCGGCAAGTATGCACATTATGTGCAGGGAGAAAGCAATGCGAATTTTGATTTATGGGGCCGGTGCCCTGGGCCAAGCCATCGGCTGCATGCTGGCAGCGGATGGGCACCAGGTTGGTCTTGTCCTCCGTCCTCGTTTTGTCGATGTCCTTAAGTCCAGCGGCCTGGAGGTGAGTGGCATCTTCGGCGATTATCGCGTCAACGGCGAGCAGCTCGAGCTGTTGACCAGCCTCAAGGGCCGTAACGGTGGCAACTATGATATAATCCTCGTCACCACCAAAACCTATGACACGGACAAGGCCATTGCCGATATCGTCGGCTTGTCCCAATGCTATTGTCCGGTGGTGTCGTTGCAGAATGGGTGCGGCAATCTGGAGAAACTCGAAGAGCGGCTGGGTCGGGAACGGAGCCTGGCAGGACGGGTCATCACCGGCTTTGAGATTGATCAGCCCGGACGGGTCAAGATCACGGTTTCCGCCGATGCGGTGCACATCGGCGGCTGTGTCCGTGGGGCTGTTCCCACCGCGGCCAAACGATTGGCCGAAGCGCTGGATCACGCGGGGCTACCGAGCATTGCCGTGGATGACATTTACCAATCGCTCTATGCCAAGTTGCTCTACAACTGCGCCCTCAACCCACTTGGGGCCATCCTCGGAGTCCACTACGGGGCCCTGGGCGAGAGCGGGGAAACGCAGGAAATCATGGACCAGGTGATCCAGGAGACCTTTGCAGTGATCGACGCCATGGGCGGGAACACTCCCTGGGCCAATGCGACCGCCTACCGCAGGGTCTTCTACCGCACCCTGATCCCGGCCACCTTCAACCACCGGGCCTCCATGCTTCAGGATCTGGAAAATAACAAGCCGACCGAGGTCGAGGCCATGGTCGGTTATGTGGCGGCCCAGGGGAAAAAATACGGGGTCCCCACCCCGGCCAGCAATTTTCTCGCCGCTCTGGTACGATTCAAACAACAACAGGGGCTCGCTGGAGCTTGAGAACAAAAAAACACTGACACCTGAACCTCTGATTCAGGTGTCAGTCCAACCGACTCAGCAGGGTTTCAAGCAGGTGGTTAATGGGAGCAAACAAGGCCGGATCAGCGGTCCTGATCTGATCCTCGCTCTGGACATAAGGGCCTTCCAACAACTCGTCGCTGCACTGGGCGAGAATTTCCCGCACCGTCTCCGGGGTTGATTCAAGGTGAAACTGAAGCCCGAGAATGCGATTCTCAAAAAGAAAAGCCTGGCTGTGACAGGCCTCGCTTTTGGCCAAATGCACCGCCCCTTGCGGGATATCGAAGGTGTCCCCGTGCCAGTGAAAAACCACCGGATTTAACGACAATCCATGGAAGAGTTTGCTCTGCTTCCCTGCCTCCGTCACCTGGATTGGCAACCAGCCGATCTCCTTGAACGCGCCACTGTACACCTTGGAGCCAAGGGCATCGGCCAGAAACTGTGCGCCCAGGCAAATTCCCACCGCCGATTTACCGGCCGCAATTGCCTGGCGAATCAACACCCGTTCTCCGGGCAGCCAGGGGTAGCGATCATCCTCATAAATGTTCATCGGCCCACCCATGATGACCAACCGATCAAAGTCGGCCGGATCCGGTAACGATTCACCGGCATACAAACGGGTCATTGTCAGGGAATGGCCTTGCTCCGCAATCCATTTTTCTATATGGCCAAGGCCCTCAAAGGCCACATGCTGCAAGCCATGTATTCGCACGCCTCTTCCTCCTTTCTGATAAATTTGCGCTTTTTGTTATAGCTCACCTATAACACCTGAGCAAACAACGTCCATCTGTACATGAAGAGTGCAAACAGTAGGACAGTAGCTCGTTGAGAGCAATTGAAAAATTCGGCGGCCCGGTAGGCATCTTGACTTTGCCAGTGACGCTGCTATGCTAAACCATATCTTCCAATGATGGGCTCGCAAAAAGTTCATCATATTCTGCAAGATGGCTCAGTAAAAACACAGATATAGAAGGAATCGCATTTTTCCCGGAGCAAGGGCAGACATAAGCTATGTCGAGTGTCGGGGAAAACGCTGTGACGCAGTCGATCGAAGTTTTTACGACGCCATCTTCAAGGTTTCAAGGAGTTTACCCCTCGTTCTCCCTGGGGCATCCTTTTTATCGGAGCTACATTTGAAACAGAAACCTTTATCGCTCTTCTTTCCACGTTCAAGGGTCCCCTGGGCGATTGCCGGGTTCATCCTCTTCATCGGCAGCCTTATCAGTTGGCAGGTGGCCCTGATTGATGCTCAACAACAACACCTCGAACAACAAGGCCAGGCTATCAATGAATTGGCTCCCATGCGGGCACGGCTCGAAGGCGCAGTGCTCAATCTTTTCAGCGCCTCTTCCGGGATTGCCGGGGTTATCGCCCATAAGGGTGCAATCGACCAGGATCTCTTTAACGCCTTAAGCGAACAAGCCATCGATAATCATCCTTATATCCACAACATCGGCATTGCCCCCAACGACACCATCAACCAAATCTATCCCCTGGAAGAAAATAGCCAGGCCATCGGCTTACGTTATGCCGACAATCCCGACCAGTACGTCGACGTGCGTAAGGCTCAACTTGCCAAGGTGCCGATATTTTCCGGACCTCATAAGCTGGTGCAGGGAGGACAGGGCTTAATTGCCCGGGTACCCGTCTTCACCAAGGCCGGAACCCCCGATGCCCCCCCTCGTTATTGGGGTAATGTTTCAGTCGTGACCGATGTCCGTCTTTTGTTGGATGCTGCGGCTGTTCGGACGTCGAACGTCTTTGTCATTGGCCTAAAAAAAATAACTGCGCAGGCGCCCGGTTCCGGCATCATCCTACTTGGCCAGCCAGAGCTGTTTTCCAAACAAGATCCCGTGTGCATGCCGGTAAAGATACCCGGTGGTGAATGGCAGCTTTGTGCCGCCCCCAGAGCCGGCTGGTCGGTCATCACCCCTATCCATTCCATGCGCCTCTACATTGGCTTGCTGTACGCCGCCACTCTAGCCATCTTTGTCGGATGGCTGGCGGAACGGCCCAATAGTATCCAGCGCCACAATCTCGCGTTGCAACATGAAATCAACGAGCGAATCAGCACCGAGGAAAGCCTTCGCTTTTCCGAGCAAAAATATGCCTCTATCTTTCAATTGATGCCGGACATGGCCGGTATCACCCGTCTCGAAGACGGGTGTTATCTTGAGATCAATGCTGGTTTTTCCCAGGTCTCCGGATGGAGCGCCGATGAAGTTATCGGTCATTCCTCCATTGAGCTGGGACTCTGGACCAAAGAAGAACGCAGGGAGGCGCTTAGCCTCGTGCAGGCACATGGCCGCCTGGAAAACTTTCCCTTTATGCTCAAGCTGAAATCGGGAGAACTGCATCATGCCCTGATGTTCCTCACCCCCATTGAGGTCAACGGCAAGGAATGCCTGTATTTCATGGCCCGGGATATCAATATCCTGAAATTTGCCCAGATGCATCTGGAGCAGGAACGATCCCATCTACGCAACCTATTACAGACCGTTCCGGCACTGATCTGGATGAAGGATCCACAGGGAATCTATCTCAGCTGCAACAGCCGGTTCGAACGGTTTATTGGCCAAAAGGAGGCCACCATTATCGGCCAGACCGACTTTAATTTCTTTGAGCAAAAGGAGGCCGAATGGTTCCACGCCTATGACCAAAAGGCCATCGACAACAAGGCCGCGAGCATCAACGAGGAATGGATCACCTATGCCGACGACGGCCACCGGGAGCTGCTGGAGACCATTAAAACCCCGATGTACGATGCCGATGGCCAACTCCTCGGGGTCCTGGGTATTGCCTGGGATATCACCGAGAAAAAGCGGGTTGAAGAAGAACTGCTCAAGGAACGAAGCCGGTTCATCAACCTGGTTGATTCAGTCGACGGTATTGTCTGGGAGACCGATGCGCGAACACTCACCTTCACCTACGTCAGCCGCGAGGCCCAGCGCCTTCTTGGCTACCCAATTGACGACTGGTCCGGGGATCGGTTTTGGTGGCAGCACTTGCACCCTGAGGATCGGGAGCGAGTGTATGGGGCCACGGTTGATGCCACGGCCAAAGGAGAAGACCACGAACTGAGTTATCGTTTCCTTGCCGCCGATGGTCGAACCGTCTGGATCCAGGATCGGATCAACGTGGTACTGGAAAACGGTCAACCACGATGGCGGCGGGGCATCATGGTCGATACCACCCAGGAAAAAGAGGCGGAGCATCGGCGACATACCTTGGAAAACCAATTACGACAGGCCCAAAAAATCGAGGCCGTCGGCCGTCTCGCCGGTGGCGTGGCCCACGATTTTAACAACCAGCTCTCGGTCATCCTTGGCTATGCCGACCTGATCCAGCAAAGTCATGTCACTGAGGAAAAAAGGCATGCCTACATCAACCAAATCATCCGCGCCGCCAGTCAATCCCGGGATATCACCCGCCAACTCCTTGCCTTCTCCCGTCAGGAGGAAATTACCCCCCAAGTGCTTGACCTCAACCTGCTGGTCAAGGGGATCAAAAAAGGGCTGGGTCGATTGATTCGTGAAGATATCCGGGTTGAGGTACGCACCACTCCGGATCTTTGGCCCGTTTTCATGGATTCGACCCAGTTGGATCAAATCCTGATGAACCTGATCGTTAACGCCCGGGATGCCATCGTGGGCCACGGCCTGGTCTCCATTGAAACCGCCAACGTCACCTTGGATGCCGGCTTTACCGACCAGTATCCGGACTTTGCTCCGGGCGACTATGTGCAACTCAGTATCCGGGATACCGGCAAAGGCATGACTCGAGAGACCATGCTCCACATCTTCGAACCCTTTTTCACCACCAAGGAAACCGGCAAAGGCACAGGTTTGGGCTTGGCAACGGTCTATGGTATCGTGACCCAGAACAAGGGGCAGATAGTGGTGCAGAGCCGGCTCGGCAAAGGAACCACCTTCAGAGTCTTCCTCCCCCGGAGTCATGCACTACCCAGCACGGCTCTAGAGCGACCGACGGCGGGCGTTCTGCCCCAGTATTCAGGCACTATTTTATTGGTGGAAGATGAGGAAACGGTGCGGCAAATGGCACAGGATATCCTAAAGGCTAGTGGCTACACGGTGCTGGTGGCTTCCAGCCCGACCGAGGCCCTGAAGATCTGCAACAATCCGCAACAGCATATCGATCTTTTGCTCAGTGATGTGATCATGCCGGAGATGAACGGACGCGAACTCTATCAGAGAATCCGCAGTCTGCGCCCGGAGCTTAAAACCGTTTTCATGTCCGGCTACGCGGGCGATATTCTTCAGGAGGAAAGCGATTGTCAGGTGCCGTTGATTAAAAAACCGTTCACCCTCCAATCGCTGCTCAAAACCATTGAGGAGCAGTTTCAAAACTCGTCCTCAAAAACCGCCTGATTTGACTTCAGAAAACAAAAAAGCCGGTACGGAATCTCCGTACCGGCTTTTTGGGGGATCGACCCAACCGTTCTTACTCGCTCTGCAGCACCACGTACTGGCTACGCTCGCCGGAACGAACTCGGAGGAGCACTTGCTTGCCGCTCTTCTTGAACGCCTGCCGCAACTCTTTCAGGTCATGGACCCTAACCCGGTTCACCTCCTCGATCAGCATACCGGACTGGAGCCCAAGCTCGGCTGCGGGGCTGTCCGCCGAAACATCGGCAATCAGTACACCCTGGTCCTTCTTGTAGCCGAACTGATCCGCCAATTCCTGGGTCAGATCCTGCAACGACAGCCCAAAGGCATCCATATCAGCACCCTTACCGGCCTTTTTGCTGAAGGCGGACATATCAGCCGGTTGCTCGCCCACGCTGACAATCAGCTCTTTCTCCTTGCCGTCACGGAGAATCTGCAGCTTAAGGTCGGTGTTGGGCGGAGTCATGGCGATCTTATTGCGCATATCACCAACATCGGTAACCTGCTCACCGTTAATCCCGGTGACGATGTCGCCCTGAAGCAGGCCGCTCTTCTTGGCCGGTGAACCATCGGTGACCTCTGAAATGAGGGCGCCGCCAGCCTGGCCGCCAAAGGATTTGGCCAAGTCTTCATTCACATCCTGAATCATAACGCCCAGCCAGCCACGGGCAACCTTGCCGTTTTTCCGCAACTGCTGCTCGATGTTTTTGGCCATATTGATCGGGATGGCAAAGCCGATGCCCATATATCCGCCGCTGCGGGAGAAGATCGCGGTGTTCATGCCCACGGCCTCGCCATGGATATTGAGCAGCGGTCCGCCCGAGTTACCGGGGTTAATGGCGGCATCGGTCTGGATGAAATTCTCATAATCGGTGATGCCCATGCGGTTTCGGCCTTTGGCGCTGACCACACCCACGGTAACGGTCTGGTTGAGTTCAAAGGGATTACCAATAGCGATTACCCACTCGCCGACTTCCAGGGCATCGGAGTTGCCCAACGGCAGCACCGGCAGATCCTTGGCCTCGATTTTAATCAAGGCCACATCCGATTGGGGATCGGTACCAACGACCTTGGCCTGAAATTCACGCTTATCAGCCAGGCGAACGGTAATTTTGTCGGTATCCGCAACCACGTGATTGTTAGTGAGGATGTATCCGTCACTGGCAATGATAAAACCGGAACCGGCAGCCTGCTGTTTGTAGCTCCGCTTCTCTTTTTGGGGATTCGTACGGGGATGGCGAAATTGGGGTCCAAAAAATCGCTCAAAGAAGGGATCATTGAAAAAATCCATAGGATCCTGGCCCCGTCCTTTGGCAGTGTTCTCTTTCTCCACCGCCACATGCACCACAGCGGGACCGGCTTTTTTGACCACCGAGGCAAAAGCCTTCGCCGAACGGTCGAGAACGGCGATATCATCTTCGTTTTGGGCGTGCAGGGGCTGATAACTTCCCGCCAGCAGTGTCAGGCAGAGGAGGCAAGAGGCAATAGCTGTTTTTTTGAAAGGTGTTTCATTCATGTACATAGTCTGTGCTCCACAGATTCATGGAAAGTGGGGTCATCTGTAAGATGACGTCTGATAACGAACACAACAGGCAGTTTAGGCACCACAGACAATTATACCGCCGCCAGGGTTCGTCAAGAGGGAAGCCGCAAGAGAGGCCTGCTAGGAGATTGCGATACCGCCCACAGTTTATACGATAAGCAATTTTTCCACACTTTCCTCAGTGGTCGCACCTATAAAATATTTAATAAAAAAATATAGTTAGCCAACACTATGATAGCTATGGTTATCATTAGCCACTCTTTCTCCCCCTATTGTGACCCAAATTATGGTGCTTACTGTTGCAAGCAAGAGGAAATCACAGAAAAAAATACATCCATAGGAGGATGATATGAGCGGATATGATTCACTTGCTTGGATCAAAGATAAAAACGGTAAAGAGTACGTCTGCCCCATCAGCGTTCTCAAAGGTGACACCAGTGTTCGAGCGGAACTGACTGAAGAAGAGCGGCAGCAGTGCATGGATGTCAATCAGATCATCGGTACTGAGCGCTGGTAGCTCTTGAATAGATTCAACCCTGTAATGACGCAATATTTGATATATAAGGAGAACATCATGGAATTCAACGAGAGAGATAACAGTATCGGTAATGTTGGCTATGATTCGATGGTTTGGGTCCGTGACGGTAATGGCCGTGAGTTCAGTTGCACCTTGGATAGTGCTCGCGGAGGGGTCAAGAGCATGGATGATCTCAGTGCCCATGAGCGCGCCAGTTGCATGAACGTAAATGAGATTGTCGGAACCGAGCGCTGGTAAGTAGGTTTTCCTCTTCCCCGGTGGTTTCGCCACCGGGGCTTTTTTTGCCCGCAGAGAGCCATGGAGAAACAGACCGATCCAAGACGCGTTCGTCAATACAACGGCAGTGCCTCCCGCAAGGGTCCGGTGCTTTATTGGATGCACCGGGAATTTCGTGCCCAGGATAACTGGGCCCTGCTCCATGCCCGCGAGGAGGCCTTGCTGCGTCAGGTCCCGCTGGCAGTTGTCTATTGCATGGCACCCGATTTTCTCGGCGCCACTCTGCGCCAGTTTGATTTTCTTCTCAAGGGGTTGGAAGGCACCACGCCCACACTCAGCCAGGCCGGGGTTCCCCTTATCCTGCGCAGTGGCGAACCCGGCGAAGAGATTGTTCGCCTCTGCGCCGAGCTGATCCCTTCACTGGTGGTCACTGATTTTGATTCCCTGCGTATTAAGCGGCAATGGCTCCAGGCCTTGCTCAAGCATCAAAATGCTCCTGTGCACGAGGTGGACTCCCGCAACATTGTCCCGGCCTGGATCGCCTCGCCCAAGCGGGAATACATGGCCCGAACCATCCGGCCCAAAATTCATCGCCTGCTGCCCGAATTTCTCACACCCTTTCCCTCGATGCCACCCCATCCCCACCGCTGGCCAACGCAACCGCAGAGCCTCAGCTTTGATGATCTCCATAAAGCTCTGAAGGTTGATACCGCAGTCAAGCCGGTCAGGTGGTTGCAGCCTGGAGAGTCAAATGCCCACCGGGTGCTTGATACCTTTCTTACAGAGCGACTTGCCGATTACGATCAACGCAACGATCCCAACAAGGAGGTCTGTTCCAACCTCTCGACCTATCTCCATTTCGGCATGATTTCCGCCCAGGCTGTGGTTCTCGAGTTACAAAGGCGCAGCCTGCGGGGAGACAATGTGGACAGCTTTATCGAAGAACTGGTGGTGCGGCGGGAACTTTCGGATAATTTCTGTCTCTATACGGCCGACTACGACCAGGTTTCCGGCTTTCCCGATTGGGCCCAGCGGACCCTGGAGAATCACCGTACAGATTCCCGGGCCTACCTCTATAGCATGGATCAGTTTGACCGGGCAAAAACCCATGATCCCCTGTGGAATGCGGCCCAACACCAACTGGTGGTCAGTGGCACCATGCACGGATACATGCGGATGTACTGGGCCAAGAAGATCCTTGAATGGAGCCCGAATGCATCCGAGGCTCTACGTATTGCCATCCACCTCAACGACCGCTATGCCCTGGATGGCCGTGAAAGCAACGGCTACACCGGCATTGCCTGGTCCATCGGCGGTGTCCATGACCGGGGCTGGACAAAACGTCCGATTTTCGGTTCTATACGCTATATGAACGAATCCGGGGCCCGGCGTAAATTTGATGTCCAGCACTATATTCGCACCTGGTCCGGCCTCGAACAGACTGCTCTTTTCCCCTGAACCTATCCCTCGGAGGTACCATGCACGTTATTGATTCGTCGAGTCGCGTCACCGCCGAACTCACCCTTACCTGGCACAGCAGTGATGCCATGCACATTGAAAAACTTTGGGCGCATCCGGTCAGTTTTTGCAGAGATGCGCTTGATTCCACCTTGATCAAGCAACTTGTGGGGAAAGGGGTGGGCGGCCGTGCCCGGGTGGCCATTCCGGCCAGTCAGTTCACCAGCCCCTACAGCGCAAACAAACGGGCCTTTGTGCGACCACACCAATTTCGGGACACCGATATTCACGGCAATGTCGTCACCCCGACTCCAGGCCGATTTTACCCGTAGGGCATGCTGCACGGTGTGGTGGTGTCTTCCAGGGTACGGTAAATCCCTGCCGTTTTCTTGGCCAGGACGGGGACAAGTGGCTCTTTGACCTCAACCATCCCCTTGCCAGCCATGACCTCAGCCTCGAGATCGAGCTCCTGATGCCCCTGCAGCCGCAGCAGAAGGAACGCGGTGGCTGCTGTGAATTGGCTGGAGCGCATCAGCAGTGACGGACCGGGGATGTAGGCACGATTTAGCGGTGACAGCTCGGGCTATTTTGCCGGGCAGAACTTCCAGCGTAGCGATGAACGGCCAGACAGCGATTTTTATCAAGCGTCGCGCATGGTCCAACACCTGGACAGTACAGACGACTCATCTCTTCCGGTGACACTGTGCTTGATCTGATGGGCAGTTGGGATTCCCACTTACCACGGGAGTTGGAGCTCTCCAGACTTACGGTACTCGGAATGAATGGCGAGGAGTTGCAACAAAACCAGCGCGGGCAGCGGTAACTCAGGTCAAGGATCTCAACATCGCGCCAATCCCCTGGCGGTGATGGCTGAGGTGCGCCGTGTTCTCTGCCCAGGGGAAGTGATGGCCTTTGCCTTTTCCAACCGCTGGTTTCCGCCCAAGGCTATCCGGATCTGGAGCGAAATGCATGAATTTGAGCGCATGGGCTGGGTGGCGGAGCGACTACACACCACCGGTGGTTTCCGCGATCTCCCGCCCCTGGCCCAACGAGGACTACCCCGGCCTGCGAATGATCCGCACAAGGAACTCTGGTTCAGCGATCCGGTCAACATGGTTTGGGCGCAAAAGGCTTGATGAGGAGAGAGATGTATATTCTTGAACGTCAACAAAAGGTCAGCGGCAGCCTGGAACAGATATGGGCTTTTCTGCAGAACCCGGTTAACCTCGACCGCATCACCCCCCCGGATCTCCAGTTCCGCATTGTCACCGATGTCCCGGACATTATGCACAACGGCCTGATCATCGAATATCGTATCACCATTCCCTTGATCGGCACCCACACCTGGATCACTGAAATCAAGCATATTCGTGAGGGGTTCAGCTTTGTCGACGAACAACGGCTGGGGCCATATCGCTTCTGGTATCACTATCATGAAATCAGGCAGGATGAAGACGGGGTACTCCTCATCGACCGGGTTCATTACCAACCACCGATGGGAATACTGGGTAGGGTGGTGCACCGGCTCTACATCCGAAGCACCCTGGAGAAAATTTTTGATTATCGCAGAGAACGGTTGGCGTCCTTTCTTTCGGCCAAAGAGAATGATTAATTATGATGGCTGATGGCCTCGTAAAAAGTATTTTCGCTTAACTGTCTAAATTCACAGGTTAATTGTTCTGCTTTTGCTTGCCTTTTTTCTCGCATTTTGTTAATATTTAGCGCAATATCAATAAAATACGATACGGTATCATGTTTCACGTGAAAAACCACAAACAGCTCAACATCCTCGATCCATGGGCCCACTTGGGACCCAAACGGCGCAATCTCTTGGACAGTTCATGGGCGGGGCTTTTTCAGCAATCCATTCTCCC
>JBFWLN010000018.1:0-92310 GCA_050252135.1 Desulfobulbus sp.
TCGACGGTATGGCCGACCAGGAATGTTTGGAGATGATCAAGTGCTATTGTGGTCTTTCCGATCTGGCCCTTATGAAACAACTCCATTTCCTCGAAAACGACCAGCTTGCCGATTTCTGGATGCATGTCGAGCCCGGCTGTCTCGTGGTGCTTGATGAAGTGCAAAAAGTCTTCTCATCCCGTGAATGGCAAAGCGCCAAGAACAATCAATTCGCCTCCTGGGCCTCGACCCACCGTCACAACGGGTTCGACGTTGTCCTCATTTCTCAATCCATGGAACGTGTAGACTCGGCGGTTCGTTCGCTCCTCGAATGGACCTACGTCTTTCGCAAGGTCAACTTTTTCGGCGGTGCCGTTAAGAAAAAATACATGTGCTATTCCTTCGCCGGTGATGACACCGGAGGCGCACCTTTAAAAAAGAATGTCCGCACCTACGAATCCAATGTTTTCCGCTGTTACAAATCCTATGTGGGCCAGGACGTTAAAGAACTGGGCATCATGCAGCACGTCAACGTGCTTAAACACCCCGTGTTTTTCGCCATTCCCGCCTTGATTCTTTTCCTGATCTACATGGTGTTCTTCAAATCCAGCATCGGCACCGGCGATATCTTCGGCACCAACAAGGCCATGGCACAATACGAGGCGAGCAGAAAGGGTTCTACCAAGACGCCCTCGCATCCTCTCAACCTGACCCCCATTGAGCGTAACGGCCAGCTCGTCTTCTCCAACCGTAAAGGAAACTGATCATGTACCAACGACCTTTCTTCCACGTCCTGCTCTTTCTCGCGTCCATGATCATCACCGGTTCTTTCCTTTTCGGGATCTCCGGCTGTACTCCCCACCAGGAAAAGAAGGCTCAACCGGCAAAACAACCCAAATCAGCCACAGTTCAACCGCCGGTACCACCGAAGACCCTGCTTCTTTCCGTCGACTTCGACAACATGGCCCTTTCTTCCGTGGCGCAGTTCGTCACCTCCCAGACCGGCAAGGGGTTCATCCTTTCCGGCAATGAGTCAAAGCCCATCACCTGGATTGAAGCCAACCTGACCAAGGATAAAATCTTCGATTCCTTCAAGGCCACCCTCACCGCCTCGGGCCTGATCCTCAAAGCGGCCAACGAGAAAGAAACTCTCTTTTCTATCGAGCAGCCCGAAGAGCCCCAAACGCCGGTACTGCTCAACTATGCCCGGTCCAGCCGGGGCGTGTTCTTTCTCCTCGGCTCCACGGTCTACGCCCTGGAGAAGTTCCCTTATCCGGTCCGTTACGATTCCGGCCACTGGTACGCACTCCTTCCAAAGAGCACAGCGGACCAGCTCAACACCGACAAACCAGCAGCACAAGCCCAGATGTAAGAACCCGACCGGGCCGCGCCGGTCGGAATGACGCGCCGCCTTTGTCTGCTGTTCTGCGCGATTGGCGCAGGTAATCACCGGGGATTTAGAAAACGAAAAACGGGGTAAGCAGCCCTAGAAAGCAGCGGCCCGTTTTTCGTCCCCCAGAAGGCAACCAAGGGTAGGACCAAAATCGAGAGAAACCCGTACCCAGGACATGACGAAGATGAACACAGCACAGAATCAATTGAAAAAATCCAGCCAAAAAATCAATCCGTTCGTGAACCTTTTTTGGTTATCCCTCGGAATCTTGCCATTATTTGCCTTCATGTGGGTGGCGCATTTTGGGGTACCTTGGGGTGCCGTTGGGTTATCCCAAGCGGATATCTATAATGCCTTGCAGCAGCACTATCCTATGCCTGATCAAGCAGTTACTAACCACATCGTTAAACAAATCAAATTCGCTTTGGATTTAGGCTTTGTTTCAGGGTTTCTTTTTTTCGGAATATTTTCTGCCATTTTCTTTTTCACATATTCCTTTGCTCCGTTTTTCCAAGAACCAGACAACCAAGGGTAGGACCAAAATCGAGAGAAACCCGTACCCAGGACACGACGAAGATGAACAACGTTATATCCCTCTCCGGAGGAAAAGACTCAACCGCCATGCTTCACATGATGCTTGATCGGGGCGAAAAAATCCATTCGGCAGTGTTCTTTGACACCGGTTGGGAATTTCCGGAAATGTTGAAGCATATCGATCTAGTCGAGCAGAAAACGGGAATTAAAATCATCCGGTTGGCCCATCCGCAGGGATTTGAATACTGGCGCCGCAAACGGAAAGTCCGCACAAAAAAAGATCGCTTCGACCAGGACGGCAACCAGACCCACCAGAAAGGAGATATCTTCAGAATCGGCAACGGTTGGCCTTCCCCATCCCGCCGTTGGTGTACTCGAGAGAAAGTGAATTGCATCATGCGCTATCAAAAAACGGTCAAAGACTGTGTCCCGTGCATCGGCTATGCCGCCGATGAGTTGCACCGTTGCAAACCAGGCCCCCACCGCTACCCGCTCATTGAATACGGAGTCACAGAAAAACAGGCAATCGAATACTGCCGGAAACTCGGCTACACCTGGGGCGGACTCTACGATATTTTCAACCGTGTTTCCTGCTGGTGCTGCCCGCTGCAATCACTTCCGGACCTGCGTTCCCTCCGCAAGTACCGGCCCGAACTTTGGTCCCAACTGCTCAAGATGGATACACAGATCCCCAATCATAACCGTGGATTTTACGGCTCCAAAACCGTTGCCGATCTCGAACACCGCTTTTCCAGCGAAGAAAAACTAAAGCCTTTCTACAACGGCAAGCTATCTCGCGGAATGCTTCAGTTCATCAATCCCCATGCTCAATCCAACGTTTTTGCTCTTGTCTGACGAGGAACCACGCCATGCATACTCCTGAAAATTTCCGAATCCTCTGCGCGAACTGTGGCCAAATAACAACCATTGCAAACGATGATCCGGGATTTGGCCTTTGTGGTACGTGTGAAAGAAGGCTGAATAGCCAGGCGAAACAATGGAATGGAGCAAAAGAAAAGTCCCGTCACCGTGCGGTAGGACCAGGAGAGGAAAACCTTCGCGGCAGCAGGACTTTAGACCAAACAACAAAGGGGGATTACTCTTTATAACTCCGTTGTATTTAAATTCAACAACTTACTGGAATTATTTCCAAAACCCTTTATTCCCAAGGCTTTCACGATGAAAAAAACATTTTTTTCACGCCGATCATTAGACCCGCTTTCTCAAAAAGTCCGTGCAGCCATGCAGGGAAAGGAAATCGACCTCACCAACATTCCCACCTTCTATGAACCCCTTC
Organism: Desulfobulbus sp.; assembly: GCA_050252135.1. GTDB lineage: Bacteria > Desulfobacterota > Desulfobulbia > Desulfobulbales > Desulfobulbaceae > Desulfobulbus. Next base: position 3,204 of record JBFWLN010000018.1, read on the forward strand.
CCGACGACTCCCAGGAGATCGCCGAACAAAATGGGCGCTACAACTATTGGTATCCACTATTCCTCCACAAGGACTCAGGCGCAATCGAAGTTCGCACCACCGAACCGGCGCCCCTCGGCCCCGGACCACAAGCCCGATTAACAAGTGATTTGCCAGTAGTATCGGAGCTGCCAGGGCTGAGGGTCAGACGGTGTGTAGATTTTTTGAAAGTGTCGTTTCATGTCCAGTGGGATGGCCAAGTAAACGACCTGCTCCCTGAACTTGATCTCAAAAAAAAGCAGGTCCAGGACACTGAGAAAGATTGCATCCCGGTTTTCAGGGACCACGGCTTCGACTGGAACCTCTATCGAACCGGCACCCGCTATTACACCTACCGGATCAAGTCCGGTGACGTCACCCTTCTATTCAATCGCCGATCTCATGATCAGAAAATCCCCAACTGCCGGATGGAGATCGGTTCCCTTTCCTGCTGGTCGCCCGGCTTCTATGCCGTCTACAACCGGGTCAAAGCCTTCCTGGCCATCCATGGCGGCAAAATCGTCAAGGAAATAGTCTCCGAAGTCCACCTTGCCGCTGATTTCATCGGCGTCGATATCAAAACCACAGATCTCGAAAACCGTGACCACTGGATAGCCCTTGCACGCAACGACGATTACTACGGTGGCCTCAAAGTCACCAAACGGGAACCCGAGCCCGATGAACTTGACTTCAACTCGCACTATACCAATCGCAAATTCTCCGGCATCACCATCGGTAGCGGTGACATGATGTTTCGCGCCTATGACAAGGTCATGGAGCTGAAGAAAAAACGGGCCACCAACAAACAGCAAGTCTTTGCCGAAATCTGGGGCGTAGACAAATACGATGATCAACCCGTAACTCGGCTTGAATACCAGATCCGCCGCCCACGCCTCCGGGAATTTGCAGATGTAAGTCAATTAACCCCCATACCCGAGAACCAAGAAGGCAACCGGGAACGCAAGCCCAAGTACAACGCCGCAGATTTGAAAGGCAATCAAATCGATACCGTTGCCGACCTGGTCAACAGCCTGAAATCACTCTGGGCCTACCTCACCATCGAATGGACCAGGCATACAAATAGCCCGGTGAACCGTAACCACAACCAGACCAAAGCCAAGGTTTCCGAGTTCTGGGAAAAAGTCCAGGGCGTAGTCTGGACCGGCGTCTTCGGGTATGTCCGGACTCACCCGGCAAAACATAAAGATATCGAAATGCTCCGCAAGCAGGCCCGCGGCATCCTCATGTCTGTTTGCGCCTCCCTGGAAGTAGAGCCCGACGACATCGATAAAATTGTCTACCTCTGCCAAGGCATGATTGAGGAAGACTTGCACGCCTACTTCGAAGATGAACAAGCATTTATCGAAAAGATGGAAACCAAGCGCAACGAATTCAGGCTGACGCTCGCGGGATAAAACCATGACCAAGAAACAATACAAATACGAAGGTGAAGAGTGGGTTGGCTGCAAAGGCGATTACGCGATTATCGCCATTCCTTTTACCTATTTCCTTCTGAGATCATTCTATCCCGATTCAGAACGATGGGCCGAACGGATTCATATCGCCTTAAATGAAGAATATCACTTCAAGGGTGAGCAAGTTTCGGTGGGTAATCCCATTTGTGGTTGCAAAGAATACGCTCGGACCGAGAATACCGCCCTTCGTCGCTGGTTTCCCGGCAGAAAGAAAAAGGTTCGTGTGTGCCAGAACTGCATTATGAAACTTTTGATAGAAAATACTCTCCATATTGAATCGGACTATTGATCGATTGTTTTGGCAGTTCTGCGCAGCAGGTAACTAGGGGGCGGAGCGCGCCGGTACTAACCTTATTCGTCCCCTAATGCATCCGTAACCACTGCACCCTCAGCGCAAGACACAAGGTTATTTAGCGCGCCACAGGGGCACAGTGCTCAGGTCATGGTGAACCACCCTGCGGCCTGGATTGAATACCAATCAGGAAAGACTACCTCGTTGGGGGCGCATGCGGAGCCCCCCAAAAACGATGCAGTGAACAACAAAGGAACTACCAGATGAAATTCAACGTTCTTGATCTTTTTTCAGGCGCCGGTGGCTTTGCCCTCGGAATGGAAAGAGTCGGCATGAACACCATAGCCTTCTGTGAAAAGAACAGGATTCTTCGACGGAAGCTCAAACAGCATTGGCCAAATGTGAAGGTTCACCATGACGTCACCGAAACAGATGCAATTGTTCGAGGAACTGCCGGCCGTGTCTCCGTCATTGTCGGCGGTGATCCGTGCCCGATCCGCTCTCGAGCCAGAAGCAACGGCACCAGCAACCATCCCGACCTCTCCGGATACTTCCTTGCCCTGGTCGGCAGATTGCGGCCCCGGTGGGTGGTCCGCGAAAATGTTCCTGCACCAGATGATTGCCACTTCTCGGCCGGCCTGGAACTGCTCGGATACAGAACGGCTATTATCCGAACAAATGCCGCTTCGTTTACATCTCAGCAGAGAATCAGAGATTTCATTGTCGGAGCAGATAAAACCGCCTGGCCGTGCTTCCCAGAATTCATTTGTCAGTTCGAACGCACTCCGGGGCATTGTCCGTCGAGTCTTGGCTCGAAACAAGTCGTTCCGTGTCTTACTGCGAAGCGAAACCGCTACGATTCCCGTGACTGTTACGTTTGGGAAACGCCCGGACTACGTATCCCTGACGGCGAAGAGCGGACAGCTTTTGCCGGATTCCCTCCTGGCTGGTTTACTGGATTGTCTGAGGCAGCACTTGCCCGGGCCTGTGGAAATGCCGTCATTCCGGCAATCACCGAAGAAATCGCCCGGGCCATTATTGCCGCTGAGGTTTCAGTGCAATGAACAACCATCGAATTCAATCAAGGTGGAACAATGATCGTCATAACTGAAGGAAAACCCGGTGAGGGAATGACCTTCCCCTCTCTAAAAAACAGCAAATTTCATGACCGGTTTCGCCAGGTCAGGAAGGATCTGAAATTGAACCAAAAGGCAATGGCTGAAAAATTATGCATCAGCCTGAGAACCCTGCAGCGATATGAAGACGGCAGGGTTTCTCCAGATGCCGAAGTCCTTGACCGGCTTGCTCCCCTGGGCGTTGACCTTCACTGGCTGATTACCGGTTTACCTTTCTATCGCTCATGCTCACATGATCGCTCTGGGGCGGTGTTCTTTGCTTTCCGCTCCGGACAGTTCAACGAAATCGAATCCCTGTTGGAGGAAAAAGGCATTCCCCTCTATGCCCTGCACCAAATCATGGAAAACCATCTCCTCGGGATCATCTACAGCCTGAAATATCTCAACGAAAAGCCCTTTTGAAAAATGAAAGAATCACTTTTCAAAACACCCAGCGCAGCCTGATCGAGAAGGAACAATGACTCTCCATTCCTTAAAAACATGGCCTGAGCATTTTGAGCTTAGCCGTACCGGAAAGAAATTTTTCGAAATCAGGAAAAATGACCGAGGTTTCGAGGTGGGAGACTATCTCGCGTTGAAAGAGTGGTCCCCGATTGACCGAAAATTCTCAGGCCGCGTTCTCTATTACCAGGTCACCTGTTTGTACAAAGGAAAGCAATTTGGAATCCACGATGAATTCGCAATCCTGGGGCTTTCTCATCGAGTGCCTGTATCTCGTATACGAAACCTGTTCAGAAATTAACTCTTCCTATTTTTCAACATGAAATGAGGTTTTAGAATGAATTCTCGCGATGTTTTTCCTTCTATTTCTGACGTTGAGCTCTACTTATCCCCTTGGTTTTATCTCTGGTGTTTCCTCATACTCTCTTACATTCTCGTTTTTGATTATCGAGACGGTAACAATGTTCGGAATGCATATAGGTTATACATTTTTTCCGTTGCTCTCTGGCTGACTGGTGGGCACCTGGGTGTTGTAGGTTCGATCGCTGAATTGTTGTTTTACGCTCTTGGATCGATAACGACCTTACTCATCTTTGCAGAAGTGCACCATGAGGGGAATACTCATCAAGCCGCAGTCTGATTTGCAATGAAAGCTAATATTTTCATCACACCCCGGCGCGGCCTGATGGGCAACAAACCCCTCGGAGCTGAGTACATGCTGGAAGTGACAGAACGAGCCCGTCGCATGAAAGCCGCGACCCGTGAAGAGAAACAACCTATCGACAAACGGCAACAGCGTTTGCCTAGATTTTAAGAGAACTGATCATGGAATTCAAACAAACGCATTTTACGCCAAAACAATTAGCGGATCGTTTGCAGATATCAGAATACACCTTGGCGAGTTGGCGGTGTAAAGGGGAAGGACCCAAATTTATGAAATTTGGTCGAACGGTCAGATATTCGATAGACTCGGTTCAAGTATGGGAAAACGAAAGCCTGAAATCGAATACTGCGCAATGAAAATAAAAAAGCAGTTGCGACCAATGTGCGACCAGCAAGTTTTCGCTGTTCATTCATTTGTCTGCAACTGCTTGATATTACTGGTCGGAACGAGAGGATTTGAACCTCCGGCCCCCTGAACCCCATTCAGGTGCGCTACCAGGCTGCGCTACGTTCCGAAAAATGTGGGGTGTTTTTAGCACTGATAGGCAGTCCCGTCAACCCCTTTTAACTGTTTGGATTCTTTCCTTCTCCCAATTGTTGCAAAACAGCCCTGAGTTCCTGCTTAATCTGCTGAATTATATCGGCAAATTGCTGCGGTTCACGAGGCTGATGTGCATCGCAAAATCCAACCGGCGTCTGACACGATCTTTGTGCCTGTTTCAGAAATTTCTTGGCCCCTGAAATAGTATAGCCTTGATGATGGAGTAGGTCTTTAATCACCAGTAGGCGTTGAACGTCTTTGCGTCTAAACAACCGCTGTTTCGATTTTCCGCGATGGGGCTTGAGTAGAGCGAATTCCGATTCCCAGTACCTGAGCACGTGGGTTTCAACGCCCACCAAATCGCTCACTTCACCAATCCGGAAATACACCTTTTCTGGTATCTGGGGAAAATCCGGAGTCATCAGTTTCGCCTCACCTCATGCCCCTACCCTAGGATTAAAACGTTAAGTTCCGAACTCAATGACCTCTTGATTATTCGCCGGTATTAAGGCGCTCACGCAAACGTTTACTGGGCCGAAAAGAGACCATTTGTCGTTTGGTAATGGTCATGGACTCACCGGTGCGAGGATTTCGGCCACGGCGTGGTGATTTGTCGCGCACGGTCAAGGTTCCGAACTGGACTAATTTGATCGATTCGCCAGCCACCATGGTATTTTTCATGGTGGCAAAGACTGTATCTACAATCTCGGCAGCGTTACGCTGTGATACGCCCAACTTTTCGTTGACGGAAATGGCCAATTCTTTGCGAGTTACATTCTTTTGTTTCATACTTCGGTTCCTTCGCGATAACGGGCATTAAAATCTGCCATTAATGAATTCACAATTTTCTGGTGGAATTTGTCGACTGTTTGGTCGTCAAGGGTCGCTGTGGCGGAACGATAGGTCAGGCTGAGGGCGACACTCTTATGCCCGGCCTGAATCGGTTTACCACGATATACATCAAAGATCTCGGCCGACTCAAGATATTTCTGTGACTGCCGACGAATGGCCATGAGAAGGTCACCGGCGGGGAGTTCATCAGGAACGACCAGGCTGATATCCCGTTTCACTGAGGGGTATTTCGGCAGAGAACGGAACTGTTTGGGTGTTCGTTTAAGAGTGAGAAGTTGCTCAAGATCGATTTCCACAAAATAAACCGGCTGCTTGATGTCAAACCCCTTTAAGGTCTCAGGGTGAACAGCACCCAAGGAACCAATAATCGTCTTTTGTGGGCTCAGAGCAACAGCCTCCTGCGGATCGCAGTAGGGCTGGATAGCCTCTGGAAGGTATTGAAACATAGCGCCTGGTTCACCTTCATCCACTCTCAAAACCTGAAGTAAGTTGGCAGCAAGCCCCTTGATATCGAAGAAATCTCCCATTTGGGCGGAGAAGTGGAGCGATTCAGCCTCAGGGTAGCGCTGGCCGCTGAGTACCGCACAGAGGTACATACGTTCGACCGGCAAGCTTCCTTGCTGCTCTTGGATGAAAACCTTGCCAATTTCAAAGAAACGAATGTCCGGTTGCTGAAAGTTGATATTGCGGCGGACATTTTCCAACAATCCAGGCAAAAGCAAGGATCGCATCACCGCCTGTTCCTCAGAAAGAGGATTGAGCAGGCGGGTGAGCTGCCTTCTAGGATCATTTTGAGGCAATCGGCACAAATCCAGATGGGTTTCGCTGACGAAGCTATAGTTGATTGCTTCCGAGAAGCCCTGAGCAGTTAACAGACTCGCAGTTTCTTGGCGAAGGGTACGCAGTGCATCACGCTGCGGGTAATCCATACGAATAAAGGGCTGTGAAGTGGGAATCTCGTTATACCCAACCAGACGAGCCACTTCCTCGATCAAGTCAATTTCACGTTCGATATCGATACGGAAACTGGGAACTTTGACTTCAAGGGTAACGTCATCAAGGGGACGGACCCCAAATTCGATGCTCTCCAAATACGCTGCAACCTGCTCCTGGTTCAGTGACATTCCGAGCAGTCGGCAGACCCGCTCAACCCGCAACTGCAGACAAATCGCCTCATTTTTTCCGGGATAGACATCAAGGCCGTCCGGCTCCGGTTGTGCACCGGCATATTCAACCATGAGATTGACGGCACGCTCAAGGGCCTTGTCAGCAAGATTGGGGTCGACGCCGCGTTCAAAACGGTAGGAGGCTTCGGACGGAATGCCGAGTTTACGCGCAGTACGGCGGATTGAGACAGGGTTGAAGCAGGCAGATTCAAGAAGAATGTTCGAGCTTTTTTCGGTAATTTCCGTCTCAAGGCCACCCATAACACCGGCAAGCGCTACCGGACGCTCAGCATCACAAATAAGAAGCATATCCGAATCAAGCTGCCGCTTGCTGCTATCCAAAGTGACTATTTCAGCCTCGTGGGCGTTCGGCCGTCGGACGACGATTTTCTTCCCAATCAAGGTATCAAAATCAAAGGCATGCAACGGCTGCCCCGATTCCAACATCACGTAGTTGGTGATATCAACGATATTGTTGATCGGCCGCATACCAACTGCACTTAGCCGTTGTTGCATCCACTCCGGGGAAGGCCCGATCTTGACGTTGGTCAGTTTTCTTGCTGTATACCGCGGACAAAGTTCGGCATCATCGATGATAACCTGATAGTCGACATTGTTTCCGGTCAAGGACGTAACATTGGCCACCAATGGCTGCAACGATCCACCGGAAAAACTGGCGACCTCGCGGGCAATGCCGCGAACACTGGCACAATCGGGACGGTTGGGCGTTAGGTCGACTTCAATGACGGTATCGCGCATGGTGAGGGCATCGATCAACGGCAAGCCAGCGACCAAGGATCTATCCAAATCCATGATTCCGCCATGATCATTGTTAATCCCCAATTCACGGGAGGAGCAGAGCATTCCTGCCGAAACAACACCGCGAACCTTCGATTTCTTAATTTTGGTACCGTCAGGAAGCTTAACGCCCGGTTTAGCCAAGGCGGTCACCATACCTGCGTGAACATTAGGAGCACCGCAGACAATCTGAATGCTCTCCTCACCGGTATCGACGGTGCAGATGGTCAATTTATCGGCATCGGGATGTTTGCTGACCTCGGTAACCCGGGCAGTGATGATTGGGGCCAAATCAGCAAACAATTCCTCAACGCTGTCAACTTCCAGACCGAGCATGGTCAGGCGGTCGGCAATTTGGGCTGAGGTCAACCCTTGAGTAGAAACGAACTGATTAAGCCAACTGAGTGTGAATTTCATGACGGTCTATCCTGCAACAGCGTTATCGTAATGAAAACCGGGGATGAATCCCTATTGAACGATCCAATTGATAGAGGCCGGAAGCGAAAAAACCACACCGGAAGATAAGATGTTCCGGTGTGGTCAACCTCTTTCGGCCATCAACTCATCTGTCCCCTTTAAAATAGGGGCCACAGCGAGGGGCGAATATTTAAAACTGGGAAAGAAACCGGAGATCGTTCTCGTAATACAAACGAATATCGTCGATACCATACTTAAGCATGGCGATACGTTCAACTCCAAGGCCGAAGGCAAATCCGGAATAGACATCAGGATCATATCCGACCATTTTCAATACTTCGGGATCGATCAAGCCAGAGCCGAGAATCTCCAGCCATCCAGTTCGTTTACAGACCCTGCAACCGCTTCCGCCGCAAATGACACAGGCAATATCCACCTCGGCACTCGGTTCAGTGAAGGGAAAAAAGCTAGGACGAAAACGAAGAGCCAAGTCACGCTCAAACATTTTGTGGGTAAAGGCGGTCAGTACCCCTTTGAGGTCGGCAAAGGAGACATCCTTATCGACCAAAAAGCCTTCAACCTGATGAAACATGGGCGTGTGTGTGATGTCGGAATCACAGCGATACACTTTTCCCGGTGCGATATACCGCAACGGTGGATCGTGCTTTTCCATGATCCTGGCTTGCATTGGCGAGGTATGCGTACGAAGCAGAATCGAATCCGTAACATAAAATGTGTCGTGCATGTCACGGGCCGGATGATGCGGCGGGATGTTGAGTGCTTCAAAGTTGTAGTAATCAGTCTCAACATCGGGCCCTTCCGCCACTGCAAAACCGAGCCCCTCAAAAATAGAGCAGATTTCATCCATGACCTGGGTCACGGGATGCAGTTTCCCGAAAGGCAAATAACGACCAGGCAGACTATAGTCGGTTGTACCGACACCTGCTTTAGGTGCGCCATCCCTTAGCTGCCCCTTGATTTCCTCAAAGCGTTCTTCAACAGCTTGCTTGATATCATTGGCCAGTTGCCCAAGTCGGGGGCGATCTTCAGCGGCCACTGATTTAAGCTGCCGCATTGCACCGGTCAGCAGTCCCCCTTTACGGCCAAGAAACTGAATGCGAAAAGCTTCAAGACTGGCTACATCCTTAATCTTTTCAAGCACCTCGCCAGCTTCCTGCTTGAGCCTAAGCAGCTCGTTTTCCATAGGACAGTCCGCGAAAAATCAGGAAGCCAGCCCGGAAGCTTTCACCACTGCAGTGAAGGCGTTGGGATCGACAATAGCCAAGTTGGAGAGCACTTTACGATCGAGTTCGATCGCATTTTTGCTCATGCCATTGATCAGGCGGCTGTAGTTGACACCATTCAGTTTAGCAGCCGCACTGATGCGGTTGATCCACAGCGCACGGAATTCCCGTTTTTTAACGCGACGGTCACGATATGCGTAACACAGTGCGCGATCAACAGCCTCAGCAGCTGTTCTGAACAAGCGGTGCTTACCGCCACGAAAACCTTTGGCCAAACTCAAAACTTTATTTCTTCTGCGGCGTGCTTTAAAACCGCGAGTTACACGAGGCATTATATTCTCCGTTCAAACTAAACTCGTAAAACCGCTCATTCAACAGAGCAAAGAGCGGCGACAACCAATCCCAAAACTATCTGCGGGAAATCGATACCTTACATATACGGTAGCATTCTCCGCACTGCTTTGACATCAACCTCGGCGATCAGTGCGGATTGACGCAGATTCCGTTTACGCTTGGTTGATTTTTTGGTCAGAATGTGCGAGGAAAACGCCTTGTTACGGCGAATCCGACCGGCGCCGGTGGCTCTGAACCGTTTGGCTGCGCCTCTGTTTGTTTTCATTTTCGGCATGGTATACGCTCCTTACATCTCTACCGGCCGTATAACGAGCCGGAACACATGGGGGTTATAATTCAATGATTGTCATTCTCGCAGAAACCACGAGAATGACGGTCCTCGCCACGTCAGTCACTGATTTTGTTTTCGTGACTTTCCGATTATTGTGTTTTACGAGGCCATCACGATTGAACTTCAGGCCTTCGGTCCAACGAACATCACGAGTTGCCGCCCTTCCATCTTCGGTTCCTGAATAATCACACAGTCTTCACGCAGCGTGTCGGCAATCTTAGTCAAAGCGTCCATGCCGATGGTCTGAGCGTAAATAATTTCCCGCCCACGGAAGCGCATGGTCACTTTGACCTTATTTTTCTCTGCAAGAAACTCTTTTATTTTCCGAATTTTGAAGTTGAGATCATGTTCTTCGGTCTTTGGCCGAAATTTAATCTCTCGAGTTTCAATAACGGTTTGTTTCTTTTTTGCTTCCTGCTGCTTCTTTTTCAACTCATAACGGAACTTGTCGAAATTCATGATTCGACAAACTGGTGGATCAGCCTTGTCGGAAACCTCGACCAAATCGAGCCCTTGCTCATGAGCTATTTCCAATGCAGCCTTAACGCTTAAAACACCACGCTGTGACCCATCGGAATCAACGAGTCGGACTTCTCGGTAATCGATATCCGTGTTGACTTTAATTTTCAGTTCCTGCTGGGGGGGGAGTTTTCTGCCGCCTCGTTTTTTAATGTTCGTTCCTCCAGTTAATATTGGGATGAATCAGGCATCACGCCGGCGACACTCATCAATAACGAGATCAACAAACGCCTCCGGAGTCATGGCCGGCAAATTCTGTCCGTCTTTTTGTCGAACAGTGACGGTCCCCTCTTCTTTTTCACGCTCACCAATGATGAGCATATAGGGCACCTTCATCAATTGTGCTTCTCTAATTTTATAGTTGAGCTTTTCATTGCGCAGATCTTTTTCAATCCGCACTCCAAGAGCTCGTAACTTGGCATACACCTTCTCGCAGTACTCGGCCTGATCGTCGGTGATGTTCATGATTCGTGCCTGCTCCGGTGCAAGCCACAGCGGAAAGGCGCCAGCATAATGTTCTATCAATACGCCAATAAACCGTTCCAGCGATCCCATCAAAGCCCGGTGGATCATAATTGGTTGGTGCTCTGCACCATCCACACCAGTATAGCTCATCTGAAATCGTTCAGGCAAATTGAAGTCCACCTGGATAGTTGAACACTGCCAGGAACGCCCTAACTGATCCTTGATCTTGATATCAATCTTCGGTCCGTAGAACACTCCCTCACCCGGATCAAGCTGATAGTCGAGCCCCTTCTTCTCCAACGCCTGCTTCAAGGCTTGGGTGGAAAGTTGCCAGTGCTCATCAGATCCGACATTTTTTTCTGGCCGAGTCGACAGATAGACGTCGTACTGGTCAAAGCCAAAAGTTTTAAGGATATGCAGGTTCAGATCAATAATATTGAAGATTTCCTCTTCAAGCTGATCCGGACGACAGAAAATGTGGGCATCATCCTGGGTAAATCCGCGCACCCGCATCAATCCATGCAGGGCGCCGGTGCGCTCATAGCGATACACTGTACCCAATTCGCACCAGCGAATGGGGAACTCGCGGTAACTATGCTTATCCGCCTTATAGACACCGATATGGAAGGGACAATTCATCGGCTTGAGCTGGTACATTACCTCGTCGATCTCCATGGCTGAATACATGTTTTCGCCATAGAAATCAAGATGTCCCGAGGTCTTCCACAAATCCTGACGGGCAATATGCGGGGTATACAGCAGCTGATAATCGTGTTTGTAATGCTCGTCCTTCCAATAATCCTCAAGCAGTCGACGCAACAAAGCCCCGCGCGGTTGCCATAAAATCAACCCGGGGCCAATCTGGTCTTGGATGGTAAACAGACCAAGTTGCTTACCGAGCTTTCGATGATCACGCTTGCGCGCCTCTTCCTGCCGATCAAGATATTGTTTGAGTTCTTTCTTATCGGCAAAGGAGGTCCCGTAGATACGGGTCAGCATCGGCCGTTTTTCATCACCGCGCCAATACGATCCGGCAACACGCAATAGCTTAAACACTTTGATCCAGGAAGCATCCGGCACGTGCGGTCCACGGCAAAGATCAACAAACTGGCCCTGTGTGTAGAGGCTAACGGTATCAACATCCATGCCTTTGAGCAGCTCGAGCTTGTACACCTCGCCCAACTCCTCAAAAAAGCTTAAAGCTTCCTCGCGGCTTACTTCACGTCGCTCAAAGGGAATCCGCGCATTGACAAGCTCGGTCATTTTGGCTTCGATTTCGACAAAATCATCTGGAGAGAATGCCTTCTCTCGGTCGAAGTCATAGTAAAAACCGTCTTCAATCGAGGGCCCGATAGCCACCTTCACCTTATCTCCATACAGCTCTTTAACTGCCAGAGCCATGAGATGGGCTGTGGAATGACGGAGGATCTCGAGACCGACTTCGGATTGCACGGATACCGGCTCAACGACAGCATCTTCCACCAAGGGGGTCGACAGGTCCAATAAACGGCCGTTACACTGCGCAGCCACGGTCTGTTTACGTAGCTTAGCCGAAACCAACCCTTTCAGCGCCTCGGCAATAGTCACACCCTGCGGAAACGTTTTACTTTCACCGTCTTGGACGGCCACTTGAATATCTGCCATCGTGCCTGTAAAAAGGAAAGGCTAACGAGCAGATAACTCTGCATCCTAGCCTTTGTAAAAAAAAATTGGTAGGCGCGGACGGGGTCGAACCGACGACATCTACCACGTCAAGGTAGCGCTCTCCCACTGAGCTACGCGCCTACAGCATTCATTTGTCGATTTGGAGAAATCTTTATACAGCAAGCCGCTAAAGACCGCAAGTCAAATACCAGCAAACATAGAGACTGTCAACATGAATTAACGCATTAAAACCACCGCAAAACCACAGCCGCCAATAAATAACCGGCGACTTTCTTATTGAAATCATGCTATTTTTTTAAAACAGATTCTCTATTCAATATTTTGACAGCTGAGGGATCCCCCCTTTTCCCTTCTTTTTTTCTACAGTTCTCACCTTTGATGGACCCGTAAAAAGGCCCTCACATTTTGAAAGATGGCTCAATTAATTGAAAAATACACAAGGAGTCGCATTTTTCCAGACGCAAAGGCATACACCAGGTATGTCGAGTGTCAAAAAAAACCTACGACGAAGGAGATCGAAGTTTTTACGACGCCACCACCTTTCACTGACTGTCGATAAAGAGTCCCCCCAAAAGAAAGCAGCTTTCGCCCAATCCTTATGGTATAAAAAAATTTTTTTTAAATATCTTTCTGGGAATTCCTACGACCAGTCAACACACTACGTAAGATATCGCATGGCACGAGCGCTAGACAGAACACTACAGAATATTCTCACTTCTGCAGACCTCCCCACTCTCCCAGCCGTTGCCTCCAAAGTTCTTGAACTTACCGCCCAGGAAGAAGTGGCTCTTCTCGAGGTCATCAATCTCATTTCCCAGGATATTGCCTTGTCGGCCAAGATACTCAAGGTCGCCAATTCAGCTTTTTACAACTTTCCCCAACAAATCGGATCGGTACAGCAGGCCGTCTCGCTGCTCGGTGTCAACGCCGTGCGCAATTTGGTGCTCAGCTTTTCTTTTTTGTCCATGGGGCAGGAAAAGAGTTATCACCTTTTTGATCTCAACACATTTTGGGAACGATCGCTTGTCGCTGCCGCAGCCGCACGATTGATTTCCGAACAAACCGGTCAAGTCGACCCTGAGGAAACGTTTACCCTTGGACTATTGCAGAATATCGGCCAACTGATTTTTGCCCTCACGCTACCCACCCGTTACGACCATCTGCAGGAACAACTGCAAGCGAGTAATGCCCATTGTGATGTGGATTTGGAAGAGGAGTACCTTGGGCTTGCCCACACCGTTTCAGGCGCTGAAGTTGCCCGGGTATGGGGGCTACCGGACTCCATCCAAACCACCCTGCGTTATCATCATGCTCCTCTCCGCTATGAGGGAGGAAATTCGCAACTCGCCCTGGCGGTTAAAATCGTTTATCTCTCAGACCTGGTGGCGCAGATTTTCGTTTCCACCGCTCCTTTGCAGGCCCAACAGAAATTTGAGGAAAAGTCCCGTCAACTCCTTGGCCTTGAACGGTTAGAAACCAATATTATTTTCCGTATCATCAACAAGGAAATTGAAAAATCCGCCCATTTTTTTGGGGTCTCCATCAAGCCTGTACGTTCTGTTGCGGAAATTGTTCTGGAGGCCAACATTCGACTGAGCCTTTTGAATCTGAGTTACGAGGAGATGAACCAGGAACTGCAACAAGCCAAGCAGGCCCTGGAAGAGGTGCGACAGCAGCTCTCCGAGCGCAACCGTCTACTCGAACGTCTGGCTAACCTCGATGGCCTGACAGAAATACATAATCACCGCTATTTTCAGTCGTTTCTTCGCGCCGAGCTCAACCGTGCCTTCCACAATAAAAAGCCGATATCGCTTCTCCTGGCCGATATCGACCATTTCAAACAGTTTAATGACTGTCACGGGCATCAGACCGGTGACTTCATCCTGAAAGATCTCTGCCTAGCCGTTCTCCCCATCATTCGAGAATACGACCTGATGGCCCGATACGGTGGCGAGGAATTTGCCATTGTCCTCCCGGAATCCGATTTCGCTGCCGCCCAGGTTGTGGCCGAGAAAATCCGTCGCACCGTTGCTGAACATGATTTTTTCGACGGAAACCGCCATTATCGAGTCACGCTCAGTATCGGCGCGGTAACGGTCCACCCCACGGATCAGCCCTTTTGCCACAACGAATTCATCGAGCAGGCCGACCAGGCCCTGTATGCGGCAAAAAATAAAGGCCGCAATCAGGTCGCCTATTTTCAACGGCACACGCGGGCAAAATGGTTGCCTCTCTAACCGTCCCCCCTCGCCAAACTCCCCCTAGCCCTCGGACTTTTCTCGATTTTCATTTTATTGATAGCCGTACTCAGGTAGAATAAGTCTTTGTTATCCTCTTCTTGCATGCCTTTGCCACCGGCAAGCCAGGGGAAGGCAGCGCTTTCGAAACAAGGAGCAGATCATGGACGTGAGTATTGTCGGTGCCAGCGGCGGTTGCGGACGGGAGATCGTGACTCAAATTGTCCAACAACGTCTCCTCGAAAGTAGGGAGATTCTCCAATTGGTGGGCAGTAACCCAAATTCCCGCCGTCCCCATCTGCTCCATGGCTTCCGCGCCGATCTCCAGGACGCCTATGCCGAAATTATCCCCGAGCTGAATGTCACCGACGATCCAGATAAGATCATTGGTGATGTGGTTGTCATCACCGGCGGCCAGACCTTCACCACCACACCCGCCGAGATCGGCAGCGCCTCCCGCGATTCCCTTGCCCGGGCCAATGTTGCCGTGTTCGAACGCTTTGCTTGCGCCCTAGCCCAAAATCGCAACGGATTCCCTCCGGTGGTGATCATCGTCACCAACCCGGTGGAGCTGGGAGTGGCCATTTTTTCCCAATATCTGCCCCGAACCCACGTGATTGGCATGGGGGCTTATTCCGACTCGGCCCGTTTCCGTTGGGAGATCGCCTCGGATCTGGGAATTCGCCGGCAACGTGTGCGCGGCTACATGCTGGGTGAACATGGAAACGGCATGGTTCCGATCTGGAGTTCGGTTCGGGTACAGGGGATGACCGACAGGGAATGGCGCCTGCTTGAACCGCAGCTCCGCCGTGGACTGCGCACGGAACAGTATGCCGAGGCCCTGGTAACCCATCAAAAACGGATGATCGAGATGATCAGTGACGACCATGTGAACGGGGCGCTCCGGGCACTGCACTACGTGCGTGATCTGCCTCCGGATCTGCGCGTTCCCCTTAAGCCCTTTGCCATCCATTATACCGACGCTAAAACCCAAACCGCCACCGCGGCCGCCACGGTGGAGCTGGTTAAGGCCGTACTCGAGGGACATCGGCTTGAGGTCTCGGCCCAGTACATGCACCAGGGAGAAAACGGCCTATACGGTCCCTGCGGTGGGCGCCTCCTTCTTGCCGGCAACGTGCTCCAGGTAATGCCAGACCGGGACTCAATGACACCCACAGAACACCGATTGGTGGCACAATCGGCCCGGGATATTGCCACCAAGATCGACCAGTGGTGGCAACCGCCAAACAAACCCAATAAAGAAGACCAATGAACATCGCCACAGAACAACATGATAAGGTCATAACTGACGAACGCCGGCTTTGGCTCCTTGTCCTGGCCACCCGTGATCATGCCGGAGACACAGCCGCCATTGCCTCGGTTTTCTCAGGCCGAGGGATCCAAATCGACAGCTTTATCGGCTTTGGCTCCATCAAGGGAAAAAAGGATAAACAGGAAGGCCGAATTATGATTACGTTTCATGCCTTCAGCGAACGCTGTCAAAATCTCTGCCGGATACTGGAAAGTCTGGAAGCTGTAATTTCGGTCCGGTGTTTTGGCCCGGAAACAACTGTCAATGATCTGTTAACCCAATCACGGCACATCAAAAATCTTCTGGCGGCAGTATAACTTCAGGTACCACGATGTAAACCTTGGTCTAAGATATCACTCTAAAAACAATTAAATTACCTTGAAAACGAGAATTATTGTTTGTTAATTGTTGAGCGAACCACCTAACAATTCCTTACAGAAACAGCGGTCTACAATCAATTCAAAGGAGTTCTGTTATGAAGAAAACCTATCTTGCAGCAACCCTGGCTCTTGCCCTTGCAACACCTTTTACAGCGCACTCCGCTGCGGGTAAAAACACCCTCATGAAAGATGCCCAGACCGAATTCCAACCCATTCCGGAAAAGGCCCCGGTCATCAAGGACAATGATGCCAGCCCGGAGAAAATTGCTTTGGGAAAAATGCTCTTTTTCGATCCCCGCCTTTCCAAAAGCGGCCTGATCAGCTGCAACACCTGTCATAATGTTGGTATGGGCGGTGCTGATTACCAACAGACTTCCACCGGGCACGGCTGGAAACAGGGACCGCGTAATGCCCCCACGGTTCTCAACTCGGTTTTCAATCTGGCGCAGTTCTGGGACGGCCGAGCCAAGGATCTGGCAGAACAGGCCAAAGGCCCGGTTCAGGCCGGTGTGGAGATGAACAACACCCCGGAGAATGTCGTCAAAACCCTCAACAGCATGCCGGAATATGTGACCCTGTTTCGCCAGTCCTTCCCCGGCGAGGCGGCACCGGTCACTTTTGACAACATGGCCAAGGCGATTGAGGTGTTCGAAGCCACCCTGATCACGCCGGATTCCAAATTCGACACCTTCCTCAAAGGCAAAGACCAGGCACTGAACCAGGAAGAAAAAGAGGGACTCAATCTGTTCATGGAGCACGGTTGCGTTTCCTGCCATGGTGGTGTCAACATGGGAGGGGATAGCTATTATCAATTTGGCGTGGTCAACAAACCCAGTGAAAAGATCATTGCTGGAGACAAAGGCCGCTTTGCCCTCACCCATGCAAAAAACGACGAATTTTTCTTTAAATCGCCGTCCCTACGCAACATTGAACTAACCCCACCCTACTTCCATTCCGGTGTAGTCTGGGATCTGGAGGAGGCGGTTTCAGTGATGAACGACTCCCAACTGGGATCCGATATGAACGCGGCTGATCTGGCCAAGATTGTAGCCTTTCTTAAAACCACCACCGGCAAGCAACCCCAGGTGATGTATCCGATTCTGCCCGCACCAACCAGTGCGACCCTGAAACCATCACTGGATTAATCCGGCTTCACTGGTCGGTTTGACCGTCTCAGATCCAGATTTTTTCGTCACCGGGGCGGGGTGAGGCTCGCATCACCCCGCCCTCGCTTTTTAGAGGTCAAACCATGCGAATAGTGATGTTTCTCCTTGTTGTTGCAATTGCAGCGGTTGCCGGGTTGAGTGTTTACCCCCACTCCTCGCTCAACGCCATCCTCACCGGGGTGGTGGCCTACCTGCTCATTGAGGTGCTCAGTCTTCGCCGTCGAATCACCCATCTTGAACAACGCCCTCTCCCGACTCGGCAAACCACGCAGACAACCCCAATCAGAACAACAACCGACATCCCGAGGAAGGAAGAACAGCTTCCGAGCCAGCCCAAGACGCGTCCAGCCACAGCACCCTATATACGTCGTCAACCCGCCGATATTCCAACAGAACCAAGCCAACCGCACCTTCTGGCTGCCGCAATGGCCCCACTACTCAAATTTATCACCGGTGGCAATCCGGTACTCAAGATCGGCTTAGTGGTCCTTTTTTTCGGCGTCGCCTTTCTTCTTAAATATGCGGCCCAGCGAAACCTGATTCCGATCGAACTGCGGCTGGCTGGTGTGGCTTTGGGCGGCCTCGCCATGCTGATCATTGGTTGGCGGCTCCGTCGCCAGCATCCACTCTACGGGATGGGCCTTGAGGGCGGCGGCATCGGTGTACTTTACCTCGTGGTCTTTGCCGCCTCCAAACTCTACCCCTTGCTGCCCATGCCCATGGCGCTGGCAATCATGATCGGCTTGGTGGCCTTTTCCGGGCTTTTGGCGGTGTTGCAGGAATCCAAAGGATTGGCCGTCTCCGGTTCCATCGGCGGCTTTCTCGCCCCGGTGCTCATGTCCACCGGCGGTGGCAGCCATGTGCTCCTTTTTTCCTATTACGGCCTGCTGAACAGCGGCATTCTCGGCATTGCCTGGTTCAAGGCTTGGCGAGAGCTCAACCTGGTGGGCCTGTTTTTTACCTTTGGCCTCTTCTCCCTCTGGTCGGCCTCGGCCTATACCCCGGATCTTTTTATCAGTACCGAGCCATTCCTGATCCTGTTTTTCCTGATGTACTGCCTGATAGCAGTACTGTTTGCCCTGCGTCAACCCTTGCAACTCCGTGGTTTCATCGATGGCCCCCAGGTGTTCGGCCTGCCGATCGTTTTCAGTTCCCTGCAGGCCTACCTGATCTACGATCTCCGCTACGGTATGGCCCTCAGCGCTTTGGCATTGGGAGGCTGGTATATCGGTCTTGCACGTATACTCTGGAACCGTTTGGGCGACGGCATGCGGCTGCTGACCGAGGCCTTCCTTGCCCTGGGCGTGGTCTTTGCTAGCCTGGCCATTCCCCTGGGGTTGGATCCGCATTGGACGACTGCCGCCTGGGCTCTTGAAGGGGCAGCCATGATCTGGGTCGGTGTACGTCAGAATCGATTGGCGGCACGGATTTTCGGACTGCTACTCCAAGCCGGAGCGGCTGTGTCCTTCATGGACCATACCTACCTGCCGCCCGGAAGCCTGATCTTTGCCAACCGGGTCTATCTTGGCTGCGCCCTGATCGGTATTGCCGCCCTCTTTTCCAGTTACTGGTTCGACCGCCTTGAGGAAAAGGCTCGTTCGTGGGAACAAAAATTACCGCTCTTGCTTCTAGGATGGGGGCTCATCTGGTGGTACACCGGAGGATTGATGGATCTTGACCGCCACTGGCAACTGCGCCATCCGGAACCGATTTTCCTCCTCTACGCCTGCCTCACCAGCGTGGTTTTGGCCTGGCTCAGCCGACGCTATGCCTGGCAACGCCTGGGCTTATCGTTGCTCTTGCTCCTGCCGATGATGGCCCTGGTCTATGGAGAGCAGATCCTTGATGGCAGCCCACTGCTCAACCACGCGGGATGGCTTGCCTGGCCCCTGGCCTTCTGCCTCCAGTATGGATTGATCAAAGGCTATGAACACCTTTGGTCTGCACGCACTGGCCTCCTCATGCACTGTCTGAGCCTATGGCTCCTGCTTCTTGTCCTGAGCACCGAGTTTGCCCTCCGCATCGACCGGATGAGCGGGCTTACCGAAGCCTGGTCAGCCGCAGCCTATGGACTAGTGCCGACATTCATCCTATATCTTCTCGAATTTAAGGGAAAAATAATTTCATGGCCGGTTAGACGCCATGGCGTAATCTACCACGGTATTGCCACCGATGTTCCAGTACTGGCACTCTTGCTCTGGTGTCTTGGTTCCTTTGGCCTCAGCGGCAACCCTGCCCCACTGCCCTATATTCCGATCCTTAATCCACTGGAACTGATCGAGCTGGCCATTCTCTTACTGGCAATACTACGATGGCTGCGTGGACGAATTGTCTGGCCGCCCAAAGGACAGCTCGCCTTACTGGGACTGCTGGCCTTTGCCTGGCTCAATGTGGTCACCGGGCGCTCGGTCCATTTTTTCACCGGCACCTGGTACTCCATTGACGCCCTCTTTGCTGCCCCCGTCTTCCAGGCTGCCATTGCCGCCCTCTGGGCACTTCTAGCCCTTTCATTGACGATCCTGGGTGCCCGCAGGGAGCAACGCAAAACCTGGCTGGTCGGGGCCGTGCTCCTTGGCCTGGTTGTCTGCAAACTCTTTGTGATTGATCTCTCCGGCACCGGATCGATTGGCCGAATCATCTCTTTTCTGGTCGTGGGTCTGCTGATGCTGGTTATCGGCTACTTTGCCCCCCTGCCACCAAAATCAACCCAAGAGCCTCCACATGCCTCGTAATAGGTTTGTCTTCATAGTACAGGTAGCCCTGGTCCTCACCTTGGGGCCACCACTCTCCGTTGGCGCGGCCCCCCCTACACCCACCGACTTTGCCTACGGCTGCAGCCTGCCGGTGACGGATACCACCGGTCTCTATGTTCTCGACCTGCCGCTTGCGGTTTACCTGCAACTGCAAAGCAGCGATCAGGCGGATCTACAGGTGTTCAACGGTGCGGGCCAACCTGTGCCCCAGGCGCTCCGCAGTCATGATCCACCCCGGGTACCGGTTCGTCAGCCGGTACCCTTCTTTCCCCTGCCAATCACCCCCCAGACGGCAGAACAGGATCTCTCGGTCCGGGTGCAACGCCACAGTGATGGCTCCATTATCACCATCCAAAGTGATACCACACCGAAAAAACCGATCCAGGGATATGCCTACCTGCTTGATTTCAGTGGGTATACATCTGTTCCAACCGAACTGGAGCTATCGTGGCAACAGAATACTCCCAATGAAATGATTTCCCTGACTATTTCCGAAAGCAGTGATTTAGCGCATTGGCGAACAGTACGAGACAAGGTGGTCTTGGCGGAACTTTCCTATAACGGAGGCAATGTCAGCCAGCGGAGTTTTTCCCTCCCAGGCCAAACCCAACCCTACCTGCGACTTGACTGCCGCGACTGCCGCCAGCCGTTCAAGTTAACGACGGTTGCGGCAATGACCGGGCCGCTGGCAAAACATGATCAGTGGCAATGGCAACAGCTGAAAAGGAATCAGGTGACAAGCGAAAAGGGCTGGTGGCGAATAGAGTACCGCAATCCGGCCAGATTCCGGGTCACGGCCCTTGACCTCACCTTCCCCCTGCCCAACTCCATGGCACGAATCGTGATTGAATCGCGGGCAACGACAGAGGCCCCTTGGCGAAGGATCGGGGCTGGTGATTTTTACCGTTTAGATCTCCAGGGAAGTTTACTCAACAGTTCTTTCCTTCCCTGCCATGCCAACGCTGATCGCTACTGGCGATTGAATGTTGCCGCTTCGAACTCCCTGGCCAACAAGGAGCAGTTGCCCGAACTTACCTTGGGCTGGCAACCCGATGAGTTGGTCTTCCTGGGGCGTGGACCTGGGCCATACACCCTCGCCTTTGGCAGCAGTAAAATTGAGGAGGACGATGCCACCCAAGATGCCTTGGTTCTAACGGCTCTCCAACAAAGTGAGAGTAACTCGCATCTGAGCCGCATTACGCCAGGTCCGATCACGCAGCTTGCGGGGCAACAGGCCCTGCAGCCCCAAGCTGCCGCCATTCCCTGGCAACGTATCCTCCTGTGGGTGGTGCTGGTTGCAGGCGTCGGTTTGATCGCCCTCATGACACGCTCGGTATATCGGGAGATGCAACGAAAGCACGACTAGCCCGGATTACTCACGACAAGGCCTTTCACCAGCAAAAAAAACTACCCAAGTAAGGTTTCCCTTGCCTTCCAGGCCAGTTCACTGGTGGAGAAAGGTTTGGTTAAAAATCTTGTCTCCACCTCCAACTCGCCTCGGTGGGCAATAACATTGGCCGTATAACCGGACATGAAGAGAATTTTAGCGTTAGGACAGAACTCGCTCATTTCCTTGACCAGATCGCGCCCATTCATCTCTGGCATGATCACATCGCTAATCACCAGATCGATTGCCTGGCCGTACTCTCGGGCCGCGATCAGGGCATCGCCCGGCTTGGATGCTGTCAACACCTTGTAATTGAGCTGTTCCAGCAGGGTCTGAGTGAGGCTGAGCATGGCGGGCTCGTCCTCCACTACCAGAACCAACTCGCCCTGACCGATGGGAATGGACTGCAATTCACTTTCTGCTCCTTGTTCAATATTCCCCAGGTGTCGCGGCAAATAGATGCGAAAGGTGGTTCCCTGACCGGGTTCGCTGTACACGTTTATAAAACCTCGGTTCTGCTTCACAATGCCGTAAACCGTTGCCAGCCCCAAACCGGTTCCCTGCCCCACAGCCTTGGTGGTGAAAAATGGTTCAAAGATCTTGTCAAGAATTGTACGATCAATGCCGCTCCCGGTATCACTGACCGCCAACATCACAAAATCACCGGGAAGAAAGCCACCTCGCTCAGCGCAGTAGGCTTCGTCAAAGGATACCTTGCCGGTTTCCATGGTGATCTTGCCCACCCCATCAATGGCATCCCGGGCATTCACGCAAAGATTGGCCAACAACTGATTGATCTGGGAGGGATCCATCTTCACCGGCCAGATATCCTCGCCCGGCAACCAGCTCAACTCGATGTTTTCCCCGATTAACCGGCGCAGCATCTTGATCATACCTTCCAGGGTAGGATTAAGATCAAGCTCTTTGGGCACGATCGTTTGCTGGCGGGCAAAGGTAAGCAACTGCCGGGTGACATCGGCCGAACGCTTGGCAGCGGTAACGATCTCCCGCAGATACATGTCCAGTGGGCGGGGGACCTCCATACTGCGCAAAGCCAGTTCGGCAAAACCGATGATCACACTGAGCATGTTGTTGAAATCATGCGCCACCCCCCCGGCCAACTGTCCCACCGACTCAAGCTTCTGCGCCAGATTGAGACGATCACCCAGCTTTTTCCGTTCCTCCTCTGCCTGTTTGCGGCGGGAGATATCCCTGACCACCGCCGACATGCCCTCGGGCTGCCCCTCGTTATTGACCAGGAGATAGGTGCGCAACTCAACCGGAAAGACCCTACCGTCCCGATGGCAGTACTCCTTTTCGTAAAGTTCGGAGCAGCCCCCGTGCATCAGTTCCTTGCGCACATGCTCCAGCTCCAATGCCCACCATCTTTTCGGGGTGAAATCACGAGCTGATTTGCCCTTGAGCTCCTCCGGAGTAAACCCTAGCATGTTGGCATAGGCCTGATTGCACTCCCGGATCCGTCCGCTGAGGTCGGTAACTACAAAGGCGTCCATCATGCTGCGATACAGCGTCCGATAGCGCCGTTCACTGGCGAGCAGTGCCTCTTCCATCTGTTTCTGCTCCACCAGCCGCCAGATGTATTCTCCAATCTGGACCACGGTGTCCACATCTGCCGCAGAGTAGGACCGGGGTTTATCAGCAAGCACCATCACCGCCGCCAATCGTCCAGCCCGATGAAGCGGCAGAAGTATTTCACGGACTTGACCGAAACGACAACCCGGCTCCGCAGGCGAATCTGTGCCCTGAGCCTGATCTTGATGGTGAAGGCTGGGGTCGATGATCGTCACCTTTGAAGGAAGATCGGGGAGCCACTCTTGAAGGCTGCTGCATATCGGTTCACCTTCCGCATCGTACCAGCTCCATGGCTGGCCCGGTTCGGATTGGGTTGACCGCTCTACAGCCACCGCACAAAGAGGGATATCCAAACTGCAGCAAAATCCCCGGGGACTGGCCACCAAGGTGGCCAACTCCTGCATTGCCCGGTGCAACAGTTCGTGCACCCCGTGGGTGTAGGCATACTCACGGAGCAACAGGCGAGATTCAACCCGCCGACGGGAAAGCGACTCTTCACTCCGGTCGTAGAAACTTACGATCCGGTCCCCACCACCGGTATCGTTCTCGGTACAGGGTGCGATTACTAAGGCAATGCTCATCTCCCTGCCCTCTCGGGTAAGCAGGATAGGCGAGGTAGCCGGGGTGATCGCACCCGGTTGAAGGTCAAGCAGGACACTGCCCCGACCATCGATCAATGGAAACACTTCATCTGCTGTTCGTCCGATGGCCTCTTCATGATGCCACCCGGTCAAACGGCAGGCTATCGGATTAATCTCTTGAATGAGATTATGCTCGTCAACAATCAGGATGCCTTCACGGCTGCTGTGCAACAGGCCGTGCTGCTGTTGTTGCAGCCGGTGGTGCCTATCCCGGATCAGGCCTAGCTCTTCTACCTGACGACGCTGGTTCTGGCTCCGCAAGAGGGTAAAGGTGCCAGCCAACCAACAGAACAACAGCAAGCCGGAGGCTCGATAATTCCACGGATCAGCCAGTGCCCCTATTGGTTGAGCAACAAAGACCAACCAGTCGGAATCAGGCACCTGCAGGGTCACCGCAAGCGAATCGATGCCCCGATGATCCACGCCGCGAACCGGTAGGGAATGGCTACGCAAAGCCTTTGCAAAAAGCCCTTCTGCGGGGTGGCCTCCCGAGAACTGTCGTTTTTTGCCCTGCTCCAGAGTCAAAGGCCAGGCCTGGTCCCGATGCACAACCAGCAGTTGCGAGGTATCTGGACAGATATCGGGGAAAAGTTGCTTGGGCTCCGGAAGTGCCGAGAGCAGAACTATCGTCGCCAATACCGTATCCTGCCAACGGTCAATTTTAAAAATGGACGTACTCACACTGATGATCGGCAAGGAGCCTGCCTGACCATCATCCAACACCAGGAAAGATGGTCGAAGAGTTGGGCGCCGCTTTAGCAACGTATCCATCGCGGCTAAAGGCACGATATCCGGTTCGGCAAGCCGCATATGCACGGCCCCTCCCGGATCAGCCAGCAAAATGTCCCGATAGTGCCCCTGATCCCGGAGCGACTTTAAACGTGCCCGCAACAATTCTTCCTGACGACCGTCGGTGAGATAGGTGGACACGGCCGAGGCAAAAAATGGATCATGAGAAAGAGTTTCTGCCTCAGCCAGCACCCGGCGTCGGTAGGATTCCAGTTGGGCTACATCTGCCCGGGCGATGAGGGTCAGCCTTTGGTCAGCCTCTTCTCTTGATGCCTGTAACTCTTTCTTATAGCACCAAAAAATGGCCACACCACAGAGCAGCAACCAGTACAGGGCCAGTACAAAACTGGCCCTGCGGGTTGGAGGGAAAAAATTGGATTGTTTGTTCATGTTTGGTGTTCTCGTACAAAGGATCGAGAACGACGTTGATCGCTTCGCAACATACTGTTTTTCCAAGATACTACTTTTCGATTATTACCTTTCAACAAGGCTTTCATTATTGACTGGAGGATCTCTATTGCCAGCGGCGGTTTAATCTTGATGGCGTCAAAAAAGCTTCAAGCGACTATGCCGTAGCATTTTTCCCGACACTTCACATACCTAATGTACACCTTTACGCCAGGAAAAACGCCGCTTCTTGTATATCTGCGTTTTTCCTGGGCCATCTCTCAGAATTTGATGGACCTTTTACGAGTCCTTCAAATCTTGAAGTTATCGACGATGGACTTCAAGGTCGCCGCCAAGCGCTGAAGATCGTCAGCACTGTTTTTCACCTCATGGCTGCTACCGGAAATCTCCGAAGAAGCGGCGTTAACCGTGGCAATATCCTGAGTAATGGAAGCGGCCACCACTGAACTCTGGCTCACGTTCTCGTTGACCTCGCCCATACCCTGGGATGCCTGGGCGATGTTATCGGCAATCTCTTGGGTAGCGGCACTTTGCTCGGCCACGGCAGTAGATATAATGCTAACGATCTCGTTCACATTGTTGATAACCTCAGAAATATGATTGATTTCCTGAACCGTGGTGGCGGTAGTTCCCTGGACCTCTTCTATCTGTTTTTTGATATCCTGGGTAGCTGTGGCTGTCTGTTTGGCCAATTCTTTGATCTCGTTGGCAACGACCGCAAACCCTTTACCCGCTTCACCGGCCCGAGCCGCCTCAATAGTGGCGTTTAAGGCCAGCAGGTTGGTCTGTTCTGAAATCTCCGTGATTGCCTCGGTTACCTTGCCGATCGCCTGGGCAGCCTTGCCCAACTCCGCCATCCGTACCGAAGTGGTTCCCGCCTGCTCAACTGCGGCCAGAGATATGGAGTGGGCCTCCTCAGCGTTGTGAGCAATCTCGCCGATGGTCGCGGTCATCTCTTCGGCGGCACTGGCTACCATAGAGGTGTTAGTGGTCGACTGTTCCATAGCCGCTGCCACATTGTTAAGGTTGGTGGTCATCTCTTCAGCCGCTGCCGCCACACTCTCAGCCCGATGGGAAGTGTCCTCGGAACTGCTGGAGAGATCGGTGGCGATCTTGGACAAATCCTGGGAAGATGCATCGATGGAACGGGTGTTACTCGCAATTTCACCTATGATTCCCTGCAGCTTTTCAATAAATGTATTAAACCAGTGAGCCAACTCACCGATCTCGTCGCGGGAGTTAACCTGCAGGCGCATGGTCAAGTCGCCCTCGCCCTGGGCGATATCCTGTAACCCGGCTACAGCCTGCTTCAAGGGCAGAGTTATGGAGCGGGAGAAAACCAGCACCACACCACAGACGAAAACCATGGCCACCATCGTGACCAGAAGGATACTATTACGGATCGAGTTGGAAGCAGCGAGGAACTCGGACTCATCCTGAGTAACTGCAATACTCCAACCTTTCAGCGGTACCGGAGCAAAACCGGCAATTTTGGGCACGCCTCGAAAAACATAGTCCTTGGCCCCTTGATCACCGGCGAGCATGGCTTTGGTTATACCAGCCATATCGGGCAAAGTGTTCAGGTCGAGCTTCATCTCCAGCTCCTTCTTGGGATGGGCGATAATCAAACCTTTACTGTTGCACATAAAGGAATACCCAGTGTTGCCGACCTTGACGCTGGACACGTGACTGGTCAGGGGCTCAGCCTTAAGCGATAGACCGAATATACCGAGGAATTCCCCTGAAAGAGATGTGATCGGCGCAGCGAGAACGTAGATGACATCGCCGGTTATCTTGGAATGGATCACCTCTCCGGCCACTGGTTTACCGCTGCTCTTGGCTTTCTGGAAATAGTCCATGTCCGACAGGTTGGCGCCCTTATATTCCTCGCCGCTGGCCAGTTCGCCGGTGTACATATTGCCTTTGTCATCGGTAACGAAAATTCCCAGATAGCTGGAATCGAGCTGCTTGAACTTGTCCTTCATCTGCTGACGCAACTGGGCAATATCTGCTGACGCAGACTCCAGCCCGCCCTTTTTGATCTTTTCCCCGATCAGACGGACATTGGTATCCACGGCATGGGCAGCGGCGGTTTTCAGCTGGGCATCCAGCGTCGATTCGATCAAAGCCGCCAAATTACTGGCCTGGGAGGCAGCATTGTTGCGAGCCACCTCGCTAAGCGCGGTGGAAGATTTGGACACAGCAAGAAATCCTACCACCACCAACGGTAAAGCCACCGCCACGCAGCCGCCGGCAATGAGACGAAAACCGATCGATCGAATGTTCATTTGTCCTCCTTTGAGTGAATGTAGTGAGAGCTGTTTGGGCTCCCGCTGTCTATTTTTTCTCTCTGAATAGAACGTTAACCTAATATTTTCGCGTTTTTTTACGGGTGGGCGAAAATCAACCCAAGCTTGAAATCTCTCTGGGAAATTGATCGAGAAAATCGACAAACCCGTCTGAAGACAGGGGCTTACTGTAGAAATACCCCTGAATCTGTTCACAACCGCAGTTTTTCAACCATTCGAGCTGGGCTTGCGTTTCCACGCCTTCCGCCACCACCGTAATCCCAAGGTTATGCGCCATGAGGATGATGGTTTCCACCAGCTGAGCATCACTGGGGTCTTCAGTGATATCGCGGACAAAGGAGCGATCTATCTTCAGTGTTCTGATCGGGAACCGTTTCAAATAGGACAAGGAGGAATACCCGGTCCCAAAATCGTCAATAGCGATGGAGATCCCGGCAGCGACCAACTCGTTCAAGGTCTCCACCGTCTTGGCCAAATTGCTCATCATGGCCGTTTCTGTGATCTCGAGTTCAAGCTGCTTGCAGGGCACATGATATTGGTTCAAAATGGACAGGATCCGCTCCACCAGATTGGCCTGGATAAACTGCAACGGTGAAAGGTTGACCGAGATGGAAAGGGCATGTCGCCCCTGGATATTTAGCGCACTAAGAATCCCGCAGGTCTGCTCCAAAACCTGCTCTCCCAAGGCGACGATCAAACCCGTTTCCTCGGCCAGGGGGATGAAATCCTCCGGGTTCACCAAGGTGCCGTCGCCTTGCTGCCAGCGGACCAGGGCCTCGGCGCCGACCACCCGCCCGGCAAAGGGGTCGATCTTTGGCTGAAAATAGACCGTGAATTCATGGTTGGCCACGGCCTGGCGGAGCTTGCTCTCCATCTGCCGCAGATAACTGATCCGTTCGCTCAAATCGGAGGTAAAGAGGCAGTAGCTGTTTTTCCCCTGTGATTTTGCCTGGTACAAGGCAATATCCGCATGTTTGATCAGGATCTCGGCATTGGTGCCGTTGCTTGGGAAAAAGGCAATACCGATACTGGCGCTGACAAAGAGTTCATGACCGTCGACCTGAAACGGGGTGGTCATACTCTTCAACAAGCGGCTGGCCAGGGAAGTGACCACTTCCTCGGAGATGATCGCCGCTACCAGCAACAGAAATTCATCGCCACCCAAACGGGCCACGGTATCCTCTTCGCGCACCTGCGCCACCAATCTGTTGGTCACCTGCAACAGCAGGGTATCACCACTGGCATGGCCCAGACTGTCGTTGATGTTTTTAAAATTATCAAGGTCAAGGATCAGAACCGCCAATTTGCTGCCGCTGCGACGGACATGAGCGATGGAGACTTCAATCCGGTCCTTGGCCAGCCGCCGATTAGGCAAACCGGTCAGGTTATCATGATAGGCCTGGTGGACAATATGTTCCTCTTTCAATTTCAACTCGCTGATATCGTGAAACAGGCCCACATAGTGGGTAACCACATCGTTTTGATCACGTATAGCGCTGATACTCAGTATCTGCGGATATATTTCCCCGGTCTTGCGCCGGTTCCAGACCTCACCGCTCCACCGGCCTTTTTGCAGCAACTCTTGCCAGAGATGCTGATAAAAAGTTCGATCATGCCGTCCTGAACGGAGAAGGCGGACGTTTTGCTGCAGCACCGTATCCGCCTCATAGCGTGTAATTTCACTGAAAGCCCGATTCACGGCCAGAATATTGGCCTCTGGATCGGTAATAATAATACCTTCCAGAGCCTGTTCCACAGCGTTCCGATAGATTAGTAATTGCTGCTCGGCAGCAATTCGCTCCTTTATCTCCGCCAGGATTTTGCAATTGGAACAACGCAGTCGCTCAATATAGCGGTTAAAATGACGCCCGAGTTGACCGATCTCTCCCAGGCCATCCTCTTCGGCACTGACATCGAGATCCCCACCAACGGCCTGCTTCATCTGTCCAGCTAACCGCGCCAAGGGACGGGTGATCAGATTTCCCAGGGAGAGCCCCAGGGAAATAACCAGTACCAAGGCGCAAACAACAACAATTCCGATAATCCAAGCGAGTTTAGACAGCGGCTCTAAAATTTCCTTTTCATAGGCCGTGGAGGCGACAATCCAATCGAGTTCGGAAATGTAGTGGAAAAAAACTATTTTCTTTTGCAGAGGTGTATTCGCGGAGTCTCGCCATTGATATTCAAACTGGCCGTTTTTTTGCGCCATCATCCTTGCAAACAAGGCCTCAGCCGGTCCATTGCCTGCAGTATGGACATTCCCCACCAACCAGGGATGAAGAATAACCTCACCTGATCCACTGAAAATAAAGGTATAACCGGTCCGTCCGAAATGATGCGCCTTGAGTCCCTGCCGTAGGTCCCGGGCCAGAAAATTAAATTCATGCCGGTAACTGGTTACCGACACGATCCAGTCCCAGGGCTTAAAATAGGCCATGGCCAGGGTTTTGGGTCGGGGGGCTGTTTCCCCAGGGTTTTGCCAGGAATAATCGAGCAAACCATTTTTGCGCACCATCTGCTGATGAACAAAGGATTCATGGGAAAGATCGGCTTGTACCAGGGAGATAACCGGATGTACCTGAACGATTCCCTGGCTGTTCACCACAGCGACATAGCCCTGGTCGCCGATACGCTGATGGAGAAAGAGTCGTGCAGCCTGTCTCATCGCCGCTTCTTTGGACATGGCACCAGCTTGCACCTGCTCCTCCAGAAAGCCCAGGGTTTCGATATTGACCCGGGCAATGGTCTGAAGATGGTTGCGTATGGTGAGATGGGCCGCGTTTTCCACCACCTCCTTGACCGAGAGTGTTGAGGCGGCCAGCTTCTCCATCATGTTCTCCCGCATGGTGCGGTAGACAAAGTGATAGATACTGACTCCCGCGAGCATAATGACCAATGCTGTGGTGAGGGAAAAAAGGGTGACGATATGCCACCGAATCGATCGCTGCCGCGAAAGTAAGGGGAGCAGCAGCTGGGCGACAAAACGGGAAAATGAGCGCATAAGGCTCTTGTCCGTCTTTTTATTACTCAAGACTGGCCCCGGTTCGGAGAAGACCAGGATCAAGAGAACAGGCAATTTCGGCAATTGAGGATAAATCGAATTGGCTCAGCAAATCCAATTCCATGGCAGTCAAATCAAGGCCGAGCTGTCGACAGGCCCGAGGGAGCGAATTTTTAGCCAAGGAACGAAACTGATCGTCTGTAATCAGACGCCCCAAACAATATTCCACTGCCCGCTGCGACATTCTTTCGCCTCCCCTTTTGTTAGCGTTGTGCTCACAGGGTCACCAGCAGGACAAAATGACCCGCCTAGCATTTAAACAAGCAGGATGCATGCCACTAATTTTTACTTATTATTTCATGATATTACAAAAACGAAAAAAGCGGAACTGTCCCTGAACGAACAAATTGTCCCAATAGGGACAATTCAGTGGTCTGTTAATAGAAGAATTTACGGGTGGTTTTCAACAGGCGGGCAGCGGCGGATTTGTTGTTGCCACTCTGTTGCAGGGCCCACACCTTGAGACGGTCGAGCACCGTATCCAGGGAGAACTCCTCGGCACTGAATTCAAAATGGAGTGAAAAAGCGGAACTTGAAGTTGATACGAATGGGACATCAACGGGTTGCAGGCGAAGATGGTGTGGTTGGATCAACTCTCCGTTAGTGATGATCGTTGCATACTCCAACCGGTTGCGCAGCTCGCGAACATTGCCGGGCCAGTCGTGGGCAAGGAGGAAATCCAAAGCAGCCCGGGAGAGACCTGGCTGAGATTTGCCCTGGTGGAGACGGAAGGAGGCCAAAAAATGCTCGGCCAGTGACGGAATATCTTCCTTCCGCTCACGTAAAGGCGGAATATGCAGCGGAAATACGTTGAGTCGATAGTAGAGGTCGGAACGAAACTGTCCCACACGGGACAACTCTTTAAGGTCACGGTGAGTGGCTATAATGACCCTAAAATCAGCAGCTTGGTGAATGTCGGAACCAAGCTGTTCGTAGATCTTTTCCTCCAACACCCGCAGCAGTTTGGCCTGCAGGATCAACGGCATATCACCGATTTCATCAAGAAAGAGGGTCCCTCCTTTGGCCCGGGCACACTTCCCCTCACGTGTTGTTTCCGCCCCGGTAAATGCGCCTTTTACATGACCAAAGAGTTCGCTTTCCAGAAGGTTTTCCGGGATGGCCGCACAGTTGACCGGGACAAAGGTGGTTGCTGAACAGCCAGAGGCCGCATGGATGGCTCTGGCCAGAACCTCTTTCCCGGACCCGCTTTCCCCATAAATACTGACCGTGGTTCCGGGAAACGTGGCCACCTGGCGTGCGGCATTGAGCACCGTCCCCATTGCCGGCGAGACCGATTTGATATTTTCAAAACTAAACCGTTTGTTCAGTAGCCCTTCCATCTGATTGCAATGCTGGCGTAGGCGTGCGCCTTCCAGGCTGCGGGAAACGGTAAGCAGCAGTTCCTCACGGATAAGCGGCTTAATCAGGTAATCATCGGCCCCCTGTTTCATGGCCCGTACCGCCGACTCCACGCTGCCGTGGGCGGTGATCACCACAAAGGGTATCTGGGGATACCGCTCTTGCACCTCGGTGAGCAAGGCCACCCCATCCATCTCCGGCATAACCAGATCAGAAAGAATCAGATCCACGCCCCCCTGTTCCAGCACATCAAGAGCAGAGGTACCTTTATCGGCACAGATGGCCTCATAACCGGCATCAACTAGATAATTTTTAACAAGAAATCGAAAGCTTGTCTTATCGTCAACAATCAGTATCTTGGCAGGCATCATGATTCAATTGTACTCGTTTCCGCAGGACGGATGGTCGCCAAATGCAGTTGTTTCACCAGGTCGTTCAGCGCAAAAATAGGCAAATCCATAGCCCCCTTATGTAAAGAGAGTGCCAATTCACCGCCATGGTGGTCCCAAAGGTACCCACAAAGACCTTTGAGACTATGGGCGGCTTCGAGAATCCCACGCCGATCTTCTTCCAACAAGGCCTGGTCAAGCCGGTTCAACTCCATCTCAATATCGGACCAGAGCAGTTGTGCATAAAGGCTTATCCGCTCTTGATCATGGTCCATATCGGCAACCACTGCCGCATTGAGCCCATGGTTGTTCGACTCACTCGTCGTATTGGTCTTCCTTGCCTCGCTCTTTTCAGTGGGAGGCAAGGGCTGAGAGGCGGCCCGGCAATACTTGTTGAGAATCAGGCGGAGCTGATGGGGATCAAGCGGCTTACATAAAACCGCCTGGATACCCGCTTCCGAGGCTTGCCGGCGGGTACGCTCGTCGGTATCGGCAGTATAGGCCACAATCGGTGTCGGTTGAATCCGGGACAGGGCCTCCAACATCCGCAAGCGGGCGGAAAGCTCCAGGCCGTCCAGCCCCGGCATCCACAAATCAAGAATGATGCAGTCAAAATGCTGTTCATCCACCAGCTTCAGGGCATCAACACCATTATCAACCGCTCGGACCCGATGGCCCCACTCCTTAAGCGTCTCCTGCAGCAACAACCGATTAAAGCCATTATCTTCAACCACCAGCACCGAAAGAGGATTCTGGGACGTTGCCGCGAGTTGCTCATACCGCACGGGTGTACAGGAGCAAAAAGGAAGGTGCACCGTAAAACAACTTCCCTGAGCTAAACGGCTTTGGACCTCAATTCGCCCGCCCATCAGTTCCACCAAGCGGCGGACGATAGTCAGTCCAAGCCCGGTTCCACCATACTTGCGGGTAATGCCCGGCTCCATCTGCTGGAAAGGCTGGAAGAGTAAGTCCTGTTTGGATAAATCGATACCGATTCCAGTATCCATAACCGCAAAGGAAAGCCAACAAGACTCAGCGCTCTCCTCGGGTTCTCCTTCTTGCCCCTTCACCGCAAGGATAACTGAACCGGTTTCGGTAAATTTCAAGGCATTGCCGAGCAGATTGGAAAGCACCTGCCGTAGCCGAGTCGGATCGCCCATAATCCAGGCCGGAAGATCAGGGCCTAACTGCACCTGAAGTTCGACCCCAGCTTTTTTTTCGGCGATCGGAGTAAACTGCCAGCGCAGTAATTCAAGCGTTTCCGGTAAGTTAAAAGGTATGGCGTCAATGGTCAGCTGCCCGGCCTCGACCTTGGACATATCAAGAACATCGTTAACCAAATCCATAAGCAAATGGGCCGACTGATCAAGGATATCTATATACTGACGTACTTGAGCAGTATCGGTGGACCGCCGCGCCAGACCACTGAAGCCGACGATTGCATTCAACGGCGTTCTGATCTCATGGCTCACCAGAGCAAGAAAATCGGATTTCAGCTGGGTGGCTGCCTCTGCGGCCTCACGAGCTGCCTTCAACTGGGCCTGGTGCAACTTCTGCGCGGTAATATCCATGGCATTCCCGACAAAATACTCCACCTGCCCCTGATCGTTCAATCGTGGAATAAAGTTGGAGAAATGCCAGCGCACCGAGCCATCTTGATGGTAGACACGGTATTCCAAACCTTGCCTCCCGGCCCCGCTCAGCAGCACTTCTTCCTGAAAGGCCTCACAATGGGAAACATCATCGGGGTGCACCACTTCAATAAAATGTTTTCCGACAATATGTTCTGTACTAAAACCGAGTAGCTTGGAGTAACTCGGCGAAGCATAGGTCACATACCCCTGGGGGGTGATGGTATAAATGATGCCGTGGCAATTTTCCACCAGGGAACGGTACTGCTCTCGTGCGGTCTTCAGGGCCAATTCGGTTCGTTTCCAATCCGAGATATCGCGGATCAGAATGACCGTGGACGGGTTATGGGGTGATTGATCGATCAATGGGGCAGAAACAAGACGAACATCGACTCCAAGAGCTGGAAAAAAGGTGTCCATACTCCGTGGCCTTGTGGATGTACAAAACGCCCGTTGAGGACACCGCTTCGGTGGTTCGGAAAAACCGCACAACAAGTCACAGCATCTCCGGCCAAGGGCAGCCTCCTTGGTGATCCCAAAACGATCGGCAAGTGCCTTGTTCACCCGGGTGATCCGCTGATCTTTATCAATGACCACCAGCATATTAGGCGAGGTATCGAGGATCCGGACCCAAGTTTTTTCCGAGGCTTCGGATTCCAGACGCCGTTGTTCCGAATCCCGATAGAGTGTCTCCAGGGTTCTATGGGCTTCAAAGGAAGATTGACGATAGCGATACCAGTTTAATGCGACCAACCAACTCATCGCATTTGCAGTTAGGTAGGCACAGAAAGGAATAATAATAGCAACATAATCCAGCGAAGACTTCACCGTCAGCAACAAAAGCAGATTACCCAGGCTGAATATAATGGGCGGTACTACCCGCCACGGTATTGGACCTGGTTGGATACCATAAAGCGCCAGTACCACGCAGAGATCAAGGGCAATATGACCGGTGTAGGAAGCTGGCCGGGAGAGATTGATTAATAGGGTAAAAAACACGCAAAAAGTTGCCCAAGCCAAGGTCCAGCGGTCAAAGAGACAGGGATCATGCAAACGTTGGATTTTTGCCAGGGTGATCAGAGAAAAAAGGAAGAAAACCAGGCGAAGGGTCAATATCCATGGGAGGAGTGATTGGCTGGTTACAAAAAGAAAATCAGCTGGAACCAAGGCGAGATTGATCAACAGGGCAAGACTGATCAACACCGAAAAAGTGCGAATATCCTGAGACAGAAACGCGCAGCGGTACTCGTGTTCGTTCACCGGGCAACCGGTCTGAACATATGAAGGGAACTGGGTGCTGTTTGTGGTCATGGGTGGATTAGAGGGTGAACAATGTACCTGAAAAAAAAACATTCGCGGCAAACATTTTCAGGACCGTGAACTCCCCCTGACTCCTGTAATGTGTTTTTTCCGACACTCGACGGACCTGATGTCTGCCATCGCGCTGGAAAAAACCGCGCTACTCATTGTATATCTGTCTTTTTATCGAGCCATTTTTCAGGATGTGATGGACCTTTTGCACATCCATCAGTTATATGAAAAACAAGGTTCGTTACCATAGTTCCCCGATCAAACTTTGCAAGCGTAACATTTCTT
Organism: Desulfobulbus sp.; assembly: GCA_050252135.1. Classification (GTDB taxonomy): domain Bacteria; phylum Desulfobacterota; class Desulfobulbia; order Desulfobulbales; family Desulfobulbaceae; genus Desulfobulbus. The sequence goes on from JBFWLN010000018.1 coordinate 38,592, forward strand.
ATTTACAACAAATTTCTATTATCGTCTTCATTTCCGACCTAGAGTTCACCTTTTTTGTCAAATTTTTAGAATTTTGCGCACAACTTTGCTCATTTCCCTGAAGCCCCTGGTACCATTACCTTTTTATTTCGGATACCCCATACCGGATATCTATTGAAAAACGTTAGCATATTCTTTTTCCCCCCTCCATGGTGCGAGACTTGCTTAACTTCTTGCTCCGGCACAATCACTTAAACCCTTCAACATCCGTCAAAAAAGGAGAATCATGTTCAAAAGCGACACCAAGGATGGAGCGGTCGCCGATGCATCATTGCCGCAGCTGTTCAATCATGGCCAGCATACTCCCCTCTTTCGCGATCATTTGGCCTCTGCGGTGGTGCCATCTCCCCAACGGCTGGAACATGAGGAACATCAGCGGTACCGCAGCCTGTTCAACAATGCGTTGGAAGGCATTTTCTTCACCACCCCCGACGGTCGTTACCTCGACGTCAACCCCACCCTGGCGCGGATATACGGTTTTTCCACCCCCAAAGAGCTCATCAGCCACTTCCAGGACATCAAACACCAGCTCTACGTCAAGCCGGAGCGACGCGATGAATTCATCACTACCCTGGAGCGAGACAACAAGGTGATCGGATTCGAATCCCAGGTTCGAAAACGAAACGGGGATATTATCTGGATTTCCGAGAATGCACGCGCGGTCTACGATGGCTCCGGTGCGATCAGCTATTACGAGGGAACGGTGATGAACATCACCGTCCGTAAACAGGCCCAGCAGGAGTTAGAAATTCAGCGTGCCTTCTTTTCCCAGCTCTTTGACAACTCCCCCCAGGCGATTGTCATCATCGACACCCAGCGCAACGTGGTCGACTGCAACCACGGGTTTGAGCAGCTCTTCGGGTATCGGGCGGTCGATATCATGGGCTTCGGCATGCGGGCTCTCATCGTACCAGAAGAGTTAATGATGGAGTGCGAAAATACGCGCAACACCATCCTCGGCGGTAAAACCGTGCAATGCGAAACCCAACGCCGTCACCGCAACGGCACCCTGATTCCGGTTGATATGATCGGGTTCCCTATCCGGGTCGGCTCGGCGAATAACGGCATCATTTACATTTACCAAGACATCTCCGAGCGCAAATCTTTTGAAGAGCAGATTACCCACCAGGCCTTCCACGATGCCCTCACCGGCCTGCCCAATCGTACCCTGTTCGGCGAACGGCTGGAACGGGCTTTGGAACGGTCCCGCAGACGATCGGAACTCTACTACGCAGTGCTGATGATCGATCTCAATAAATTCAAGTCCATCAACGACACTCTGGGGCATCCGGCCGGTGACCAGTTGTTGATCGAGGTGGGCAAGCGGCTCTCGGTCTGTGTTCGTTCGGTGGATACGGTTGCGCGCCTGGGTGGAGACGAATTCGCCATCATCTTAGAGGAATTCACCGCCCGCAATGAGTTACTCAAGGCCGCCCGGCGAATGCATTCCATTCTCTGCGAACCCTTTTCCCTTTACGGCAACGACATCACCCCCGGTGCCTCCATTGGTATTGTCCCCAAGATCGCCGAATATAGCTCGGCCGAGGAGGTGCTCCGCGACGCCGACATTGCCATGTACCGTGCCAAGCAGCAGGGCAAGGGTATTGTCCTCTTTGACAAACGGATGCATCAGGAACTGGTCGAGTCGATTAACCTCGAGGCGGAGTTGCGTGAAATTCTGGCAAACGAAGGCTTGACCCTGCATTACCAGCCGATTGTCTCGGTGATCGATGAGAGCCTGCAAGGGTTTGAAGCCTTGGTCCGCTGGAATCATCCTCTGCGCGGTATGGTGCCGCCTGACCGGTTCATCCCTCTGGCCGAGGAAACCGGGCTGATCATCGACCTGGGCAAATGGGTCATCAGCGAGGCCTGCCGCACGCTCAAAAGTTGGCAGGACAGCTTTAACGCGGCCCAAGACTTGACCATGAGCGTCAATGTCTCCTGTCGTCAGTTTGCCAAACCCGGCTTGGTTGAGCATGTAACCGAGGTCCTGACACAAAACGCACTCAACCCCGCCTGCCTCAAAATCGAGGTGACCGAGTCGGTTATTATGCACAATGTCGATCGGGCAGTCAGTGAACTCAATCGGCTCAGGGCCCTGGGCGTTCAGATCGCCATCGACGATTTTGGTACCGGCTACTCATCGCTTGCCTACCTGCGGCGCATCCCCATTGACCATCTAAAAATCGACCGGTCCTTTATCAGCGGCTTTGAGGAAGGGACCAAGGAGAACGACCAGATTGTCCGTTCGATCATCACCCTTGCCCGCAGTCTCGGCTTAGGCGTGATTGCCGAGGGCGTGGAAAATCGGGACCAACTTGAACGGCTGCGACTTTTAGACTGTGACCGGGCCCAGGGATTTATGTTCTCCCGGCCGGTCGACCACCTTAAAGCGCAGGAACTGATCCGTAAACATGATGGTTTTATAGAAAACCAAAAACAGGAAAATCACGCATCCCAATAACCCGTGGCCTTGTACGAAAACGACAACACCATCTCTTAGATTGATGAAAGCCTATGCTCAGACTATTCAAATCAAACACTCTTATTGATCGGCGCCTCAAGGTAGCCACCATCAAAGAAGAGCTGGCCGATCGTTGGGACTTGAGCCAACGCTTCACCCTGCCCGGCGAGGGGGAGGCCAACGGACTGATTGAGGCCATGAACCTCATCTTCGCCCGCCTTCATACCTTTGTCTTCGATCTCACCAAAAGCAACGTGGAGACGGCCACCGTCGCACCAAAGGCCCAGACTATTGCTGGCAAGGTTCGAACTTCTGCCGAATCACTTTCCCATGAGGTGGAACAGATCCAGCAAACCTGCCGCATCCTGGCGGAGGGCATCGGCACCTCCGCCGACAGCGCCGGTCAGGCCCTGACACAGTCGGCCCAGATTGTCGGCGAGATCGAACAAACCACCCAACTCACCGATCAAGCCCTGCAACGCATGCACGCCATGGATCGGGAAGTCGGCCAGCTCACCGGGGCCATCGGCGAGCTTGACCGGCGTTCAAAGGATATCGGTTCGATTATTGAGTCGATCTCCGAAATTGCCGACCACACCGGTTTGCTCTCCCTTAATGCCTTTATCGAGGCGGCGCGGGCTGGAGTTCATGGCGCCGGATTCGGTGTCATTGCCCAGGAAATTCGTCAACTCTCTCAGGAGACCGCCAAAGCAGCCCAAGAGGTCAAAAACTCGCTTTTAGGCATCAGTGAATTGATTGGCCAGACCGTGACGGCGGTCTCACGGGTCCAAAACGAGGTGGCTTCAGGACTATCCGGCAACAGTGAGGCCACCGCTGCCCTTGCCCATGTAAATCACGAACACCGCAACTTTCACCAGCACCTGCAATCGGTGATTGCCGCGGTGGAAGATCAAAAAAAGGCAGTGGCCCGATTCGCCGATGATCTTGACAATATTTCCGCCATCGGCAAGGAAGGTCGCCGGGAAAGTAGTGAGCTGGCCAAGCTGGCCGACCAGGTCAAACAACTCACCGATCAGCAGTTACTGTCCACCGGCATCTTCATCCTGCCCCAATATAGAAAAGCCGAAAAAGCCGTCCTTGCCATGGCCCAGGCGCCGGAAGTTCAAACCCCAGGCCACCGTACCGATCAGGTCCTGCAACAAAAGCTCATGGCTCTGCCGTATCTGGAGTTGGTCTATCTCACCGACAGCCATGGGGTTCAGGTCTCAAGCAATGTATTCCGTAATGGCCAGGAATGCACCTGCGACACCAGGGCTAAAGGGAGACAATGGAGCAAAAAAGAATGGTTCCGCCAAGTGCGCGAAACCGGCAAACCCTATATTTCCCAGATCTACAAATCCGAGGCTACCGATTCCTTTTGTCTGACCATTTCCGTACCAGTGCACCACGAAGGTACCTGGGCCGGAGTTTTGGGCGCTGATATTAATTTCGAAGATTTGCTGGGAATTTAAGTGGCTCAAGCAAAAACAAAAAAGGACTTGCGGCAATAATCAGAACCGCCTAAGAATAAAGATTATCCATCTTAATTTTGGAGGACATGCCATGCAAGATCGTCGTGATTTTCTTAAAACAACCGCTCTCACAGCCTCGGTACTGGCCGTTGGTTCCGTCTCCCGCGCCCTGGCCACCGAAACAGCCTCCTACCTCAACATCGTTTACACCAAGGACAATCCCGGCAAATGGGCGGCAAAAGTAGGAAGCCATGCTCCGGAAATCACGGTAAATGGCGCCACTGTCACCGTGGTGACCAAACATCCGATGTCCGCAGAACACTACATTGTTCGCCACACCCTGGTCCTGGCCGACGGCACCACTGTTGGTGCCAAGACCTTCACCCCGACCGACAAACCGGAGTCCAGCTACGAGCTTCCCGCCGGTTATACGGGAAAAATTACAGCCACCAGCTTCTGTAACCAGCATGACTTCTGGCTGAGCGAAGCAACGGCCTAGTTTTCGTTGATGGCGTCGTAGATGGCGTCGTAAAAACTTTGATCTACTGTGTTTTTGCAGGGCCTTCTCTCAGAACGTGAGGGCCTTTTTACGAGTCCATCTTCTTTAAAATCGCCCATTTTCCCATCCAAGCCAGAGCGAGGTTTTGCCTTCAGACACAACCTCGCTTTTTTTATTTCTTTTTGAAGGATTTCATTGATCCCGTCGGCATCATCATCCTTTTCTCCGCCCTGTGCATAGGGAGGCTCTGTCTGCCAAAATACTCCCATGGATGCAACTTGGCGGTTGTCTCTTGATCATTCTCAGCGATATTGGCATGACCTGTTACGCCTCCCTTCCCTTCTGAAGCCCCCACACGAGCGCACACCTTAGCTGTTAACTTTTGTGCACAACTTTTACCATTTCCTTGTCTACTTTTGTTGACAAGGGAACTGCTGCTTGAGGCCCCCTTTAAAAAAAATCCTCGCCTCACCTCTAATCATTTAATATCAGAGAACAAAAAGAACCAACGCTTTTACATAATCCCGTTCCCCCCTTACGCTATTCCATAAAAGAACGCCGTTTTTACCTTTCCTCAGAACAGCAGCCCTTGCAACTGTCTATTTTTTTAGACTACAATGCAAATGAGTGCCAAATTAATTACCTATAATATTCCTCAATAACTAACGGGAAATAAATACAAATCCAATCTTCAGCCTCCATTATCCTTATATGGCAAGGTTCGTGCACAATTATGGAAGGAAAGTGCGTTTTCACAGCGACCTTGAAGCCGTTTTCCCCCAGTAAATAAACGCTGACAATATAAATATGCCAACACCAGCCGCACTTCACGACGGACAAGCTCGGGGAAAAGACTGGCTCCCCCTCCTCTTCTCTTCCTTAGGAACACTGCGCCAACTGGCAGGATCCACGGAACAGGAATTTCTTCGCATCGGCAGCCAGATGCAGAACGCCTACCTGCATACGATGCAACTCTCGCAAACAGCGCGGCAGTTGGTGGATATTGCCGGGGGCAAGCGCATCAGTGAACTCATGGAGCAGCTGCGGCGGATGCTATCGGAGATGGCTCGTTATCTTGATCAAGCACAGCAGCGCAGCGTCAACAACTGTACTCAGATTGCCCGGGTGGGAACGGTACTGAAGCAGGTCGGCCAGCCTGTGGAAGATTTCCGCCGCATGGCGAAGCAACTCTATATTTTTGAGGTCCTCATCCGCATCGAAAGCACTTATCTGGCGGATATGGGAGCCGAGTTCCTCAACCTAGCCACCGATATCCACAAACTCTCCTCCCAGATTAAGTGGAAAACATCCTCCATCAAGGAGAATATCGATACCCTACGGACGACCGTTGGCGATAACAGTCGTTTTTTCGAGCAGGAAATCAACCATGGCGAACAACACAAAACAGCCGCCATAGCCAACACCGAGCAAAGTCTCTCCTCCCTGGAAAGTATCCACCAGAACTATCTTCACTCCGGCACGGTGATTGAGTCGACCACAACCCAGAACTCAAATGATATCAGCGAGATTGTCCAATCGCTACAGATGGAGGACACTTACCGTCAGCAGGTTGAACATGTTGTGGAGGCCGTCGAAGGTCTTTTGCCCTATTTTGAGGAGTCGCGGGCACTTAACCAGGAGCGCCCCGACCAACTCGATAGGGAGGCCATCCTCAAAATCGGTGATGTCTGTGAAATTCAACATGCGCAACTGAAATTTGCCAGCAATGTACTCTACGAGTCAGTGGAAAACGTCATCACCAAAATCAGTCACATGCGGCAGTCACAGCGGGAGATAACCGCCGATATCGCTGCAGGGTCGTCCAGCAATCATCAGGGCAATTCCTTTCTTGGTGAGATAACCGCCAACATGTCTACGGTAACCGGCCTGCTCCAGGAATACGGCAACACCACCGCCACCATGGACGACATGATGCACAATGTTCTGCGCACCATGAGTGAGATCACCACCTTTGTCCACGATATCGAACAGTTCAGCAGCGAAATCATTCAAATCGCGCTCAATGCACGGATCAAGGCCGTTTGCACCGGACAAGAAGGTGCCGCTATGAGTGCCCTTTCCGATGAGGTTGGACAACTGTCCAAGGATGCGATTCGCCGGACCGAAATTATCTCCCAGGCTATGGGCGAGATCCAGACCATTACCGAGGCCATAGCTGGCGAATCCGACAGCGAACATGACGCCCTCGCCGACCAGTTGGCCCAAATGCAGGGCAGAATGGATCAGTTGCTCGGGGCACAGGAAGAGGTCGGTGGAGAACTGCACAATCTTATCCAGCAGATGCGCATCCAAGGCGAATCCCTAGCCAAGGAGTTTGACCAATTGACCCGTGGTATCAATGTCCACAAACGCACCCAGCAAACGGCAGCCGGTGTACTCGATAAACTCGAACAGGTCTTTAGCGCCTCACGCCGACTGTATCCGGCCAGTGAGGCATTTAAAGAAGAGCTACAGAACTTGGCCGAACGCTACACCATGGAGAGTGAACGCCGGATCCATGCTGAAATTGCCCTGAAGCACGGTGTTGCCATCAAAAAAACATCGCTGCCGGTGCAGCCCGCTCCCCCAACGGAAACGAGTGAATTCGGGGACAACGTTGATTTATTCTAACCCTCTCATGATGGAGGCGAATTGCGCATGTTAACCATTGCCTGGAATGACCGATATCTGATCGGCACCCCGATGATCGACAATCAGCACAAATATCTGCTGCAGCTGCTCAATACACTCTATGAGAATTATGCGACCAGTACGGCCACCGATGGCCTTGACGAGTTGTTTAACAATCTCATCGCCTATGCCTCCTACCATTTTTCCCTGGAGGAACAGTGGATGGTATGCCAGCACTATCCTCGGCTCGACGAACATCGGGTCGAACATGCTGCTTTCGTCACTCAAGTGGCGCAGATGCAACAACAGTATGCCCAACAACGACAAAATGTCTCTTTAGAAGCAATCAACTTCCTGTACAACTGGCTGACTACCCATATCCAAGGCTCGGATTACGATTTCGGCTGTTTCATCGGCCACAAAGAAAAGAGTTTTCCCAGCAGTTTGCATGACGAAGCCAAGGAGACTTATTTTACTAAACCAGTTGCTCAACACGGAACATCAGTTCAAAATTTTTTTACGGCAATGACAAAAAAAACGTTTTCAGAGAAACACGCCGTTTTTTCGCGGCACAATTAAGGAGCACAACTATGGGAAAAATCATCATGACCGCCGACGACTCGGCCAGCATTCGTCAGATGGTGTCCTTTACCCTCAAACAGAATGGTTACGAAGTAGTAGAAGCAGTGGATGGCCAGGATGCCCTGGCCAAACTAAGTGCGAAAAAGGTAGATCTGTTACTCACCGACCTCAACATGCCCAAGCTCGACGGTATCGGCCTGATCAAGGGTGTCCGTTCCTCTAAACTCAACAAATTCATCCCCATCGTTATGCTGACCACCGAGTCGCAGGACAGCAAAAAGGCTGAGGGCAAAGCGGCCGGGGCGACTGGCTGGATCGTCAAACCTTTCAAGCCGGAACAACTGGTTGCGGTGGTGAAGAAAGTGTTGGGTTAACCCTCTTCACACTTATGCGCATAAGTCCATGCATTTTCGGAGACAAAATGGGGAGGTCAAGTGATGCTGACCATTGAAAAAAAGGTTGATGAGCAGGGAACTGTCATCCTCCATCTGAAAGGCGAGCTCACCATTGAAACAGTTATAGATCTACGCGAGGCCTTACTTGAGGCGTTCGCCGAGCCTCAAGCAAAGGTACAACTTGATGGCCATGATCTGGCGAGTATCGATTTTTTTGGACTGCAACTCCTCTGTTCGGCTCACCGAACAGCAATAGCCCAAAAAAAAATGCTCACTTGGAGAAAGGGGCGGCTATCGCATCTGAGTGATTCCGTGCAACTCACCGGTTTCAGCCGCCACTGTGGTTGTACTCTCTGCCCGCCTAATGTCGACTGCATGTGGGTATGAGATACCTAAGGCCCCGGTAACCACATCCCCACTTCACCAAGGATACGATACATGTCTGATCAATATATAGAAGTATTCAGGGAAGAGGCGGCGGAGTTGCTTACCTCGTTGGAAACCGCCTTGCTGGAGCTTGAGGAATCGCCACAGGACGAAGAACTGGTGGCCCAGGTCTTCCGGGCGATGCACACCATCAAAGGGTCCGGGGCCATGTTCGGTTTTAACGAGGTCGCCGAATTCACCCACGAGGTGGAAACCGTGTTTGACCTGGTCCGCAAGGACGAATTGGCAGTCACCGGAAATCTGGTCAGTCATAGCCTGGCTGCTCGAGATTATATTCGTTCGCTGCTTGAGGAAGAAGGCGAAGGAACGGTCGATCGTAGCAAAGGCCAGGAACTGATGCAGATCTTCCGCGCTATTGCCGCCGACTCCAAACAGGCGGCTGGCAGTTCCAACCAGGACAGTGACACCGTTGGCGAAAACGAATCGTCAGCGATTGCGGACCTTGAACTCCCCCCACTAGGAGAAGCCACCTACCGTATCCGCCTGCGTCTGGCCGAAGACATCAGCTCCAGCGGTACCCGGCCGGAAGGCCTGCTACGGGAACTGACCGAGCTTGGCCCTTGCCGGGTTGTCGCCCAGCCAGAGGCTATCCCCCTGCTGGATAATTTCACGCCGGAGCTGTGTTACGTCCATTGGGACGTGATCCTCAATACTTCTCGGGGCATCAATGCCATCAAGGACGTTTTCATCTTTGTCGAGGACGATTCCGAGATCAAAATCGATCTTATCGATGACGGTGACAATGACGATGCCGATCCTTCTTATAAGCGTATCGGTGAGATCCTGGTTGAACGCGGCGATATCAGCCAGGAAGAGCTGGATACCATCCTTCATGAAAACAACCCCATCGGTCAAAAACTGGTCGATTTGAAAAAAGTCTCCAGAGGCGAGGTGCAAGCAGCCCTCCTTGAGCAGGAAATGGTGCGGGCGGCACGGGGCCAACGCCAGGCCAAGGAGACCACCTCCAGTGTACGCGTCCCTGCAGATCGACTCGATCATTTGGTCAACCGGGTGGGAGAACTGGTCACGGTACAGGCACGGCTATCCCAGGCTGCAGCCAACCGGGATGATTCCGACCTCCTAGCCATTGCCGAGGAGGTTGAACGGCTCACCGCCGAACTGCGCGACACCTCACTCAACATGCGCATGCTGCCCATCGGCACCACCTTCAGTAAATTCAAACGGCTGGTTCGAGATCTTGCAAATGAGCTAGGCAAAAAGGTGGACCTGAAAACCACCGGTGCGGAAACCGAGATCGATAAAACCGTGATTGAAAAACTCAATGACCCGTTGGTGCATCTGATCCGCAACAGTCTCGATCACGGCATCGAATCCCCAGAACTTCGCGTCGCTGCGGGAAAACCGGAAACCGGCACAGTGCTGCTCGCTGCGGCCCATTCCGGCGACAGTGTTGAGATAGTCATCAAAGATGACGGCAAGGGTTTGGACCGTGAAGCCATCCTGGCCAAGGGCGTGGAACGGGGGTTGGTACACAACGACAGCCAGATGAGCGACAACGAGGTATTTAACCTTATCTTTTCCCCGGGCTTTTCCACCGCCAAACAGGTCACCGGCATTTCCGGACGTGGCGTGGGCATGGATGTGGTCAAACGGGCCATCGACGGCCTACGCGGCTCCATCTTCATTGCCAGCCAGCCGGGTGCCGGCTCAACCATCACTGTCCGCATTCCCCTAACGTTGGCCATTGTCGAAAGCCTGCTGGTGAGTGTCGATCAGGATAATTATGCCCTGCCACTCTCGATTGTTGAGGAGTGCGTCGAACTGAGCCGGGCTGATGTTGCCCGAGCTCACGGTCGCCACCTGATCAATGTCCGCGGCCAGATCGTGCCTTACGTCCCCCTGCGCCAGGAATTCGAGGTCGAATCGGAACCGCCCGAGCTGCAGCAGGTGGTGATTACCAATGTCAACGGCACTCAGATCGGCTTTGTGGTCGACCAGGTAATCGGCCAGCACCAGAGCGTGATCAAAAGCCTTGGCCGCATGTATCGCGATGCAAAGGGAATCTCCGGGGCTACCATCCTTGGCGATGGCAGCGTGGCCCTGATTCTCGACATCAACCATCTTGCCTATCGAGCGGAGCAGGAGGGCTAACCTCCAGCAAAAAAGTTATAACGCATTAAAATCTGAGGAAAACTGACCACAACAAGGGAGAGGCGTTTATGGCTGAAGCAAACAACATCGAGACGAACCAATACCTGACCTTCAAGCTGCAGGATGAAGTATTCGGGTTGGCCATCGGCAAAGTTCGGGAGGTCTTGGACTTCACCAACATCACCAAGGTTCCACGGACTCCCGATTTTATGCGTGGGGTAATCAATCTACGAGGCAGCGTGGTACCGGTGGTTGATCTGCACCTGAAATTTGACCTGGAAAAGACGGAAAAGACGGTTAACACCTGCATCATCATTGTGGAAATCAATATGGAAGGGGAAATTACCGTCCTTGGCGCCCTGGCTGATTCGGTGCAGGAGGTGGTCGAACTCGAACCGGACCAGATCGAACCGGCCCCGAAAATCGGGACTAAACTCAACACCGAATTTATCAAAGGCATGGGAAAACGGGACGAAGAGTTCATCATCCTGCTTGATATCGACAAGGTTTTCAGCAACGACGAATTGACCCAGGTCCAACGAGGTGAGGCTCAACCCCAGGAAGTCTCCTGAGATTTTATTTTGAACAACACAATCAAGCGTTGAACCGATAACTGAACAAGAGAGGAACCACCATGAAATTAGGAATCAAGATCGGCCTCGGCTTTGCCTCGCTGCTGACGATTGCCGCCGCGCTCGGCATCCTTGCTATTGTCAACATGGGCACGGTCAAAACCAAATCCGTCATGCTCGACAAGGAGTATGTGCCTGAGGTGGGTATCGCCAATCAAATTGAACGGAGTGCATTTCGGATCATGTTTGCCATGCGTGGTTATGGCTTTACCGGGGAAAAGGCGTTTCTCGACAACGCCCATGAACATTTCCAGGCAATGCATGAGCGACTCGCCAAGGCCAAAGATCTCGCAGACAGATCCCCAAACCTCAAAACCCTGAAGCCCTCGGCGGAAAAGGCGGAAAAGGCGATCAATGAATATGAAAAAATGGTTGAGGAAGCCGTTGTTACCAACAAAAAGATGGATCAACAACGAACGCAACTTGAGGCTTCAGCCAAACAGTACATGGACAACTGTAATATCTTGCTTTCCGGTCAATACCAGAAGATGACAAGCGAGATCCAGGCTGGAAAAGAGACCGCCGCACTCAATGAGCGGATGGCCAAAATTACCCTGATCAATGAAATCATTACCGTTGGCAATCAAGCCCGCATTGCCGCCTGGCGTTCACAGGCAACCCGTGAACCCAAAATCATCCAGGATGCCAACACCTCCTTTGACGTCATAAATGGAAAATTTTCGGATTTACGCAAAATTATCCACTCGGAAGAAGACATCAAAAACCTCAGCCGTGTTGAAGAGGCCGCTGGGGGATACAAGCAGGCCATGAACGACTTCCTCAGACTCTGGCTGAATAATGAGGAAATGGCAAAAACCCGTACCGCAATCGGCAACTCTGTCACCGCCGAATCACGTGAAATTTCGGTCAAGGGTATGGAAGGAACCAGTGGCATCGCCTCCGAGACGGTGAAAGCGTTGACGACAGCGAGCACGGTAATGATCGTTGGCTTGATTGCGGCCGTGATTATCGGCTTCCTCATCGCCTTCTTTATCACCCGAGCCATCACCAAGCCGATCTTCATGGGAGTTAAGTTTGCAGAAACCGTGGCCGATGGCGACCTCAGCAAATCACTCGACATCAACCAGAAAGACGAGATCGGCCAGTTGGCCAGCGCGCTCAACACCATGGTCGACAAGCTTAAGGAAGTGGTGACCAGTGTCCAGGCCGCCTCCGACAACGTCGCCTCCGGCAGCCAGGAACTCTCCGCCTCTTCCGAGGAGATGAGTCAGGGCGCCACCGAGCAGGCAGCCGCTGCTGAAGAAGCCTCCAGTTCCATGGAGCAGATGGCGGCCAATATCCGCCAGAATGCCGACAACGCCATGCAAACCGAAAAGATCGCGATCAAGAGTGCCGAGGATGCCAAAGCCGGTGGCGAGGCTGTGGCCAAGACACTCTCAGCCATGCGTGAGATCGCCGGGAAAATCTCCATTATCGAGGAAATAGCCCGCCAAACCAACCTCCTGGCTCTGAATGCAGCCATTGAGGCGGCGCGGGCCGGTGAACACGGCAAGGGCTTTGCGGTGGTTGCCGCCGAGGTGCGCAAGCTGGCCGAACGCAGCCAGCATGCCGCTGCCGAAATCAGCGAGCTCTCGGGAAGCAGTGTCGAGGTGGCTGAGCAGGCCGGTGAGATGCTTACAAAAATGGTCCCCGACATCCAGCGGACCGCAGAGTTGGTCCAGGAGATCTCCGCATCCAGCAAGGAGCAAGACACCGGTGCCGAGCAGGTCAACCGGGCCATCATGCAACTTGACCAGGTTATCCAACAGAATGCCTCGGCCTCCGAAGAGATGGCCTCGACCTCGGAAGAGCTTTCCAGTCAGGCAGAACAGTTGCAGGAGACCATGTCCTTCTTCAAGGTGGATACCCGCAGCGGCGGCATGATACGCAAAGCACCACCTAAAATTGCCCATCCGCTAAAGAGAAAACAGGCGGCGCTGCCGCCGGTCAAGCAGGAGCCCAAGATCAGGAAAGTAGCGGCCTCCAAAGGACTGGACCTGGATATGGGCAATGACAGTGACAAGTTGGACGAACAGTTTGAGCGGTTCTAAAAAAAGAGCTGCTTTCCCGGAAGGAGCATCAGCCGCACCTTCCGGGAATAACTGAACCGGAGTCAAAGATGGACGCAATGCTCGATACCCGTAACTTTCATCAACTCAGTTCTCTAATTTACAACGAACTGGGCATTAAGATGCCGGAATCAAAGAACACCATGCTCACCGGCAGACTGAGCAAACGTTTACGGGCCCTGGGACTGGGCAGCTTCTCCCAGTATTGTGATTTTCTCTTCAGCCCTAAAGGATTGGAAGAGGAAATGGTGCACCTGATCAATGCGATCACCACCAACAAGACTGATTTTTTCCGGGAACCGGGCCATTTCGACTACCTAACCAACACGGCTCTTGCCGTACTTCAGCAGCGACAACGGTTCAGTTCCCGTCATCCACTCAGGATCTGGAGTGCCGGTTGTTCCACAGGGGAGGAGCCCTATACCCTGGCTATGGTGCTTTCCGAGTTTCAGGAGAGCCAACCCGAATTTCGCTTTGAAATCCTGGCCACCGACATCTCCACAAGGGTGCTGAATATTGCAAAGCGGGCAATTTATCCCATGGAACGGGTCGAGCCGGTTTCCAATTTGCAGCGAAAAAAATACCTGCTCAAAGGTCTTGACCGAAGAAATCCGGAGGTACGTATCGCCCCCGAACTGCGGCGCCTGGTTCGATTCGGACGGCTCAACTTTATGGATAAAGATTTCGCTCTACCGGAGATGGTGGATATCATTTTCTGCCGCAATGTCATCATCTACTTTGATAAAGAAACCCAGGAAAAACTGATGCACAAATTCAGCCGCTACCTGCACCCGGGCGGCTATCTTTTCCTCGGTCATTCGGAGTCGCTCCACGGCTACCAGACCCCTTTTGTTCAGGTTGCGCCAACCATCTACCGTAAACCATAACACTGCTTTTCAGACTAATATCCAATTCTACGGGGGAATAGCACTGGTTTTGCAACAACGCATTCGTGCTCTTTTATCGAACGAATCCGGGCAGGAAAATCCCCCTACCCGCTCTTAATTACTGGTATGCTGTTTGGAAGGGCAATGCTCGACTCGAAACGCAAAAATACGAGAATTCTCCTTGCTGAAGATAACATCACCAATCAGCTAGTGACCCTTGCAGTTCTCGAAAACATGGGGCTTTCGGCAGATGCCGTAAACAACGGGCAGGAAGCGATAAACGCCTTGGAGTCGGCTCCTTACGACCTCGTTCTTATGGATTGCCACATGCCGCTCTTGGACGGATATGAGGCGACCAGGCGTATACGCAATGTACAATCAAGGGTTCTCAATCATCAGGTGCCTGTCGTCGCCATGACCGCCCATGCCAGCCTGTCTGAGCGTGAGCGATGCCTGCAATGCGGCATGGATGATTTTTTATCAAAACCGGTGATTCCCCAGATGTTGGTGGAAAAACTTGAAAAATGGCTGTCAGATCCCCCCCCCTTTCCTCAAAGAATCTTGGATGCATATCATCTTGAGCCGTCGATGGCGCATCATTGGAAGGTGCTCCCAGTTTGGGATCGGGAGGGGATGTTGGCCCGATTAATGGGGGATACCCAGGTCGCCAAGACCATTGGCCGAGGATTTTTGGCCGATGTACCCCTGCAGATTAAGGAGCTGAAAACCAGCCTTTCGGCAGGAGACGCCGCCGGTGTTGTCCGTCAGGCACACACCATTAAAGGCGCTGCCGCCATCATCGGAGGAGAACGCTTAAAGGCCGTGGCACGGGAAATAGAGCAATCTGCGCAGACGGGCCCCCTTGGTGCTCTTCATGCACATCTCGATGCCATGCGCACTGAATTTGAGGTCCTCAAGCAACAAATGCAACAAGTCTTTCCAGCAGGCGATGAAAAATAACCGGATTTATCGTTTTCACACAATGCTGCGACCAAAGCACTTATCATCAATGAACTCGTAAAAAACTTCTCACATTCTGTGAGATGGCTAAGCACAACACGGATATGCAAGGAGCGCACAATGAAAACACTTATCGTTGAGGACGATTTTACCAGTCGCCTTTTGTTGCAAGAGCTGTTGAAGAGTTATGGACCTACGCATATTGCCGTCAATGGCAGAGAGGCGGTCGAGGCATTTCGTCTCGCCATGGAAGAGAACAAGCCATACGACCTGATTTGTCTTGATATATTGATGCCGGAGCTGGATGGGCAAGCCGCCCTCAAGGAGATTCGCCACGCCGAAGAGGCAAATAAAATTTTTTCGACCAATGGTGCTAAAGTCATAATGACGACATCACTGGAAGATCCGAAAAATGTGATCACGGCGTTTTCCGGACTCTGCGATGCGTATCTGGTTAAACCGGTAGAAAAAGCCAAACTCCTTGAAAGACTCCGTGAATTGCGCTTAATCCTTTAATTCCAATTGACTTTGCACAATGGTCCTCCAATGAAACCTCCATCCGGACGCAAGGCCGCTGTCCTCTATCTCAATCCCGCTGAGATTGTCATTGCCGAAGGCCCAGCGACCGTGACCACGGTCCTGGGCTCCTGTGTATCCGTGACCCTGTTTTATCCCAAAAGCCGACAAGGGACGATCTGCCATGCAGTTCTCCCCAGTGGTTCGGAGAGGGAACCTGGAAAATACGTTGACCAGGCAGTGCTGTATATGGTGCATTTCTTCCGTGAAAAACAGGTGTCGCTGAGTGAACTGGTGGCAAAGGTCTTCGGGGGTGCGGATATGTTCCCACAGATGCGGGGCATCCGCGATAACGGCACCATCGGCGCCCAGAACATCCAGGCGGCCTTGAACACCCTGGAGCAGGTGGGCATCCCCCCTGCGGTGGTCGAGGTGAGCGGTCAGCAGGGACGCAAACTGGTATTCTTCTCCGATACCGGAGACGTGTATATCAAGCGGGTACCAAAAGATCAATTGCAGCTCGCGGAGCAGACGCTGCTTTCCAAGGAAAAAATTCAAAAAATTAGCACTATATCGCGGATACTCCGGGAAAATTCTGGCGTAAAAGGGAACGCATGAACAAAAAAATCCGAGTACTGATTGTCGATGATTCCGCAGTTGTCCGGCAGACCATGAATGAAATCCTGGCCAGTGATCCGGACATTGAAGTCATGGCCACCGCCAATGATCCCTTTGCCGCCGCCGCCCGCCTCAAAGAGGAAATTCCGGATGTCATTACCCTGGATGTTGAGATGCCGCGCATGGACGGCCTGACCTTTCTCCAGAAGATCATGAGCCAGCACCCTATTCCGGTGGTAATGTGCTCCAGCCTGACCGGAGACGGCTCGGTGAGTGCGATGAAAGCCTTGGAATGCGGTGCGGTCGACATCATCACTAAACCGCGGGTGGGGACGAAACAGTTTCTTGAAGAATCGAAGATGCGCATCTGCGATGCGGTCAAGGCCGCAGCCCAGGCCAAGTTACGAAAGCATGATCGACAGTCTATTATGCGGACTCCCAAACTCACCGCCGATGCGATCCTGCCTAAAGTTAACACCAAGGCCATGCTGCAAACCACGGAGAAGGTGGTGGTGGTCGGTGCCTCCACCGGCGGCACCGAGGCCCTTCGGGTCTTTCTTGAGATGCTGCCCGTGGATTCGCCTGGTATCGTTATTGTCCAGCACATGCCCGAACATTTCACCTCCGCCTTTGCCAACCGGTTGAATTCGATCTGCCGGGTTACAGTCAAAGAAGCGGAGAACAACGACACCGTGGTCCGGGGTCGGGCCCTGATTGCTCCCGGAAACCACCATCTCCTGCTCAAACGAAGTGGTGCCCGTTACTTTGTCGAGATCAAAGAGGGCCCGCTCGTCTCTCGCCATCGCCCTTCGGTGGATGTGCTTTTCCGTTCCGCTGCCCGCTATGCGGGCAAGAATGTCGTGGGCGTGATCCTGACCGGCATGGGCGACGACGGTGCCCGGTCCATGAAGGAGATGTATGATGCCGGGGCGATCACCATTGCCCAGGACGAAGCCACCTGCGTGGTCTTCGGTATGCCGGCGGAGGCTATCAAACACGGTGGGGTCCATAAAATTATGCCGCTGGAGCGGATCGCCCAGGAGGTCCTACGGCTATGCGACTAAAGCAAGCGGAGCGAGCCGAGCAGTTGCCATCCCCGAACCCGGAGGCCTGCAGCAGTCTGTGAATGATCCGACCCTGCTCCAGGCCTGTCGGCTGCTGTTCGGCGATGAGGTGATCATTGGCGAGGGATTCCTCGACTATCTCCAACCGGGCGGCCTCAAGAACGCCTTTCGTCAACAAGCCCGACAAACCCACCCCGACAGTCGACACCCATCCGCCCACGGTAATGTTGAAGCCTTCCATGCCGTCCAGCAGGCCTTCCAGGTCTTGACAAGCTACCTTGAGCAACGGGATTGTATCGCACGGGTACCCGCGGCACCAATGCCCCCTCCAGTTGGTCCGCATGTGCCGGATTTTCACCCTACACTTAAAACCATCAGCCCGATCATTCTCGACTCCCCCTATCGACCTCGTTCGTCCCAAACCTCGATTGATCGTCTCTATGAGGGGACACTCCCCGAGCGAACTCTACTTTTTGGCCATTTCCTTTACTATTCCGGCCTTACCACCTGGAGAACGATCACCTCGATCCTGGTGCAGCAACAACGCGATCGTCCCCGCTTTGGTGAATTAGGTACCCGGTTCGGTATGCTGCGCCCGGAAGACATCCCCCGTATTCTTGGCACGCAAACCTCCCGTCGCCCCTTTGGCGAGGTGGCGGTTGCCCTGGGCCTCTTAAGTGAGCAACAACTGGCGAATCTCCTGAGACAACAAAAACGGCAGCAGAAAAAGTTCGGCGCCATTCTGGTGGAAAAGGAGCTGATCACCCTGCGGGAATTGACCTTATTGCTCACCCTCTTTCGCCGTCACAACCGCGCTCACGGGGAGCCTTGAGAAGGGCGTTTCTTGTTTCGCACGAGACTTTTTTTTTGTACCCCACGATTTTCAGTTTTTTGTTTCTCCATGGGACTGTCAGTTTCACTTTGGGACGCCAACCACATTGTATCGTTTCAAAATGAAAAGCCAGCAAATCAATTTTTCCATAGCCACCTAAGAAAAGGACCTTTTTTACATACGGCACCAATGGCATCAATCCTGCAAATCAAGACCAGTTCCTTTCCTTGCGCGCAAACCGCATGCAACCTGCAATCTGGAAAGAAACCCTTATGGATACTCAACGGCCGCAATCGGCTTAAGAATAATTGCAACAAAAGGGTTCGCAGTGAGAGTACTTCTTGGTATTTTTCAGGAGAGAGAAGAGATTGACGACCAGTTAAACGCCCAAGGGATCAAGGGCAAAGACATCTGCCAGGTGGGCCCGTTTTGCTCGCGTACCCTCGCCATGGAGTGGATGGATTTCATGGAAAAGCGGCTCCAACCAAGCCAAACGGAACGAATGATTGTGGGCCACCTCTATCCTAACACCTGGTATGGGACAGCGCTGGCTCTGGAGTAACGGGGGGCGTTTGGCTTGCCATCACCCACGGGGGAGGACCTCGTCATGCCCAAGATTTTTGCCGTCGGTGACATCCATGGATGCCACCAAAAACTGGTCACCCTTCTTGGCCGCCTGCCGCTGGACCGCGAACAGGATACCCTGATTTTCCTCGGCGATTATATCAACCGCGGACCGGACTCGCGCAAGGTGCTCGATACCCTGGTCGGCCTGGAGCGGAGCTGTCGCCATGTCGTCTTTCTCAAGGGCAACCACGAGCAGGCCCTGCTCGACTATGAAATCTACGGTGAACCCGACGACCTGCGCCTGCTGCGAACCATGGGGATCGATGCCACGGCCGAGAGTTACGGGGCTACGCTTCGTCGCCTCACCGACCTCTCCTGCTTGCCGACCGAGCACCAGCAATTTCTCTTTGATCTCAAACTCAGCTTCGCCGCTGGTAACTACCTGTTCACCCACGCTGATTTCGCTCCTACCTTGCCGCCACTTGATGCATTGGAGACGCCCCAGGAAAGAATGCAGCGACGCAATACCGAGGCCCGCCTCCTGGCAAGCCGCCGACTTGGCCAGGAGAACGACCTCGAACCACAGTCGGACAATGTGGTCATTTTTGGCCACCTGCCCTACGCCACCCCTCTGGTAAGAGCCGATCGCATCGGCATCGACACCGGCGCCGTCTACGGCAACCTCCTTACCGCGATCCAGTTACCCCAACGGATCTTTTATCACGCCTGATCCTTCTCCAGGGCGGTCAAGACCGCGAGACTGTCGAATTGTCCGCCGAGAAAGGCCTTGGCCAAAGAGAGCGGGATGGTGTCGTTGCTCATCATGCCGTCAAGAAAGCGGCTGAAACCAAACAGACGGCCAATCATGACCAACTGTTCCTTGATCCGCTCCTTATCCGCCCCGGTGAGGGAGGCGGTGACAAGATCGCCAACCACGGTGGTATAAAAACCGTTGTGCTCCAGTACATGCTGGAAAAAAATCGCCCGACGGCTGCTCCGTTCCAAACCTGCGCCCCCACCCTTGAAACGGAAGCGGATGTAGTTGGCATGGGAATCGCGGCCGCAGACCGCATCCACCATCACAAAATGAAATTCCACCCGCGCATTGAGGTTGAGGTAATCCCGGGCGGTGAGTGCATAGTTAAAGGCGCCCACCGGCCGTACGCCGCGATTATCGAGCATGGTGCGGGAGAAAACCTCGGGCAAGGCATCGATGTCCGAGGGAGCGTACCAGCGCAACCCTGGCGTGGTCATGCCGTCGCAGAGAGCGGCCAGGGGCACGGAAAGCACATCCTCCCGGCCAAGGGTTCGGCGCAAGGCCAGACGTCGGCGCCTCTGTTTCGGATTACGCCGGCGGATGCCACCGCCAAGATCGATCACGAGAAAAGAAAAGGGCACGCCGATTTCCATCGGCCGCAGCAGGCCGCCAGCATCCTCTATCACCTGGTCACCGGCGGAGAACATGGTCAACACCGCCATCTCATGGGTGTAGCGAATGATGTCGTGGATGGATCGGCATTCCGCCAGGGTAAAGGTGGGGCCATAGGCATCGGTGAGATTGAGGGCAATGATCCGGTTGCGGAGGCTCTGGCGGACCGGTGAGAGATTCACGGGCGCAGCTGCACAGGAGGCATTGTCCTGATTGCCCTGTTTTGCCTCCAGCCGTTGTTGATGACTCTGCAGAGCCTGTTGACGGACCGAATCCGGGGCCTCCAACACCAGGCCATGGTCCGCATCAACGAGCAACCATTGCTGCTCTTCCAGGTTGGCCAGGCTGCTCTGGACACCGGTCATCATCGGCACTCCGCACTCGCGGGCCACACAGGCCAGATGATCGGTGGGATTGCCCATGTCCACCAAGATCCCGGCGCAATGTGGCAGGAAACGGGCAGCATCGACAATGGAATGCGGCAGGGCCAGGATCAATGGAGCCTGGGCCAGAATCTGCGGCAATTCCGATTCAAGCCGATGCAACTCAAAGATCGAATGAATCAACCGTACCCGCCCCACCGCCTTGCCGGCGGAAGCGCAAAAACCGGTGCAGAGCGGCTCGGTCACCGTCGGGATCTGCGGTCGCTGTCCGGAGACGGCCGACAACCGCAAAGGACGGGTCTGAAGAATACGCAGGCTCCCCCGCGTGCAGGCCCACTCGACATCCTGGGCCATGCCTTCCATGCTCTCAATGGTGCGGCCAACGGCCACCAACTGGGCGAGCAACTCCTCACTGAGCAAGGGCTGCTCCGCCTCCTCTTCTGGCACCGTCTCCTTGCGCAGTCCTCCACTTGTATCGGGTACTTCCCTTTGGGTTTTGCGGGCGATATGCTGCTCAATCGCTTGTTCGTCTCCGGTCTCCGCCACCCTATCGCCCTGCTCACCGAGACTACGCAGTGGCCGATAGATATCCGCCGGTACCTCTCCACCGACGGCGGTGGTCCCCAGGCCCGGAACCGCACTGATCAGCATGCGGCCACTCTCCGGATGGGAAGGGTCGACCGTGAACAGGACCCCGGCAGTCTCAGCCGGCACCATGACCTGGACAAGGACCGCAAGGTCGAAATCAAAGGGCGCCAGTCCCGCATTGATGCGATAGGCAATGGCGCGGGCACTGAAACCGCTCGCGATGACCCGGCGACAGGCCTCGAGCAGGGATTCTTGGCCGCGGATATTGAGCAACGAAGTAAACTGGCCGGCAAAGGAATGCTCGACCCCATCCTCGGCGGCGCCACTGCTGCGCACTGAGACCGCCAGGAGCTGCCCAACCTCCTGTCCGGCAGCTCTTTCCTGTGCCGCCAATTCTTCATAGGCTTTAAACAGGGCGATGGTCACCTCCGGGGGTAGAGGCGTCTGCAGGATCAACTCCCTGATTTTGGCCGCAGCCTCCTCGGTTTGCAATCGTCCGATTTCGACATCACGCAGCAATGGCCGAATCTGCTCGGCCAGCTGGCCGCTATGGAGAAAATTTTTGCAGGCCCGCACCGTACATGCAAATCCATTGGGCACCGGCAACCCCATCTGCCGCAAACGGGCCAGGTTTACCGCCTTGGCGCCTGCCTGTAACAGGGCGGTGGACTCCAGTTGGTCCAGACCGATACAGGCCTTACGAGCCAGGGTCATTTGCCCCAGGCTGCGTAACTCACCGTGAATTTGCTCCCCCAGGCGTCCATGGAGGGCATAAAGCGCCTCGTAGCGGTCATCGGCAAGCAGGTTGAGACCGTCGACCAACTCACTGCTCACCCCGAGCAACTCATCGACCGTGGCCCGAATGTCCGCTGGCTCGGCCCGATGCAACTGCCCGTCAAGACTGACGATCAGCTCCAGGGCCTTGCCGTTGTTTTCCAAAAAAATGCGGAAGGCATGGTAGCGGGCTTTAAGCTCGGTCAGGGCCCACTGTTCCCTATCCTGCCTCTTTTGCTTAAACCGTTGAAAGAGCGATTCAATGCATTTCATCCTCGGCCTCCTCATCACAGCTTCCCTGGCAGAAGGCGGGCAAAAACTGCTCCGCAAACACATTGAACCGACGCTCTAAATCCGCTTCATTGCGCATATTGGTGTCCTGCTGGCGGGTATAGGCGGTCAGGGCACCAAGGGCGAAAAGGGCCGCCCGGAGGATGTCCGGCTCCATCAGCTTAAGACGGGCAATGACCAGATCTCCCGTGATGCTGGTCTTGAACTCCATGGCAGCCAGCACCCGACCGATAAAACGGGCCCGTCGTCCGCGCCGCTCGGGATCGGCCAGACCGCCGACAAATCGGAAGTAGACGTAATTACGGCTGATATCCTCACCAAGATAGGCATCGATGACGCTGAAATGGTACCCCATGCGCAGACTGAGATTGCAATATTCACTGCCGATAATAGCCAGATTGGCTCCAAGCGTATCCGCCGGAGCAGCCAAAAGGCCCATGCTGCGCGGCATACCGGCGAGAATATCCCGCATGCCCAGGCTCGGGGCGTCGGTATTCCAGGCCCTGGAATCGATCAACCCATCTAAAAAGGCGCGAAAGGGGGCGGAACAAATCTGTGCAGGCCGTGGCTGACTCTCGGCATCGGGTTCAATACCGGAGCCGATATCGAGCACCCGGATATCCATCGGCAAACCAAGGGCCATGGGCCGGGTACGCAGGGATCCGAGACCAGGACGCCGCTCTTGAAAATGGGCCAGTTCATCCACTGCGCTTTCGTGACAAAAACGGATAATATCATGGAATGTCCGGCAATTATCGGCATGGAAGGCCTGGGTCTCCGGATTAACCAGATTGAGCGGCTGGATGAAACGGAGCAGACGCCGCAGCATCCGATACTCCCGATCCTGGGGGCTGAGGTCCATGGTGAGGGCATCAAAACGCAGCATCTCCTCGACAATGCCGGCGTAGACCGTGGTCTCACCACCATCGACCGTGACCTCGCTCCCAACGGGCAACAGCTCAAGGGCGGACGGTAAGCCAAAGATGGACGGCAGACGCAGCTCACGGGCCACGGTGGCCAGATGACCGGCCGCCGAGCCGAACTCGGTCACCAGGGCCGCTGCACGCTGCAGCACCGGCGTCAGATTTGGGGAGGCAATCCTTGTAACCGCCACCGCGCCGGGCGGAAAGCTCTTTGGATCCGTGCTCTCATCGATATGAACCACCGGGCCGGCACCGACGCCGGATTGCCCTGTTTGCCCTCCCTGACAGAGGATGGTGGGCGCTTCAACCGGTTCAGTGGAAATATCGTCAAAATCCAGGTCAAATTTGAGCGGTCGCAGGCGGGTAATTCGGCAGACGCCATCCTCCCACAACTGCCAGCGGACCTCCAATGGCGCACCGTACAGACGTTCAAGAAGCATGGCCGTTTCCGCCAGGTTCTTCAGCAGCCCCGGCTCGATCAGGCCCGAACCGCGTGCAAGCTGTCCATTTTCCGCCGAAATATCGGTGGCCAAAAGCGAACCTGCAAAACGATGCCCGGACGGGCGTTCGGAAATAGAGGATTGAAGCAGCTCAAAGGGATGGGTCCGCCTGAGCAAATAATGATCCTCGGCATTGTCAGGGGAAAGAACCCTGGCTACCAGCCCATCCACCGCTGCAAAGGGATTGCCGGCCAGGGGGCGGGTCTGGATCGTCCCCTTGAGGACAAAGGAGGGCTGGGGATGGATAAACAGGGCACAGTTGACCTGGGATGAATGGATGGCCGGGAGTTCAAAAGCTATTCTCTGTACGATCTGCTCGAGGCCGTGCAATAAAAGCTCGACCTCCTCCCCACCTTCAATCGCCGCCCTGCCCGGCTTGCCGTCGGCGAGTACGAACCGTTCCACAGCTGTGGGCTCGGTTCCCTGCCCTTCCAGGCGAATAAGCGTTGCCTCGCGCCGCGCCCCATCCGCCCGCAGGCGAAAACAGCCCACCTCCTGTAGCGGTTCGTCATCTGCGTCGATCTGGGTGACTACCACGGTCACTGCCTCGCCGGGATGCTCCTCAACCAAATGATGAAGGTGATCAAGCAGGCCCGTCCGTGCCTCTTCAAGCCGCCGACTGGAACCGCCCTCGGTGCCTATTTTCCACGATTGCATGGGATCAAGGGCACGGATCCCCTCTTCGGTAACGGCAAACCCGTCCACCGGCGCCACCCAGGGGTGGTAAAACAGCTCGGCCAGACAAACCAGATCCATCCCCACCAGAGGTTCATGTTCCCAGCCGATAACGCTCAGGGGGAGCACAGCTTCATCGGCCAGGGCATGGACATTATTGGCAAGAATATCGTCAAGCAGGGTCCGGATCTCCTGGTAGCGATCGTACAGGGAAATGTGCTGATTGCCGGTGAGCGCATTGAGGCTGTAGGCAACATGATGGACTCGGTTGGCAATGCTGCTCACCGAAGACTCGAGAAAGGCGCGATCAAAAATATATTCGCCGCCAAGCGCCCGCTCCATTTTGGCCATCTCTTCAAGAACCCCATTGTTCAGCAGGAGAATACGCTTGAAGTTATTGAAGAGGGCCTGCAGACGCCAGAAACCCACCTCCTTTTCCGGACGCTGTCCGAACGCGCCCAGCCCCCGCCACCACTGCCGAATACCCGCGACCATGGAGGCCACTTAGTGCTGGGATTGGGCCGGCAGTCCCCGGCGTTTGTCTTCGATCCGCTTGACGCAATCAAGGATGTCGCGCAATTTAAAAGGCTTGGCAACAAAATCAAAAGCACCCTTGCGGTAGGATTCCTTGGCCGTTTCCAGAGTAGCAAAACCGGTGATCACGATCACCTGGGTATCCGAGGAGGAGGCCTTGGCCCCATTGAGAATTTGGATACCATCCGTCCCTTCCATCTTCAGATCGGTGACCACGATATCAAAGGTGGTCTCGCGCAACCTGGCCAGGGCCTGGGTGCTGTCGGTGAAGGTTTCCACCGTATGCCCCATCTTCTGAAAGGCAGGTTTAAGCCGCTTGCAGACAATGGGTTCGTCATCCAAAATCAGGATCCGCATCGGGGGAGCGGCACCGATTGTTGTTGTCATTCTATCCTCCAATATGAGGGGGTCTTGAATAATGAGATTTTTCAATCAAGATCAAGGCATGCGAAAAATTTTACCGTAGGCGGATGAGAAATATTCCGAGGATAAAACCGTGCGCATAACGCATATATTCGCAAAAAAGCAATTATTTAAGGCACAAACGCCTGCATTGCCTGCAGGAAGAGTTGCACATGGTGGTCGACATCACTGTCGTTATGCATCCGCGCATCAAGCTGTCGGGTATAGCCGACCAAGCCGCCCAGCATGCGCATCCGTGCAACCATGCGCTGCTGGGAGAGTTTTTTCAGGCGGCCGACCACCAGGTCCCCATGAACCTCGACCCGGAAATCATAGTGTTGCAAGACCTTGGCGATAAAGGCCGCCCGCCTGGAACGGCGGATAAACGCGGTGACCCCGCCAAGAAAGCGAAAATAGATATAGTTGTCATTGATCGTTTCCGCAATATAGGCGTCGATAATGGTAAAATGATAACCAAGCCGCATGTTGATGTTCATGTAGTGTTCCAGCACCACCACAAGGTTACGGCCGACCTCCTCCGGTCGGGCAAGCGAGGCGGAAAAGGTGCGGGTAAAGCTGGACATGAAACTTCCCAGATCCACCGCCACCGGTTCGGTGCACCACATGCCCAGCCCCCCTAAGCCCTGCAGTAATTCTTTAAGCGGCAGGCAAACGATCTGTTCGCCCGTGACCACCGAAGATTCCGGGGCACTGGTGGTGCCTCCGCCGCCATCGATCAACATCAACCCCAATGGAAGCGTGGTTTCCAGACGTTTGGGTGCGGAGAGATACCGGGCCCCTTGCTTTTCACTGAGATGGATCAGTTCCTCCACCGCCTTCTCATGGATAAAGCGGGTGATATCGTGATAGGTGCGGCAGGCAGACGGCGTAAAGTTATCGCTCTGGGGGTCGAGTAAATGCAGCGGACTGATCAACTTAAGCAGCCGCCCCAGCAGTCGGTACTCGTAAGAATCCTCGAAAATTTCCTCCTCGATCAGCTCGAAATGATCCAAGGCGCAGATATTTCCGCGATACACCGTGTTTTGAATAGCATCCAGGGTAATCTCGTCACCGTTTTTCAGTACCGAGGTGGCGATCTCGGTGTTTACGATGGTCGGGACCCGGTATTCCCGCGACAAGGTTGCCATGTGACCGGTGGGCGAACCGACATCGGTGATAATCCCCTGCGCCTTGTGCATAATAGCCGAATAGCGGGGCGAGGTATAGCGCGACAGCAAAATAGCGCCATGGGGAAAGGCGGCCAGATCCTGATCGTTTTCCACCAGAAAGACCTGCCCCACGGCAATCCCCTGCTGGGCAATAAAGCCCTTTCCGGAAAAGATGATTTCCGCATCACGGGTGGCCTCGGTGATACCATCGCAGGAAGTGGTGCTCTCATGAAGACGTAGCGGCCGGGACTGTAAAATATTGAGGCTGCCGTCGAGACCAAACGTCCACTCGATTTCCTGGGGACGTTTGTAATAGCGCTCGATACGCATCGCCGCCTGGGCAAGCTTTTCCATCTGGACCGGGGTCATGCTGGCTGCATGTTGCATCGGATCGGGCAGTTCCTGCCACTCGGTGCCGCTCTCCGCTGCCAGAACCAGTTGCCGTGGCTTATCGGCCACGGTGAGGCTGATCAGGGAATACGGGGGTTTTCGGCTCAGAATGATGGTATCGGCGGAATGATCCCCTTGGACCACGGGTGCACACAACCCCCAGACCGCGTTGGCGAGCATGGCGCCATCACCGGCCTGGGGCGCATAGGTATGAATAACGCCGCTGACCAGCCCTTTGACCATCACCTGGCAACCGACGGCCATGGCGGTTTCATTTTCGTGGAATCCCTTGACCAATCGATAGAGCCAGGCCTCAACATCATAGGCACTGGCCACCACCTGGCGGTAGGCGTCGATCAGCCCATCGCGGGTGACATTGAGAATGGAGCGGTACTGACCGGCAAAGCTGATACTGCCATCCTCCCCCCAGGCACTGCTGCGCAGGGCCACATTGAGCCGACGCTGACGCTGCCGTTTTGCCAATGCATCGTAACTGCTGAGAATTTCCTGGCTAAGCCGACGCGGCATGGACGCACCCAGGATGCGCTGCTGCACCTCCTGGGCAAGATGCTCCAGGGCCTCCAGGTTTTCCTCCTGCCAGAGGACGGCTGCTATCTCGGTCTTGTCGAAAAGGTTGTTGCGCTGGAAAAACTCGAAAAAGGTGCGGGTGGTTATGACAAAACCGTCGGGGACGGTGAGCTCGAGGCGATTGTGAATGTCGCCCAGGGTGGTCATTTTAGCCCCGGCCAGTTCGCTCTGTTCGTGGCTGATGGCCGATAGATTCACGACCGGATCCCCAACGGTGAATACGTGGTGCCCAGCCAACTCTTCCTGGAGAGCGTAGCGAATCCGCTCAAAGGCGAGAAAGAGCTCTGCGTTTTTATGTTGATTGAGGATGGAATAGTCGGAGATCAGTTTAAACACCTGATCTCCGAGTTTTTCTGCGGCCTCGGCAATGTAATGCCCATCAAAAATATACTCGCCCCCCATTTTATCCCCCATGTCCGCCATGAGTTCAAGGATGAGGTTATTGCGTTCAAGGATGGACTGGAATTTCTTAAAGAGCACCGTGAACGGCAGCACCTCGCGGGAGGGGCGCCAGAAGGCGAGGCGATTTTTGAGGTCGTTTGCCATGGTGGGGCCCGGATTAGTGGGCTTCCTTGCTTTGGAAAACCAGACCGATCACCAACCCACTGAAGATGGCGATAACCGTGGCCATGACACCGTAAAGTACGCTTTTCTGGTAGGCCAAATCACTGAGCCACTTGGGAAAGCCGGACAAGGCCGCCTTGATGCTGGTATCGGCCTCGCCGACCACCGTGTCATCATGAATGGCCACGGCCTCCACCTTGTACGCACCCGGTTTCAGCGAGGAGGGCACCTTGATATGAGCGGTATAGGACTGCATCCCTTCTTTGACCAAGCCCAGAGTAATGCCTTCGGCCGCTTCGTGGTAAAGGCCTTCCTTCGTCTTTAACAGCAAGAGCTGATGGGGAATATCGATGGATTCATTCGCCCCCTCCTGCTCAACGCCAATAGCCTGGGTCAGGGCATCAAGACGATAAGGAGCAGCCGCCTTGCCGAGTTGCGACAGGGGCCGGGTGGCACTGGTCAGGCAGACGCTGGGCACGTTGGACAGGGTAACCTTGCCCACATTCATCCACAGCAGGCCAAACACCTTGCCCTTTTCGCGCAGGTGTAGATCGCTGGGAGTGCCGACCAAGCGGACAATCAGATCCGAGCCGGCCGGTACTTCACCGGTCACGGTAAGGTCAACCCCGTTGTACTGGGCCCCCATGACAATCGCCGCAGGGCTGACGTTAAGGGTGGTGGTGGCCGATCCCAGACAGGGAACGGCAAGCAGCAAAGCCGCCAGCGCCAAGGGCCTTATAAGAGTGGAAAGTGTTGCGCGCATATCAGTGTCCTCCCGCATAGGCCAACAGGATATCTGGTGTGGCCAGCAGATCATAGAGCATTTTTACCATGACGATGAGGACCAGTGAGGCCAAGAGAATTTTCAGGTGTTCACCGCCGAGTTTTTTGCCGACCTTGGCACCGATCTGGGCACCGAGGGCCGAACCGAGCAGGAGCAGCAGGGCGAGGATGAAATCCACAGTATGGTTTTTCGCGGCCTGCATCACGGTGACATTCATGCAGGTGAAAAGAATCTGAAACAGGGAGGTACCAACCACCACATGCATCGGCATGCGCAGCAGGTAAACCATGACCGGCACCATGATAAAGCCACCGCCAACGCCCATGATTGCCGCCAACACGCCCACCAAGATGCCGAGCACAAAGGGCATCAACATGGAAAGACGGATACCGGAGCGTTTGAAGTCCATCTGCAGCGGCATGATGCGAATCATCTTGGCATAGAGCGACTCTTTCTTCGGCGTCTCAGCAGGGGCTTCCTTGGTCGATTTGCGCATGGCCTGCAGGCTTTCCAGAAACATATAGCCGCCGACAAAGCCGAGCATCAACACGTACGTAACACTGATCAAAAAATCGGCATTACCCATCTTACGCAGCAGGGCAATCACCTGTACCCCCAGGGTGCCGCCGACAATACCGCCGATCAACAGCAACAGCCCCATCTTGATATCGACGTTGCCATGGCGGAAATGAGCCAGAGTCCCCGAAGTCGAGGCTCCGACAATCTGGTTGGAATCCGATGCCGCAGCCACGGTCGGCGGAATGCCGAGCATGATCAGCAACGGGGTCATGAGAAAGCCGCCGCCGACACCAAAGATGCCCGACAGCAGGCCAACGACTCCGCCAAGACCGAAGATCGTCAGACAGTTGACGCTGGCTCCGGCAATGGGGAGGTATAGATTCATTGAAAGATCCATCTCATCCTCTTGAATTATTCTGCTCTGGTTTGAGTTGTCGTTCTCGAAAAATATCGCCGAGCGACGTTCCTCGCTTCGTAACTCTCTGTTTTTTTTGATGCACGGCTTTCTGTTTCTTGGTTTTCACGAGGTTATCCTGATTGGTGCAACGACTTCCATCTTGCACGTCAACCGATGGCGGAGAGCTCGCAGCGCAACGGCATCCTTTGCCGCCGAGCGGGCATCCCTTCCTCTTGTTTCATAAACCAAGAGTGCTATCTTGTGGTGATTGACAAAATTGATTACCTCATCCTCATACGACCCCTCCGTCATGAAATAGTTGATGGTGATCCCCTCGCCTTTGGCGGTTTCCAACAGCAGTTCCAGCCGTTTCCTGACCACCTGCTCGAGTTCGCCGCGCACAGTCTTCCCTCCCCCACGGGTCTGGGGATTGACCAACAGCACGTTGAGATCAACCTCAATCCGCTTAGCTAAAGAACAGGCATGGGAAAGTGCTGCCCATGCACCGCGTCTTGCATCGATTGCTACCAGTATTTTCTCCATGGACCTCCTCGTTGCCCTGATAAAGCAAAGAGAATGCCACTAAAATTTTATCTATATTTTCAATCAATTATATGAATAGCTAGGGAACCTCGGCGTTTTACCATTTCATTATGAAACCAAATGACGTATTGTCGCCTATTATCGTTTCAAAATGAAATAAACAAAACGGAGGACAGGTCCGTGGGAACAAATCTGGGAAAACTGGGACAAGGAGTAGTGGGCGCCGGTAGCCGGCTGGTCAACCCCGGATCGATCAAGGGAAAGATTTTTACTATCTTTTCAGTGGCTTTCCTTTCCATTGCAGCACTGACCGCGCTTAATCTCTGGAATTTCGCCACCCTCAAGGAACACCTGCTCATCAGCGAGCGTTACGATGATCTGCTCAACAACATTCTCGAGGTGCGCCGCTTTGAAAAAAATTTCCTCATCTACGGCGACCCGCGCAGCATGCAGGAGAGTATCGATTACCTCGATCAAATCGACACTCTGGTGACCGACCTCTCGACAGACCTGACCCAGCTAACCAGCGAACAAGCCCTTGAACAATTTCGAGAAAACCTCAAGCAGTACCGGTTGATGGCTGCAGGCCTCAGTGTTAATGCAAAGATCTCACCGGCACCGATGCGGACCATCGGCAAAACACTCACCGACGATGCCGACCAATTCCGCGAAACCAAACGCAAACGAATCCATGCGGCCATTGTCCGCATTGCCATCCTCCCCTTTGCCTTTCTCGTCATTCTCCTCTCCCTGCTCCTGCTGGTGGTATGGCTCATCTCCCACGGTCTACTCAAACCGCTTAATGTGATTGTCGAGACCACCCGCTCGGTGGGTCGCGGCGATTTTAGCCCCATTGATTACCATGGCGTGCCCCTTGAGGAGATATCCGGCCTCATCCAGGCCTTCAACCACATGGCCAAGGAATTGGAGATCCATCAGGAAGACCTGATCCAAACCCGCAAGATCGCCGCCATCGGCACCTTCACCGCCGGTATTGCCCATGAACTGAACAACCCGATCAACAATATCGTCCTCACCGCCGAGAGCCTCAAAGAAGAGTTGGTGGAAGAAACCGCACCGGAAAACATGGAGATGCTGGGGGATATCCTCACCCAGGCTGAGCGGGCCGCGGATATCGTCAAGAGCCTCCTCGATTTCAGCCGCACCGAACGTCCGATCTTCAGCCAGTTGGCGCCTGAGCTGATACTGTCGAGCAGCATCAATCTGGTGAAAAACCAAATCAAAATTGTCGGATTGCAGTTTGAAACACAGATTGCCGACAACCTGCCATCCATCTGCGGCAACCTCGGCAACCTGCAACAGGTGTTCACCAACCTCTTACTGAATGCCATCCAGGCCTCGCCCCAGGGGGCGTCCATCCATCTGCACGTCGATTACGCCGAAAAACCGGGTTTCATCGCCTTTAAGGTGCAAGATTCGGGAGAAGGTATCCCTCAGGAAATTCAGCACAAAATCTTTGAGCCCTTCTTCTCGACCAAGGAAGTCGGCAAGGGTACCGGCCTGGGACTGTCACTGTGCTATTCGATTGTCAAACGTCACGGCGGCAAGATAAAAATACACAGCGAGCCCGGCCAAGGGGCCGTCTTCACCGTACTTCTGCCCCATGTGGCCCAACCGGAAAACAACGACCTTCCCAGGGGGAGGGTATGAGCATGCTGCGACTGGCCATTGTCGATGATGAGGAAATTGTCTGCCGCCGCCTGAGTCAGGCACTGGCCAAGGAGGAGTTTGCGATCGAGGCCTTCATCATCGGACGTTCCTTTTTGGAACGCATGATGCAAGATCCCTTTGATATCGTGCTGTTGGATATGCGGCTTCCGGACATGGATGGCCTGGAGATTTTAAGCCGGATCAAGGCCTTGCAACCAGAGACCGAGGTGATCATCATCACCGGCTATAAAAGCGTGGAAAGTGCGGTCGAGGCGATCCGCAAAGGGGCCTTTCACTACATTGCCAAGCCGGTCAATCTGGCCGAAATCCGGCTGTTGGTGAAAAGTGTGCGTGAAAAAATCGCGATGCGCCTGGAGAACCAGCGTCTGCGCGAGGCGCTCAAGGGCGATTCGGGCCTGACCGCGATTGTCGGCAACAGCCCGGCGATTCAAGATTTATTTGCACTCATCCGCAAGGTGGCTCCGGTCGACTGCAACGTGCTCATTCAGGGCGGCAGCGGCACCGGCAAGGCCCTGGTGGCCCGGGCCATCCACCAACTGAGCCCGAAAAAGGATCATCCCTTTGTTGCCTTCAACTGCGGCGGCTTCACCGACGAGCTGATCAACAGCGAGCTCTTTGGCCACGAGCGCGGCGCCTTTACCGGGGCCACCGCCACCAAGGTGGGGCTGCTGGAATCTGCGGCCGGAGGCACGGTTTTTCTCGATGAGATAGGAGAGATGCCCCTGGCAATGCAGGTCAAACTGCTGCACGTGATTCAGGAACGGGAGATTTTACGGGTCGGCGGCACCAAGCCGATCGAGCTGGATATCCGCATCATAGCGGCCACGAATAGGGATCTCAAACATGAGGTTGAGATCGGTGGTTTCCGCGAGGATCTCTACTTTCGCCTCAATGTAGTCAATATCAGCCTGCCGACCTTGACCCAGCGGCGGGAAGACATCCCGCTGTTGATCCGCTTTTTCATTGAGAAGTACAGCCTTGCCTTTCACAAGCAGGTCAGCGGTATCCAGCCGCAGGCCCTGGACATTCTCTGCGACTACAGCTTTCCCGGCAATGTGCGCGAACTGGAAAACATCATAGAACGGGCCCTGGCCCTAACCGACGGCAATGAGATCAGTCCCCAGGATCTGCCGGGCGACCTTCAGGATTTGCAGTTCGACACCCTGGAAGGCGACGGCATGCCCACCCTGGAGGAGATGGAACGGCGTTATATCGCCAAGGTCCTGGCCTCCACCAACTACAACAAGGGATTGACCGCCCAGATTCTCGATATCCCCCGCACCACACTCTGGCGTAAGATCAAGGCCTACAATCTGGAGTAAAGGAAAGGGGGATCCGACCTGCATAAACCACAGTCCGGAGACCGGCAACCTCAAGAATTCTTGGGCAAACGAACCGTGAGCACAGGCACCGGCGCCATGCGCACGATGTTGTTGGCCACCGACAAGCAACAAACGGCCCCTGACCGTGGGCACCCAGGTCAAAACGCTGCTGGTTTTGAAAAAAAGTGGTTGAGCGGTTGGCACGAACGCTGTTGCCAGCCGGGTCCAGGCGTGGTGAGGATGCGGCTATGGCCATCTCACCCGGCACGACAGCAAGCCAGCCCACATCGACCAGTAACCGGATTCATCGTAGAATCAGAAATGAAAACCCAGCACCTATTTTTTTTTACTGCTTATTGACCGCATATTTCATGTCCGACGCTGCTCATCAACCGCACGTTATTTTTGCGTCGGCTGAATTAGTTTTGTTTGCGGTGGATCATTTCGATGGATTTCAAAACGAATACGCCCCAATTTCTCGTCGGTATCAACGACTTTGAATCCGACTTTTTCAAGCACCTTGCACGATGCCAAATTTTGGGGTGTTGTGTGCGCAATGATTTTTTGAACTCGAGAATCAGCGAGTGCATTGATGACAAGGGCTCTGGCCATTTCGGTCGCGTAACCTGCACTTTGCCACTTGTTAACAATTGAAAATCCTATCTCAACTTCACCATTCTCACACGGTAAACCAAGATACCCACCTGCGCCAATCAACTCAGAATACTGATCATCGCGAATCGCATACCAACCGTACCAGCCAACAACCGCTGAACCGCCCTTTTGCAGACAGTCTCGGAAAAACTCTTGGGCATTTCGATCATATTCCCCTGGTGGCCAATCGAATCCGACTTCGGCATTCAATTGGGTCGCCAGACGTTCTGGGGATTCCAGTTCGGCCCGAACATGGTCGAGGGTCGCCGCTACCAATTCGAGCCGGTCTGTGGATATCTTCATGGAATTCGATCCATTCATATTAGCCTATTCCTCTGCCTTGGCCGCCGCATAACAACGTTTAAAATCACTGGCGGTGCGCGGCTTCATCGCGCAGTGTCCAATGGATTGATGGGTTTGGGGCATGGCTAAGCAGAAATCCGAGTTGCCAGAAACTCACCATTCCCTACCGGTACAGTACATGTGGTGAACTCGTGATCTGCCGAAACCAGAGCCACAAAAGGTGCCATCTCGACGGAATGGGACATGGCGTTATCTACGACAAGAAGCCCGCCTTTACGAAGAACTCGCTTGATGTCGGGCCACCAACCCAAATACTCAGAACGGTCCGAATCAAGAAAGACAAGATCAAAAATTGATTCAGGTTTGTCCCTGAGCAGGGCGCCTGCCTCACCGCTTACCTGCGTAATGAATTTGGCGAGACCTGATCGCTCGAAGTTCTTCGCCGCAAGGGCAAGTTTGAACTCAGATAGCTCAACCGTAGTGACGTGCCCTTTAATTGCCTTTGCTGCCAAGGCAAGCCAGAGAGTCGAGTAGCCATTGGACGTTCCAATTTCCAGCACGCGTTGAGCATTCATAGCCCTGACAAGTACAGAAAGAAATTCTCCAGTATCATGAGTGATGTTAAGCATGCGTCGAGGCCGTTCGGTAATGGCGCCGTCATTGCGCAAGCCAAACTGTTCGAGTTCGAGCAGCTGTTTTTGTAGTAATTCTGTCATGTTAATCTCCTGACACCGTCGCAGTAGGAACGCCAGTTACCCAGCGTCCCCTGTACAGATCCCGGCGTGCGGTATTCCCGCACCGGGTTCCTCAGTCATAATCACTCGCGCAGAAAGGTAGATCCTCACGCAAGCCCCCGATTCATTTTCGCCGGCCTGTATTCAGTTGGCGCCCGAAACACATAGGTCGTCAGCACCCTCTTCAGTCCTTTCCAGGTCAAACTACGTCTTTGACTCCTTCGATTCAGCCATTTGTTCAGTGCCCTCACCGTTTCCCGATAGAATATCCACAACGACGAGGTGTTACCACAGGCATAAAAATAGTTGTAATGCCAACGCACCTTACGGATCATCGTCGGGATCAACTTCGGCAGCGGGACATGCCGGTTTGGCTTCACCCAGGACCGACAGGCTTTAATGCTTGCCTGCAGCTTCCTCCTGGCTGTTCGTCTCCACACTCTTGCTACGCCCTTCGTATCATTCTCCCGGTAAAATTCGAAGCCGAGAAAGGTTAACCGTATGTCCCGCCCTGGACAAAATCGGCTGAAACGATGAATACAGGTCTTTTCCGGTACGACTTCAAGGCCGAATTTGGCCGACCGCTCCAGGAACACCCGGTAAACTGTTTCATAAGGCATCAATGTATCTGAGAGACTCCGTGGAGTTCTGCGGAACCGCGTCTTCCAATAAAAGTGAACCTGACAAAACAATCTGCATTCTTCAGATTATAGGAGAAAAATGTCCGCCAACGTTCTTCCACTCAGACGAAAAGGCACCCTGTTAACTCGATTCAGGAAGAAAAAAGGACGTTGCCTTGACGGCTTCCCATATCCCCCCTTCCCTCCTTCCCTGAGTTGTTTGCAGAATGATAATATGAACAATCGAGCCTAAAAGGGTGCATAATACGACGAGGTTCCTCACACTCGTTCGCAATGATCTCGAGGGTGCAAACCTGGGAAAAAGCGTCCCTTATATAACCTTATCCCACCGCACTGCTAAAAACGCCCCAGTCTCCAGATTCTGTTCCATGCCCTTTTGCTCGATTTGCGGGACCTTCTCCACCGAATCCTGCTTGAGGAAATGGATCGCGGTTTTACTCTGGCAGGCAACAGGGACCAAACTTCGCATCTCTTCAGGTGACCGGAAATAGGCCTGTTCAAAAAGGGTGTGGCCTTCGGTTGCTGCCTTCCTGCGTCGTTGCTCGGCCCAAGGGCTGAGGCTGTTGAGCGAGGTCAATACCACCCGACCGCCCGTTTTCACCACCCGGTTAAGTTCGCCTATCGCCTTGGCGGCGTCGGCGACAAATTCAATTGCGGTCATGGAGAAGACTCGATCAAAGCTGTTGTCGGCAAAAGGCAAGGCACACATATCGGCGCAGAGTCCGGCAAAACTCTTGCCACCGCGTGTTACAGCCCGTGCGAGCATTGATGCGGAAAGGTCGATTCCGGTCACCCTGGCACCGGACTTGAGTACATCGACGGTAAAAATGCCGGTGCCACAACCAACATCAAGAATCCGCTCGCCTGGTTGGGGCTCAAGAAAGTTAAGGAGGAGTTCGGCTTCATACCAGCGAACCAGCTGGCCGATGGGGGTGGCAAACCAGCTATCGTAACGGTCGGTCCAAGTGTCGAAAAGTGCTGTGGCCATGGTACACTTCCAGAAAATCTAAAGTTTAGGCAATTACGCAGGCCCCATGTTCGCCAAACCATGGGGCCATCCAGGTCGGTCATGGCAAAATAATGTTTGCGGAGACATCGAAAAAAGTGTGCGATCCTTCACCTGTGTTCGGGATGACAGAAGGGTATGCCCGCAATGAAAAAGGTTGCACACACCCGGTCATTTCGACCGATTTACTTGCCCTGATAGTTGGGTTTGCGTTTTTCGAACATGGCGTTAAGCGCTTCCATGTGATCGTCGGTGAAGTGGCATAGCGACTGGAAGGCTGCTGCCTGGGTCATGCTTTCGGCCAGGGTGGAATGAACACCCATGCGCAGCAGTTTTTTGGTCAGGCGCACGGCCTGCGGTGGACGACCGGCGATCTTGCGGGCAATGGCAGTGGCCTTGGTGAGTAATTCCTCGTGCTCGACCATATGACCGATGAGACCGAGATCAAGGGCGGTGGCTGCGTCGATGGTTTCGGCGGTAAAAATCAGCTCGCTGGCCTTGCCCATGCCGATAACCCGCGGCAGGGTGAAGGCGCTGCCGTCGCCGGGGATCAGGCCAACGTTCAAGAAGGTCTCGCCAAAGGTGGCCTTGGTGGAGGCAACGCGGATATCGCACATCAGCGCCAAGCCGCAGCCGGCCCCGACCGCAGACCCGTTGATGGCGGCGATGGTGGGAATTTCAATATTGTACACGGCCAGCAGAACTTCCTGGAGATTCTTGCGGTACTGTTCAACCAATTCTGCCGGAGTCCCGGCGAACATGCCCTTGCGTTCCTTCATGTCCTTGACATTACCGCCCGAGGAAAAGGCCGGATCAACGGCGGTAACGATCAGCGCCCGCACATCCATGCGCGAGTTGACCTCGGCACAGACCGCCATAATCTCGGTTATCATGTCCGGATGGGTAATGGCGTTACGAATATCGGCCCGATTAAGGGTCAGTGTGGCTATTCCCTCGACTACCTGAAACACAATCTCTTTGAATTCCATTTGTCCTCCCAATGTTTGAAAGAGTTCCATTAGCGTTTTATATGAACAGCGTCCTACAACCTCCTTAAAAAATAGTGCTCTCTGTAACGGAAACAAAAATCACCGTATCAATGCCATCCCTAATGCAGGTGAAGCACTTCAGTTTTTGTTCGTCAATGATCGCGCTCATCCCTGCTCGTGGGCAGCGATCAGCTCTTCGAGCAAGGCAAGAATATTGTCAACCTGCTCCGACGTCACAGCGGAAAGCCAAATCTTCTGGGGATAAATCATGACATTGGGTCCCTGGGTACACAATCCCATGCAGCCCGAGGTGGAAATCCGTACCTTGCCCTTCCAGCCGCGTCCGTTGACCGCCTCCTTCAACTGGGCCTTGACTGAAACGCTGTTGTTGTCGGCGCAGGATTTGCGGATTCCACCACGATCATTGGTGCAGACAAAAACATGGGCGATATAGGGTGATTCGTTTCGGTTGTCCATCTTGGGGCTCCCCCTTACCGGTTTCGACAACTAAGACTCTGATCATTGAGGATGTCGTGAATAGTCTGATTTTTCAATCAATATTAGGCCTCCCGATCCCCCATCATCCTTGCACCAGTTGGGCTGGAAAATCAAGATTTTCTTGTGGTTGTTCATCTGGACTCAACCAAGGATTTTGCCGTAAATCTCTGGAAAATCTTTGCCTGGACAGAGCTGGCAGGCTACTGTGAGCACACACCCTTACATGAATAAACGATTGAGAGGAGAACGAATGCAGAGATACTCTCGCCACACATTACCCAGCCCCTTGCTCTTTCTCCTTTTCCTGCACCTTTTCCTCTGTTCGGCCTGTGCCCAAGGCCCACGACAAAAAATGACAAGCCCCGACAGCGCCATTCGCCAGGGGTTGGCGGGAACATCCTGGCAACTGCACAGCATCCAATCCATGGCCGATGAACAGCCCACGATCAATGTAGACAAACCCGAGAGCTATACCCTCCATTTTTTGGACGATGGCCACGCCACCCTAAAACTGAACTGCAATCGCGGGATGAGCCAATGGCAGGCAACGCCGGCAGTATCCGGCGAGTCCGGTCAACTCACCTTTGGTCCGATCGCCATGACCCGCATGTTCTGTTCGCCACCATCGCTGGACGAACGCATTGCCCGAGACCTCGGCTTTGTCCGCTCCTACCTGCTGCGTGACGGCAATCTTTACCTCAGCCTCATGGCCGATGGCGGTGTCTATGAGTGGCTGCCGGAAACCAAGCAACCGTAAAGCAAACTATCAGCAAACAAAAAAAGGGCGAGTCAACGTACTGTTGATTCGCCCTTTCTCTTCAACCAGGGGGGTAACCGAACTTTGCTCTACTCCACTGGTTCAGTCACCTACCCCATCTGTGCCGCTGACAACGGTCTTTACTGAAAAGTACGCTACTCGGTCAGTGTTCCTTATTGATGAAGATGGACGCGTAAAAAGTCCATCACAGACGCCATCAACGAAATTTAATCGGTTTGCAGAGATGATCGGCATCCGGTGACAAGCCGCCACAGGCCTCACAGGTAAAGTGCATGTCTATGCGTTTTTCGTCACAAACCTGATCGGTTGCGGTTGCGCAGAAATTGGCATCAAGCTCTTCACTGGTGGGATTACAGAGCAGGCTGGCATCGTGGGCACTGGAGCCGCAATTCAAACATGTATATTTCATAAATTTCTCTCCTGTACAGCACTAACTATCACGAATGTGCCCCACGGGGGGTTGCCGTCGCAACAGCCTTCCCTGCCAAGGGGGCATCAACAATGAACTCTAAACGATATCGGCCAAGCACTGACATCGTTTCCTTATTTTATAAGCAGCCCTGTTTTTATTCGTAACCCCTAAAATATTTTTTTTCAGCACCAAGGACATAGTGTTGTTTCCACCTGCGACAAACCTTGATGGAATCGTGAAAAAGCCATTACGTGTAAAAAGATACATGCGTCATTGCAGCTTTTTACGAAAACGAAACGCGGCAATCGAGTCAATCACGGACGATTCTTTCAACTCCCGGCAACCAATACAATACCTTTTGAATTTGAGCATCCCAACAGGACCACTCGTGCCCTCCCGGGCCTTCGTCGTAATCCACTGTAATATCAAGCGTCTCAAGGTGTTTACGGAAGCGGCGGTTATCCAGATACAGAAAATCCTCGGTTCCGCACCACTGATAGAGCTGCGGCAGAGTTTTGCCGCTTGCACGTACCGAATCCGCCAGGGCAAAAAGATCATTGCGACTGCCGGCCAATGACTGTGGATCGCCGAAAACATAAACCAACTCGTGCTGCCCCGCCTCAAGCTCGGTCCCAGTGAGACGGACCACATCCAAGGCTCCGGAAAGACTGGCTGCAGCCGCATACCGTTCCGGATGCGTAAGGGCAAGTTTAAAGGCCCCGTAACCGCCCATGGAGAGCCCGGCCAGGTAGTTTTCATCCCGCTTCTCCGAAAGGGGAAAAAAATGGCGAGCCATCAACGGCACCTCCTCACTTATAAAGGCCCAATAGCGTTGTCCGGTCCGCATATCGGTGTAATAACTCCGCCCCACCTCAGGCATAACCACCGCCAGATTCAACCCCTCGACATACCGCTCGACGGCGGTGCGGCGCTGCCAGGCGCTGTGGTCATCGGAGCGGCCATGGAGCAGATAGAGCGTCGGAAACGGCGATACAGGCTTGGAATTGTTATTCCCCAAAGGTCCGGGATCGGGGAGAATAACACTCATGGTTGTCATCAATCCCAGAATCTGGGAGAAGAATTGGCAGTGAATAAGGGCCATTATATACCTGAATCTGGTTGGTTGCAGCCGGGGTAATCAGGAGTCGGCAATAATGGTGTCCACCACATTATCGACCACAACCGGGGTTTCAAGAAAGGTGAGCGATGGATCGGTGCCGTATTTTTCACGAACAAAAGCCCGCCACTCACCGGAATAGATACGCTCAGCGTCAGCACGGTATTGCCAAAGATAGATACCGCCGGCCTTGCTGCCGTCTTCGGAAAGGAAGTAATACTTTCGCAGCAGACCGGCCATGCCCAGGTATTTCGGTGAAGTGCTCAAGAAAAGCTCTTTGGCCTGGGCAATGGTGATCGGCTGTGGAAGTTTAAATTCAACGATGGTCGTTATCATGGATTCTCCAGAAAAATATGAGGAGGTGGAAGATGGAAAAAAGATCAGCCGCCATTAATCACGGCATCGGGGTTTCGTAGAACTCTTCCCCGATGTGGATGCTCTTCATGTCCTCCTTGCGTTCAGCACGGAATGCGGGGGGCGCTCGCGCGAAATTGCACGGTTTCCGGCCGCCCCAACCCCACTCAGAACGAACAGTAGACCACCCCAAGCGGTATTCCAATGCAAAAAAAGTGATTAAACCCTATAGTTGCAGGCCTGAAAACAATCGAGCATCAATATACATCCTACCAAGGGGGAATGAAAATGCCCTGGAGACACATCCAGACATCCCGTCTGCGGAGAATTTTTTTTGAAAGTTTTTCCGCCATGGATATTGCCCAGCCGCTCACCTCGTTCGATACCGAGGCGGATGCCGACACCACCAAGGCGTTCATGCTTGAAACCGGTCTCGATATCGTCGGCCTCCGGGTTCAGGGGCATATGGCGGGGTATGTTTACGCACAGGAACTCGCTGGGGGAAAATGCGGAGATTACCTCCGAAACTTCACCCCCGATGACGT
This sequence comes from Desulfobulbus sp., assembly GCA_050252135.1. GTDB lineage: Bacteria > Desulfobacterota > Desulfobulbia > Desulfobulbales > Desulfobulbaceae > Desulfobulbus. The sequence goes on from JBFWLN010000018.1 coordinate 79,876, forward strand.
TGTGTCCAACACCGCCAATTTCGTTGAGGTGGTCAAGTCGCTGGCCATCAATGATCTATGTTTTGTCACCATCCTCGATCAGGTCGGTGCCATTATCACCAAAATCGATCTGGAAAAACCACCGATGCGCATGTTTCTCTTTGGTGTGATCACCCTGGGAGAAATGATGATGACCGAAATCATCCGCCAACGTTTCAGCGACGGCTCCTGGCAAAATCATCTTTCCCCGCAGCGGCTTGAAAAGGCAAAGGTGCTCCAAGAGGAACGATTGCGGCGCGGGCAGAAGGTGGATCTCATCGATTGCCTCCAATATGGTGACAAAGGATGGATTCTCTCCTTTCAGGAGGATTTTCGCCTCGCCCTTGGCCTGGAATCGCGCAATGCGGCGAGAAAGGCCTTAAACGAACTGGAATCACTGAGAAACAACCTCGCTCATACCCAGGAAATCATTCCAACGAGTTGGCAACGGATAGTGATTTCCTGCAGCCGTTTAGAACGCAATCTGGAAATAATTGCCCAAAATCTGCACAATCCTGGGCAGAACGGAGCAATGCCATGAAGGTAATCGAGCACTGCGAGTCGCTCATGCGAAAGCGCCCCGCCGGATGGTGGGAGGAACTTTGTGCCCTTATCCCCGAACTTGCCGGCCTTGCCGGAACTCCGCAGCCACGCGAGTATCATGCCGAAGGCGATGTTGCCCAGCATACCCGGCTTGCGCTTTCGCATTGCCCCCACGATTGTTCAGCCGTCCTCCTCTGGGTCGCCCTTCTCCATGATATCGGCAAACCGAAAACTACGGTGATCCAAACCGATGGACACATTACTGCCCATGGGCATGCGAAGCGAGGGGCAGAACAGGCGGAATCCATTCTTATCCGCCTGGGCATGCCAACCGAATGCCGGGAGCAGATTACCTGGACCATCCGCCATCATGTGTTCCAACATTCCTGGCAACTGCACTCCCCCGCCGATCTCAGCAACCGCCAACGAAACTTCATCCAACATCCCTGGTTTCCGCTACTCCTTGAATTTCTTCATGTCGATACCCAGGCCTCCGTGAGCAAACAGCGCGAAACCGATCACTATCTGTTCTACAAGAATCTGCTGGCAACCATCCAAGGACACCGCTGAAATCTTCTCAGCCTTGCCCATCGGGACCACGCAAATACTTTCATTCCCTGAGCCGCGATCGACGCATCAGCGATTCAGCAATGGGAATATCGGCCGGGGACAACTGGTATTGCAGCAAATTCCCCACTGGCACCCACTCCATTCGATCATGCACAGTGGGACACAGGGTGCCGGAGATGATTTCCGCACTTAACGCCACCAGCCGAATGGCCCCATGATCATACTGATAATCGCTGGTGGCAAGGATATCCCCGGCCTGGATGACAATCCCCAGTTCTTCGGCTATCTCCCGCTGCAGGCAGGATTGCAGCCGTTCTCCATCCTCGACCTTGCCGCCGGGGAATTCCCAGTATCCGCCCTGCTTCTGGCCGGGTTTGCGACGGGTGAGCAAAACCGTCTCACCTCGTCGGAGCACAGCTGCGGTCACGGTTTTCATCTGCCCGTCCCTACTCGGTAAACCCCTTGGCAGCCATGGCTTCAACATCGGAAAACAGAGCCATACCTGTCTTCATCCGCCGGAATCCCAAAGATTCATAAAAGGGTTCCTTACCGGGCGAGGCGTAGAGGATCACATTGCCCTTGGGCAGATGACCAAGGATATTTTCGACAATCAATGAACCAATCCCCCTGCCCTGATACTCGGGCCGAACCGCCACATCGTAAATCGCCGACTGGTAGGCACCATCGGAGATGGCGCGGCCAAACCCGACCAACTGCCCATCATAGCGAACAAAAACGGTGACATAACTGGCATCAAAGGCCTTGCGATGCACCTCCGGCTGGTAATGGGCCATACCGACCTGTTTCAGGGTATCGGTAACCAGGGGCCAATCAACGGCGTTGCTGTCAAAACTAATCTCCACATCCATCATGATCTCACCACCAAAATAATGGCGTCGTAAAAACTTCGATCTACTGTGTTTTTACTGAGCCATTTCTCAGAATGTGATGGACTTTTACAAGTCCATCAAAAATACTTACTCACTGCAGATAGAATCGAACCGTAAACGCTCATGCTTGCCCCGAATCCACTCTTGGGGCGCGGGGGTTGCGATGTTCACAAGGAACCTTGGTCTGGCAAAGGCCACAGCTGTTCACCCGAAAGCCCAACTGCTGTTCCACATGCAGGGCAGTGGTAGTGCGGATATAGGCCTTGCATTTTTCCTTATCGTGCCCGGATTCACTGATCGCCTCGGCCGGACAGCGACGGATGCAAGCCCGGCATTTGCCACCGCCGGCAGCCAGACACCACTGGTTATGAGAGGTATAAGCCCGAGGTGTGGCCGGGTAGCGTTTGCGAACAATGACCGAACCGACACGAACCGCCTTGCCCGCCGGCGTGATCAGGCCGTCGGAAAGGCCAAAGGTTCCCAGACCACAAACATGGGCCGCATGCCGCTCCGACCAGGAAGAGGCAAAGCCGTAGCGGAGAGACCGAGCTCGCGACCACTGACCCAGGAGTACCGGCGCACAGGCCTGGATACCCGCGACCTGAAACCAGCTCACCACCGCGCGCCGCAATTGCTCGTTCACCTGTTCACCATAATGCCGGGCCTTGCTCCAAGCAATGGCAGGTAGGTCAACCTCCTGCCGATGGGCGCGGCGGGTCTCTTCGGTTTGCGGTAGAATCCAAGCGATAACGCTCAAATCCTCAGCCTGCAGCGATGCCTCGGGGAAGGCCTGGGTGAAAGCATCCACAGGGGTCCAGTAAAACTTCGCGCCAATATCGTTTTTTAGAAAGGGAAACAGCGGGTCATCACCGCAGGCGAACCCAACCAGGGGTCGGGAAAAAGCAGGTACATCAAAACCCGGCTCCAGGGCATTGTTGGCAGGAACCGTCATCCACGACTCTATAAATTTTGCAACATCGACCACATAGACCTCTTACTTAAAAAAAAATTCAGCAACGCAAACTGCTCATAAGGACAAGTTGCCGCACTTATCCGCTGCAACTCGCTTGATCTGTAGCATTTCATTGCCACCTCGCTGAAACTCGTACCCGACTTTGTGCAGGGAGACGCTATGGCGCAGATTGGAAAAATATTCCATTATCTCTTCAAGATACGGCGAGGGCTTGCCATCCAGGGTCAACACGGGGAAGATGCGCACCTCACCGGCTACACGCAGCATTTCTCCAATGGCCTGGCGATGGAACCCAGCGCTGAAATGATCGGCGTAGAGAAAGAGGAAGTGAGAGGAGAGCGCAAGATCAAAGGACTGATCGGCAAAGGGCAAAGATGGAAGTTCACCTGCAACATATCGTCCCTCGTTCTTGCCGCACTCGAAATCGGCAAGAAAGATCTGCATCGCCTCCATCCGCAGCTGGCCGAGCTCGTGCACGGACCCAATTTTTTCCCACACATAGTCGGATTGATTGCGTTGCAGTTGTTCCAGCACCGTCTCGCAGGTGTCCGCAATCCGCTTTTTGATCTGCTCGGCAGCAAAGGCATAAATCGGATCAATGGAAACGATATTCCCTCCTCGCCTGGTCAAAACGGCATTGAAACAAGCCGGGCCATCGCCGCAGCCGAGAACGCGGAGTTGCAGCTCAGCCGCCGTAAGGTCGAACATTTCAACATATTCTTCAAAAGATCGCCCCCAGGGCACGACCTTTTCCAGCGAAAACCCCATGTTCAAGCTCTCCGAAAAACACGAATGTAGTCGACCACCAGGGTCTGGGGAAGGACGGTGGTTTCATCGGGATCACCGGGCCACAGACCGCCCACGGCCAAATTCAGGAGGAGAAAAAAAGGATGCTCAAAAGGCCAGGCGGCCCCTTCGGGAATCTGCTCCCGGCACACCTCAAAGTACTGTTGTCCGTCCATATACCAACGAATCCGTTCCGGCAGCCACTCAACCGCGAAAATATGAAAATCGTCCTTAAACGCCTGCCCATCCGGCAATGAATGAGGGCCACCGATGCCGTCGCCACCACAATATCCAGGACCGTGAATGGTGCCATGGACGATTCCCGGCTCACGGCCGATATTCTCCATGATGTCGATCTCGCCGCAGTGCGGCCAGGCCACCGGTCCGAAATCCTCACCCAGCATCCACAATGCCGGCCAGATTCCAGGGCCGTACGGAATTTTGATCCGAGCCTCGACCACCCCGTGGGTAAAGGAAAATTTCCCCTGGGTCAGCAGTCGCGCCGAGGTATACCGAGCCGGACCATACCAGCAATTGAGCGTCTCCCGTTCCTGTTCACTTGTCTCGCGGGCAGTAATTACCAGATTGCCGTGACCGTCCTGGGTGACGTTTTGGGAATTATCGGTGTAGTATTGATATTCCTGGTTCCCCCAACCCTTACCGCCCAGGGCATAGCTCCATTTAGCGGGATCAGGCGGGGTCCCCTCGGGGGCGTCGAATTCGTCATTCCAGAGAAGGCGGAGGTCTTCGGCGGAGAAGGAGGTGTAGGTCGGCAAGAAAAGGGAGCGGGGATCAGTAGCCATACTGTGCTGAATAACCTCAAGAGGGTCAATGGAAAAAAACGAGTGCTATAAGAAAAACTGAACCTCGTCTTATCTCTTAGACCGGCGCTGTGCCGGTCCAAAATACCTGGAACTTTATCGAGTAAGCAACGTCTCCAGACCGTCTGCCACCATACTGGGAATAAATTCGGTGATGGCATATTCGGCAAGGCCGGCCTTTTGAAATGGATCTTCCGCCAAAATTGCAACCAGCGCCTCTTTGCTGGCTGCGGTGGCTATGATTATGCCGCCCGTTCGAGGGATTTTGCGCCCTGAAGCTAAAAAATGACCTGCTGCATACTGTTTTTTTAGATAGGCAACATGCGCGTCAAGATGTTGATTAATTTCATCAAGTCCGACTATATAATGCAAAGAAATAATAAACAAAACGTTCTCCTTTTTATCAGGAAGAAAACAAGATGGGCTCGTAAAAAGGCCATTACATCCTGAAAGCTGGCTCAGCCAAAACACAAATATACCTGGAGTGGCATGTTTCCAGGCGCGAAGGCATACAGAAGGTGTGTCAAGTGTCGGCAAAAACGCTACGTCGCTGTAGATCGAAATTTTGACGACGTCCTTAAAAAATACACTCCTAAAGATTTGAAAAAAAAGCCTATTGCAAAATGGTGAAAATTTCAACCGGTGCCGGAACCATATTTCTCCCGGTGGTTGCAATGCCATCTTGGTTACGGCGACAAAGAGCAGTTGCAGCTCTTCCCGATGTCATCCCAAACGGAAGTGAGGGATCTCATCGGTCATACAGAAAGAAGACCTTGCTGAACACGGCATAAAAAAAACTTGATGGATTTGAGAAAAGTCAAAACACGAAAAACAGTATGTTGCGAACAGCCATACGTTCGTTTTCGCGGCGCGAAGGCATACATAAGGCATGTCGAGTGTCGAAAAAAACGCTACGACACAGTAGATTGAAGTTTTTACGATGCCATCAATATTAAAGAGGGAGATCAAATGCGTTATACCACAGCAGAACCCGGACGGATTTTTGTCCTGCGCCTGGAAGACGGCGAAATCGTCCACGAGGTTATCGAGAAATTCGCTCAAGAGCAACAGATCGACGCAGCTTCACTCATTATCCTCGGCGGGGCTGATGACGGCAGTCGGCTCGTGGTTGGGCCAGCAGAGGATCGCGGCCTACCGCTACAAGCGATGACGGAAACCTTGCATCATGTGCACGAGGTAACCGGAACCGGCACCTTGTTTCGCGACGCTGGCGGCACGCCTCTTTTGCATATGCATCTGGCCTGCGGCCGGAATTCGACGACGATCATCGGCTGCATTCGAGAAGGGGTACGTGTCTGGCATGTGATGGAGGTGGTGATCCATGAACTCAAAAACTGCGCCGCACGAAGGGAAATTGAAGCACCCTTGGGGTTGAAACTGCTGGCTCCGTGAGACAGACATTGACGGTTGCCAAGACAGGTGCGCGATTTCACGGATTTTGACTTTTGATGGTCTCCCAAAAGTCTGGATTTGCCCATTACCGCCATTCCGCCGCAGGCCGGAATCCATTGATTTCAACAAGTTTTGGTCTCCAGCCTGTGCTGGATTGCCGTTAACTGGGCTTTTTGCAAATCCATCACGATTGGGCAAAGGTATACGTATTTTTCCCTTTCTTTTTTGAGCAGTACATCGCCTTGTCCGCCATGCTCAACAGTGTCTCGATATTGTCACTGTCTTCCGGATAGCGAGCGATACCGATGCTGACGCCGATACGCACTTGGCCGACGGGCAAATTCAACTCCTGGCTTAAGGTGTTGACAATCCTCTGGGCAAAATCATGCAATTCGTCCACGGATTTCAAATTCGAGAAGAGGATGGCAAACTCATCCCCTCCAAGACGAGCCACCGTATCCGACTTCCTGCAGGCACCGATCAGCTCGCTGCCGACAGTCGTCAGTAACGTATCGCCCGCATCATGCCCCAAACTATCATTGACCTGCTTGAACCCGTCGAGATCAAGATACAGGAGGGCAAATTGGGATTTATAGCGAAGACTATGCTCCGCCATCATCGTCAGCCGATCGAAAAACAAGATTCGGTTGGGTAGCGTGGTCAGCGAATCATACAACGCCAGTTTTTTCAAATTTTTCTGATAGACCCGGTGCTTGGCAGCCGCATAAGCCACGGCCCAAGCACCGGTGATCACCAGAAACAGTCCGCCTCCCCCAATAAGGAGGTATTTGAAAGCCAGGGATCGCTCCGCTTCTTCCAGACTCTGCGTGGGGAAAAAAGAAACCAAATACCAGTGATATTGGCTCGCCGAAAACTGCTCCGCACTTGGTGTGGAGGAATCGGCCCTCCCCTTGCTCGAATGACAATACTCCCGGCTCGCCGCCGGGTACACGGATTCAAAGGTATACATACCCTTATCTGTCTGAAATTGGCCTTCTTTCTTCCGGCTAATCATTTCCCAGGCCTGGGCATCCAGTGCCCCGAGTCTCTTTGTCTCGTCATGGTACATAAAGCCCCACTCCTGCTCCGCATGGGGACTGACCAGCCAGTATCCATCAGTGTTGAGCACCATGGTCTGCCGCCTTGCTACCTGCGAGGCACTTCTTATTTTTTCAATTAATCGTTTGCCCAAGTAATTCACAAGAACGATTCCCCGTTTTTGACCGTCGGAGCTGAACACAGGCGTTCCAACGCGTACCATGGGGTTAATCGGCTCTTCGATCTTTCCATGTTCCATATTAAGATCAAAGGGAGAGAGAAAAATTTCATCTCTATTCAATTTGAAACAATCTTGGAAATAGTACCGTTCTTTCTTGGACTGCAGATCTTTTGGTCCGACAACAATCGGGTGTCCTGCATTGTAATTAACACGAACAATTTCCATCCCCTCCTGATCAATATAACGGATCTGATCGTACAGGCCGTGATTCAGGGAAAATAATCGATATTCTTCGGCAATGTTGCGCACAAGTGCGGGATCACCTGTTCGGAGAAAATGCACCAATTCATTTTGTTGACTGAGAAAGAGGATATCGGCAAATATCGCTGAAAAATCGTCACGAACAGCAAATTTTTGCGCACTTACAGAAAACCGTTCGATCTTTTGCAGATTATCCAGGTAGTATTGTTTTTCGGTTTGGTAGAGAACAAAGAGAATTCCGTTGAGGGAGGCGCTGGCAACAAAAAAAAGGAAGAGGAAAATCTTAAGTATTTTCCCGAATATTGGAACTTTTCCATCATTTTTTCCATGAACCATCCAGCTTCCTCCAATAGATCAGCAAACGAATCGACCGTGAACGGAGATTCAGCAACTCAAAATGATGAAAAGAGACAACCATGCCGTCTACCTCTCTCGCCTGGTGCCGATTTCAGTTATAAAAAATTTACGGTGTAGGGTCAGAAACAGTAGACCGGTGCAGCGCCTTCCTCACGGCTGCGGCAAGCTGCGTGATGGTGAACGGTTTTTGGATGAAAGGCGTGTCTTCCTCTAAAATTCCATGTTGTGCGATGACATTCCCGGTGTAACCGGAGGCGAACAACCACTTGAGGTTTGGATACGCCTCTTTGAGGATAACCATAAGATCCAGTCCATTCATTTCAGGCATAATAACATCGGTAAGCAGCAGATCGATTGAGGCATTCTGCTCTCGCATCTGCACCAGCGCCTCATTCGGGGTCTGAGCGCTGAAAACGGTATAACCCAGAAGCTGCAGCATGCTTGAAGTCATCTGCAAAACCGCCTCATCGTCTTCCACCAGTAGAATGGTCTCGTGCCCACCCTCCATGGGCACACCGCCTCCTAGATCCACACGTTGTGCTTCCTGAACGGTACGAGGCAGATACACCGATACCGTGGTCCCCTGGCCTGGTTCACTGTACACATTGATAAATCCCTTGCTCTGTTTGATCGCGCCATAGACGGTCGCCATGCCAAGACCGGTCCCTTCCCCCACCCCCTTGGTGGTGAAAAACGGCTCAAAAATATGGCCCAGGGTTTCCTTGTCCATACCACAACCGTTATCACTGATCGAAATCCGTACATACTCACCGGGAACAAAACCCGCGTGATTGCGGCAATAGTCTTCGTCCATCACGGAATTTTCGGTCTCGACGGTGAGCTTACCCAGCCCGCCTTTCAGCGCGTCCCTGGCGTTTACGCAAAGATTGACCAGAATTTGGTCGACCTGGGAAGGATCCACCTCGATCTGCCACAGGTCATTTCCCGGCAGCCAGATCAAATCCACCCCCTCACCGAGGAGTCGTTGCAGCATATTCAGCATCCCCTCAATCAATTCATTGAGATCGAGCACCTTGGGAGTGATGGTCTGTTTACGGGCAAAGGCGAGCAGCTGGCGGGTAATCTGTGCCGAGCGTTCAGCGGCCTTGCGAATTTCCTGTAGAGTGGCGAAGAGGGGGGTGCCTCTCTCGAGACTGCTCATCGCCAATTCACAATGACCAAGAATGACCCCGAGCATATTATTAAAGTCATGGGCCACGCCACCTGCGAGTTTGCCAATGGCCTCCATCTTCTGCACCTGGAGCAGTTGGGACTGTAGCTTGCGATTTTCCGACGCGGCCTCCATTTTTTCGGTACAGTCGAGCACAAGCGAAGCAACGCCGAACAGCACGCCGTGTTCATTGGTCAGGGGCGTGTTGTACCACTCGCAGGTCTTGATCTTGCCGCTTTTGGTCTGGTTAGTGTTGGTCGAATTGGTCCCGCCTGTACTGGAGAGCAATTGCTGCCAAACGATTTGAACATTGACCGCCGCTTCGGGAGGAAGAATCAAATCGTAGGCCACCCGCCCCAAAGCCTCCTCGCGCGTATATTCAAAAATTCGCTCCGCCGCCAGGTTCCATTCCACCACTTTGAAATCAAGATCCCATTCAATCACGCCCAGCGGCGTATGCTGAACATGGATAGCCAGCCGTTTCGCCTGCCTCCGAGCTCTTTCCTCCGCCTGCAACCGGATCTGCACCTCGCTTTCAAGCTCGGCTGTACGCTGCCGGACCTTCTGCTCCAGGTTCTTTTTACCGTCCAGCAGCTTGAGAAAAAGCCCGCAAACAATCAGAAGCAGAGTAATACACCAGAAGATATACAGGTAAACATAGACCGCCCGATTGGGCCAATGGGCAACAATCGAGCCGATGGCCCGCCCTTCATAGACGATAGGCTGCTCGATACGGTAGACCGGGACAAAACCGATGGAATGCAGCAAAGCATCAAAGGAGGAGAGAGCCGGGCCGTCGATACTTAGAAATTTTTTTTCGGGCGTGTCGAAAATAACCACCGAGGTGTAGCCGTTGGATTCGGCCGCTAATTGAAGATAGGCTGTGGGGCTCTGTTTTTCAAAATTCCAGACGGAACTTGCCACCACATTGGCATGATTTTTCACCTTGCCAGTAGCGTTACAGTATAAGGAATTTTGGTGAATCAGGACGAAAAACGCGAAACCGGAGAGGCAAACCACGGTCAACACCTGCATAATGCGCCTGATCTTGAGCGACCGAGCCCGGAAGATTTCGGTTATTTTAAGTCTATTCATAGCGTTGAAGGATAGTTGCAATGGTTCCGTCCGCGACCATCGATTGTATGGTGCGGTCAAATTGACCGAGGTGACGCACCTGTGGTGATCCTTGACGAATAAGCAGATAAAATGGCATTTGCGCAACCTCAATACCGGTGTCGACAACCACGTTCTGCAGCCCCAAACGTCGTAGATCAGGGCGTGCCCCCCTCGGCCATTCTATCACCAGGTCTCCCCGGTGTGCGGCGAGCATCACCCACACATTATGAAGGGAGGCTGATTCGTAACTTTTTATGCCCAAAGACTTGATATGGCTAAAATGCCAGCCGTTTTCACTGTAGGTAATCACCGAAAGCCCCAGGTCCTTGATGTCGGCAAGGGTTCTGATTCGGTTGATCTCTGAAAAACGCGGATGACCGGCAGAGGTAAACAGGTGCAATGGCTTGTAAAAAAACGGATGGTCGTGGGTCCATGTGTAGGTGTTCCTCTCTTTGGTCGGCACAGTGATGATGGCATCTTCCTGACCGTCCTTGAGCAGTTCCTGACACCTTGCCCAGGGATACGCCGTCCAATGAAGGTGTTGGTGCATCCTTTTTTCCAGGGCCTCTGTTACTATTTCATAAAACATCCCCCGTATCCGCCCCGTTTCGTCTTCCCAGTGAAACGGCGGGAAGTTCGGGTAGGCAATACGCAAAACATCCGGGAATTGCGCAGAGGAGGAAGTTATTTCGCCAAAGGCGGGACAACAAAAGGCAAGGACAAGGAAAAATAGGAGGATTCGACACATGCCCTCTCCGGGCTGAAAGATTTGCAAAAACTGATCAGGGTTTACACATTCCACCCGGCAGGCACGTTTCCGACAAGTATACCTAAGAAAACCATAGCGAACCAGGGGCACTAAAGCAAATTGTTATCATATCCATCTCTCAACAGAAAAAACCAATTCAGACATCCGGAATCTGCCGGACCAGTGGAAGAGCAATCCACTCTTGCAGAAAACAAACAGAGCGTGTTTAACAGACTGAATTGGAACACTATTTTTTTATACCAAATAGCCTTTTCCTTGATGCTGAGTCTTGCTGCGAGGCACACCATACTATTTTGAGCATCAGCTTGTTTTGCATGATGAAGAGGGATCCATCGGGGGTACCGTTGAAAAAGGTGCAGAAAAACAAGGCGAAATTGGGAAAAGGCCTGTTTTTTGAGAATGGCTCGACATAAGCTGGCGTACCACTAAAGAATTAATGCATTGAAATCAAATATAAAATTACTACAAATCATTACTAAATCGCGACCGCGAACAGAAAACGTGATCTTTTCCCAACTTCCAGGCCGAATAGTCGGTCGGTGAAATGTATGCAAAGCGAGCCCGACGGGTTGCCTCCAGAAAGATTAACGTTTTGGGGTTATCCTCCGAAATTGCATGATGACCAGTTAGCTGAAACCAAAAATTGGTAAATTGCAGACCATTGGGACGGGAAGCACTGAATGATTCACGGAAACCGGTTAATTACTTGTTGGGGGCTTCATGACCTACTGCGCCGGATGGAAATATTCAAATTCCGTGTATCTGTTCGCAGATGCGGCGGCAACCAAGAACTCACCGCCCAGCACAATCATCGTCTTTACAATAGACAATCTTCGTCTTCTCAGGGTGTAACTCCAGTCCAACATCCCACATACGCGCACTCAGCTTTTCTTTCAGCCTCTCCTAAACCCCGGGCGTTGTCATGTTGTGCTGACTTGCCTAGAGACTCGTCCTTGTATGCCGTTTCTGTTCGTCGACTCATAGCTTTGCACTCCAGCTTCCTCCAGACGAGCCCTCGCGAGATCGCCCTTGCTTTCGGCTAGTATTTATGCTCCTGTCATCACGACAGTAACAGGGTTTACATACAGGGGACTTGCACCCCATGAGATCACGCCCATGCCGGGCGTACACCAGATAACTGTCAATTCATCTTTAAACGCAGTTCCTTCGTATGAACGGCTTGGCTTTAAAACAACGAGTGAAGAGCAATGTTTTAATGGCATTCGTTTTATTCCCATGGATTTTATATTATTATGAAATTCTCTTAACCAGTCGTTTCGCGAGGAGGGAGTCATGATCCATTATACGGTTTTCCAAACATTGCAGGTTGGCTTTGCAGCTAACCGTCTAAAGGCATTCCCGGTGGCGAGGATGAAAATGAAACGAATTCTTTTTCTCTTCCCTGAATCCGTGACGCCGTTAGACAGACCTCCGCATTTAGGTCCGTCAGGTGCGATTGCCAGCCTCATGGGATGACGCTGTTGTTTATGCGCCGTACGCTACGGCTTTTTTAGCGTATTGTTCATTG
>JBFWLN010000019.1:0-88045 GCA_050252135.1 Desulfobulbus sp.
TTTGAACCCAAGCCTAATGACCGTTTCGATATTGAGCCTTAAACCGGCTGCGCAGCCTGCCGGTGTTGCTGGACTTTCAGTCCGCGATCTTAAACCCACCGACTTACAGTCGGTGGTTGTTTAGTTTGGTACCAGCCGGAATAGCTCACTTTTTGCTCATCCAACGCCTTCACCAGGCCGGGGTCATTGACGCGAATGGTTGTGAATTCCTTTGCTGGGGTTTCTGGCAGCGTTCCGGTGATATTTTCAGGGCTCAGGGTCAGATCGGCTACCTTGCCATCGGCAAGCAGTTGTTTGAATTGGCTATAGGGTATTGATTCCACCTTCGCGGAAAAGAAATAGGGCTGGAGGTAGAAAAAGAAAAGCAGGACCAACAGGGAAAGCCAGATATTGAACGGGCCTTTGGGCGATTGGTCATTTTTTTTGCTTTGCGGAGCCCCGCGGTTGAACACGTTGCGAAGCCTGTCGGCAAAAGAGTCGGGCTGTTTATTCTGCAAATCTTGCGGCATGGTATTTTTCCTTGTTTAAAGGTCGCGGGAAAAATTATTGGAATCCTTTTTTCTTCCCCCGACCCTAACGTCTCAAGTACAACCGCCTGTCCTGCAAGGTGGCCGTACTCTCTTATTTTTCATGGGCGAGCGATTGCACGCCGAGTGTTTCAATCAAACGGTTGATGTCGGTTGTTTTGAGATTCATCCCGCCTTCGGAGACCGGCAAGAGGATGATGCGCTTGTCCTGCATGGCCTCGGCAATACGCAATTTAACGATGGCTTCGCCACCCGAACCGGCCAGGGCATTGTTCATCTCCTGGATGCCATTGGCTTCGGCCACACCTTCGGCCGTAATGGCCCGGGCTAAAAGTTTTTGCTGTTCCAGATAGACATCGGCATCGATCTTGGCCTTGAGATATTCGCCATCGGCATCGGCCACCATCTTGTTGACCTCTCCCTTGGCTTCTTCCAATTTGCGCTTGTATTCCTCTGTCGCGGCATGCTGCGCTGATTTGTTTTTCTCCACCTGCTGATCGGCGACTTTTTTATCCTCAATGGCCTTGGTGTATTCAGCGTTGAAGCGATAGTCATTGGTCAGCACCTTCTCGATAATGATGCCCATGGGCCCTAAAATTTGCTGCAATGCCACACGCACCTTATCGGACTGGGTCTCCCGAGCATCTGCCACATAAAAGGCCTCGGTTTTCAATTCGCCGAAAATATCCCGAGGTTTACTGCGGGCAACCGTCCGCACGATAATCCCTCGCAGGCGTTCGTCATTTCGAGCCACATATTGGAGAATATAGGGTGCCTTGGCCGCATCAATACGATAGGCAATGATCACATCAAGACTGATGTCATTGCCGTCAATGGTTTTAAACAGCAAATTATCCCTGGTTTTTCGATCCCCTCGTGTTTTCGAAAAAGTCATTTCCAGGTTTTGCAGTTTGGTGTCGAAAACATTCCAGTCGTTGATAAAGGGTAGAAAAAAATAGGTGCCACCCGGTGGGTAGATGCGATCTTCAACCCCTTTCGGTCCCCAGAAAGCCACTTTGCGAGTCCTGACTCCAACCTCTGTCAGGCCGGTGGTGTGGGGCGTACAACCAGTGAACGTGAAGAGGGCCAGGATCAATACCGTCAAAGCAAACAATTGTTTCATGGGGTGCCTTCCTTGCGAACGTCGAAAAGTTGGAGCGTATTCTCCAGATTCAAAGGATTGACTCCATGCGGGCCGTCACTGGGCAGGATGATAATATCCAGGCCTTTGTACACATCAGCCATCTTGAGTGCGACCATGCGCGCGGAACCTGTCCCTTGCAAGGCCTCGTTTTTCAGCCGCACCTTCTCTGCCTCTGCCAGTTTGACCTGCAGGTTGGCGGTCGCTTTGATGCTGCGCGCATAGAGGTCTTTTTCGGCTATCTTACGGGTGACATAGGCTTTGCCTTTTTCGAGTTCAACCGCGGCGATAACCATGCCTTCCTGGATTATTTTCTTTAATCCCGCCTCCTCTTTGGCAGCTCGTGCCGCCGACTGGTTGGTAAAGACCATCTGATCCTGGAGCTTTTTCTCCTCGATGTTTTTCTGAATTTCGGGGCTGTAGATGAAATAGCGAACCAGGACTTGATCCACCTGGATGCCTTTTACATTCAACTCGCTGTTTAACCGTGTTTTTGCCTCTTCTGCTTTTTGAACTCGCAGGGGACTGTTGTAAAATTCTTCCGTTGTCAGTTTGCCCAATGTCTCTTTTAAGGCCGGTTCCGCTTTGGGAATGATCCCGTTATCTTCAAAAAGGTTGCCGGGGCCAATGGTTGTGAAGACCAGGTAGGGGTCTTTGATGTGGTAGAGCATGGAAACATCGACATCCACGAAGAACCCGTCCGATGTCTGAATGTGGGCGGCCCGATCCTTGCGCGCGGCGCGAGCGGCCGTTTCCGGGGAATTGGTCAATTCCAAGACCTGGATTCCTTTGGGGAGCAGATACATTTCTTGGAGGCCAAAAGGGAGGACAAAACTCAACCCCGCGTGATACACCTCTTTCTGCACACCACGATTCATCCCTATTCGGACAACTTTGATGCCGTATTCATCCGGCTGTACGTAGACGAACAACAGGTTGTAGCCAGCAACCACCAAGACCAATACGAGCGCAAGAATGTTCATGCTACCCACCAGGGCGCGATTCATCACTGGCAGGCGAAACAGCGCCTTGAGTTTATTCACAAAAGCAATGAGTGTATCCAACTGATTGCCGGTCATGGTTGCAACTCCTTGACAACGATGTTGCCCGGAAAAAGATTATCGTTCTCCTGAAAAGCCACGAGAACGACGTCCCTCGCTTCGTAACTCGCTGTTTTTATGACGTGTAGTTTCCTGTTTTTCGAGTTTTACGGAGTTTCTCTCCGGTGGAATTTCTTTGGGCAAGAGATGTCCAATGGCCGCTTGTACTCAAAAAAAGAGAACAGTCTGACAGGAGTTGTTAAGCGATATTCGTGCCGATAGGGTGGCTGGACGCAGCTGTTTTTTTAATTTTGAAAAAACAGTACGTTGGGATTGTATGGAGGGGGAGGGGGCAGAGGCGGATAGAAGCCACGATGTCGCTTGCAACGAAAGTGTTACAGCTATGTGAGAGCGGGACGCAACGGTTTTAGGGCCGCAGAACCTCTTCCGTGAGGTTGAATTTTTTAATCCTTCGGTAAAGGGTGACACGGTCAATCCCCAGTAAGCGGGCTGCTTTTGCTTTGTTCCATGCCGTCTTGTTCAGGGCATCAAGGGTTTCCTGGGGATCGATGCCGGATGCCTTGGGATGAGAACGGCGTATTCCTGGTATCTTGTCGAATTCCTGCGGTAAATGATTGCTAGCAATAATGTTTTGGTTGCAGAGGACAAAGGCGTGTTCCATGGTGTGCTCCAGTTCGCGGACATTACCCGGCCAGCGATATTTACTAAAGACTTTCAAAACGTCCGAGGAAATCGCCTCGATGTTCTTTTTAAATTTCAGATTGAATTTTTGCCGAAAATGCTCGACCAGCAGGGGGAGATCTTCAAGTCTTTCCCGCAACGGTGGCAAACGAATTTCAACTACCTTGATTCGATAATACAGATCTTCCCGCAATTCGCCCAGCCTGACCTTCTCCTGGAGATTTCTGTTGGTTGCCGCGATCAAGCGTACGTTCACCTTGGTGGAGGTTGAACTGCCGACGCGTTCAAACGTGCTTTCCTCAAGAACGCGCAACAGCTTAACTTGTATGGTGGGCGAGATGTCGCCAATTTCATCGAGGAATATGGAGCCTTCATCTGCTTTGTGAAAGCGGCCTTCGTTATCCCTGATGGCGCCGGTGAACGCTCCCTTGACATGGCCGAAGAGTTCCGCCTCGAGCAGGTTTTCCGGTAAAGCCGAGCAATTCACCCTAACCAGCGGTTTCTGGCTGCGATCGCCTGCAAAATGCAACGCCTCGGCAACCAATTCTTTGCCGGTTCCACTTTCCCCTGTGATGAGAACGGTGGTTTGCACACTGGCCAAGGCTTTGATAAGGGCGTACACCTGCTGCATCGGCTCGCTCTTGCCGACGAGGCGGTGGAACTGTTGGTGTTCCTTGAGGGTATTTTCAAGGTGAACCACATGGGTATCGTCATGTGCCACCATGACCACCCCGGAGGGTATCCCTTGCTGGTCAAGGAGAGGCGAGGTTCGGACACTGATAATCCGTGCTGCTCCTTTCCCCCGATTGCATTCGATCCGTCTGACATCAATTGGAATGCTTGCGCGTAAGGCCTCATCAAGAATTTTGCTGCAGCTGCCCTGACATCGGTTGGCGATGGTGCTGAAGGGTTTACCGATATCATCTTGCGATGCGCCACAGAGATGCATGGCGGCCTCATTGAGCGCAATCACCACCAACTGTTGGTCGACGGTTATGATTGCATCATTGACGCTCCTGAAGATGGCCTCGATGTTGGCTCGGTATTGTTCTTTTTCTTCATGAACACGTTTGAATTTCAAAGCTATCCGCGTGACATACAGCAATGAGTCCTGATTAACGGGCTTGGGAATATAATCAAAGGCACCTAGCCGAAGGGACTCCGAGGCGGTCTCAACCCCCGGATCGCCGGTGATCATGATGACCGGACAACTCATGCCCCGAGTCCTGATTGCCCGCAAAATCTCGATTCCTGTCCCATCCTCCAAGATAATATCGGCAAAAACCACGTCAAAATTACTCTCGTCCAGCCTGATCAAGGCCTCGGTGCAGCTTGTGGCCGTGGTGACGAGATGCCCCGCCGCCGTGAGAAATCGCTCAAAAGTAAATCTGATTGATTCTTCATCGTCGATGACCAGAATTCTTGCGCTCATGCATTTGCCTCAGTCGTGACTTGATGGACCGGTAATTCAAGAATAACCCGGGTGAAATCATTTTTGACGCTCTCAAAGATGATTCGGCCGTGGTGATCTGTAATAATTTTTTGGGTGATGTTTAATCCCAAGCCTGTGCCCTTGCCGAATGGCTTGGTGGAAAAAAAAGGCTTGGTCAGCATGGGGAGTTCATGCTCGGCAATGCCCACGCCCTGATCGTGAAAGATGATACGCACATAGGCGCGACCACGGATCGTAACGGCCTTGCCTGTAATTTCAAGCCACTTGTTTTCGTGCCGTCCCGAATATTTTGCATTCAATGCATACCGTGCATTGTTGATGATATTGATGAAAACTTGCTGGATCTGGTGAAAATTCCCTTCTATCCGCGGCAGATCCTTGTCCAGGCGTATTCTGAGATCAATGCCTTCTTTGCGGATTTGCGCCTGGGTGAGGATGATGGATTCGGAGAGAATATCGGGAACACCCATGAGTCTTTTGTCTTTTCGCCTGTCCTGCTGCGCAAAGGAAAGCAGGGTCTTGACGATTCGTCCGACACGCTCCCCTTCCTTGACAATACGTGCGCCGATGTCTTGTTCCATGCTATTGGGCGTGCATTCGTTGAGCAGTATTTGCCCGTAGTTGATAATGCCGGTAATGGGGTTGTTGATTTCATGGGCCACTCCGGCCGCTAATTCGCCCAAAGAAGCCAGGTGCCCAGCCTGAATAGCCTCCGCCTGCAAAGTTATCTTCTCGGTAATATCGCTCACCAACAGGAGGACACTGGTGACGCAGTTCTCCTCCAGTATTGGAAAAGCCTTAATGTCGAGCACCGCGCCATTATGCGTTGCCACTAATGCCTCATTTGTCGCGGAATGGAAACATCGTGTTATGGGGCAGTTTTGGGCGAGAACGGAAGGTTCATGCAAAAGTTGATAGCAGTACTGCTCTGCCGCATTGGAGGCTACCCCTTGCCGCTCCAAGGTTTTGTTTTTGTTCATCCATAATATTTTTTTTTCCGGGGAAAGCAGGATCAGGGTGTCGCTGATTGCGTATAAAAGCGTCTGGAATTCCTTGGAAAGCTTTTTGAATTTATTTTCGCTCTCACTGAGCTCAATCGTACGTGTCTCTATTCGCTGTTCCAGCTCATCCTTCAGGGTGACGAGCTCTTTTTCGACCGACTTCCTGGTGGATATATCGGTGATTGAAGTTCGGCACATCAGCACACCGTCGGCGGATTGCGCACGGACACTATTGAGTTGAACATACAGGTTGGGGCCGTTTGGTTGTTCCAGTTGCAGTTCGCAAATTTGCCGTTCGGAGCTTTGAAAGACCCGATCAAGGTGCGCCCAAAACGCTGGTCGATCAGACTCTGCAATATACAGCGCCAAGATTGAGTTGATTAAATTCCCTCGCTCCGTGCCAAGTTGCCTGGCAGAGGTGAGATTGGCTTCCACGATACGCCCTTTTGGATTTGAGGTGACGTAGCCGACCGGGGCAAATTCAAAAAGATCCGTGTACTTTTCCAGCGATTCCCCCAGCTGTTCCTGAGTTGTGCGCAGCTCCTCGTTTTGCATCTCCAGCTCAATCTGATGCACTTGCAATTCGTGCACAATTTGCTGGACCTCCAACTCGCTCATCACCTGGGAATTTTTGGAGGTGCGTTCCTTTCTACGGTCTTCCGCAAGGCGGTGCAGCGCTAATAGCCGATCTTTGTCTGATGTGTGTCCCGTCATATAGTACGCTTGGCTCCAAGCCCCTGTGGGCATTCTTTGGATAAATGGCCGGGTTGCAAGATGTGGCATGTTGCCTCTCGCATAAAACGTACCGGAGAGCTCCAACGTGAGTGTAACGTGTTGCGTGAAAATAGCGAAACAGTTTCGTTACGTGCAACACTTTTCCTGAGGGATGAAACTCCACGAACAAAGAGGGTGATTTTTGTAACTATCAGGAATACTGCCCTAAAATTGAACAAGAGAGCCTTCTCTTCTTTAGGCATTGATATTGCTCAATGCAGGATAAACGAAATGGACGCATCCGGGGCTCAAGCGGCGTCAATCGTTTTGAGGCGTTTGCAGTAAAGAGCCTATTGTTGATGGACTCGTAAAAAGGCCATCACATTCTGAAATATGGCTAAGCTAAAACACGGATATACAAGGAGTAGGGTTTTTCTGGCGCGAATACATACACAAGGTATGTCGAGTGTCTGGGAAAACGCTGCGACGAAGTAGATCGAAGTTTTCACGACGCCATCATTGTCGATCAGCTGTTTGTCCCGATTTTCGGAATGAAGGGGAGGAAACACGATTGATATGCAGAGAGGGGGAAAAATGAAACCATGCCCGATAACTTGTGGCTTGCCGACACGCATGACCAAACAATGTTTCGAACGGGTCTGCCGCGAAAACAGGCTCAAGGGGACCTGCACCTATATCAGTAACGGGGGTAAGGGACAAAAGAAAAGCTCCCCTCTTTGTTTTGCCTCCAAAACTGGAAGTAAGCCGGCAGAACTTGAGTTCATCCCTTCAGAGGAAATCAAAGTACTCTCATCGGGCAACGAGAACGAGTGCTATCGGGCCGCCCAGCTGTAAGAACCCCTTTTCATGGGCATGGCCAATGCGTTGATATTCAGTGGTAGCCAATACTTTCGTAGCGGCACTGTTTGGTCAAAACTGATGCCGTTGAACCAAGAGCAACCAGCGGAGCTAAAATTTCGCACAATGACCATGGAAATTCTATGGCCGGCACCGCCGAGTACCGCCCCGTTGATTTTGTCTCAAAACGAGATATCGCGGAAGAGAGAATGCGTAAAGAAGAGGCTGCGTTATCAGCAAACAGGGCCAAGGCACCACTTTTGAGATTTACTTGCCTCGCCCATCAATAATTAACATGACCGACGAAACATGCGAGTGCACAAGGGAATTGCCGCGTTTGGGTGAAATCGTCTCTGATCCCGCCAAGCAGAAGATGGTTCACTGACAGAACAATCAATAGCCGCAAGGGAGCGTGGATACATGCAGATCAATAAAATCAGAAAGATAGCAGGAAAATTGGGTGTAGTTCATGAAACCATGAAAATGGAGGAGCTGATTCGGGTCATTCAGGAAAAAGAGGGGAATATTCCTTGCTTTCGAATCGGGCTCTCCTCGTGCCACCAGTTTGATTGCTCGTGGCGTACCGATTGCAAACCGGGCGAAACGAAAGCACTGCATTACCATTCCGACTCGTGAAGGGACAACACGGAAAGCGCGAAAACCATCCATATATTGGAGGTACACCATGAAACCGAGCAGAAAGGACCAAACAGAAAATACCTTTTATCAGATAAAAGGCAAGGTCAGGGCAGATGCTGCAACAATCAGCGAAAATAAAGAGTCGGAAGCCGAAAAAATCCCCGGGAAAATAGTGGGAAAAGTACAGCAAAAGCCTGTTGACACCGGAGAAGTCCTGGAGAAATAGGCGGTGCGCCTCGTTCATCGAACCGCAATTCTGCATAGGTTATTGAAAGAAGGAGCACCTCTGTGAATATTCTCCTCGTTTATCCGCACTATCCAGACACCTTCTGGAGTTTTCGGTACGCTTTGCGTTTTATTGGAAAAAAGGCGAGTTTTCCGCCCCTGGGATTGTTAACCGTGGCCGCAATGCTTCCAGGCGAATGGGACAAGAGGCTTATCGATTTGAATGTCCGTTCGCTTAAGGATAGTGATCTGCTGTGGGCGGACTACGTTTTCATTAGCGCCATGGATATCCAAAGGGAATCGGCTCGGGAAATCATCGCCCGTTGCCTGCGGCTTGGCGTCAAGTGTGTTGCGGGCGGCCCCCTATTCACGAGTTGCCGCGAAGATTTTCCCGAGGTGGATCATCTCGTGCTGGGCGAGGCGGAATGCACTTTGCCAGGGTTTCTGGAGGACCTGGAGCGTGGAACAGCCCAACGGGTTTATATGGATGAGCACAAGGCCGATCTGAGAGAAACACCCGCACCGCTTTGGGATTTGATCGATACCAAAAAATATGCCGCCATGAACATTCAGTATTCGCGCGGATGTCCCTTTGACTGCGAATTTTGTGACATCACCGCAATGTTTGGCCATAAACCGCGCACCAAAGAGCTTTCGCAGCTGATTGCCGAGTTGGATAGCTTGCGCGTTCAGGGGGGGGGGAGCCGTTTTTATCGTTGATGACAATTTTATCGGCGATCGAGGCAAGCTGAAAAGGGAGGTCCTTCCTGGCTTGATCGATTGGATGGAACAACATGGACGCCCGTTTTATTTTTATACCGAAGCCTCCATCGATCTCGCAGGTGATGCCCAACTCATGGAGTTGATGGTCCGTGCAGGTTTTCAGGAAGTTTTTATCGGTATCGAAACGCCTTGCGAGGAAGGGTTGATCGAGACTGGGAAGGTGCAGAATAGAAATCGTGATCTGCTGGCCTCGGTCCGGTGCATCCAGCAGTCGGGTTTGCAGGTGCATGGCGGTTTTATCGTCGGGTTTGATAGTGATCCACCTGCTATTTTCGATATGCAGATTCGTTTCATTCAGGAAAGTGGCATCGTCACCGCCATGGTCGGACTGTTGAGCGCGTTGCGCGGTACCCGGCTTTACCAGCGCCTGGAGAGAGATGGGCGTCTGCTGGGTACGACGACCGGAAACAATATGGATGGGACCCTCAACTTCACCCCCATGATGGAGAAAAAAACGCTTATCGGGGGGTATCAGGCGATTCTCGATACCATCTATGCGCCCAGTAACTATTATCAACGAGTAATGAAGCTCTTTCAGGAGTATCGGCCGTTGCAGGTGGGAAAATTTCACCTCCAGCCCGGCTATATCGGGGCACTGTTCAAGGCGATCCTCTTTCTGGGCGTGTTGGGACGGGAAAGATTGTATTTCTGGAAGCTGTTTTTCTGGTCACTTTTCAGAAAACCGCGGCTTTTTCCCCTGGCCATAACCTATGCCATCTACGGATTCCATTTCAGGAAAGTGGCGGAGCAGATCATAAGAAAGATGGATTAAAAAAAGAATTTTCATTCAACTGTCTATTTTTCCGTTAAAAATTGTTTCTTTAGCTTGTCTTTTTGCGTGTATTTTTCTATTATTATCACGTGATTTTAAATAAATACGAGGCAAACATGTCGGGATTCGATCGGCGAATCCGGTGTCGAGCATCTGCTCGTTCGCGGCATGAAAGCCGTGCGGTTTGCCGCCGTCATGAAGGCCATCGGTCTGAATAAATTCAGGGCAAGCAGGCACTGGAGCCGAAGATTCAACGCATTACCACCATATTATGGCCTTTTATTATTGCTTCTTTTTGACTCTCTTGGAACTTTTCAAAGAGCGTATTCAGCAGCGGCTCAAGGGTGTCTCGAATAATTAGATTTTTCAATCAAGGTCAAGGCATGCGAAAAAAAATTACCGCAGGCATATACATGATATTCCGAGGATAAAATTTTGAGCATAACGCCGAGATTGGCAAAAAAACAATTATTCAAGATGCCCTCAAGAAAATCACTGCGATAAACGAACGTTTTCAACCGAGAGGTCCTAATCGAGTGGAAATGGCGGTTTGAGTTTTTACGAATTCATCATGCACAATATGCTTTATTATTTCAATGCGTTAAGCTATCACACGATGTGACTGAGTAGAAGTAGAATTAACCGGTTTGGGCTGTTGCCGAGCATACATCGTGGCGCGGCAGCCGCCTACCAACGAACATTGCCGTACCACAGGCACCGGATTTTTTTGTCGACCCAGGTTTGCCGGATCAGGGCAGGCTGATCCCTGACTTTTTTTTCAACCAATCAAGCTCCATCTTCAGCTTGCCTATCTCGCTGTAGAGCCGTTCCGGCTCACGGTGTGGAGCGGGTTTGGGTCCTCGTTTGCCTTCAAACAGCGTCTTGGCCTGCTCCTGAATTTCCTTCTTCGGTTGCCCAGCAGTCACTGGATGGACACCGTATTCCTAGCCGATCTCGTCGATTGTTCTTATCCCTTGCAAGGCCTCCAGGCCAACCCTCGCCTTAACTCTGGTGTGTGAACCTTCCTTTTTTTTCGCTTCGCTCATAGCCCCTCGTTCCTCATGATGGCGCACAGCTTAAATTACTGTTTATGAGCCTGCCGAAATATAGCGCAACCCTTGTTTTAATTTACTGGTTTATCGTGTTTTTTGCTTTTCCGGTTCCCGTCGTACAGAATAAAAGTACGTAAAATCAGTATATTAAAGTGGTGCAGCTTTCATGCTCCGACAGGCTGCTAGAACATGGGGTCCACTATAGTGCATTTTCGCCAATTTTGTTGGCGACGAAAATATTCCTTGAATATTTCAAAATTGAGCCACAAACTACCTTTAATTAATTGCAGAAAAGTCTGTGAGAATGGGATGTTCTACAGTGAAGACAGAATTTGGGAAGAAAGCAACGCGATTCGGCGAAAAAGGGTTATGGCTCGTTCATTCACTACTTCTCGTTGTCCCTCCTACCTCCTTTGACGACCCAAGAAATATACAAGAAAACCAGCCGCAATTAAACAGGTGAAATCAGCCTGTTACAAAATGCAAGTTTGCTAACCAATAAAAGATTGAAGCGATCCGCGTAGCGGTCGTTTTCAATGTTTTATTCAAGGAGTTGCGGTGGCTCTCGTCAAAAGGCCGGAGGCCTTTGTTATATCTGTTTTTCGTGAATGCTACCCCCCAAGTGGCCCTGGTTGGGACTCTTTCAAAACCTTGGGAACATTACTTATGGCTCTGCATAGCAATCTTGCACGGTGCCAGTAAACCATGCCCTCTGAGGCAGGATTTTTACTTGCGGGCATTGTTTGTCAGAGATTTTGCATCAGGCTCAAATATCATTTCACAAGGAGAGAAAAACATGGCCAGCGCCCCTAAAAAAAATGGTTTGACAAGGAGAGATTTGTACAATATTTTGCTGGAACAGCTACATATATGTCTTTCGCCTCGCCCGGCTTGGCTGGATTTCCATTCGACAAGCCCTCCTCGGTTGGATTTCCTTTCGATCAGTCCCCCGCAGCTGAATTTCCTTTCGATCAGCCCAGCAAACAAAAATGGTTGATCTCGAACGATGTTTACACAACCGCACAATACCAGATTCTTCCGGTCCCGGTATCTCCAAACGATCCACAGATTAACCCGAAAGACCTCGAACTCTACACTCAGTATAATTACAGCTCTTGGACAGTAGGGGAAGGTTTGCCCTGTACGGTATGGGACACTATCGCTCCCGACTATAATAATTCACCTAAGGCCTCACACCTTCTGTCATTTTTCACTATAACCGACGTTCATATTGCGGATAAGGAATCCCCGGCTCA
Source organism: Desulfobulbus sp. (assembly GCA_050252135.1). GTDB lineage: Bacteria > Desulfobacterota > Desulfobulbia > Desulfobulbales > Desulfobulbaceae > Desulfobulbus. The sequence continues at coordinate 12,164 of JBFWLN010000019.1, forward strand.
ACCACTTTATTACGAGTGGAGCAAGCCCCACGGCACAACATGCAATTCGTCGGCTTATTCACCGGTTGTTATCACAACGACCCATGTTCTTGATGCTGCTGTTCAGACAATCAACGCAATACATAAACGGTCTCCCCTTGACTTCGGGATTGCCCTTGGTGATGCTTGTAACAACACCCAGTATAACGAGCTGAGATGGTATATTGATGTGCTTGATGGCAATGTTATCACTCCTAGCTCAGGTGATAATATCGGTGCCGACACCATTGATTACCAGAAACAGTACCAGGCTGTTGGGCTCGATAAGTCAATCCCTTGGTTTCAGGTTCTAGGCAATCATGATCAGTTCTGGATGGGGTCTTGTTACGAGACTGAAGAGCTCCAAGCGGCACATATCTCCGATGCTGTACAAACCACGGACAATTCGGACTCACCATGTGAAGCCATAACTGGAACCGGTTTCTATTCGGGCGTGATTGATGGCTCGGACCCATTAGGAGCGGTTATTTTGTCTGGCCCGATGGAAGACTATTTCACGCCCCCGACGATTGTGGCCGATCAAAATCGCCGTTCACTTTCAACGTCTGCATCCTCAAGCCAGGGCTGGATAGAAGAATTCTTTCAGACCACATCAAAGCCACGCGGTCATGGTTTTAACCTGGTAGACCCAAACATGGGAAAGGATTTTGCCTGCTACAGTTTTGTACCTAAATTTAATATACCGATCAAAATAATAGTGCTGGATGATACCTGCAAGGGACCTGGGCAGCCAAACTATGCGGCCGGCTGTCTTGATCAGATCCGACTGGAATGGCTTAAAAAAGAACTTCAACACGGGCAGGATCATGACCAGCTTATGATCATAGCTGCGCATATACCCTTTAATGTGTATGAAAATCTTGTTACTGATCCGACTCAGGTGTCGCCAGATCAACCATTAATGCCCTTGTTTATCCCCGCCCCCTATGAAGGCGCAACCTCTGTTGTTGATGATGAATCATTGCTTGCTGTTCTTCAAAATTATCCAAATCTCATCATGTGGATCTCTGGACACCGCCACATGAATACCGTCACGCCTCAAATTCATCCAACTGATCCGACGCTCAGCTTTTGGGAGGTTGAGACTTCATCACTTCGGGATTTTCCACAGCAGTTCCGGACCTTCAGAATTTATCGCAATAGCAACAACACTATCTCAATCGTTATAACTAACGTTGACCCGGCAGTTGCTGCAGGCTCCCCTGCTGCAACATCACGGGGAAATGCTATTGCCACTGCACGTATCACCGCAGCCGTAACCATTGACGATTCCACATCCCATTCGATCAATGCTGAACTTGTAGTACAATTGACCCCACAAATGCAGGGAGTTGTTGCCCGTGCAGGAAAATCGACAGGGTGGCGGTTACAAGTATTTGAATAAGAGAAAGCTCACCGTATCCTCCATGTGAAAAAATGTATATAACCAAGCGATTAACGAATATTGACTGAGATCGGCGGGGCTTGAAGTTTACCGGTTTCAGAAATAATGTGATCAAATTTTATCGGCTCAGACTCAGCCGGCGGTTAACTGACTGTTGGTGCGCCGCGCAAAGCGTGGCGCACCTTGCCGGATGCAAGTACTCGCATGGTAAGAAGGCAAACACCCCACCATCACCGAATGTTGCGCCTCTGGCTGAGCGGTTATCACGTAACAACAAGCGGTTACCCGCGAACAAGAGAGACGAGGCGTACACAGGGAATGTTATAGGTCGTTTGGGGTTGCACCCCATAGAACTGGTATCGCTTCGAAAAGTCGTTCCAGATTGGTGAGCATTGTAATGTACGTGAAACATTTGCGCGTTCGTGGCATGAAAGCCGTGCGGTTTGCCGCCATCATGAAGGCCAAAGGGCTGAATATATTCAGGGCGAGTAGGCACTGGCACCGAAAAAACAACGCATTGCCACTATATTATTATGGGTTTTTTTTGCTTCTTTTGACTCTCTGGTAATTTTTCAAAGAGCGCATTCAGCAGCGACTCAAGAAAATCACTGCGATAAACGAACGTTTCCAGCCGAAAGGTCCGAATCGAGTGGAAATGGCGGCTTGAGTTTTTACGAATTCATCATCAATGATTTGAGCATTTTTTGTTAAAATTGCTGGATTCTTTACTCCACGGAGGAGAGAAAAGTCCAGCTTAGGCGACCGGCGACCCTATACTGAGTAGGGGGGAGATATTTGTACGCGAAAATTGTGTTTGTCCGGATCATAGAGACGTTGTTTTTTTACTCGCTGCAGGAGGATGTGGTACCGTCGTCGGTCCGGTCAGTTTAATGTCAGAGGCAGGGAAAGATTGGCGATATTGCCAGAATTCGTTTTGGGGAATGGTGTAAATATCAGAAAAAAGGAAAAAATATTTATTTTTATCAATAATATAGGCTGAAATCAGGATCTCGTAGTATCCGTCAGCTGCAAACCAATTCCAGCTCGATTGTTCAGGCGGATGGAAGACGGCTTGCACCTTATACTCCATAACCAAATCACCACTTTCAGGTGCACTCACTGCATGCACGCCAAAGTTGACCAGCTGGCTGATCAACAGGTCATGGAAACCCTCATCAAAAGGGTACGTCTCGCTGGGACCGCATTTGTTGGGAGCACCACAGCTATGGCGGATATACACCGTGGTGTTGAACATTTTTTTTCGAACTAACTCGTTATTCATCCGATTCGCCACATGATTTGCGAGGGTGTTCCAGTGGTGAACTGAATTCATATCCTTTTCGTCGCTCCACATTGATTTGACGCTGGAGCAACCCGCAATATGAAACAGGAAAAAGACCACCGCAATATAGAAAACTATTTTTTTCATCGCATCTCTGCCACAAAGATTTTGTCGTCCTTCCCAAGTGTTCCGTTCACAATGGTTCAGAACTTGGCCATAGAGTTTTTCTGCAATACGCAATTTCCATGGTCGATTTGTAGGAAATCAATCAAATTTCAAACCGAAACAGTGTGTTGATACTTTCGGAATCCCAAATATTTCCCAATAGAAAAAATAGCCAACCAACAAAAAAAGGCGACCGATTCGCACCAATCACCTGTTTCTGCCTGATTTAAATCAATTTATCGCAGATACTCTTCATCAAGAGCCTTAAAGAAGTTCTCTCGGACTTTTTCAAACTCCTGAATCAACTCAGAGGCGCGTGAGCTATTCCCTTGCTTGATCGAATCGGCAATTAGCTTGGCATGTTGGTGGACTTTTGTATGGTAATTAAAGACTTCCGTCAAATAGGTATGGTCACTGAGCACCTGCCCTTCACCGTAATACCATTTGCCGAATTCACATTCATGATCCGAAGTCGCCTCTTCCGGTCGCATGCCTGCTTACCATTTAATACGGCCTCAAGGCGCGAACGCCACTGCATGTGAGCGGTCTTGACTTGACCGATATAAGATTGGGCTTTTTTTGTCCTGATTTTTTGTACAACATCAATGAGCTGTTCCGAGAGTTTGAATAGGTCACGGGCATAGCTGGTCAACTCGGAACTGACAATATTCATATTTTCTGTTGCCTGACTGACGTCATGTCCATATCTTGCTTTCGATTCCACCCAAATACTCAGTTACCCGATTGTGGGTTTTATCAAAGGCAAAAGCGCAATCCCAATTGCGCGTAACTTTTAAGGCAGGAAGAAGAATTTTGTTGGCCAGAATTTTTGGGCACGAGTTTGTTACGTTTCCACAGTTGGTAAAGATGAAGACGCTGTAAGGGCATATATCCAATACCAGGAAAAAGAAGACAAGCGATTAAATCAGCTCAATTTATTTGAATAGGCCGTCACCTTTAGGTGGGCTAGGTTTTCAATCGCTTTGAGCGGTTCACAATTCAAGCCACCAGCCCTGCCGGTGGGACATGACTTTTTGGGAACCTCTTCATACCGTCAAATCCTCCAAAAAAAACATCTTTGACAATATCCGACTTTACCTCTTGAACATATATATCATCAGTAACTCAAATTCTTAAGAACAATTTTTAAATCCTTCCTTTTCTTTGATTGAAAAATAAATCATTCTGAGGTTGGAACCATGCCGGCAAATACGGTAAAATTACCCAAATCGCCCTTTGCCATTATTTTTTAAGTCTCTTATTTTCATGGCTTAGAAGCCGATCTATGCCCACGGAGTTGCTGCTCATGAACAATGACATAGACCGATCGGCCCAAACAACGAATCACTCATCTCTTCATTCCATTTGGCTTCCGCTGGTGGTCTTGGCCATTACTCTGACCGCGACCCTTTTTCTGTGGCAAAATGCCGATCAACGCACCCGCGAACGGGCAGAAACTCGATTCCAGAACCAGGTTGACGACATCACTCGCCGCCTTATCAGCCGACTGCAGGATAACGAGACTCTTCTTTTAGGTGGCAATGCCCTGTTCGGTGTACGAGGAGAATCCCTGACGAGAAAAGAATGGCATATCTATGCCTCATCTTTGCAGCTGGAAAAAAACAATCCCGGTATTCTCGGATTCGGCTATTCCGTCTGGTTGTCACCAGAAAAGGTACCGGCTCTGGTTGCCGGAGTCCGGAGCGAAGGGTTTCCCGGATTTACTGTCAATCCTTCAGGTAAACGCCCCGTTTACACATCAGTTATCTGGCTCGAGCCATTCAATAAAGCCAACCAAAGAGCTTTTGGCTACGACATGTATTCGCAACCGGTTCGTAAGGCAGCTATGGATTTGGCCCGAGACACTGGAAAAACCAGTATTACCGGCAAAATAATTCTGGTGCAGGAAATGGAGGTGATAAAGCAGAACGGGATTTTGATGTATGTCCCTTCTTACCGCGTGGGCATGCCGACCGAGACTGTGCAGCAGCGGCGTGAAGCGCTGCGAGGTTTTGTTTACAGCCCTATTCGCATGAATGATTTTGTCTACGGCGCATTGAAAAAAATGCCTCAGTATATCGATTTTGCTCTTTACTCAGCAACGAAACCCGTACCCTCACAGGAGCTGTTTAGCAGTTGGCAAGCTGAACAGCGCCCCGCTCGAGCGGCTTATGACTCTAAGTTTCATAACACAATTTCCATCGATATCTTCGGCACTACTTGGTGTCTCACCTTCCGTTCCCTCCCTGAATTCGATAACGGATTTGATCAGAATCAACCCCTTATTTTTCTCATTGCAGGATCGCTGATCAGTATCGGTCTCAGTTTGCTGGCGTTCATGCAAAGTCGGGCGCGGCAACAGGCATTGATTATTGCGGAGCAGATGCGGGAACAGTTGCTCACCCAGCAAAAATTTGCCCTATATTTTCAACAGTCACCGTTGGCGGTTCTTGAGTGGGATGAAAAAGGAAAAATTACCGCCTGGAATCCTGCCGCAGAACAATTTTTTGGATATGCACAAGAATTGGCTCTAGGCCGTGACCTTTCCTTTATTTTTCCAGAAGGGTTGCAGGAAGCTTTGGAGACGCCTTTTTTAAAGGGAAAAATTGATAAAATAGTAAGCAAAAACCGCACACGAAGTGGGGAAATCATTGATTGCGAGTGGTATGCAAGCCCATTGAAAGATCGCAGCGGCAAAGGACTGGGCATGGTCGCTCTGGTTGAGGATATCACCGAACGTAAACAATTGGAAATTGCTCTTCAAACCAGCGAGACCCAATTTCGTATGCTCTTTGAAGAACACAGCGCCATCATGCTGCTCATTGATCCCATAAGTGGCCGTATTCTCAAAGCCAACCACGCTGCCGGTGAATTTTACGGGTATCCCCGCGATCAGTTAGAAAAGATGGCCATTGGCCAAATCAACTGTTTACCGCAGGAGAATATTGCACTAATTCTTCAGCAGGTGCATGACGGCCTGCTCAGTGAATATGCGGTCCCGCATCGCCTTGCCGACGGTTCAATTCGTACGGTTGAAGTGCATACCGCATCTATTACTATGCAAGACAGCTCAGTCATTTTTGCCATCGTTCACGATATTTCGACTCGAATTCAGGCTGAAGAAGAACGAGAACGGCTCGAGGCTCAAAACATTCAGTTGCAAAAAGCCGAGAGCCTGGCCAGGATGGCCGGAGCTATTGCCCATCATTTTAACAATAAACTGCAAGCCGTAACCATGAGTCTGGAGATGGTGATTGATTTGCTCACCAGCTCTTCAACTGCCGAAAAGACGGTGCAACTGCATAACCTTGCGGACTCCGCTTTACAATCCGCGGAGGCTGCGGCTGAAGTCAGCAAACTGCTGCTGATCTACCTAGGAACCGCCCCTTGTCAGTTTTCCCTGTTAGACCTATCGGTGATCTGCAGCAATTATCAGCCCATTCTCCGGGCAACTATTCCCGAATCCATTGATTATCAGTTCAAATCCATACAAAAGGGACTCATGGTCAATGCCAATACCAATAACATCCAGCAAGTCCTCACCAATTTGATCTCCAATGCCTGGGAGGCCTGCCCCAACCATCAGGGATCGGTAAGGCTCAACGTCGACACCGTTGAGGGGACGGATATCCCCACCGTTTATCGCTTCCCGGTGGATTTTTCCCCAGAAATTCGACAATATGTCCGTATTGTGGTCGAAGACAGTGGTGTCGGCATCAAGGAACAGGACATTGCTCGCCTATTCGACCCGTTTTTTTCCAGTAAATTTACCGGGCGAGGCATGGGGCTCCCAGCGGTGCTCGGTATTGTTCGCGCCCACAAAGGCGCAATTACGGTTGAAAGTCGTGAGGGACAGGGAAGCACGTTCAAGGTCTATTTTCCACTGGTGCGACTGAATACCGTACAGGCTCCACAGAAGACAGACGATGTATCGCGAAAAACCGGCGGCGGCACGATCCTGGTCGTTGACGATGAGGAGATCATTCGGCGGATCGAGGGAGAGATGCTCGAGCGTTTGGGATACGTAGTTGTCGAAGCGGCGAACGGAGTAGAGGCAATTGAGATCTTCCGCCAGTATCAGGGAACCATTGATTGCATTCTCTGCGATGTGGTCATGCCACGGATGAACGGTTGGGAGACGATTGCCGCGATCAGACAACAGGCTCCGGACATTCCGGTTATCCTCGCCAGCGGCTATAACGAAGCCCATGTTATGGTCGGTCACAACGAAATATCGGTACAGGCCTTCCTTGAAAAACCCTTTCTATTCTCCAAGCTTAAAGAGGTGTTGGCGGGTATTCTTTAATGTTGAATAAATTATATAAAACCAGTGTGTTAAATGAAAAAAGGGTGTTTTTTGTGCGGAATGAAAAATTATCAGATGCTGCCGCCATTTGATTGATGCAAAATGCTGGTTTGGGTACGATTGCCTTTGTGAGAGGTGCCTCAGTGAAAACAAAGATTTTCAAGAAGTTGCGTTTTTCAAGACGCGAAGGAATACAGAAGGGTTGTCGAGTATTGGGAAAAATCAGGCAACGCAGCAGATCGAAATTTTTAAGACGCCATCAACATCTTTATATGTCAATAATGTAGTGACGCCACCCTTTCAGGTGTAAATGCTAAAATACAAGAGACCATGCAGCATACAGTCAATGCGATAAAGAACGTGGAACAGCCTTTACGGTTTTCTGAAGGAAAACAACAAGTCCTCAGGCTTTTTTTGCTTGGGTCGATTCTTCTTTTCCTTATTTACGGGTGCAGTAACTTGAATGGAACCCGGCTTGAGCCTGCCCTCGGCGGAGATATCAATTTGGTCGAGCTTGGTGACAAAGTGGTGGAAAATTTGATCACCCAGCCCGTGCCGCCGTTGATTCCGTATCAGGCCAATCAGCCTATCCTGGTCACCACCTTGGTGAACAACGACAACCTCAACGAAACTTCCAGCTTTGGGCGAAGTTTTCAAAATAACCTGGTTGCCGGCTTTGCCCAGCGTGGCTACGCGGTCAAGGAAGTTAAACTTCGGCGAGATCTCTTGGTGGAGCTGAATAGAGGAGAATTCATGCTCACCCGTAATCTTGCGGAAATGGCTCCCAACCAGCGGGCACAGGCTGTTGTTGTCGGTACCTATGCCCTGATTAATCGGGTGCTCTATCTTTCTGTGCGACTGGTCTCTCCTGCCAATCAGGCGATTCGAGGCGTATATGAGGATAAAATTTATCTCGACGATAATACCCTGCGAATGTTCGGGTTTAAATTTGCCGAAAGCGATGATTCCGATACCGTGATTAAGCCTCCCAAACCTTCGGTTCTTGATTCCATTCTTTACTAGGAAGATGCGATGTAAAAGTATCGATCTACTGCGTCCCAGCGATTTTTCCGACACTCGACAAACCTCTGTGTGGATTTGCGCCGGGGAAAACGACACTCCTTGTATGTCTGCGTTTTTATTTAGCCATCTCCTGAAGGGGAGAAACTTTTTAGGCGTCCATCTAGGATGATCAACCCTAAAAAAATAATGTTAATCTTGGCTTGACATTTAAGCGGTTCCTCCTTTACTTTGGCTGTACATCTTAGACGTGGACAAGGAGGACTTAATGCCGAAACCACTCACCCCACGACAACGAGAATTTTTCGATTATCTCCAAGATCGTCATGCTACCGGTGACGGTATCCCCAGCCTCCGTCAGGTTGCCTCCGATTTGGGGGTCAGCCATACTGCAGTGGCAAGCCTGCTTCAATCTCTGCAGGCCAAGGGCTGGATCAGGCGTGAGGGGAGGTATAGTCGGCAAATTGTTCTTTTGGAGGAAAGAAAACAGGAACTCCCGGAAGGGGGGCGAATGGTGCCGATCATTGGGCGGGTGGCGGCTGGAGTACCGCTTTACGCCCAGCAGGAGTCGGCAGGAGAGGTGTTGGTCGATGGACGGATCTATCGTGGAGAACAACTTTTCGCTCTGCGCGTAACGGGTGATTCCATGCGCAATGCCGGAATTCTCGCCGGTGATTTGGCTATCTGTGAGCCTCGGCAATTTGCCGCCAATGGTGAGATTGTGGTCGCCCTGATTAATAACGAAGAGGCCACGGTCAAACGGTTTTACTATCTTGGGGACGTTATTGAGTTGCGTCCGGAAAACGAGCAATTCCCTATAATGCGTTATGGCTTGGGCGAGGTCTTGATTCAGGGCAAGGTGATCGGTATCCAGCGCGGCCCGGATGAAATGGCTTCAATGTGAACAATGGGGCTGTAGGCAGACGCGGAAAAAGGGAATCCCCTGGATGAAAATTTCATCCAGGGGATTTTTTTTGGGAGGAGGGACTTTGTAAAACGCAGTCTGGTTAATTGACCTTCTCTAAGATATTACGGCTGCGTTTCAAAGCACAGAGATCTCCGCACATGGTGCAGACTTCCTTGTCAATGGGTTGGGAAGAAGCACGGTATTCTTGGGCTTTTTCCGGATCCATGGCCAGTTCGAACATCTTGGACCAATCCAACTCTTTCCTAGCCTTGCTCATAGCGTTATCCCAGTCAATGGCGCCGGGGATGCCTTTGGCAATATCGGCGGCGTGGGCGGCGATACGAGAGGCGATGATGCCTTCCTTCATGTCGTCGGCATCGGGAAGCCGCAGATGTTCGGCCGGGGTGACATAACAGAGGAAATCAGCGCCATAGGTAGCTGCCAAGGCGCCACCGATAGCAGAGGTGATGTGGTCATAACCGGGGGCCACGTCGGTGACGATTGGCCCGAGTACATAGAAGGGGGCGCCGTGGCAGAGTTTTTTCTCCAGCTGCATATTGGCCACAACTTCATTAAGCGGTACATGGCCGGGGCCTTCAATCATAACCTGGACATCAGCTTCCCAGCACCGTTTGGTCAGCTCGCCGAGAATGATCAGTTCCTGGATTTGGGCCGCGTCGGTGGCATCCCGCAGGCTACCTGGGCGAAGTCCATCGCCGAGGCTAAGGGTGACATCGTAGTCGCGGCAGAGGGAAAGCAGTCGGTCAAAGTGCTCGAAAAATGGGTTTTCTTTACCATTGCTTTCCATCCAATCAAGCAGCAGTGAGCCACCCCGGCTTACCACATGGGTCAGGCGCGGATTGTTGCGCAGGCGCTGGACCGCGATCTGCGTCAGGCCGGCATGGATGGTCATGAAGTCGACCCCATCTTCGGCGTGCATCCGCACCACATCAAAAAAATCATCAACCGAGATTTTAGCAACTTCCTTGCCGTATCGGGCCACGGCATCATACACCGGCACCGTACCGATCATCACCGGGCTGATCTCCACGGTGCGTCGGCGGAAGGCCTGGGTATCGCCAAAGGTGCTCAGATCCATGATGGCATCTGCCTTGAGGGCCACAGCACGCCGCACCTTGTCCAGCTCCTTCTCGACGTTGCAGCAGTCCTCGGAAACGCCGAGGTTAACGTTGATTTTGGTGGAAAGCCCCGCGCCAATACCTTTGCCGATGAGAGATTTGTGATTGCAATTCGCCGGGATGGCAATTTTGCCACTGGCAAGCCGCTCCAGTAGATCGGTCTCTGAGATCTTCTCCGTCTCCAGGACCTGTTGCATCTGTGAGGTGAGGATGCCCTGACGGGCAGCTGCCATTTGGGTTGCATATGCCATGATGCTTCTCCTTGTAGAATGGGAAATGAATGGATGATGCCCTTTATTTGCAGGCGGACTGCAGGCGGCTTACTGTTGCAGCGATATCCTCGGCACCGACGATCTCGGTTACCAGGCATACCGTGGTGGCTCCGTGGGTAAGGACTTCCCCCAGGTTGTGCTCCTTGATGCCGCCGATGGCAACAAAGGGCAGGGGAGAGTGTTTGACCACATAATCCAGATAGCCAAGCCCAACCGGGGCACAGACATCCTCCTTGGTCTGGGTGCTGTAAATGGGACCAACACCGATGTAATCGGCACCGGATGCAATGGCTGCCTTCGCCTGCTCCGGGCCATGGGTGGAAAGACCGATCAACTTATTTTTTCCTATCAGTGTGCGGATTTCGGGAACCGGGAAGTCGTCCTGTCCCACATGGACGCCGTCGGCATCCACCATTTGGGCGATATCCAGGTAATCGTTGACAATGAACAGCACCCCGGCCTCGCGGGTGATGGTGCGAAGAGCACGGCATTCCTCAAGCATTTGGGCAAAGCTCTTGTACGGGCGTTTTTCCCGGTACTGGATGATGCGGATGCCGCCCTTGATCATCTGTTTTGCAACCTCGATATTAGAGCGGCCCTCCGAAAATTTTTCGGCGGTAATGCCATAGATGCCGCGTGGAAAGACAGGTTTTTGGGTTGTATTATCCATTAAGCACTCCTGGTTGACAGAGAATGAATTCGCTCATGTGGTTGGCCACGGTGGTCACCTTGTGGCTGAAGAGCGGTGCTTGGCCACAATCGGTGGCAAAGTCGCCCACGATGTAACCGTTACCGATCCTGCGCGAGCGAATGGTAGACAGGTCAGCCCCGGCAATACCCGAGGCGGCGACCACGATTTTTTTGTTTGCAAAGGTTTCAAAAAGCATTTTTTTATCCGTTTGGCGGTCAAAGCCCTCAACAATCAGGTCGCAGTCGGCAAAAAGTCCGGCGCAGTTGTTGGCATCGATCTGCTGAACGAATGCTTCGATGTGCACCTGCGGGTTGATGCGGGCAAGGTTCATCATCAGGGCCTCGACCTTGAACATGCCTATCTGGTCGGCGAAGTAGAACTGGCGATTGAGGTTGCTGGGCTCAATGCGGTCGAAGTCGACGATTTTGAGCCGATCAACGCCGCTGCGAACGAGGTTCAGGGCCACGTTGGAGCCGATGCCGCCGACGCCTGCAATACCGATCTTCATCAGATGCAGTCCCAGTCCTTGAAGATAGGCTGATATCCCTGGGCGATAATGGCATTGGCCACTTCTTCGACGCTACGGGCATCGGTGATTTCAAACTGTGGCGTCTGCTCAACTCGTATGTCAGTGTATCCACCAACACCGGTACAGGACCCGGCAGAAAAACGGGTGGCGCCGAGAGGCAGTATCCGGTCGCGAAAGGCTGCATTTTCCCGGGTGGAAATGGTCAGTCCCGCACGCGGTAGAAAGATGCGCAGCGCGGTCATGAACTGAACAAAGGTCTTGTCATCGACCAGATAGTCCGGCTGGAAATCTCCCTCGGCCTCGTTGAACCTCGGCAAGGAGATAGCCGCTTCGGTCTCCAGGTATTTATCCTCAATATAACGGGCATGCATACCGGTAAAAAAGATCTCCCGCCTAGGTTCGGACAGGCCAAGCAGGGCGCCGAGATTCACTACCCGCATTCCCCCCTGTGCCGCCCGTTCAGGTGCGTTGAGCCGCCAATGGTAATCCATCTTTTTGCCGGCGAGGTGGACCCGTTTGTAGACCGCCTCATCGTAGGTTTCCTGGAACATGGTCATGCTGTCGACACCGGCTTCGTGCAGTAGGCGGTATTCCTCAACCGTAAGCGGATATACTTCGACCGCTACCGAGGCAAAATGACGCTTGAGCATTTTGGACGCATCCACCAGGTAGGACATCGGCGTCATATGATGGGCTTCGCCGGTGAGGAAGAGCACATGCTGCATGCCGGTTTTGGCGATGGCCTTGGCCTCCGATTCGATCTCCTCAAGGGTGAGTTTGCGGCGGAGAATAAGGTTTTGGTGATTAAAGCCGCAGTAGGCGCAGCCGTTATTGCAATGATTGGAGATATAGAGTGGGATGAACATCTGGATCGTGCGTCCGAAATACTGCACGGTCAACTGGTTGGCTTTTCGGGCCATGGCCTCAAGATGCCCGGCCGCCAGGGGGCTGAGCAGGGTGAGGAAATCCATGGGGCTCGGTTTTTCCTTGACCAGGACACGGGCGATATCCGCATCACTCACCTGGTCAAAAAAGCGGGGGACATCGAAGTTGCGATACTGCTCGACTACCTCATAAAAAGACATGGTTCGATCCTCGATCAGAAGACTCGTCGACGCCCAGGGCAGCTATAGCCTGATTGAGCGCACTTGTTGGAGCTCTGATTATTTATTCGTTGTGGTTGGCCGGTTTGTTTTTGATCACTCCTCGTAAGCATCAAGAAAACCAGTGAGCGGGGAAGAGGCGCGGGCTAGAGTTGATTCGTCGGCCATTTCCGCCAAATAGGCAGTTCTTCCCGCCTTGACAGCGAGGTCAAAGGCCCGTCCCATGGCTTCCGGATCCTGGGCTGTGGCAATGGCGGTATTGACCAGGACCGCATCGGCCCCCATTTCCATGGCTGCTGCCGCCTGGGAGGGTTTTCCGATACCGGCGTCGACAACTATCGGTACCGAGCAATTCTCAATCAGCATGGCAATGAGCGGTTTGGTTTCCAGGCCACGGTTGGTGCCAATGGGAGCACCCAGCGGCATGATTGCGGCCGCGCCGGCGTTCTCCAGCCGTTTGGCCAGAGGCAGGTCCGGCAGAACGTAAGGCAAAACCTTGAATCCTTCCTTTGCCAGGATTTCGGTGGCCTTGAGGGTCTCCCAGTTATCCGGCATCAGGTATTTCATATCGGTGATGACCTCGATCTTGATAAAATCACCGCATCCGGCCTCACGGGCAATACGGGCAATACGCACCGCCTGCTCTGCATTGCGAGCGCCGGAGGTGTTGGGCAACAAGGTCACATTCTTGGGAATATACTCAAGGATATTCTCTGACTGGGCAGTGGTATCGACCCGACGCAGGGCCACGGTGATCATCTGCGAACCACTGGCCGCAAGCATCTTGGGAATGTGCGCATGGGCGGCAAACTTGCCGGTTCCGGTCAGCAACCGGTTGGTAAACGCTTGACCGCCCAGGATTAATGTATCGTCGTTCATGATTCAGCCTCCTCCGACAAAACTGAGCAATTCCAGGCTATCCCCATCCTTGAGCGCAGTTGTCGGCCAATGTTCCTGTTTGATGATTTGCTGGTTCAACTCGACAACCAGCGCCCCCGAATCGAGCCCTTTCCCGGCGATCAACTGGGCCAGGTTGCAGGACTCTGTGTTTTCCTTGATACCGTTGACGAATATTTGCATAAAAAAATCCCAATAAAAAAAAGCCGCTTGTCCTTTCAGGGAAGGGCAAGCGGCTCTATAAAGGCCTAAAACCGGATTTTTCCCGGTTTATCGTTATCTTGTCCGCTTCCCTTCGCCGGTATTATCCGGATCAGGTTCAATGGGTATTATCTCAGGCGCAATGCGCCACCCCTCGCGATGATTAAGCTATAAAGAGTCTGAGCGGGTTTGTCAACTCCGGGGTTATCGTTCTTGCCAGAAGACGCGAAAAGGACGTTTCTCGGTTGCAAGTCTCTGTTTTCTTTTCAGGACTTCCGCTTTTGTGCTATTGCGCGAACATTATTGGTGCTAGGAGATATGCATCATGGGATACGCGGCAAAACGGATGACTAATAAGCAGCGGCCGAAATCTCCGGGGCGCTGTCTCGGTAAAACTTATGGGATCCGTATCTGCCGGTGAACATCAAACCGGTCGTCCACCTCGGATAGACATCAACATGATGGTAGAAGGTGGAACCGTGGGTGAAATCAGGTGTCACCATGGACTTCAGGGCGACACGTAGAGAATCCTGTAACGGATTGACTTCAAGCGGGACGTAGGATTTTTTGAGAAAGGTCCAGCTGAACTGATTGGGTGCCATGATCACATCGGCCAGACTTTTGTTTTCCTCAAGGGCACGATTGAGGGTTACATGGGCCACGGCGAGCTGCCCGATTTCGGGTTCGCCGCGGGATTCATGATATACATTCAAACTTAACCAGAGCAGACTTTCGACAAAACCAAGCGGCATAAATTTATTCGACCGCCTCTACGGCCCGGATGGTCGGAAGTTCACTTTTAACGAACTTCTCAATACCTTCCTTCAATGTAACACGTGACATAGGGCATCCCTGACATGCCCCGGTAAGTCGGACCTTAAGAATCTGATCCGCCCCTAAATCGACGAACTCGACGTCTCCTCCGTCCCGTTGTAGGGTGGGGCGGATTTGCGCCAGCACTTTTTGAACGTTTTCCTGTAATTGTTGCATAAAGGACTCCTTTACCATATTGCAATTTTGGAGTAAGAGTGGGGCAGACTATAGCATCACTTAATCGATCAGACAAGAAAACAATTTTACTAGCGGTTGATCAGGATTGGAACAGGCGGATATTCAAGAAAAAATCCGTGGTATTGTCGAGCGGGTCACTTACCATGATGAAGCCAGCGGCTGGACGGTACTCCGGGTCACATTGTTTGGCGGTTTTGGCAAAATGGAAACGGTGACCGTGCACCAGATGAAGGTCTTTGCCGGTGCAACCATGGAGTTCTCTGGAGCATGGGTGCAGCATCCAAAATTTGGCCGCCAGTTCAAGGCGAAGTATGCGTCTGAGCTCCGGCCGGCGACTGCCGGAGCTTTGGAAAAATACCTAGGGAGTGGTCTGATCAAAGGCGTGGGGCCCAAGACGGCGGGACGCATTGTCCGGCACTTCAAAGAGCGGACCTTGAGCGTGTTCGAGGAGGCCATCGATCAGCTCACCGAGGTCCCTGGAATCGCCGAAAAAAAATTGGCGATGATCAAGGCTGCCTGGGTCGAGCATCGGGCCATTCGCGAAGTGATGATGTTCCTCCAGGCGCACGGTATCTCCACCCTGTTCGCAGTCCGGATTTTCAAGCAGTATGGCGAAGGCTCCATTGCCGTTGTCCAGGAAAACCCGTATCGGTTGGCCCGCGATTTTTATGGTATCGGTTTTTTTTCCGCCGATCGGGTTGCGCTCTCCCTTGGTTTTGCTCCCGACTCGGACGTGCGGGTGCGGGCCGCCATCCGTCATGTGCTTTCCGCAGCCCGGGAGTTGGGCCACTGTTTCCTGACACTCGATCAGATTTGTACCCAGGTAGAAGAGTTGCTTGGACTTACGTTGCGGGCCGCCATCCCTGAGCATCTGGCGACTATGGACAAGGAGGATCAGCTCAAAATCAGGCTGTTAATCACCCCGGCCAGCGATGATCCCATCCCCTGTTACTATGCGAAATCGCTTTATTATGATGAAGAATACGTCGCCAGGCGGGTCGCCAAATCCATAGGCAATCTCGGGGTAGATCAAAAAAGGGTAGCGGATTGGGTCCACCGTTCTACCAGTGGGCAGGGCATTGCGCTGAGTGGCGAGCAGGTTCAGGCGGTCTGTTCGGTGGCCAATCAGCACTGCTCGATTCTCACCGGTGGTCCTGGATGCGGAAAAACCACCACCACCCGGGTGATCGTTGCCCTGTTACAAGCCATGCACCAGCGGGTCGCCCTGACGGCACCCACTGGTCGGGCTGCCCAGCGCATGGGCGAGGTAATCGGCTTGGAGGCCAAGACCATCCACCGTTTGCTCGAATTCCAGGGGAATGGGTTTAAACGTGGTGAAGAGAATCCTTTACAAACCGACTTCCTCATCATCGATGAGAGCTCCATGCTCGACATTTCGCTCACCGCATCCCTGCTCAAGGCGGTAGCCCCGGAAACCGCCATCCTTTTTATCGGTGATGCCGACCAGCTACCCTCGGTGGGCGCGGGCAATGTCCTGCGTGATCTGATCGATTGTAAGGTCGTCCCCTGTTTTCGCCTGACCACCATCTTTCGTCAAGCTGGCGAGTCAACCATTATCCGTACTGCCCATCAGATCAACAGAGGGGAAATGCCCACTCTGGAATCCCCATTCAAAAATCCCCAGGTCTGGAAAACGAGCGATTGTTTTTTTATTGATTCAGCCGAGGCAACCAAGCAACAACTGCATTTTGTGGCCCGGATCAAAGCGCAGTACAACGACCTGGAAGATCGGGAAGCCTTGTTTGCGCAGACACCCTATGCTCCTGAGGATGCAGATACCTCGGCAGACTACTCCTTTACCGTGCCGGAACAGTTTCGTCATGTCTCCCTGGATGCTCTTGTCACGGCCGATTCCGCGGCTTCGCAACTGCTTGCCCTGGCCAAGAAAACCCACCCCTGGTCTTCCCTGTATTACGGGTTCACCGCCCAAGATGTGATGCGGAAGCTTTACACCGAGTGGGTGCCCAAGTATTTTCCGGGCGCGGAAATTCAGGTATTGACGCCGATGATTCGGGGTTCTCTTGGTGCAGCCGGTCTGAACGCCGGTTTACAGCAAAGCGTCAACCCTGCCCATGCCGACAAGGCCGAGCTGACCGTGGGCGAACGTATCTTCCGCGAGGGTGATCGGGTGATTCATCGCCGCAACAATTACGATTTAAACGTGTTTAACGGCGATATCGGCAGAATTGTACGGATCAACAATACCGATCTCAAGCTGGTGGTTGAGTTTTATCCTGACCAGCGCCAGGTGGAATACAGCCGGGATCAGATTGTCGAGCTTGATCTGGCCTATGCGATAACCATCCATAAGTCGCAGGGCTCTGAATTTGATGTGGTCCTGATTCCGGTCTTGAGCCAGCATTACCGGATGCTCTTTCGCAACCTGATCTATACCGGCCTTACGCGCGGGAAAAAACTAGTGGTCTTGGTTGGGGCCCGGCAATCTTTGGCCATGGCTGTCCAGAATCAGGATACCTCCCGAAGGCAGACCGCCTTGGCGCAATTAATCCGCGCGTTTGGTCCCGGCTTGAATATCCATGGAAGAATGTTGCAGGAAAAGGAGGCAAAGAAGGGAGAAGGTTCAGTCTCACCTTGAAATAATCAGCCATTGGAGTAGGTTGTTTTCTCGTTTCATTGGCCGCTTTTTGTCGTTCTCGTAAAAAACACGAAAAAAAGGGACCTGCTTTGTCATTTGCTGTTTTTTTTATGATCTGCGTCTTTCGTTTTTTGTTTTTTTGACGAGGTCATCTTTTTGTTGATTCGATTTTATTGAAGTGAAGACCATGCCAGCACAGATCATCAGCGGTATAGAGACCGCCAAGGCTATCCGCGAAGAACTTGCCACCGAAGTCACCGACCTGAAAAACCGCCATGGGGTGGTTCCGGGCTTGGTCACCATCCTGGTTGGCGAGGATCCTGCCTCCCAGTCCTATGTGGCGGCCAAAAATAAAACCGCCCATGCCCTTGGTATCCACTCCGAACAGGTTACCCTGCCGGTGGAAACCAGCGAGGCCGATCTGCTGCGTATTGTCGGCGAATATAATGCCAATAATGCCATTCACGGTATTTTGGTTCAGTTACCCCTGCCGCGGCATATCGATGAAGCCAAGGTGCTTTTTACCATTGATCCGGATAAGGATGTCGATGGTTTTCATCCAGTGAACGTGGGGAAGATGATGCTGGGGGAGCGGTGCTTTCTCCCCTGCACCCCGCATGGAATTCTCGAATTATTGCAGCGGTCCGGGACCGAAACCTCCGGGGCCGAGGTGGTGGTGGTCGGCCGATCCAACATTGTCGGCAAACCGATCGCCAACCTGATGTTGCAGAAACGCGCCGGTGGCAATGCCACCGTGACCATCTGTCACACCCGCACCAAGGACATGGATTACCACACACGGCGGGCCGATATCCTCATTGTCGCTGCTGGTGTACCCAAAATGATCAAAGGCAATCAGGTCAAGGAAGGTGCTGTGGTGATCGATGTCGGTGTGAACCGCATCGGCCAGGCGGAAAGCGGCAAGGCTATTCTCGCCGGTGATGTCGATTTTGCCGATGTGGTCGACAAGGTGGCCGCCATTACGCCGGTACCCGGCGGGGTGGGGCCGATGACCATCACCATGTTGATGAAAAACACCGTTCAGGCGGCCAAACAGGCGGCTGGCCTGGTGTAACTTTTCCATGTTGTAATGGAGAACCATGGCTGACGAGAAAATAGTTTGTCCAACCTGCGGCGGTAGTGGCGAAATCGGTTTTTTCCAGGGAGAGAGCCGGTTTTTCATTACTCGGGAGGAGTGCCCGGCCTGTTGCGGCGTTGGTTATGTGCTGGAGGACGGCGACGAGGTCGATTCGTCCCAGGAAGATGCTTCCGACTCTCATCACAACCCCAAAAAATCTTGAGATGAGCACCATCGATCTCTGGGAGGTGCTTGGCGACCTGGATGAGGATCAACCTCTGCAGGTGCTGACCCAACTTTTTGCCCGTTACGAACAACGGCTTGCACAAAATCCCGAAGACCCCGAGGCCTCGGTCTTTTTCCGCGATCTGGCCATCACTTTGGAACAGGTCCGATCCTGCAATCTCAATCGTCGCTAATTCTTCGATATATTTTTAATTTTTATGTTGATTCATTTTAGCGAAGGCTGAAGGCTTACGTTGCCTGAGCTCTGTTCTTGGTCGGTCATCCTCTGCGTCGCGGTTTTCTTTGCAACGGCGAAAACCAGGAAGAAGGCGGGAGGATTTGATCCTTGAGGATCTGCTGGTCATAGGCGACCACTAAATCCGATTTTTTAAGAACACCCGCGACGTTGTGTGGATTAGTTTCCGATATCACAGGTAAAAAAGAGAAGTCGTGCTTGGCGAAAAGATCAAAAGCCATCTCCAGACTGTCGCTTTCTTGTAAGGTGATCACTTCCGCTTGCATCAACATCGATGCCGGTGAGACCCAAGAGACCTGCTTTTGTGGATTTTGGCTTAACAGGCCGCGCAAATCCCGCAAGGTCAACACACCTGCCAACTCTTGCTTCTCATTCACCACGATGAAATGGGGAAAGTTGCTTGCCGCCATTTTTTCAGCCACCCGCCCTAGGGGCATCTTTTCCTCCACAGCCTCGCATTCGGTGCACATATAATCTGAAACCATCATATTGCGCAGCCGGTTAACATCATGGCCACGGACTATGTTGATACCTCGGTTGAGAAGGTTGGTCTCGTAAACCGAATAGCCGTGTAGCAGTTGAACCACCAGTACACTGGGAATACAGGCCACCATCAGAGGCAGAATCACCTCGTAATTGTAGGTCAGCTCAAAGATGGTGAGTATGGCCGTAATCGGCGCCAGAGTGGTCCCGCTGACCATAGCCCCCATGCCGATAAGGCTGAAATAGGCCGTTGCCTCATGGGTGGCCGGCCATAAGCTCTGGGCGATATTGCCGAAAACGGTGCCGATCATGGCACCGATAAAAAGCGACGGAGCAAAAATGCCGCCACTCATGCCGCTCCCCAAAGAAAAACCGGTGGTCAGGATTTTGATGGCCACGAGCCAAGCAGCCAAGGTGAGCGGGAGTTGGTTAGTGAGCGCTTGGTTGATTGTAGTGTAGCCAAGGCCAAGCGCCTGTGGCCAGATCAGACCAAAGAGGCCGACCACCAGGCCACCGCAGGCAGGCAGCAACCAAAGGGGGAGTGGTATTCGCTGGATAAGTCGGGGTAAGCCGAAGACCATGGCCATCAGCAGGAGGGAGAGCGCGCCGCAGCAGAGCCCCATGGCCAAGTACAGAAGCAGATCCGCGGGGTGCTGCATAGAAAAGGCGGGAATATGAAAGACAGCAGCTCCCTGCCAGCAGGCACGGCTGACCAAGGTGCCGGTGACAGCGGCAATAACCAGGCTGCTTAAAGAGACCGCCTCTATTTCGCGGAGCAGGATTTCCACTACAAAGAGAGTGCCTGCCATCGGCGCCTGAAAGGTGGCGGCGATGCCGGCCGCCGCCCCACAGGCTACAGCCATTCGCCGTTTATCGCGGTCCAATTTAAGCAACTGACAGAGGCTGGAGCCAATGGAGGCGCCAATCTGGACGATGGGGCCTTCTCGACCGACAGAGGCGCCAGCAGCAATGAACAGGGCTGTTACACCGGTTTTGAACAGGGTCACGCGATGACGAATGTGCCCGCCACGCAGGGCCAAGGCCTCCATCACCTCGGGAACACCAGGACCACGGGTTTCCGGAGCAAAAAAAACAATGATCGGCCCAAGGATCAATCCGGCTAACGACGGGAGTAGCATGCGCCACCACCAGGGTTGGGCAGGGGTCGTTTGCCAGAGTAGAACGATGTTGTTAAACACCTCGACACACTGGTCGATCAACCAGCGGAAGAAAACCGCACCCAGCCCAGCCAGCGCACCGATGAGAATCGCGATGATCAGGGGGGAAAGAACGGAACTTACCTGCTGTTCTCGTCGCACGCTACTGAACCCTCCCTTTCAGTTTTTCTGCTCAAGTCAGATGCTGTCCTGGTTTTGGGCTGTTCTCCTTATGGCAGATAGGGCATTGGTTTACGGTAGAGTTATTTTTTTCGCCGTTGCAGATTGTATTTTTTCATTTTGTACTGCAAAAGGCTCTTGGTTATGCCCAACTGCTCTGCTGCCCGGGCCTGGACATGAAAATTATCATCCAAGGCCTTGCGGACCAGCTTTTCCTCGATGCCGTTGAGCACCTCGGCCAGACTGAGATTTTCTGGGATGAACTGGCTCAGCTCCAAGCCGGTGCTCCACTCCTGGGCGTTGATCAGGTCACTGGAATCCGGTTGTACATCCTCGGGCTCAATCCGATTGCCATTACAGAGGATGGCCGCTCGTTCAATGGTGTTTTCCAGCTCGCGCACATTGCCTTCCCAGGGCAGGCTGACCAAAAGCCGCAGGGCTTCGGGAGAGATATCAAGTTCCTTGCCCAGGCTTCGGCTGTTTTTTTCAATGAAGTGGGTAACCAGGGGCGGAATATCATCGACCCGCTCACGTAGCGGTGTGAGGTGGATGTGGATCACATTGAGCCGGTAATAGAGGTCTTCGCGGAAATGACCCTTGTCGACCTCGTCCTTGAGGTCTTTGTTGGTGGCAGCGAGAATGCGAACATCCACGTTCTGGGTTACGGATCCCCCCACTCGCTCAAAGCGCTTGTCCTGCAGCACTCGCAACAGTTTGGCCTGGAGCTGGGGTGGCATTTCACCAATCTCATCGAGAAAAAGGGTACCGGTATCGGCCAACTCAAAGCGACCCTTGCGCATCACCACTGCATCGGTAAAGGCCCCTTTTTCATGCCCGAAAAGTTCACTTTCCAGTAAGTGTTCGGAAAGCGCGGCGCAGTTGACCGAGATAAAGGGGGCATCCTTACGCGGGCTGAGGTTATGGATGGCGCGGGCAACCAGCTCCTTGCCGGTGCCAGACTCCCCGGTGATCAGCACCGAGGAAGGGGTTGGGGCCACCTTTTCGATCAGTTGGTAAACGGCGCGCATGGATGGGCTTTTACCGATCATGCCGCCGAATCCCGAACGGGGGGTGGCCTCCGCCCGCAGACGTCTGATTTCCCGTATCAGGCCGTAATGCTCAACCGCTTTGGTCACGCTGGCCAAGAGTTGCTGATTGGAAAAGGGTTTGGCCAGATACGTAAAGGCACCAATACGCATCGCCTCGACCGCCTTTTCCACTTCGGCGTAGGCGGTGATGAGAATGACCGGCAACTCGCGGTTGTATTCCTTGATTTTTGCAAGAAATTCGATGCCGTCCATTCCGGGCATCTTCATGTCCGAGATTACCATGTCAAGATCGGTACTGAAGACAATGGGTAACCCGGCCTTGCCGCTGTCGGCGGTGAAGACCTCGTATCCTTCGTCCTTGAGCAGTTCGGCAAGAACGATCTGATAGTTGGGTTCGTCGTCAACGATGAGAATGGTATGCATGGCTATGGTCCAGGGAAAAGATTACCGATTTATTGTGCGGAGACGTGCCTGCAAATCATCCAGCAGAGAGCAGGGCGGGCAAAAATTATGGTTGGTGGCAGCCAGCCGGTGGGTCGGCCTCGTCTGTCCGTGAAAATCACTGCCGCCGGTGACCAGCAGTTTATGTTCCGTCGCAATGGCCCGCAGCTTTTTCTTCATCTTACGGGTGTGCGTGGGATAATACAACTCCAGCCCATCCAAACCTCGTAAAACCAGCTCGCGAATAATGAGGGGTTGCAGGCGTATCTGAGGGTCGAGTTGTCCCGGGTGGGCAAGCACCGCCACGCCACCGCATCGGTGGATCATGGCAATGGTTTCCGCGGCCGAGTACGCAAAACGGCTTTCCCAGGCGGGTTTGTTGCGACCGAGGAACTCGCGGAAAGCGGCTTCAAAAGTCTCGACCACCCCATGTTCCACCAGGTAGCGTGCTATATGTGGTCGACCTGTCTGACCGCGGCAGGAAATTCGTTCCACCTCTTCAGCCGTGATGTCGATCCCCAGGTTGCGCAGTTTATCCAATATGGCGGCGTTGCGGCGTTCCCGCCCTTCCTGTAAGGGCTTTAACCATTCCAGGAGCCGGGGCTCAGTTGGATCGATGCCGTAGCCGAGCATGTGCAGCGTGTGTTGGCGAAGAGTGGTGGAAATTTCAACCCCTGCAATCACCGGAATTCCGACCTCTTTGCCCAGGCGGATCAATTCGACCACACCTTCAACGGTATCATGGTCGGTCAACGCCAGCCCATGCAAACCATTGTGACGCGCAAGTTCGATCAATTCTTTCGGTGTTGAACTGCCATCAGAGTAAATGGAATGGGTATGCAGGTCAATACACATGGAATCAAAGGTGTTTGCCAAAATTAGGGGAGGAATGGGCACGAGTAAATATACCCTAACATCTTGAAACAATGTACTCATGGCCCCGACATTGCGCAATAACCAAATGAAATTGCCGGGAAAAGTATGCTTGTCAATGTTGAGAGCCGTTCTTATGGTTGGCTAAAATTACTTTTTATCGTTCTCTTAATAAATAGCATGATGGAGTCGTAAAAAGTCCATTATCTTCAGAGAGATGATGGCGAGGTCAAATTGTAGATATACAAGGAATAGCGTTTTTCCTGGCGCGAAGGCATACGTGAGGGCCTATCGAGTGCCGGGAAAAACACTGCGACGCAGTAGATCGAAGTTTTTACGACGCCATCAATAAAAAGTATGAAAGTGAGATTCCGTGCCGCCTTTAACCCAGCTCGATGGAGGCTCGGCTTTTTTGCATATTTGTCGTTTTCGAAAAAAGTCCCGAGAACGACGTTTCTCGTTTCGTAAACAGCTTTATTTTATGCAGATTTTTTTGGGTGTTTACGGGGCTACCATTTTTTCGGAGGATGTGATGTCGGGACGACAGCTGCGCATTGATGAATACTTGATTGAAGAAGAACCCTATTATCTGGCCACCGGCGATGAACTGGCTGTTGCCGAGGCAGCCTATGCCGATGGCTCCCCCCTCTTGCTTAAGGGACCGACCGGCTGCGGCAAGACTCGGTTTATGCAATACTTGGCCTGGCGGCTCAAGCGCCCGTTGGTGACCGTTTCCTGCCACGACGATCTTTCTACCTCCGACCTAGTCGGCCGTTATCTGATTCGTTCAGGGGATGCGGTGTGGACCGATGGTCCTCTGACCATGGCCGTACGAGCCGGAGCTATCTGCTATCTGGACGAGATTGTCGAAGCCCGCAAGGATACCACGGTTGTCATTCATCCTCTGGCCGATGACCGCCGCCAGTTGCCCATTGAAAAGCGGGGAGAACTGGTCACCGCCCCCGCCGAGTTCATGTTGGCGGTTTCCTACAATCCCGGTTACCAGAGTGTACTCAAGGATTTAAAAGCCTCGACCCGGCAACGCTTTGTCGCCCTGAGCTTTGATTATCCCACACCGGATAAGGAGGCAGAAATTGTATGCAAGGAGGCGCATGTTGATGCCGATCTGGCCAAATCCTTGGTGAAATTGGCAGGTATGACCCGTGGCCTGAAGGATTCCGGGCTTCCGGAAGGCGCTTCCACCCGGTTGCTGATCCAGACCGGCAAGCTGATCGGCCGCGGCATACCGATCAAAACGGCCTGCCGTGCGGCAATCAGTGAAGCTTTGACCGACGACCGCGAACTGCTGGCCGCCATGGATGAGATGATCAGTTCCCTTTTTTGATACGGAATCGCGTCTATGGATTTAGAATCCCTTAAGGAACGGTTTTATGAGATGGTGGCGCCCAGCATCCCCAACGAGTGGGATGTAGAGGAGGCCCTGGCACCCCTGGCTACAGATGAGGCCGAATATATTGAGGATATTTTCTCACAGATACCGGCTATTTGGCCGGTTTCCCATTCCTTGTGTTTTGCCTATCTCAATGCCGCCGGACCGGCTTTGTGTTGTCTGGATCTGGACGAGCTTTCCCTTTGGGTCCATACCCTACTCGACCGTTACGAAACCGGAGGTTTGCGGACTGCACAACTGTTCATGGAAAACGTGGAGCAGCAATTCGCCTGTCACCGCCGTGGACAAGGCGGGTTACGCCTGCTTGACGTGCGGGGGCGGCTACAACCCTATGTAAACGGTTTGGCCAGTCGAGAGTTGCCCCTGATCAACGCCGAAATGCCTTCTACCGATGGCGAATCGATCTACCTGCCCGGAGAGATAGGTCTCTTTACTGAACAAGAGGACAATTTTCTTCTCTACAAGCTGATGGCCAGCTTTCAGTGGGCCTGTTTACAGGCAGGAACCTTTGCTGCCCCCAAACATTTGCCCCAACGCAAGAAAGGCGCTCATCCGCTCGATTGTTTTTTCTCGGAGTTTTTGAATCCCGCCAATGCCCGCTGTCTCTATCATTTTTTTGAAACCGTAAGGATTTTACGGTTTTTGCAAAGTGAATTACCCGGCCTGATGCGACAGGCTACCCCACTTTTGGAGCAGCTTATTGTTGAGAATAATGCAAAAAAAACAAACCTGCTTGCGCGGCTGCAACAGGGATTGCTGCACGACACCTGGCTTGAACAGGGTCTTTCCAAGGTCGACGACGAAGCCAGGAGGTTGCTTGAAGGTTGTCGGAAGGCATTCAACGATAATGGTGTAAGCCTGGAAGCGGTCCGGGAGTTAATGCCATTTCTTGATTCAGAAGAGAATATGGATCAGGTTACTCCATTGATTTTTCAAGGGAAACTTCGCTTGCAGGAAATGCGTAATCTCGGGCTGCGCACCAAGATGGACAAGGAACTGCGGATGATGCAAGCGGTGCACCTGCCTCCAGTGATGAAGCAACAGAGCGAGCAGACCCAAGGGAACAGTGGCCAGCAGCAGGGGCAGGACGCGGCCATGATCATCGATGCCGAGACCGCACTTGAGCAACTGCCGCCCTTCATGCATTCGCAGATGAATATAGAATCCGCCTTGCCGGTGGATACCGGCAGGGAGGCCCAAAAACCGAGCCGGAGCGCTACTGCCGAAAATACTGTCAGTGCGACCGAAGGCAGGGGAGGGCAGGTCTTTGCCAAAGACGGGCAAGGTGGTGATGAAAAGGGGAATGAACACACCGATCCCATTGTCTACGATGAGTGGGATTATCGTCGCAAGGGATTTAGGAAAAATTGGTGTGTGGTTACGGAAAGAGAACTCCAGCCGGTGCGGAATTCCTTCATGGAGCAGACGCTGAAGCAATACCGAGGGCAAATTAGTCGTCTGCGGCATCAGTTTGAACGGTTACAGACCAGTGAGCGATTTGTTCGCCGACAGCGCGAAGGCAATGACATCGACCTTGATGCCGTGGTTGAATCCATGGCTGATATGCATGCCGGAAAGCCGACATCGGATCGACTTTTTATTCGTCTGGCGCGGGAGCAACGCGATATTGCAGTATATTTTTTGGTGGATATGTCCAATTCCACCGCTGGTTGGGTGGGCCAATCGATCAAGGAGGCGCTGGTGTTGATCTGCGAAGCCCTGGAGGTGCTCAACGACAGGTATGGTATCTATGGTTTTTCCGGCATGCGTCGTCTTCGGTGCGAGGTCTTTCCGGTCAAACGCATGGAAGAGCGTTACTCGCAGGCCGTACGCCAGCGGATCAGTGCCATTGGTCCCCGAGAGTATACCCGGATGGCACCGGCTATCCGCCACATGACCTCACTCTTTTCCCAAGTGGAGGCCAAAGTTCGACTATTGATCGTTCTTTCTGACGGCAAACCTGAAGATTATGACGATTATAAAGGAGATTATGCCATTGAGGATACCCGTCACGCCCTGCTTGAGGCCAAGGCCAAGGGCATTCATCCTTTCTGTATTACCATTGACCGACAGGCCCATGAATACATGGATCACATGTATGGGGAGGTCAACTACATTTTCATCGATAAAATCAAACAACTGCCAGCCCGAATGTCGGAAATCTATCGTGCCCTAACTAGCTGATTTTTTGATGGCGTCGTAAAAAATTCGATCTACTGCGTCGTAGCGTTTTCCCCGACACTCGACATGCCGTATGAATGCCTTCGTGCTTGAAAAAAGCTACTCCTTGTAGTTCTGTTTTTTTTTCAGCCATCTCTCAGAATGTGTGTTTTTTTTTCGAGGCCATCATGGATGAAAAAATCTTATGCGCCAGGAGTAATCCGGGACTCAGCTGAGCCACTCCTCAACCTCACTTTGTTTGGGGATGCGGCCCACACATTTGACCTCGCCATTGATGACAACCGCCGGTGTCGAAAATACGCCCATCATAGCCATTTCTTGAAAATCTTTTACTTTATCAATCGCCGCGCCAACACCTTTAGCTGCCACGGCGGCTTCGATAATTTGTTGGGTTTTATCACAGGAAGCGCATCCGGGACCACATACTTTAATAACCATCGTACTCTCCTTTGAAAGGTTGATTATATTATTATATTAAATAGATATCCGATAAGAACGATGCCGCAGGCCACAACGCCGATGAATACCGCAATCAGGCGTGGTTTTAGCACTTTGCGCAGAATGATCATCTCCGGCAGTGAAAGGGCAATGACGCTCATCATGAAGGCCAACACCGTTCCCAGAGCCGCACCCTTTCCGAGCAGTGCCTCCACTACCGGAACGATACCTGCGGCGTTGGAGTACATCGGCACTCCGATGGCAACCGCAGCCGGAACCGACCACCAGGCCTGTTTGCCCATGATGGAGGCCATGAAATTCTCCGGCACATAGCCATGGATAATGGCACCAAGGGCAATGCCGGCCAGCACATAAATCCAGACCTTGCCGACAATATCGCGCACCGCATCTTTACCCATCTGCAAGCGGTCCATCCAACTCAGTTGTCGCTCCAACACTATCGCCTCACCCGCACGCATCTGCTGGACCCAATCTTCCATCCAGGTTTCCAGATGCAAACGGCCTATAATCCAACCTGCAACCATCGCAATCAGGAGGCCTGTTCCCAGGTAAATGGCCGCGACCCGCCATCCGAGCAGGCCATACAAGAGTACCAGGGCAATCTCATTGACCATGGGCGCGGCGATGAGAAAGGAGAAGGTGACCCCCAGGGGAACCCCTGCCTGGACAAAGCCAAGGAAGAGCGGTATGGCGGAACAGGAGCAGAAGGGCGTGACGATACCCAGCAGGGCCGCCATGACGTTGCCAGCGGTTTCACGATTGACGGCCAGGTATTTGCGGGTCCGTTCTTGGGTGAAAAAAGAGCGTATGATGCCTACGAGAAAGACGATTAAGGTGAGTAATAACATCATCTTAGGGCTGTCGTAGACAAAAAACTCGACTGCGCTTCCCAGGTGGCTTGCTTGGTCGAGGTTCAGAAAAGAGTAGGTGAAAAAATGGGCAAAGGGTTTGAGGTTCGCATACAAGGCATACCACAGTCCCAACCCAAGGATGCCGATGAGACCGTATTTGAACCAAAAGTTAGGAGGTTGTGAACCATTGGTATCGGGTGCTGATTTGTTGCAGGTACAGGGCCCGCCTAAAGGTTGTATCGGTTCCATGGCAAGTACGATCAATGAGAGGGTTGAGTTTAAGCTCTTTAGGCCTTTAATGTGGCCACCTTGAGACAAGCCGCTGCAGGCAAGGCGGCAATCATGGCCTGCAGTTCAGGGTCATCGTTAAGCCAGCCACGTAACTGCCCCAGCATGATACCAACATAGGGCGAATCGTTCTCCATCGCCTGGCTGTAAATCATCCAGGTCCCCTGGCGCTCCTTGGTGACCAAACCGGCATCCTCGAGAATCTTCATATGGCTGGACACGGTGGGCTGGGCCAGACCCAACACCTCACGTATCTCGCATACACAGAGTGAGCGATCTTCCAAAAGTTTAATAACCCGAACCCTATTTGGATCCGAGAGGGCCTTGGTGATGTGGAGAAAAGTTTTCATAGAGGTTGTTTTCTATATTCCTATATTGATATTTACAAATATATAGAGCGGCCAGGAAAATCTGTCAACCGATGTTTATGGCCTGGCCTATTTATTCTGTGTAAAGGGACCGGGAACGATTTCCTCAGCTTAACTTAAAAACATCTACCGTCTGGCGCAGTTGTTCGGCAAGGGTGGAAAGGGCGGTCGATCGTTCTTGAACGCTATTGCTGTTGGTGAGCATGTTGCGGGTCGAAGCGTTGACGCTGGCAATCTTTTCGACAATGGATTGAGCCACCATTGAGCTGTTGCTGACGTTTTCGTTGACCACCTGGATGCCTGCGGAGGCCTGGCTGACATTGGTTGTGATCTCGCGGATTGCAATCGATTGTTCGCTCACCGCCCCTGCCATGCTGCTGATGATATCATTGATGTTGGTAATAACCTGCGCCACATTGATAATCTGCGTCACCGCCTTTGCCGTGGTTGTTTGCACATCGCTTACCTGGGATTTAATATCCAAAGTGGCGGTTGCCGTTTGCTTGGCGAGTTCCTTGATTTCATTGGCGACCACGGCAAACCCTTTTCCCGCCTCTCCAGCCCGTGCTGCCTCGATGGTGGCGTTGAGGGCGAGGAGGTTGGTTTGTTCGGAAATTTCAGTTATGGTTTCGGTAACATGGTTAATTTTATTGGCGGCTCGACCAAGAGTAGACATTAAATCAGATGCATCCATTGCCTGCTTGACCGCCGCATCGGAAATTGATTGGGCCAGGGTGGCACTGGAGGCGATTTCATCAATGGTGGTGGACATTTCCTCCGTTGCCGCAGCAACCATGGACACATTCGTGGAGGACTCCTCCATCGCAGCGGCGACTGCTTGAATATTGGTGGTCATTGCTTCGGTTGCCTCAGCCACGGAATCAGTATTGCCGGAGGTCGTATTCGCCTCAACGGTCATGGTCTTGGCGATAGCAAAGAGATCTGCGGAGGCATCGTTCAAGGTAATCACGCCCCCAACCACATTGCGTAAGGTTATTTTCAGTTGTTCGGACATTCGATTCAGTGCCTGGATACATTTGCCGATCTCATCGTTGCTGTACGAGGGCAAAGATACGCTGAAGTCACCACGGGCAAGTTGCTCGGCAAATTTGGTTGCCTGCAGCATGGGACGACTAATCGCCAAACTGATAATGATACCCAGCGCAACACTGCAGGCAACACCTGCAAGCACAAACAGGGCAATAACAAAGCGGGTTCGGTTGCTGCTGGCAAGCATCTCCTGGGTGATATGGGTAATCAGGTTTTCCGCTTCCTGTGCCAACAGCGTTATTCCTTCCTCAAACTGATAAATATGATCTTTTATCGGGATCATGCGTTTATTCGCTGCCTGTGGCGTTAGCGAAGGATCGGCGATTACCGCTTCAGCGATTTGTTGAAAACCTGAAACATAATGACCATAGGCGTCCCGGCTTTTACGCAGAGCCTGTTTCACAGAGGCTGGTATATTGACACCATTTGCTATGAGCTCATTTGACCGGTCGAGGGCCGCTATGGTTTTACTTGTGATATCTCCAAATTTGCTGAGATAACTTCGTTGTTTATCGGGCTTGCCGATGTTGAGGAAGACGTCTTTTTCGAAACGTCGATGATTGAGTGCCAAAATTTCCAGCTGCTCGGAGGTAACTAGTAGGGATAATTCAACATTTTGTAAGCGATGTAAGTTGTCCGTGTTTGTTGAAAGGGTTATGAGGCTTTTACCGCCAATGATCAGGGTGATCATCGAAGTGAGCAAAAAGCCGCCAACAAGTTTCTTCTTCAATGAGAGATTGTGGAGGACAGAAAAAGGCATGATAAAACTCCTTCTATTAGAATAGAACTTTTCAAATATGCGTAGCGGTTGGGGGCAAGTTTATCATATTTGCAAAAAAATAGAGAACGGTGTTTGAAGGGGCCGTGAGGAGAAAGACCACGTTGTCTGGTTTTTCACCTGAGTGTGAATGACGTATAGGGCTCAGCTTGATGGCTCAAACCATTGCCGCCACCATGAAGCATTTTTGCAAAATTCGAGGTTGATGCACTTTTTTTCCGGTGGCGCGTCGGGAAAAAAGTGATGACGCAGTCGGTCGAAGTTTTACGACGCCATCAATATTGCCGCTTCGGATCAGTGTGGGGGAAGCGCTTGCCAAGTGAATCGCCCTTGCCGCATTACCGCCTATCCGGTACATTTACAGCGTAATTTTATTCCCGGCCCACTCGGTCGGGTTTCTTTTTTTCAGGTAAGGAACATCGCACAATGCCGCACCTTTCAGGGGCTCAAACCGCCTCCGCCGGGACCGAGCGCATCGGTCTCAAAATTCTTTTTGCTATTAGTTTTTGTCATTTTTTGAACGATATGCTGCAGTCGTTGATCCCGGCAATTTATCCGCAGCTGAAGGAGAGTTTTCACTTAAGTTTTACCCAAATTGGCCTGATTACCCTGAGCTACCAGATGGCGGCCTCGATACTGCAACCAGCGGTGGGCATCTATACCGATCGCCATCCCAAACCCTATTCTCTGGCCTTTGGCATGGCTTCGACCCTGATAGGGCTGTTGGCCCTGTCGGTGGCGCCGAGTTTCGGCCTCCTGTTGCTGGCGGTCGGATTGGTCGGTACCGGCTCGTCAATTTTTCATCCCGAATCCTCGCGGGTGGCGAGGATGGCTTCCGCCGGTCAATACGGTCTGGCCCAGTCGATCTTTCAAGTGGGGGGCAATGCCGGTACTTCGGCCGGTCCCCTGTTGGCGGCGCTGGTGGTGTTGCCCTTCGGGCGCCAATCCCTTGCCTGGTTTTCCGGCTTTGCTCTTTTGGCGATAGTCATCCTTACCCGTGTGGGGAGTTGGTACAAAAGGCGTCAGGCCGAGGAGACACGTCGACGGCTTCTTCATTCCACCTCGCAGACTGCAATCGATTTCAAATCGGCACGGGGACCAATGCTGATCCTCCTGATCCTGATATTTTCCAAGTTTTTTTACACCACCAGTCTGCACAGTTATCTTATCTTCTACCTGATCCATAAATTTCAGGTCTCGGTGCAATCGGCCCAGGTCCATCTGTTCGTCTTTCTTTTCGGCGCGGCCCTGGGCACCATCCTTGGTGGCCCGATTGGGGACCGAATCGGCCGCAAGCAGGTCATCTGGTGGTCGATCCTCGGCGTGGCTCCCTTTACCTTGGCCCTGCCCTATGCCAACCTGTTTTGGACCGGGCCGTTGACCTTCATTATTGGTCTGCTACTGTCCTCTGCTTTTCCCGCGATCGTGGTCTACGGTCAGGAACTGTTTCCCGGCAAAGTGGGCACCATCTCCGGGATGTTTTTCGGTTTGGCTTTTGGAATGGCCGGGATCGGCGCAGCTTTACTTGGCAATCTCGCTGATGCCAAAGGCATTGATTTTGTCTACCAGGTCTGCGCCTGGCTCCCCCTGCTTGGTCTGGCCGCGATTTTCCTCCCAGACCTGCGTCAAAAGAAACAGGAGGACTGAGCATGGCTAAAGAAGAGCGTTGTCTACGACTTGGGCGCGATGGAAAATCGGTCGATTTCGAGGGGAAAGAGGTGGCAATCCCAGAGGGTTGGGCCTTTCTTCCTGCCGGGGATGCGGGGTTGACACGTAAGGTGACCGCGAAGACCTCATTCTGGCGGGTGCAGGCGCAGATGGGGCGGCGGATCATTTCCAAGGGAATATGGGCGCCGGAGTCGATCATCAGAGAGGCTCGGGCCGAAGTCGAGGCTCAGCGTGGGAGTCAAGAGTATCAAAAACGACTCGCAGGGGATCGGCGGCGGAGGGAAGCCAAGCAACAGGTTTATGAGGGGGAATTTTTCGAGGCAGTGCGAGCCTTTCTAAATTTTGCCCCCTGTTACCACGATCAGGAACGGGCCATGGCCGAGGCCATCACCCGTCATGCCGCCCCGGTGGGCAGTGGGACCGTGGCACGAACCACGCGTATCCCCTTGGAAGAACGTGCCGCCCGGGCGGTGATTGCCTGGATGCGCCATCAGACCACGGCTTACGACTCCATGAACATTGCCCGAATTAAGGGAGAACGAAGGCGAGTGCGGCGGCTGTTGGCCGAGCGGTCGGTGGAGTTGCTGGCAGGATATCGGCAGGGGAGTGAAATACATGCTGATTGCCCCTTGAACAAGGCCTTGAAAAAAAGGTGTCCCGGCCGGGGAGACCACCCAGTCGGGACACCATAAGTAAGCATGATAAATCAGGGGTAAATCTGGTAAACTTGCCCCCAAAAAACCAATTTAACGTCACTACAGCACAGGCAGGCGTCGAGAAATTGTTACAATCAATGGATTCCGGCCTGTGTCGAAATGACGATAATTGGCGGATTCAGATTTTTTTGCGAGAGCATCAAATCTTAAATACGGCCACTATCTTGTTTAACTCTTGAACCAGCTTCAGCATCTCTTCCACACTGGTGCGTGAGTGTTCGCTGTTGATTGAGATTTCACCATTGGCTTTGTTGACCTCTGCAATATCGCGGGAGATGGTGTCAGCCACTGTGGAACTCTGGCTGACGTTTTCATTGACCTCCTGCAGGCCCAAGCTGGCCTGCTCGATATTCTTGGCAATCTCCTCCGTGGCGACTGACTGCTCGGTCACTGCCGAGGCAATGGTGGAAACGATGGTATTGACCTGATCGATGACGTCGGTGATCTCCTTGATTTCTTCAACTGTTTCTCCGGTAGTTCCTTGGACGCCAGCGATCTGCTGCTTGATATCCAGGGTGGCTGTCGCGGTTTGCTTGGCCAGTTCCTTGATTTCGTTGGCCACAACCGCAAAGCCCTTGCCCGCCTCACCGGCGCGTGCCGCCTCAATGGTGGCATTCAGAGCAAGGAGATTGGTCTGTTCGGAAATTTCGGTAATCGCCTCGGTAACCTTGTTGATAGCCAAGGCCGCTTGACCAAGTTCGGTCATCTTCGAAGAGGCTGCCTCGGCCCTGCTCACCGCCTGTTCGGAAATCACGCGAGCCCGTTCGGCATTGCTGGCAATTTCGTTGATGGTGGCATGCATCTGCTCGGCGGCACTGGCCACCATGGCGGTGTTGGTGGATGATTGCTCCATGGCTGCGGCCACGTTGCTAAGATTGCTGTTCATCTGGTCAGCCGCGCTCGACACCGCCGAACTCCGCTGCGAGCTGTCAGCCGCACTGACCGACATATCTCTCGCGACCTGGGCCAAGGCATGGGAGGCCTGCTCCACCTGCCGGCTGTTGGCCACCACTGCCCGGATGATTCCCTGAAGCTTCTCAATAAAGATGTTGAATCCCTTGCCAAGCGCACCTATTTCGTCGTTGGAAGTGATTTCTAGGCGGCGGGTGAGATCGCCCTCACCCTGGGCAATATCGTTAAAACTTGCTGCAACTCGACTGATGCCGCGGACAATACCGTAGGCGATAAGGAGAATAATCGAAATGATCGCTGCAAAGAAGACTCCGGCGGTGAGAAGCATGTGGAGCAGTGAACTGCGCACCTGATCGCTCATCTCCGTGTGCAGAGAGGTCACAAAATTTTCAATATTGTCGATGTAAATACCGGTGCCGATCCACATATTGGTGCCGGGGATCATCTCGGAATATCCTAGCTTTGGAGTATCCTGCCCGGATGGGGGTTTGGGGAAAATGTACTGGACAAAGCCCCCACCTTTGTTGGCCTGCTCCATCAGCTCCCGCACATAGTAGACACCGTTTTTGTCTTTGGCTCCGGAGAGATCCGTGCCCTGCTTCTTTTTCGCGGGAGGCAGTGCCACAACGGTGGTGTTCTCGTACACAAAATAGTAGCCGGAGCGGTCGTCTTCAAAGCGAATGTCATCCACCAGTTTGCGAATGAGTCCAATCCGTTCCGCCTCACCCGACACACCCTCAAGAGCATGACCAACGGCCAGGGCGACACTATGGGTAGCCACCTGCAATTTTGCTTTTTGGTCCTCCAACATCACGGCTCGGGTTTTTTCGAGCCCTATATCGCGAACTTGAAAACTATTGGTTACCGCAAACCACAAAAGGATGCTGAAGAGGGCCATGATCGAAATAACGACAAGCAACATTCTTCCTTTGATAGACAATCGGTTCAGCATGGGACCTCCGTGGGAAGGAGCCTATTGATCTGGAATAGAAATAGAAAAACATTAATATTTGATTAATATTTAGGATAGGGGGCAAGGGCCACTCATGTCAAAGGCTTCCTGTAAGTTTATCATTTTCTAACTTGATTTTTGCTAACAGGCTGGAATCCCGATTTTTTCGGCGTCGTTTTTTTATTTTTGCAAGATACCTGATTATAAAAAGTTTTTATTCTCAACGAGTTGGCGTCTGTCCCCCCCAAAAAAAAATTATTAAACCTATCACCTCCCCCCTCTTGGCAACCACGGTGCCCAGTCTGCCCGGTGACGAGTCGCCACAAGCTTGAGTTTCTATTTCTATCCACGCATGGTCCGATTACGGCCGCTGTTTTTGGCCTGATACATGGCCGTGTCCGCACGGATGACCAGGGCCTCCCAGGATTCACCTGCCTGCCGCTCGGCTACACCCAGAGAGCACTGGACATGCAACTCACCTTCACTCCAGACAATATCTTCCTGTTCTAAGGAGAGCCTAATTTTTTCCGCCAAATGATAGGCATCTTCCAGGCTACAATCTTTCAGGAGAATGAGAAATTCCTCTCCACCCCACCGGCAGATAATATCCGCCTGTCTGAGACAGGATTTAAGCACCCGGGCGCAGATAATCAGCACCAGATCACCGGCATGGTGACCGTGAGTGTCGTTGATGCGTTTGAAATGATCGATATCCATCAGTACCACCGAAATTGGTGCTTGAGTTCTATCGGATTCGCGCATGGCCTGGTTGAAAAGGGTCTCGCCGGAGTGGCGATTGCGCAGGCCGGTCAGTTTGTCGGTGGCCGCCATCTCCTCAAGCCGCCTTTGGTACTGGGTAATGGTTCGCCGCACCACCACCAGGATAACCAAGCCGATAACCAAACTGAGTCCGAGATTGAGCAACAGGGTCCTGCGCAGTAGTCTGATCTCCGGCTCCAGTGATTGTTCCACCAGCAGGTACCAATTCAGTTCTTTAAGAAAACGGGTGTTGAGATGGAAGGTCTGACCGTCCCGTTCATAACTGAACACGCCGTGTTCCTGCTGCAAGACCTTTGGGGCTATGTCACTCAAGCCTTCTATTTGCGAGAGGTTTTGTGGGGGATTTTTATCGGCGTTGAAGGTAACTGTTCCTTTTGGATCAACAAAGAAAATGTGGCGTTGGTAACGCTGTTCGTAATCTTTGAGTAAACGGGTCATGGAGTCGACCGAAAGTCCGCAGCCGGTGGCACCGATGAAGTTGCCGCCGTAATCAAAGACACGGTGATTGATGAAGATGGTCATGTTGTCGTGGTTGGCTAAGTCCGGATCGACGTTGAGCTCGTACGGTTCCGACATTGCGCGGACCCGATAGTACCAGACATCTCGGGGATCGTTGGGGCGCATGTGTTTGAGCACGCCCCCGGCAAAATAGTAGTTGGCGGTCTTGTCCGAAACGAAAAAGCTGGTGATGGCCAGATATTTGGTGCGAATCTCCGAGAGATAGCGGGTCATGCGCCCAATATCTTGTTCACCGGCCATAACCCAGTCGCGAAGAAAGGTGTCCGAGGCCATCATTGAGGAGATAAAGATCGGCCGGATTAGATCCTTCTGGATTTCGGAGTAGATGTTATCGCTGGTGAGGGGAAGAATGGAGTCGGTCAATCCTTTACGGGCCATGGTGAGCGACACTATGTAACTCACTACCGAGGTGGTGAGAAACCCGGCAATCAACAGCAGGCTGATCAACGAGAAGAAGCGGGTTTTGGTGGTCATCGGTTTATTTGAGGTTGGATTGAATATGGACATGAAACCGTGAGCATTCATCCGTACGCTAGCCTTATTGTACGTGATTAATTGATTAAAGCACACTTTATCTTGTAGTTAGATTCCATGCCGACGGAAGTCCCGAAGGACGACGGGTGAAGCCAAAAGTGAGGGGATGGCTCTCATCCTCCAAATAAATTCTACTCATGCATCTCCGCCGGCACGGATTCGGGATAGGAGCTGTATACGGGGAGAGCGAGCAGGTTGTCGATGCAAGCTAAACGTATCAGAAGGAAAACACAATCTCAAGTCGTCAGCCTTTAGTGATTGGCTTGATGATATCAAGGAGGTTGAAGGGCATTGGAAGCAACTGCAACTGTCTGGCCTCCATTTAACTTTGACGTGATCAAAAAAAAAATTCTATACCAAGTCACTTGGCCATCTTTCAGAATATTATGGACCTATTACGAGTTCATCAAAAAGAAAAAGAGGAGGACTCGGGGCAGCAGGGCTCTTGCTGTGGATGGCTAGGGGTGGGGTTGTCTATTTTGTATTCGTTCGCATTGTGCTGGAAATATCAATAAATATTTTTGAAAATGGTGCGGCATGCATGTGAGTGTGAAATTATTTGTAGGGGTTGTTTTGGTTGCAGTGTTGGTCTGGTCGCTGTCACCGTCGCGTTTTTATCGGGGGCCAATGAGTGACCATTTTGACGGCACTCGCTTTTTTAATCCCGGAAAACCGATGACCAAAGGCTTGTTCAAGGTCCTGCAATGGCGACTAACCAGTAAACGTGGCCCCTGGCCAGCTTATGGTGAACTGCCCTTCACTGACCATCCCCCGCAACGGGTTGAAGGAGAACAACTGCGGGTGAGCTATGTCGGTCAGGTCACCTCTCTGATTCAGACCCAGGGGCTCAACATCCTTTTCGATCCTATCTGGTCGGATCGGGCCAGTCCTCTGAGTTGGGTCGGTCCTAAACGGGTGCATCCGCCGGGAATACGTTTCGAGGATCTGCCGCCGATCGACCTGGTGCTGATCAGTCATAACCATTACGACCACCTCGACCTAGCCACTATTGAGCGGCTCTGGCGGCGTGATCGGCCCCTGATTCTTACCCCGCTTGGCAATGAAATCTTGATCCATTCCTGTGTACCCGATGCCCGAGTTGAGACCCGTGACTGGGGTGAGCAGGTAATAGTCAATCCGCAACTCACGGTGCACTTCGAGCCCATGCATCACTGGTCGGCACGGACGCCCTTTGATCGCAACCGGGCTTTGTGGGCGGCTTTTGTCCTCGATACTCCCGGTGGACGTATCTATTTCGTCGGAGACAGCGGCTTTGGCAGCGGCGATTATTTTCGTGAGGCCCAGACCAAATACGGGAGCTTTCGCCTCGCCATCCTGCCGATCGGCTCCTACGATCCGCGCTGGTTCATGGCCTACGGTCACATGAACCCGGAGGAGGCCCTCCAGGCCTGGACGATTCTCGATCAGCCCTGCATGTTGCCAACCCATTATCGAACCTTCCAACTGGCGGATACCGGTTATGATCGGCCGCTTATTGATCTGGAGGCGACGATGGCGGCTGCCAAAGCTCCCGAAGGCCGGATTCGACCGCTCATGGCCGGAGAGTCCTGGTGGGTGGAGAAATGATAGGTCCTTTCGCAATACCTCGCTGCGTTAAAACGAGTGAACCCGATGCATTGGATATAGAGATGCCCCTCCCACCAGATACTCTCGGGGGGAGGGGAGAGGGCGATCAGTGCAGCAATCTGTACTGGGTCATGTAAACTAAGATTCCGGAAAAATAACCGATAGCGGCCAGGATGCCGATCTTGCGTGCGTACCAGAAGAAGTGGATTTTTTCCAATCCCATGGCTGCCACACCGGCTGCGGAGCCGATTATAAGGATTGAGCCACCTGTACCGGCGCAGTAGGCCATGAATTCCCACAGGAAGCTATCCGGCGGATGAATCGTCATGTTGTACATGCCCATGGAAGCCGCCACCAGGGGCACATTGTCGACGATGGCGCTGGCCATACCGATGAGGGTAACGATAATATCCTCACGACCAACAGTTTTCCCAAGCCACTCCGCCAGGTTGCCGAGAATATGCGTGTGTTCGAGGGTGGCCACGGCCAGCAAAATGCCAATAAAGAAAACAATACAGCTCATATCGATCCGTTTAAGGGCGTTCACCAGGCTGAGCTGCTCTTTGAACTCGTCATTTTGCTTGTTACGATGCAGAATTTCACCGACCAGCCAAAGGATACCCAGACCAAAAAGTATTCCCATAAACGGGGGCAAATGTGTGACTGATTTGAAGATCGGCACGGCAACCAACGTGCCGATACCCATGAAAAACATGAAATTCTGTTCAAAAGGGGTGGTCTTTGCACCGGCCTTTTGTTGCATGGATTTGGGGGTGACCACCTCGCGTCCTCGAAGCACATAGCTGGTAATGGCCAGGGGGACGATCAGACAGGCCAGTGAGGGCAGAACTACACTCGTCATGATATGAAGCGTGGTGATCTGACCGCCAATCCAGAGCATGGTGGTGGTGACGTCGCCAATTGGGGTCCAGGCGCCTCCGGCATTGGCGGCAATAACGATTATACCGGCAAAGAAGAGCCGATCTTCATGGCGATCGAGCAACTTTTTCATCAGCGAAATCATGACGATGGTGGTGGTCAGGTTATCGAGGATCGAGCTGAGAAAAAAGGAAACGAATCCGACCAGCCAAAGAAGTGAGCTGAGTTTAGTAGTCCTGATCCGGCTGGTAATCACGTAAAAGCCGTGGTGGGCATCGACCACCTCGACGATGGTCATTGCACCCATGAGGAAGAAAACGATCTGGGCGGTGTCGGCCAGTGATTCCCGCAGGTTGTGAACAGCCTCATGGGAATCCGCACCGGCCATGGCATAGATGGTCCAGAGGATACCGGCAGCCAGCAGTGCCGAAGCCGATTTGTTGACCTTGAGCGGATGCTCTAGGGCTATGGCCGCATAGGCCGTGATAAAAACAATAATTAAAGCAGTGAGCATAATACCTCCAACAAATACTCAGTTAAAAGGAACGAAAAAATAGCGACAAATGAGATTGCCGCCGCCGACTGAAAATGTCCAGTCTATTTTTAAGGGGAAATATTAACGTTGTTCTCATAGAAATCCAAGAAAACGACGTTTCTTGTCTCGCGAGCCAATATTTTTGCGATAGGCTATTTTGTTGCGTTTAAATATTCTTTCGTATTTCAAGTTGTTAACTGAAGACGGCGAGAGATTTCTGGTGGGAGGGCAGAAATGAGATACAATTTTTACTTTATAAGGGAAAATTAACCAGAAAAAGTAAATTTTACTTTGAAAGTGACAGCAGCCGAAATAAGCGGCAAAAATCAGGCTGGATCGAGATTGGGATTGAGAAGGAAGATTTCGCGGGTGTTGACCTGCTCCTGGCGGCGATGCTGGGAGAGCTGGTGGCGGATTTCGAGCAGGGTGTCCCGGTCGGTACTGTTTTCTTCGGGAAGTGTTTCAAGCAGATCAAGCAGGGCAACCTCAAGCGATGCCATCGGGGTACCGGTGGGAACGGTGAGGATGAAGCGGGAAGGAGTGATCTCCACCAGGTGCAACCAGGGGATATTTTCCAGACTGCGGCAAGGGCCGATGGCCAGGACTGCGGCCTCATCCGAGATGCTGATCAGCTCGACGTTTTGAGTTGCCTCTGCACCAAGGGTGAGCACGGTTTCCACACATTTTACAATAGCCTTAGCGCGATCTTTATCAATGTCCTCAAGATTACGCAGAATCCGATGGGGCAGGGTGAGGGTAATGGAGGTACTCGGCTCCTGAAATTTCGGGGGGCGTCCTGAACCGGTGCGTAATTTTTTTTGGGGCATTGAGTCATGTTTCCTGGAAAATATTCTGTCCTATAGAGGACAATTGGGCTGCACCTTGGTTATACGGGTAAGCCTGGATCGCATCCCTGTCGAGCGATTGTTTGTCAACATCCTTGGGTCTGCCGCGACTCAACGAAGAATAAGGAGAGGCCTGTTTCCCAAACTATTCAACGGAAAAGACGACCTTTGTATAAAGGAAAGGAGAGAAGCCCGTCAAACATTTACAGGCCATGAAAGGGGTTTTTCTTTTGAAAATATCCGGAAAAATACTTTTGGAGTATAAATGAACGCAAATGGTAAAATCGAGAGATGCTGGGTGAGGAAAACATGCATGTTTTCACCCTCACGGCAAAAAAAAGGAAGATGGCTGATCAGTGACTGATTCGGGCTAGGGCCCAACCAAGTGGATTGTCCGGCACAACCCGGGTAATGCTTTGCTGACTCGCCCAGGCAAGCGTCTGCGGATCCTTGGCCGCGCTGGTACAGAGATATTCGGGATCAACAATCGTACCAATCCGAGCCAGATCAAGCCGGTCGGCATCAAAACAGGTCTGTACCGTCAGGTTGTCGTGGGTCCGGGCCGAAGTATGCAGGCGGCAGGCAGTGAGCAGTACCTGCAGTTTTTCTTCCTCCACAATCAAGAGGTTGCCATAAAGCTGAACGGCTAACTCTGCGCCCCGGGGACCATGTTCAGGGTCGGCGTTATCACTAAGCCTCCGGCTGTCGTGGAAAAGGGCGAATAACTCCACCACATCCGGATCAGCGCCGTTGGTCTGTGCCAGTCGCATCCCGTTGGCATAGACCCGGGCCCAATGGTTCAGCCCGTGAATGCCGCGGGGATTGATCGCCATCTGTTTGACCACGGCATCGATCAGGGAATCCGCAAGCATTGAGGGCATGTTTACCTCCCTCCCTCGTTTGCCAAACGGCTGCCCAGTGCAAAAGCTCGCTCGCAGTCTTGAGGAAAGATTTCGGCACGTCGTTTCGCTTTTGCATCCGGATCCATGTATTCCATGATCACCTTGGAGTAGTCGGCAAACTGGTAGGTATCATAACAGCAGAACGTCTCCGCCGAACCAAAGGCCCGGATCAGCGAGGCCTCAGTGGATTTGAACATCAGCTCATAGCCGAGTTGCTTGCACAGCTCCTCCTGGACGTTCATGGTGTACAAAAACGCAGTTCGGATTTTGCGGGGAAAATTCGATTGGGGCGGCTGGCTGTAAATAAGCGGCGCAAACAGAAGTCGCTCGAGAAAGGAGCGCATCTCACCGGTCACCTGCCCAAAATAGATGGGTGAGCCGAGCAGGAGCACGTCCACCTCGTTTTCAATCTTTTCAAGCACTGGCCGTAATTCGTCTTTCATTGCGCAGCGACCGTTACTCGGTCCGCCGATTCTCTTGCAGGCAAAACAACTGGTGCACCCCTTGTAGTTGAGATCATACAGGTGGATCAACTCGGTGGTCGCGCCCTGCGAAACTGCCCCTTTCAGGGCGTTTTCAAGTAAGGTGGCCGTATTCCATTTTTTGCGCGGAGAGCCATTGATGGCGAGAATGTTCATGATGGGGTTCTCCTTTATAGTCATGGGAGAGGAAAAGAGTAGTGATGCTGACAATTACACACGATATTTAATCGAAGCAACTCCCTTATTCAAAAGGCTTAATTTCCCTTGGGTAAACCCCCGACTTTGCCGGGGGACAGCAACAGATTGACGGTTCCTGCAAAATAAAGAAGCCTCCCGCCTCGTGAACCGGTCAAAGTCACGAAAAAGGAGGCTTCATGAACGACATACAATGTTTAAGCCACACAAAATGGGATTGCAAGTTCTATGTGGTGTGGATACCGAAATTCCGAAGAAGAATGTTTTATGGCCAACTTCGGAAAAATCTGGGTGATGTGTTCCATGATCTTGCGCGCCAAAAAGAAAGCCGGATCGTTGAGGGGTATTTGCAACCCGATCATGTGCACATGTTGTTGGTAATCCCACTGAAGTATTCGGTAGCCCAGGTCGTAGGCTATATGAAAGGAAAATGCGCGATCTACATCGCGCGCAATTACCTTGGGCAAAAGAAGAGCTACAATGGGATGCCTTTTTGGGTACAAGGCTATTTTGTTTCAACCGTTGGTGCTGACGAGGCAATGGTTCGAGCATATATCCGTAACCAGGAGCAAGTGAGGTGGATTCTCTCCACAAAACTTGCAGCTTTAAAGCCTGTAAGCTTTCGGAGAGGATGATGAAACCACGAAAGAAGCGATGCTTTGGGACATTCAAACAATTCTTATGTCGCGTTACGTACCTTTAGCTGCCCCATAGATTCGGCGCATTGTGGAAAAATTGGGTGATTTAAGTGAATCTTAATGTCAATTGGGAGCAGCGGAGGGGTATTTTTCGGAGTCGTTGTCTATTCGTAAAAAGCCGAACAGCAGGGGAAAAAGGCTTATCAGCCCCTGGCAGCTCTTTATCGCACCAGAGGGTAGAAAATTTCTTACATTCCTTCGGCAGGAGGTGGAACGGCGATGAATAATCGCTTCTTTGATCAACGAATCGCAAATCAAGATGGTTTTTTGCCCCATAAGCAAGCGGTTGGTTGCTTATGGGGCAAAATTTTAGGCAATAAATGATAGGGGACGCCAGAAGACAATATTCAATAGCGGATGCTGGCCCACACCATCATCGCCTTCCAGTCTTCATCATCGCCGAAACGCTCCTTGGCGCCG
Source organism: Desulfobulbus sp. (assembly GCA_050252135.1). GTDB lineage: Bacteria > Desulfobacterota > Desulfobulbia > Desulfobulbales > Desulfobulbaceae > Desulfobulbus. Next base: position 55,479 of record JBFWLN010000019.1, read on the forward strand.
GAATCGGGAATAGCGTAGGCACCGACCCAATAGAGAGTCAGATGTTTGTTGACCTTCCAATCCACAGTCAAGTTCCACTCATCGGCGTAGTCGTCGCTGGCAACATCCAGGGCAGCCGGGCTGTGCAGGCCGAAAGCAAAATAGAACAGGCTGACCGCTAAAGAGTCCACTGGCTGCACCTTGAGTCGAAGCATGTGGATGTCCTGATTCATATTGAATAGATCATACTCGCCGGTGATCTCCCCTTGGAACCAGGATCCCCAGTCGGTAGCACTGTAGAAGAGCACATCGTAATCCTCGTCAAAGCTGGAATAGCGGTAGGTCAGCTCCGGTTTCCAGGGAGTATCGGCCCACTGATAGCTTGCCGCCACATACCAGCCCAGGCCGTTCTCCTGGCCATCGTCCCGATCTTCGACCACCATTTCTCCGTCCAGCTTCAGCGGCTGGAGCAGGGCAGGGGCACCTGCCACTGCAAAGGGTTTGATGCTGCCCCGGATATCGTAGAGGCGCATCTCATCACGGGTGGGGTTGTCTGACTCCAACCTGGCCAGGCTGCCGCCAATAGAGGCTTCGGGCGAGAAAGCGTAGTCCAGGGTTAGGCCGGTGGCCTGGGTGTTGACCGGGAAGGGGCTGTCGTTGTCAAAGAAAAAGAGATCGCCGGACCAAGGGCCGGATTTGAATTTGGCAATGGCGGTGAAGTCCGCCGATCGGCGACCACCCAGGTAGTAGGCGGCCCGATTAAATCCCGCACCACCCTCGCTGCCGAACAAGAACAGGGTCCCGGCCATGTAGATCTGGCGTCCAAAGGAGAGATCCAGAAAATCCTCCCCCATGGAGCTGAACAAATTGCCCGAACGCCAACCGAGATAAGCATTGTCGATCCGTAGGGAACTGACATCACCCAGGCCAACATTGGTTCCGGCCGCATCATATCCTTCGAAGGTGTTGGCCTGGACCGCGTCGATCCGGCCGTAGATGGTTTGGGTGTTGGGGAGGACGATATTGCCTTCAAGTCCGGGACGGATCAGCGATTCCCACCAGCTGTTGATCGCAGCGCCTACAGTTGCCCTGTCCTGGCCGTACCAGGCGTTATCCTGACTGAAAACGGCGATGTCGACGTTCAAGGTAGCCTGAAGATAACTCTTGCCATCACTGCTTTGGTAAAAGCGGAGCGGATTGGGTTCCTCTTCTGCCAGAACAGTCACCGGCATACTAAGTAAAGCGAGGAGGCAGGCGGAGAGGGCAAAATGATTTACGGCGCGGGGGGGGAACTGATCCATGTGGTGTTGACCTTTGCATCCATGCGGCGGAGATTGAATGGGTGGCAGTCGGCAGGTTGCTTGCTCAATTCTGTATGGATAACAGATTTTTCCTGCCGAATCGTTGGTTTCTTGTGCCATTCAATACGGGAGTAAGGCGTTTGGGTCAACACATTTGTTGAATTTGCAAAAAACTTGGGAGGAACTCTACGAGGAACAGAAAAAGGCAAGGTTATGCAGCCTGAAACGCGGGTTTCATTATGAGCTATTGTGCAACAAAGCCAATGTTCATTCCCCTGTGCTCTGCTGCAAGTGTGCCAGTACCAGATTGATCTCGCCGTAGCTGTACTCGTCGTTCAGCGCCTCTTTGATCGCCTTGAGCGAACCGAGCTGCAGGACGGAAATTTTTTCCTCAAGTTTCCGTCGCCGCTCCTCGGGCAGCAGACCGTCGATCATCAATTCCCCAGCCTTAATGAAGTAGGCCAGGTGTCCTTCCACCGTCTGACGGGTGAGGCTGCGTTGGCTCGCGATCTCCTCTATGGAGAGGCCTGAATGGAGCATGTCCAGGCTGGATTTTTTGGTATCCTCGCGGCTCGTTGCCTGTTTGCGTTCGCCGGTGGGCCCGATGGAAAGCGCCAACGGTATGGGCAGGGTCACCGACTCAATTCCGTTTTCCTGTCTGTACGCCACTACCCTGGCCACGATATCGCGGCCGTACCGCTCGGCCAGCCGTTTACCAATCCCCTTGATTTCTTTAAGCGCGGGGATGGAATCCGGCAGATGGACTGCAATTTGGATCAGGGTCTTTTGGTGGAGAATCTGGTAAGGGGCCACCCCGTTCTCGGCGGCTAGGTCGTTTCGCCACTGGCGCAGTTGCTGGAACAGCTCCGGATGGCCGACATCGGCCTCGGTATAGATCGCGCTCACCTTGGTCGTGGCCTTTTCCGCCTCCATGGCTGCACGGGAAATGGCCCGTATGTAGCGGGCAGGAGTGAATTGGCCGTCGCATGCCTGTACCGCAGCCAGCTTGATTGCGCATTCCTGGCGGCAGAATTTTAGCATGTTGGTGGTCCGTTTGAGGATCTCCTTATTGTCGGATTCGATATCTAGACTGTCGATGCAGGGTTTGGTGATGGATTCGAATTTGTCCTGAAAGTAGAGGGCCGACTTGGCAAGCCGTTCGAGAATCACCGGGTCGCGGGTGGGTTCCAGGTCGGGCCGGAACAGCGACTGTAACTGGCGGCGGAAGCTGTCACCCACGGCGCAGATCGTGGTTAGGGTCTGCTGGTGGATATCAAAGAGATCCGCCCCAACCATCACCTGAATTATGGATGCGTTGCCACGTATCAGCCCGACCAGGCGTCCAAGTAGACCAGCGAGATTGCTGAAATCAAAGCACTGGTGCAACAATTCCTGCTGGTAACGAATCTTGGCGGCTGCCAGATCATCCTCGGTAGGCATGCGTTGCTGCATCACGGCCATGAACTCCAGCACCGCTTGGTCGGTCTTGATTGACCGGGCGGTGATCGGCGAGCGCAACACCAGCCCCTCAAAGGTGCGGCAGCGGCTCAGCGCCACATACACCTGTCCATGGGCAAAGGCATCCTGGGCATCGATCACCGCCTTGTCAAAGGTCAACCCCTGGCTCTTGTGGATGGTAATCGCCCAGGCTGGTTTGAGCGGATACTGGTTGAAGCTGCCCACCACCTTTTGCGAGATTTCCGAGGTTTCGGTGTTAACCGTATATTCGATATTCTCCCAGGTCACCGGTCCGACCTCGATACTTTCATCGTCTTCACACTCAACCCGGATCTTTTCCCGGCTCATGGCGCTGACCCTGCCGATCTTGCCGTTGAAATACCGTTTTTCCTGGGAGGTGTCGTTGCGGACGAACATCACCTGCGCCCCCACCTTCAGCTCCAGGCTGGCAGCAGTGGGGAAGGCGTATTCGGGAAAGGAGCCGTCCACTCCGGCTTTAAAGCTGCGACTTTTGCCCGGCAGTTCCGAAAGTCGCAATCGGTTGATGGCATCGGCCCCGTTGTTGTGGGTGCAGAGGGTGATAAACCCTTCCTTGGGGCTAAAATCTGGCTGATAGCGAGAGTTGAGCGCGGCCATGCCGGGCGGGTCGAGTCGGTTGTCGCGGACCTGATTGAGCAGATCGATGAAGTGCTGATCCGACTGGCGATAAATGTGCTTGAGCTCGATCATCACCAGCTCCAGGCGGGAAAGCGCCTTGCAACTGAAGAAGTAGGGGGTGGGGTAGTGATCCTGGAGGATGCCCCAATCCTCTTCTTTGGCAACCGGTGCCAGCTGCTGTAGATCGCCGATCATCAACAGCTGCACCCCACCGAAGGGGAGTTCGGAGCGGCGGTAACGGCGCAGGACGCTGTCGACTCCGTCGAGCAGGTCGGCGCGGACCATACTGATTTCATCGATCACCAACAGGTCCAGGCTGTTGATGATGTTGCGTTTGTCCCGGCTCATCCGGTGACGGCCGCCTGAGAATTCCGACCCAGGAACATAGGGGCCAAACGGCAATTGGAAAAAGGAGTGCAGGGTGACGCCACCGGCGTTGATGGCCGCTACCCCGGTGGGAGCGGTTACCACCAGCCGTTTGTCGGTCTGGTTGCGGATATGGCGGAGAAAGGTGGTTTTACCAGTGCCGGCTTTGCCGGTGAGAAAGAGGGCGCAGTTGGTCTGCTCGACAAAGGCCTCGGCAAGGTGGAGTTCGGGATTGGCAGGCGGCATAATAACAGGGGAGGTCAATGGGGTTAGTTTGGCGGCAGCCTACCGCATTTGCTGCGTACCGGCAAGAGGCGGGGTTATTCTTCGGGTTTTCGCCGGAGCGCTTTTGTTTTCGCCTGGCAGCGTTTGCCCTCCAATCGCCGTTTGCGCGAGGCTTTGGTCGGTTTGGTGGGCCGTCGTTTGCGGGCCACCACCAGGGCTGCACGGATGATGGCGGTTAATCGTTCCAGGGCGGCCTCGCGGTTTTTTTCCAGACTGCGAAATTCCTGGGCCTTGATCACCAGCACACCGTCGCTGCTAAGCCGCTGGTCGTGTAGATTGAGAAGACGTATCTTGCAGGATTCAGGCAAAGAAGAGGCGGCAATGTCAAAACGCAGGTGCACCGCGCTTGATACCTTGTTGACGTTCTGGCCACCCGAACCCTGAGCGCGGATGCTGCTTAACTCGATCTCGGCGCTGTCGATGCTGATGTTGGAGGTGATTTGGATTTCAGCCATAGGTGCTCCTGCTCCTTTTATCTTGCAAGCTTAGGTGATGAGTTGGACGACTGGAGGAGATCCCTCACATACGTTCGGGATGACATCGAGGTGCGCGCGTGTTCCGAAGGGGAGGCCATTGTCTTTGTCTCTTCGGCCAACCGGCAGTCGCGAAATTGTATTCATCGCCCGAAATCCATTTTCCCTCTACCGCAAATAAATCAGCCACGCCATAAAGACCGTGGCCACCATGCAAATGAGCACCAGCGGTACCCCGACCTTGGCAAAATCCACCAACCGGTAGCCTCCGGGTTCACGCACAATCATGGTCACCGGTGAACCCAGCGGCGAGATAAAGGCTGCAGAGCAGGCAATTGCCACGGTCATGGCGCAGGCCTGGGGCGAAACTCCCATGGCCTGGCCGATGTCGATGGCCATGGGCGCAGCCAACAGGGCTGTGGGCGTATTGGAGAGGAAAAGACCAATCCCAGCGGTCACCAGAAAGAGCACGGCGAGCACCAAAATCGGTCCGCTGTGGCCAAACTCAGCCAAGAGCGTGTGCGAGACCAGGGCTGAAACACCGGTCTTGTGCAAAGCTGTTGCCAAAGGCAAGATCCCAGCCACAAGAATGATCGTTGGCCAATCCACGGCCTTGAACCAGGTGTCGGGCTCGACACAGCGGCTGAGTACCAGGGCCGCGGTGGCACCGATGATGGCGGTCACTGTGGGCACAACATTAAACACGATCAGGCCGACCATGGTGCCGATTATGGCCAAAGCCAGGGGAGCATGATTGCGGGCGGGTATCACCGCGCGAAAGTCCTGGGGCAGGGTAAGGAGGATATATTGGTCCCGGTGCTGCCGCAGGCGAAGGATATCCTCCCACGCACCGCAGATCAGGAGCACGTCGCCGAAGAGCAGCGGTTCGTCGGCAAAATCGGTGGTAATGGTCTCGCCTTTTCGGCGGATGGCCAGGGCCAAACAGTCAAACTGGGTGTGAAAACCAATCTCGCGGATCGATTTGCCGATCAGGTTTGAATCAGGGGTGAGCATGACCTCGCCAGCACCGATGACCTGGAAAAAATGGCGTTTGAGCACCGGATCAGTGGGCATATCCATTTTCTTCAACCAAAATTCCCGGCTGAAACGCTCGATGTCCTCTGTGGCCCCAATGATCACCAGGATGTTGCCCTCCTCAAACACGCTTTCCGGGCGGGCAGGGACAGTGATGCCACCGCTGTGCGATGGCGTGTGCAGAGCGATCAGGTGGAGATGATGTTGGGCGGCCAGCTGCATCCGCGCCACCGAGCGGTCGATCAGATCGGATTTGGCTGTGATCTGCAGTAGGGACAGACGCTGATCAAGGCCATAACGGTAGATCAGGTCCTCGATCGAGCGTTCCTGCCGGTGCTTTTCCCTGCGCTTTTGTGGGGCAAGCAGGTGGCGGCCACCGATCACCATGAAACCTATCGCCAGGACCAGACAGATGAGGCCGAAGGGGGTGAAGGCAAAAAAGGAGAGCGGCTCCAGGCCACGTTCGCGCAGGACGTTGTTGACCGCAATGTTGGGCGGTGTGGCCACCAGGGTCATCATGCCGCTGATCAGGGCGGCCACGGCCAGAGGAATTAATAAGCGTTTATGATTAATCTCGGCCTTGTCGGCCACGGACAGGACAATGGGGATGAAGATGGCGGCAGTGGCTGTGGAGCTCATGAAGGAACCGAGCAGACAGGAGGCAGACATGAGAATGATCAATAATCGGACTTCGCTGGTGCCGCCACGGGCCAGGACCAAATCACCCATGCGCTGGGCAATACCGGTGTGGATAATGGCCTCGCTGACCACGAACATACAGGCGATGATAATGACCACTGGGTTGGAAAAACCGGCCAGGGCTTCAGTGGCGCTGAGCACACCGCTGAGCAGTAAGGTCAGCACCACCAGCATCGCGACCAGGTCGGCGCGGATGCGGTTGGTGATCATGAGTGTGGCCGCACAGGCAAGTGTGGCCAGGGTAATGAGCATGTCGGATTGGGGCATGGAAAAAACGTCGTTCAGCAGGAAAAATAGGGCAGGGTAGGGAGTAGAGAATCTTTTGGGGCAGGGGGACGACGATAAAATGGCAACGCCCCCTAGGTTCCCTCGTGTTATCCGAGTTTCAGCCCCGCGAGAAAACCGGCCACCGCGCTACCACCCTTCCAGGTGAGGTGAGACAAGCGGGTGAAGAGGAAATTTCCGGATTGGGAAGCCAGGTCGGCAGCGGTTTGGGCGGTTTGGTGCAAGGCCTGGTCGTCGACATGGGTAACGCCGTAGTACTCGCCAACAAAGAGAAGCACCACTGCCGCCCCACCGAGGAAAAGAGCCACCTTCAGCATTTTCTTGGAAAAGTAGCCAACAGCCAAGCCAACGAGGAAGGGGGCCCCAACGTTGGGTAGAAGAAAGGCTGTAGAAAAGATGTCAATCGTGGCTGGTTCGGGTATGGGTTGGTTCATAATGTTATCTTTTGATAAGTCAGGTGGCGCCGATGGGTGTGGGTAATGGCCAATTTTTTGAGTTTGGGCATTAAACCCGCAAGCCCATCCTCAGGTCAAGCTGATTTCCGGATTACGTACCGAGGAGATTGCGGATCGTTTCCATGCTCCAGTCTGGGGACCACCTCACCATCACTCTTGACCAAAACTGACAGTCCATTTACTAAAAGACTCCAGCGTCGCTTCGCTCCGACCGGTGGCCCACTTTTACCGGAATACGCAGGGGAGAAAACTTTGGCGATAATTGTTCCGTTTTGCCGGGGAGAGAATCGCCAGCGATGCGGGGCCAAAGCGTTCTTTTTGCCGAGTCAACTCCTCGCCGACAAAATGAGTAGCCTCGTCCCAGCCAATCGGTTCGAGCTGGCCTTTGCCCGGGCGCCTCCAAACCGCACATCCCGCACGCCGTCGGAGCCACCTGTTCGCCTAAGGGGCGTGCTGTTTGTTAAGACTGCTGATCTTCCGTTCTTGTTCACTACAGGTAATTTCAGGCGCTTTTCTTGACATGCGCCCACTATAGCATAATTGCTATTAATAACGCAACTAAGCACTTGGATACAAAGTTTTGTCGACTAATTCTCCAAAAGAAGCATTGCGTTTGGCCGAAGAGTATGCAGATACAGTCGACCTGTTCATGGCAGAAATAATTATTCCTGAAATGAATGGTAAAGAATTGTCATTGCAACTTCTCTCTAAGTGCCAAAATATGAAGGTATTATATGTGTCAGGGTATACTGCAAATGTTATTGCTCATCATGGAATCATTGATGAAGGAATAAATTTTCTTCAAAAGCCATTTTCAAAAAAAGAGCTGTCCCGCAAAATCAGAGAATTTCTTGACGCATAATCAACATTTCAGGAAGTTCGATTATCTTCTAATAATCTTAATGACTATGTCGCCTTGACTTCACCCACGTGGCTTTGATATAAAAATCACAGCTGTTTTATCGTGCTTTTCTGCCTGCTCGATAAGGGTCGAGCAGAAGACGTAAGGGGGCAAGTGGTCAACGGCAGTGTTCTTCTCCTTTAATGTCACGGAAAGGTTATCTCTGTTCATCTTTCAAGGAGGTTGTCGTGAAAAAAATCGTAAGCACATTGGTCTGTACACTGTTCCTGGCACTGATTGCCGCACCCGGTTTTGCTGAAACATCACCCGAACAACTTGCTACAGAATCTGAAGCGTACGTTAAAACAACCGTCAAAGAGACTCCCACACCTCCAGAAACCATCATCGCCAAGGTTGACGAGGCCTGCAATCTCTTGAAAGTGGAAGGCCCAGCTGCTTTCCCGAAATTCAAGGGAAAGGGCAGCCCTTTCCTGTTCGAGGGCACCTATATCTGGATTCATAGCCTGAAAGAAACCAAAATGCTCATGCATCCGATCAAATTCAAGATGGAGGGCAAGGAGCTAATCGGCCTGAAAGACCAAAAAGGCAAACGCTTCTTTGTATCCATGAATAATGTTGTCAACGAGGCAGGACAGGGATGGGTTGAGTATTACTGGCCTATTCCTGGCTCCAAGGACATTGTCCGGAAAGTCTCCTATGTTAAAAAATGCACTATGCCCGACAATGTGGATGTCGTAATCGGATGCGGCTTATACAACGGTGATCCGACAGCCATGGCCAAGTTGGATATCAAATAGCACCTCTGTGATACTGCCGTTTCCCCCTGGCGCCGGTCATCTCGCTGGCGCTGGGTCTTTTTTGTCACTTGTGTGGGGCGGCAATATACCTGGTCATTTTCCAGTAAACCCGTAAGGACGCGAGGTCCATCGGGTATTCTTAATTACTCATTTGGATAGGATCGACCATGGCCTTTTCTCTTCTAACTCCCAGCTTGAAAAGCAGGCTTTACGGGCTGGTACTCTTCACGATAGTGATCATTCTTTCCTTGGTGGCGACCGGGATTCATTACTACGGCAATATCAATCAAGCCAACACCACAAAATTCGACTTCAATCGACTCATCGGCAATCTTCAGGATGCAAGAATCGCGGAAAAAACTTATCTGCAATTTTTTTCCGGCGAGGTTATGGGGCAGTTTGAGCAACTGATCCTCGATACGAACAAGACTCTTGACGCGGTCTCTCAGGAGAGCCGTGACCAGGAGATCGCTAAACAATTGACAGACGCCAAAGGACTTTTGCAGAAATACCAACAGATGTTTGCCGAGGTCGTTAAGGCCCATGGTCAACAGGATCAATTGAAAAAAGATATGATGCAGCCGCTGTCCCATGCACTGGGGTTGCTAGGGACAATTCAGAGGGATCTGGAGGCACGTCAGTCAAATTTACAGATGCAAGGAGAAGACCTCAACGCGGTGGAGAATGAAGTGCTGAACATCGTTCGGGACTGCAAAATAGGTTTTCTCCAACTTCAAAGCTTACAATACCAATTTCTCCTTTCTGGCGATACCAAACTTTTTGCCGCTTTCAAACAGTCGACCGATATCATTGTTAAAAACAGTATCCCGGCTCTGCATGAAACCTCTGTTGCGCTGCAAAACGAGGAATTTGTTGAAAAGGCCAAGGAGATCAAGGGAACGATCCGGACTTTTCTCAAATTGATCGATGAATCCCAAAAGCTTGGCGTCAAGGAACGAAAAGCAATCAGGCAGCTCGACATCACCGGAAAAACAGCTTTTAAACCGGTGGAAGTCACAGTCGGTTTGGCCAATGCCATTATCGTACGCCAGACCAAAGCCGCTGTCATGACGATTGCTCTTATCGTGGTTATCGGCATGGCCGCTTTTTTGGGTCTCTCTTTTTTTCTTGTGAACGCAATAACCAAACCACTCCATCAGGTTGTGGCTGGTCTCAAGGATATTGCCGAGGGAGAAGGGAATCTGACCCATCGATTGGAGGTGAAATCTCAGGATGAGATGGGCGAGTTGGCTAAATGGTTCAATGTATTTATCGAAAAAATGCAGGAAGTGATCCGTGATGTAGCCCAAAATGCCGGGTTACTCCGGATTTCCTCCCAGCAGTTGCTGGACATCGCCAAACAAATGTCGTCAGGAGCCGATCAAACGTCGGACAAGGCTAACACCGTGGCTACTGCCGGTGAGGAAATGAGTGGCAATATGGGCGCCATGGCATCTGCCATGGGAGAGGCCTCGAACAATGTCAGTATGGTGGCCGCGGCTGTAGAAGAAATGACTTCAACCATCACTCAGATTGCCGACAATGCCGACAATGCGAGCAATATCACCTCTGATGCAGTTGCCCAGACCCAAAAAGCCTCGGTACAGATCAGCGAATTGGGCGAATCAGCAAAGGATATCGGCAAGGTGATCGAGACGATTACCGATATTTCCGAGCAGGTCAATCTACTCGCTTTGAATGCCACCATCGAAGCGGCACGAGCGGGCGATGCAGGTAAGGGCTTTGCGGTTGTCGCCAATGAAATCAAAGAATTGGCACGGCAAACCGCCTCCGCAACCAATGAGATCAAGAAACGAGTAGAAGGGATCCAGTATTCGACCAAGGGTACGGTGGACGAAATCACAGCCATTACCAAGGTGGTAAACGAGGTCAATCAGATCGTCGTCGCCATCGCTGGATCAGTGGAAGAACAGTCTGCTACAACCAGGGAAATTGCCAGCAATATCGGCCAGGCCTCGGCCGGTATCAACGAGGTTAATCAGAATGTTTCGCAGAGTTCCGTGGTTTCCACCCAGATCGCCCAGGATATCAGAGATGTCAAGGATGCTGCCGTCGATATGTCCAAGAATAGCGGTCTTGTGAACCAAAACGCGACCGATCTTTCCAGGTTAGCTGGCGAACTCAATGCCATGGTCAATCGTTTTAAAGTGTGAAAAAACAAGGGTCTTTGTCAGAGTTGCAGAAAAGGTGACGCCGCTTCTTGCCTGATTTTCAGGTAGAGGTATTCAAGATCCCGGTATCCGCATGCTCGTTTTACGATCCTGTTGATAGGAGCATTGAATGCTTCAAGTTTGGCCGAGGTAACCGGGTGTTTGATCCAGGCCAGAATTTCATTTCTGTCCCTGTCGATGCCTTTGGCAAATTTTATCAAGGGTTCCAATCCTGTTTCCTTGGCCCATTCAACCCAGTTGTTGAGAAATTTAGAGGCCCATTTCGGACGAACATAGGTCCACAGGGTGCTGAATGCATCTTTGAGAAGATACGCCTGAAACAAGGCTTCATTTGCCTCAAAGAGTCGGCCCAGATTGTCACCTCGATCATCGTTTAACTTGTGAGCATTGCGAAGAAGATTGAATCGTTGTCCTTTGATGAATGCTTTGTCCATCTTGCACGCATCTCGCCATCCGTGGAAGACTACGAGGCACTCCTGCCATGGAATATCAACAAATTACAAATACTACAAATGGGCATGGAAGGCGTTTACGCAAGAACTAATGAGAAATCGGGTACCCCTCGATTATCGGCGGATTTCGATGGGATTTGAAAAGGCCTCCTCAGGCATGCGGGCAAAAGGCCTGTTACAGAAGGAGAGTTTGAGCTGATAACGGCCCGGCGGCAAATCCGGCGGCAGGGTTGTGGTCAGAAAGCGTGAGGCCTCACGGGTGCCGAGCATCAGACAGCTGGTTTCGCCCGCGTGGTCAAGGGGCAGGTTGGCGACACTTTGTTCGCGAGTGCCCGAGCGGAACACTTCAATAGTGGGCTGTACCCCAAATTGAAAACTGCTGAGGCTGGAGAGCGACAGTCGCACTTTTTCCGTCGGTGCATAGCGGTCATAGTCGGTGGATAGATAGAGATGCCGGTTCTCATCCGGCTCTGGACGCCGGGTGCCGGAGGTGGCGGCCTCCCAGAATCGGGGTCTGGCTGCATCGAAATGCACGGTCTTGCCGCCATAATGGCCGATACCGCCACAATTACGGGCTTTGATCGTCTGCCACAGTTTTTTGCCATCCACTCCCGCAAGCCAGAAATCAAGGGCCATGCCGTCCATATGGGTACTGGTGCGGGCGGCGTTATTGCCCATGGCCCGGATCTTATCGTTGTATTCAGGACTCCGGTACGCAGATTCAATGTTGATCGGTTTGCCAGGTGCCATGCGTTCACTAAAATAGCTCAGCATGAACAGCAGCCTGGGGGAGATATGCTCGCCTTTTTCTTGTGTCGGATACCCGAAAACCCAATCCACGGTATTGAAATCGGCCTCGTTGAACGAACCGTCGCTCTTGAGCAGATGGACCTTGGCTTCACGGTTGTTGCGCAGGTTTTTTAGCTGCATCACACCGCTACCCATGAGGAAGAAACGGCCCTGGGGTGGTTGGGCGTTGGCGGTGGTGACAAAGAGGGAGAGAAGAAGAGCCAGAAATAGGGCAAAGAAAGAACGCATGATAAATCGTGAAACCTGTGGGGTGGAGGATGAACTTAAAAAGGGGGGGAGGAGAATTGTTACTCCGGTAGGTCGATGATATGGAAGCCCTTGTCGGAGATGACCTTTACAAAAGAATCCCGCTCCTTGTATTTGCTTTTAATCTGCAACTGAAGCCAATCTCGCCACTCCTCTCGTTGGGCTGCGCGTGGATCATCCGGGGGCAGAGGTGGACTGCTTTTCAGCTGTACCCGTACCTGCTGGATCTCGTGGGTCAGCCGATCGTACTGTTCCTGAAAAAAGGCCAGGTCATGGATGGCCTTATAGGTGAGCTTGATGGGGATGGTTTCCATATATATCCCTCCTAAGAGTTTAGGTGCATAGCTGTTCAGAATGCCTTGTAGAGGCAATTCACCCTTTGCTTTTCTTCTATCAACTCTAGGAGAAGACATACAAAAATGCAACCGATGTCTTTGAATTATGGAACTGTGATCACATTGCTACTCCACCCGCCTGCAGATATTCTCCACCTCTTGCCATTTTTGTATCAATCGCTGCTCCGAAACCGGTTGGGCGGTCCCCAATTCCGGGGCAAAGATGGAGACCCGGAACTCCTCGAGCAGTTCCAGATATTCCTGCTGGCAGGTTTGGCAGGGCAGGGTGGGACTCTTGTAATGGGCCATTTGCTGTAATCGGGCCAACGGTTTGATGAGCCGTTCGGCCTTTTTGTCGTCCTTGAGCGGTGCATGCTCGGCGCGTTCGATCCGAAGGGCCAGGGCTTGCAGATAGCGAGGTTTATGTTTGAGTTCCTCCGGTCGCAGGTTGCGAAGAAAGCCAACCGGAACAATTTGTTCCAGAGCGTCGAGATACTCCTGATAACGGGCCTGCTGGAAACTACGGTTGGCCCGAGCCCGATTTTTCCAATCGTTGATTTTTTGGTGGACCGCCCGCCGTTGTTGCAGGGTCTGCTGCACCAGCTCTAGCAGGCCGGTGGCTGTCCGCAAGAGTCCTTGTTGGGCCACTCCTGCGAGGTTTTCTTGATAGTCGGCAAAGCTCGGTAAATGGCCGCTGGTCCCAAAGACACCATCAAGGAGAAAGGCCAGGAGATCGTTGCGCAGGACGGCAGCCGAGGCCTTGGCGCCAAGGCTAAGCCAAGAGGCCGAATGGCTGGTGAGTGAGTTTTTGCACAGTTTGCGCAGGCTGCTCATCTCCTTGGGGAATTCTTGGGTGTAAAGAAACTGGAGCCCCAGGCGGATGGAGCGAAGACTCGCTTGCTCATCCTCCACATACTGGAGGGTAAGTGTATTCTTGAGCTCATTGACTTCCAGAGCCGGGAAATAAAGGCCGATGACTCGGCCCTGAGTATCAGTCAGTGGCAGCCTGGTCTCAATGCTGTCCAGGTCCTGGGGGGTGATTTCCCGTATCGATGGCAGGGCGGTGGCAAGAGGGGAGGACGGACTTTGCCCTATCTGTTGCTGGGTTCTGGTGAGCTCATCAAAGGAGCGGCTTTCAGCGCGTTCCTTGCCTTGTTCATCCACGAGCACAAAACGCATCCGCAGATGAATCGGCAAGGTATCGATCTGCCAGTCACTGCGCTCCAACCGCAGTTGATAGGTGCGCAGCAACACCCGCTCCAACTCCTGATAGAGCGAGCCGCCATAGAGGTTGATATTGTCCATGATCCGGTCAACTGCATCGGGCAGGGGCACTAGCCTGCGACGTAGCTGTTTGGGCAACCTTTTGCAGAGCAGAAGCAGTTTATCCGGCAGTAATCCCGGCACCAGCCATTCAAAGATCTGAGGATTGAGATGGGCCAAGAGGTTCTGCGGGATACGGACCGTAACTCCGTCGGCAGGATCACCGGGTGCGAAAAGGTAGCTCAGTTCGAGCTCGAATTCACCGGTGCGGATCGAGGCCGGAAATCGGTACAACGCTTCGGCATCAGGTACGGCCAGGCAGATGTCTTCCTCGCTCATGTGGAGGAATTGGTCGTTCTTTTTACCGCGCAGAAAGCGGTTGAGCGTGAAACGGTCGTAGACCTTGCCGAGTCGATTGTCGTAGAATCCGTAGAGGACCTCTTCGTCGACCAGGATATCGCGGCGACGAAATCGTTCCTCCAACTCCTGGAAATTTTCAACCAGGGCCTGGTTGTGGGCAAGAAAGGCATGATTGCCGCCCAATTGGTGTTCGATTAAGGCCTGGCGGATGAAAATCTCACGGGCCTCGGCCAGGGTTTTATCGTTGATCCGGCCGTATTCCACCTTGCGTCCGGCAACGATGGTGAGCCCGAACAGGGTCACCCGTTCAAAGGCGATCACCTTGCCGCTGCGTTTTTCCCAATGCGGATCGGACCAGGAACGTTTGCATAGACTCCCGCCGAGTCGTTCCAGCCAATCGACTTCAATTGCGGCTACGCCTCGGGCAAAGAGTTGGGTTGTTTCAACAAATTCACTGGCCACGGCCCACTGCGGACCTTTGTTGTAGAGACCGGAGCCGGGAAAAAGTACCACTTCGCGGTTACCGGCGGCTAGGTAGATGTTTTTTTCTTTTTTGAGGCAGATATTGCGCAGAAAACCGCTGGTGAGGGCAATATGGATCGCATCATAGCCTGCGGCCGCCTGGGGTTCACGAAAGCCCTTGGCATCGCGCAGCAGGCGGGTGATCTGCTCATGTACATCCATCCATTCGCGCATCCGTTGCCAGGAGAGGAAGTTGGCCTTGCAGAAGCGGGAGAGCTTGGATTTGGAGGGCGGTTCCTCGCCGGGAACAAAAAAGGCGTTCCAGATATTGAGCAGAGTCAGAAAGTCCGATTTTTTATCAATAAACAGGCGGTGGATCTCGTCTGCCTGGTGCTCCTTGTCCGGAGGACGTACCCGGGGATCCTGAATCGAGAGGGCGGCTGCGAGTATGGTTACCTCGTGGCTGGCACCAAGAGCAATGCTCTCGATGATAATACGCGAGATACGGGGATCAAGCGGTAGCCGGGCCATGAGTCGGCCGTTGTCCGTGAGTCGGTGATCGCCGACCGTGGCACCCAGTTCTTTAAGGAGCTTGTACCCTTCGCGAATGGCCGTTGAGGGCGGAGCATCGATAAAAGGAAACCGGGCCGGATCACCGAGCTTGAGATTGATCATCTGTAAGATGACCTCTGCCAGGTTGGAGCGCTGGATCTCGGGCAGGGTAAAGGCTTCGCGGGCGAGAAAATCTTCCTCGCTGTAGAGGCGGATACAGATGCCTGGCCCGGTTCGGCCGCAGCGACCACGGCGCTGTTCGCAACTGGCCTGGGAGATGCGGTTGACCTTGAGGCTGGTGGTGCCTGTGCGCGGGCTATAGCGGGCGATGCGGGCGAGGCCGGTATCGACCACATAACGGATACCGGGAACGGTGACCGAGGTCTCAGCGACGTTGGTGGAAACGATTATCTTGCGTTTGGCCGATGGTCGAAAGATTTTACGCTGGTCTGCTGCCGGCAACCGACCAAAAAGCGGTAACAGCAAATGGGAATCGGCAAAGGATTGCAAACCATCCAGGGTATCGGCAATGTCGCGTTCGGTGGGCATGAATACGAGAATGTCACCACCCTGGGGCAGGGTGGCCAGTTCTTTGATTGCGTCAATGGCCTGATCCACATGGGAGAGCTCGGCCTCATCCTCACCCACCGTTTCCTGGTATTTGGTGGTAATGGGATAGGTACGGCCGGAAACCGAGATTACCGGTGCCTGATTAAAGTGGCGGCTGAATTTTTCCGCATCAATGGTGGCCGAGGAGATGATCAGCTTTAAATCCGGGTGGGTGGGGAGCAGATTTTTGAGATACCCCAACAAAAAATCGATATTGAGACTGCGTTCATGGGCCTCGTCAACGATGATGGTATCGTACCGTCGCAGCTGTGGATCCTGGCGGGTCTCGGCCAAGAGCACGCCGTCGGTCATGAATTTGATCAAGGTTTCCTTGCAGGTTTTGTCGTGGAAACGGATCTTGTAGCCGACCTTGTCCGCTGCCCTGACTTCCTCGGCCACCCGCTCCGCAACCGAAATAGCGGCGATTCTTCGTGGCTGGGTGCAACCGATCTGGCCTGCTTGGCCCCTGCCTGCTTCGAGGCACATTTTCGGTAGTTGGGTGGTCTTGCCGGAGCCGGTGTCGCCGATGATGATCAGTACCTGATGGGCGGCAATGCTTGAGACGATCAGGTCCCGCTGTTCGCTGACCGGAAGTTCGGGCGGATAAGAAAGATACATGAAATTAAAGAAATTTTCTTGAGTCTGTTGATGGCTTCGGGGTACAATAAGAAAATCAGCCGTGCGATCCGGATTGTCTTGTTCGCTCTTATTGCTGATTCAGCTACAAAGAAATGTACTCGGGGAAGCCCTTGATACCAAAGCTTAGCGGCTGAGGCAATCAAAACGGGAAAAAGGACTCTGTTTGCGCGGTTTTTTTCCAACAGAGAACGATATTTTTTATAACGAGGACTGTATGAAAGCAATCAGAAAAGCCATCATCCCGGTGGCGGGATTGGGGACACGTTTTCTTCCGGCAACCAAAGCTATCCCCAAAGAGATGCTGACCATTGTTGACCGTCCGACCATTCAATACATTGTCGAAGAAGCCGTGGCCTCGGGAATCGAACAGATCGTCCTGGTGACCAGCGCCGGGAAATCGGCGATTGAAAACCATTTTGACTATGATTTTCAGCTGGATACCGTGCTCAAAGATCGTAAGAAAATACAGTTGCGTGAGGAACTCAACAACATCTCCAACCTGATCGATGTCATCTCGGTTCGGCAGAAAGAGCCGCTTGGTTTGGGACACGCCATCTGGATGGCCCGCAACGTTATCGGCGATGAACCGTTTATGGTGCTTTTGGGCGATGACCTGGTCATGAGCAAAACCGCCTGCTGCAAGCAGATGATTGATCTGTACGAGCAGGTGGGAGAGTCGATCGTGGCGGTACAGCGGGTGCCGATGGAGCAGACCCATCAGTACGGTATTGTCGAAGGTCAGGCCACCGAACAGGAGCGAACCTATAAGGTGGACCGCATGGTGGAAAAACCCGCTCCCGGGACCTGCAACTCCGACATGGCCATTATAGGCCGTTATTTGTTGATGCCGGAGATTTTTGAGTTGCTTGAAAAAACCACCCCAGGCCACGGCGGCGAGATCCAGCTCACCGATGCTCTATTGGCCCTTTCCAACAAACGTTCCATGTATGCCTATGAGTTTATCGGCAAACGGTATGATGCCGGCGATAAACTCGGTTATCTGAAGGCTATCGTTGACTTTGCCCTGAGTCACCAGGATCTTGGTAAATCTTTTCGCGAGCATCTTCTCAAGATCTGCTCTGAGCTCTAAATCGATTTTGTAAAGGCCTGATGAAAGGTGGAGTGTACCTACGAAGTTGCGGTTGACGCCCCCCTTGCCACAACCCTAAGCTATGCCCAGCCCACCGGAAGAGAAGAACCGCTTCCGGTGGGCTGTTGCGTTCGGGTTCCCCTGGGAGGGCGAAAGGCGATTGGCTATGTTCTTGGCCCGGCTTCTGTGGCGGCAGAAGAGGGGGCAAGTTTCACCCTCAAGCCGATTATCGAGATCCTCGGGCTATCTCCCGCGTTCCCAGAAGAACTGATCCCATTCTACCGCTGGATTGCCAGCTATTACCATCATCCCCTGGGAGAGGTGTTGCGCACAGCGCTGCCCCTGCAACCAACCAGTCGCAGCAATAACCGGGTTAAGGAAAAAATACAGACCACTCTTGTGCCGGGCCCAAGGCTTGAGGTTCTGCTCAATCAGGTGCACGACCAAGAGGCGTTGGTGGCTACGTTACAACAGGATACATCTCTTGTCCTGAAAAAAGCAGAGGTCAAGGCGCTCACCTTCTTTTTAGAGGAGTTGTTCAGCAACGCTCAACAATCGGTGCCCAACGCCCGGATCAATCGGCTTTATACCGGTGCCGGGCCCAGAATAAAACGGTTGATTGAGTTGGGCATACTCCAGTCCTCCCAGGAACGTATTTTTCGTGATCCCTTTGGTGATCCTCCGCCAATTTTCCCCGAACCTGAACAGTTGACCATGGAACAGGCCCAGGTTCTGGCAAAACTTTTTCCAGCAATAGAGTTAGCACAGTTTTCTCCCTTTCTTCTCTTTGGGGTTACCGGTTGCGGGAAGACCGAGGTCTACCTCCAGGCGGTGCAGCGGGTTTTGCACCAGGGAAAAACCGCCTTGGTGCTGGTTCCTGAAATTGCCCTGGCTTCGCAGCTTGAGGCCCATTTCTATACCCGTTTCGGGGATCAATTGGCAGTGCTGCACAGCGGGCTCAGTGATGGAGAGCGGTTTGACCAATGGCAACGTGTGCTGCACGGTTCCGCCAAGGTGGTCCTTGGGGCGCGGTCAGCGGTGTTTGCGCCCCTGACCAAACTCGGCCTGGTGGTGGTGGACGAAGAGCACGAACCCGCCTACAAACAGGAGGATGGTCTACGCTATAATGGTCGCGATCTGGCCGTTTTGCGGGCCCAGATGTCCGGATGTCCGGTATTGCTCGGTTCGGCAACGCCCTCGGTGATCAGCTATTACCACTGCAAAGAACAAAAATACCAGTTGTTGACCATGCGTCATCGGGTTGCCAACCAGCCCTTGCCCCAGGTGGAAATTGTCGACCTGACCCAGACCCAGCGTTCACGCCCGGATTTAAGCTTCTCTGATCCTCTGATCAATGCCCTGGCCGACACTTTGGAAATGGGCAAGCAGAGCCTTTTGTTCGTTAACCGGCGAGGGTTTTCCTCCTCCATGCTTTGTCGCGATTGCGGGGCCATTGTCCAATGCGAACATTGCCAGGTCTCACTGACCCTGCATCGCAGCCGCAACATCCTTCTCTGCCATTACTGTGGCTACAGTCGTCACCCCAATGCCCTCTGTCCTTCCTGCGGTTCCACCCGGATTCATGGCGTGGGCATGGGATCGGAACGAATCGAGGAAGAGGTGCAGCAGTTGTTTCCCCAGGCGCGTGTGGCCCGGCTCGACAGTGACACCACCGGCAACCGCAAACATTATCTGGCCACCCTGAAGGCGGTTCGAGAAGCGCAGGTGGATATCCTCATCGGTACGCAGATGATTGCCAAAGGGTTGCATTTTCCCGGAATTCGGCTGGTTGGAGTGGTCTGGGCCGACTCAGGGCTGTGCATGCCCGACTATAAGGCCGCGGAGCGTACCTTTGCGCTTTTGTCCCAGGTAACCGGACGGGCAGGACGGGGGACAGATCCTGGAGTGGTGTTCGTTCAGACCTATCAACCCCAGCATTATGCGATTCAGTTGGCCCAGCAGCATGATTATGAAGCATTTTTTACGCGGGAGATTGCTGTCCGGTCACCATTTGCCTACCCACCTTTTAGCCGGATGGTCAATATTCGTTTTTCAGGCCTACGTGAGGAACAGGTGCAAAAGGCTGCATCCCGGGTGGCGGAATTTATTCGCGGCCATAAATGGGCGAGTGTCATCGACCTGCTCGGACCATCCCCGGCTCCTCTGGTGAAGATCAAGGATAATACGCGCTGGCAACTGCTCTTAAAAAGTAAAAATCAGCAGGTGCTGCACGCTATGTGCGATGAATTATTGGAAAAAAAAAGGCATCTCTGCCCAAGTTCGGTGCGTTTGAGCTTAGATGTGGATCCAGAGAATATGATGTGAAAAAGGAAGGAAAAAAACGCCCCGACGGAAAAGGAGGGAGGGAACCGCCGGGGCGCCAGGAGGGCATTGGAAAAAGCTGTTATTGCATCATATGATGCATCTTGGTGCCGTCATGATATTTCATACCGTCACCATCATGTCCCATGAGCAGCATCGGTAAAGGCATGCCGATTTCTTGGGCTTTAAGACGAAGTTTTTCACGGAGTTCAAATAACTCGCCAGCAACCTCGGAGGCTTTGGTCGTATCGGGGGTGCCGGCTTTCATGATTGCCCGCATCTCCGCGTTCTTTTGCGCAAGTGCTTTACGCTCAGCTACAGTTTCGGTCAGGAATTTGTCCTGAACTTTTTGCAGCTCCGAATTCATCTGGTACCGGCAAGTCGCGTCAACCTCCTTGCCCTGAGGGCCCGGACCACCGGGTTTTGCCGGCTGCGCCATAACTGCCTGGCTGATTGCCAAGGTCAGCCCGCTGGTCAGGATGGCAGCCATCATGAGTTTATTTTTGGTGTTTGTCGTTTTCATGGTTTCATGCTCCTGAGTCCATGAGGTTGATGATTTGCCTGTTGTGCCTTGTTCAAAGCGAGATACGTGCCAAAATATTTTTAAATATAATTATATGATATTATTATAAAAAATATTTATCAGGTAAATTCATGGTTCTTCAAAAATCAAATAATGGCTCTATCTGTTTCCTTCTTATCCAGTGTTGAGGTGCATGGTGAGTAAAAACTACCCATCCCGTGGTGCGGATTCGGATCTCGATTCCGATGTATCCTCCGGAAACCGCCAGCCTTCCGGTGCAGCCTCTACTGGATTGATCCTTGCAAACGCCAACACCATGAAATGGCGCCTATTTAAAAAAATCAAACGACCGGCCTATATATTTTCTTCTCCCTGGCTCTTGGCTGCGGCTGGAGGTTTGTTGATCATGATCGTGGTAACCTTTGCCTTCCATAACCTGCGTTTGGAAGAGCGATTAATGACCAACGCCATGCTGCAGAAGGCATCCACCCTGACCCGGGTCCTTCATTCCGGTGCCCGCGCCTCCTTTATCAATGACCTGCGCAAGGATTATTGGAACAACGAATCCTGGTCTGTCCACATGCAGCGGGTTATCGATCATCTTGCTGAGGATCCGGACCTGGTATTTTTTATGGTGGTTGATCAAGATGGTAAAATCATAGCCCATAATAACCACGCCCGTATCGGCACGATGGCGACCATACCAGAGCTAAAACAGGCCGAGGGCGTCGAGGATGGCCCCCTACAAACCATATTCAGTATCCGGGAAAACAAAGAATTCGGCCGGTTTTTTGAAACCATTCGTCCTTTTACCCTGGTGTTTCCCACTCTATTACCTTTGCCAGTCCAACCATTGGCTGAAGGCCAACAACCGTATTTCTTTCATTCTCCCGCCAGGGGAAACCATCCGCTGTTTCGTTTGGTCCCGGAAAGCCCCCAGAAGGGCAATCCCCATTTTGTGGTGATCGGCCTTGATATGAAAGACTTTGACCGGACACTGAGACGGCTTAGAATGCAGATCTTCATGCTGTCCCTGGCCATGCTTTTTGTCGGCCTCGGCGGCTGGTTTTCTCTTTCTGCCGTGCAAGGGTTTAGGGTTTCGCAAAAGACGCTTGATGATATTCAGGCCTTTACTTCCCTGCTTATTGCCAAGTTGCCGGTTGGTATTATTGCCACAGACGGACATGGGTACGTGACCACCTGGAATCAGGCCATCGGCCGATTAACCGGTATCGAACGCCATTTGGCAACCGGTCGTCGTCCAGAGGATGTGTTACCAGGACAGCTGGCAAGATTTTTCACCAATGAGGAGACTAAACGCAATGCATTGAAGGAGGGGCGCGAGGTAGGCGTTCGTCTTCATTTCGGTGAGCGACGCTGTGAGTTGCTCTGTCATCCTTTGACCATTGTCGACAGCCAGCAGCAACACATGGGGAAGGTACTGTTGATTTCCGATGTAACTGAAATCCGTAGCCTGGAGCAACGGATGCGGGAAAGCGAGCGACTGGCGGCCGTGGGCCGGATGGCGGGAGGCGTGGCCCATGAGGTTCGTAATCCACTCAGCTCTATTAAGGGGCTGGCACTGTTGTTGAAGAATAAATTTCCCCAGGGCAGCAAGGAGCAGGCGACAGCCGAGTTGTTGATTCAAGAAACCGAGCGGATGAATCGCACCATCACCGAGATGCTGAGCTTCACCAGACCTTCGGTTTTACACCTGGAACGGATCGATATTGGCCGGTTACTGGAAAAAAGCATAGCGCTCATTCGTGCCGAGGCCATGGAGAACCGGATTGAAACCACCCTTGAGGTGCAACCTGATCTAAAGCCGGTGCTCGGTGATGCCGATCGCTTGCAACAGGTCTTGATGAATGTGTTCATCAACGGGATACAGGCCATGGAAAAGGGTGGCCGTTTGGCAATTACCCTGAAGAACCGAGATGAGGCCGGTGAAGTCGAACTTAAGATTCGCGACACCGGCCCAGGTATTGAGCCGGAACTCTTATCCCAGGTCTTTTATCCCTACTTCACCACCAAACAGGCCGGTACCGGTCTTGGGTTGGCGATTTCCCAGAAAATCATTGCCGATCATGGCGGCTCGATTGAACTGGAGAGCGAATCCGGCAATGGAACCACGGTCATTATCCAACTCCCGGTCTGGGAGCAGGACAAGGCCGCCTGATTGAAGTTTGTGTACAGTTATTCAGACATCTGCTGCGGTAAAATGTTTATCAAGAAAATCACACTCCAGGGGTGTGAGGTCAAAGCGTAATTCCGCCTCCTGTACAATGAGATGCCGTGTTTTTTGCGGCTGCTCCTGCAGGATTTCGGCCATCCAGATAATGGCATTTTTTAACTTGGCGGATTGGCTGGTCAATGATGAATGTTCGCTCATATTCGTCCTTCTTTTTCTGTGATAGCAGTTGATTGATACCCATGTTGCGATTATAAGTTACCGGAAAGCAGGGATTGCAGCAAGTTCGGGATGCATCATGACGGATCGGAAAACACTCCTTGACCCTGTTTCAACCCAGGTGGTAGCATATAGATATCAAGGAGGCGTTAGCGAGGTTCATGATGGAAAGCTTGGCAGGTAATTTTCTCATTTCCACTCCCCAGATGCCTGATCCCCGATTTCAGGAACAGGTTATCTACCTTTGTGCGCACAACGAGGATGGGGCCATGGGGCTGGTGATCAATAATCTCAATCCAGAAATTACCCTTCTGGATGTATTCTACGGATCAAGCCTAACCATTCCCGAAGGGCCGGTGCCGCCGGTGTACATGGGGGGGCCGGTGGAGTTGGATGCCGGTTTTATCCTCTACACCGATGAAATTCCGGACCGGCATTGCGTGGAAATTCAACCTGGTATCTATTTGAGCCGGGATTCCCGCTTGCTTGAGGATATCTCCCAGGGGTGTGGACCGCAAGAGTTCCTGTTCATGCTCGGATATTCCGGGTGGGGGGCAGGGCAATTGGAGTCGGAATTGGTGGACAACAGTTGGCTGACTGTCCCGGCTGATCCGGATGTGCTCTTTCATACCCCGGTTGAACGGAAATGGCGACTGGCCGCCCAGAAATTCGGGGTTGATATTTCAATATTTGGTGATATCATCGGCTACGCCTGATGACTGCTTGATCTTCCGTGTCGATTGGAAAGCGTCGGCCCTTGTTGTAGAAGGACCGGCGATTTTTTTTTACCTTTTTTACCAGTCCATTTTTTTTACCGGTTATGAGCGAACAATCTCCCGCCTGTCGTGTTTCTGATATTTATGCCTGTGCCCTCTGCGGTTTTTGCTGCCATGGTGAGACCACCGTCTCCCTTGATGCCCACGACCAGGAGCGGATGATCAAAGCCCTTGGATTGAGCCGGGAGGAAGTTATAGAGCGTTATTGGCGCATTACCGGTTCGATAGTGCAGATGCAGATTCGTGACGGTCATTGCATTTTTTATGACGAGGACGCTGGCTGCACCGTCCATGAAGGCCGACCATGGCGCTGCCGTCAGTGGCCGCTTCATCCCAGCATGCTGGCTGATGAGAACAATTTCAAGACAATTACCGAGTCCTGTCCCGGATTTAAAAAGGGTCTGCGTTACGAAGAGTTCTGCCGCATCTTTCAGGCGTTGATCGATCAGGGCGATGCGGAAAAGTTTAGCCGATGAGGTTGCTGATCCCCTTCCTTGGCAAGACCAAGCAGTCCTATCTGGATGCAGGAATCCGTGATTATGCCGGTCGTTTGAGTCGGTTTGCGCCCGTTGATCTGCCTGTACTTAGAGAGAAGCATAACCGCAAGGAGCCCGACGACACCATCAAGTTGATCGAGGCCGGTCAACTGCTGGAGCAGGCCCAGGGGGTCAATATCCGGGTAGCCCTTGATCCCAATGGCAGCGAACTCGACTCGGAAGAACTGGCCGCACTATTAAGCAAGTGGGAAGACCAAGGTGCCTCCACGGTCTGCTTTCTCATTGGAGGCTTCTTAGGATTGCATCGTTCAGTCCTTGGTCAGGCCAACTACACCCTCTCCCTTTCCCGTCTTACCTTTACCCATGAAATGACCCGCCTTGTTCTCCTGGAGCAACTCTATCGAGCCTGGACGATTAAGGCTGGTCACAAGTACCACAAATAATTGCTCCGGCCCGGTAGAGTCTTCGGCCAATTTCTGCCCAACTCGACCCTTTCACAACCGAAAAAAAAGGCAATTCCGACTTCATTAATTTTCCCGCCTATGGTACTGATGGGCCATTGTTGCCCATGAACGATTAGTCAACCAAGCCTCAACAATCAGCGACCTTGTATAGAAAGAAATCCTCAGAACATTCCCTGTTGCTCAACTGCCAGGGACCCGAGCAACTGCAGCCTTTGGCATCAATGTTGGCTGGGATGCTGCATCCAGGCGATGTGCTGCTGCTTTTTGGCCCGCTCGGAGCCGGTAAAACCACTTTCACCCAGATCCTGGCACGGGAACTTGGGGTAGGGGAGGAGCAGTATGTGTCCAGTCCCTCATTTGCCCTGATGCACGAGTATCGGGGCCGACTGCCCATAGCACACATGGACCTCTATCGTCTTGCCGGCGAAGACGATATAGAGGCCGCCGGTCTCCTCGATTATCTCGGGCAGGAGGCACTCAGCATTGTGGAGTGGCCGGAGCGCCTGGGCGATTTGACCCCCCAAAATAGGCTTGATATCTTGATAGAACCCGTTGATGCAATGCTGCGGCATCTGCGCCTGACCCCTCACGGAAAAGACTGGCAAGATCGGTTTGCTGCTCTTCGAACCCACCTTACTGGTGGCAGCGGCCCAGGTTAATGGAAACTTCGTCTTCTGCCCTGTATTCCGACTAACCAGCTGTTATTGTAGAATAAAAAAACTGGAATTCCATGGAAAAAAGATTAATCAGCCTGCAGCCCTGCAAAAAACAATATACCTTTGACCAAGACAAGGCCTGCAGCCCGGAAGCCACGGTAGCTCGATTTCAAGAGCGGCTGAAGGCAACCAACCTGGATGTGCTCAAGGAAATTCGCCGTATTGATAACGGCCGACTCGATATCCCCGTCTATTTCAGTGTTTGCGGTGAGGATGCACGCAGGATTATCGGCAACAAAAAGCAGATGGGCAAGGGCTCCACACCAGAGCAGTCCCGAGCCAGTGCTTGCATGGAATTGGGCGAGCGGTTCAGTTTTTTTAGTTTTCTCCGCAATACAGACAATTTTATGGTCGGTGATTATGGGGCCATGGAAGCCGATGGCTATCCGGTCCTGCCCATGGAAAACCTCTTGGCCTCGGTGCACGACAGCCAATTGGATTCAGCAATGCTCCGCTCTCTGCTGGCGGATCTGCCCTTGCAGTGGACCTGGGGACTGCGTTTGACGGACAATAGCCCGGTATTAATTCCTTTTTCATGGTTTTACGCCATTAATGAGTTTAATGGCCCCTCGGCAGGTAATACCTATGAGGAGGCGGTGATGCAGGGGATCAGCGAGGTGGTCGAACGCCATGTATGCGCCCTGATAACCCGCAATCAACTGCGCACACCGCAAATCGACCTCCAATCCGTCACCGATCCGGTGGCCGTGGAATTGCTGGCTAAATTTCGCAATAACGGAATCGAGGTCTATCTCAACGATTTTTCCCTTGATACCGGCATCCCCACCATTGGTGCCCTGGCCTGGGATCCGTCGACCTTTCCGGAGTCAAGCGAGATTGTCTACACAGCCGGCACGACCCCGGATGCCAACAAGGCCCTTATTCGCGCGCTGACAGAGGTTGCCCAACTGGCTGGTGATTTCAATTCTAATGCCAACTATGTGGCCAGTGGTCTACCCAAGCCGCTTGATTTGAATGAGGTGGAGCATGTGGTCAACCCAAGTGGAATGATCCAGCTCTCCGAAGTGGCAGACCTGAAAGATGCTGATATCTATCAGGAGATACAAAATTGCGTAGCAGCACTGCAAAAAATCAGCATGGAGGTGCTGGTGGTGGATACGGCTCATCCGCAGCTGCGGATTCCTGCGGTCTACACCATCATCCCAGGCGCCCATTTTCGTGAGCGGGCCATGGGGGGGAACGCCGCTTTATTTGCGGCCAAACTTGCAGCCGAACTTCTTGAGGGCGAGCAGTTGGATGCTAAGCTTGCCGCCATGCAACACCTGCTACCCGGGTCCTACGCCTTACCTTTTTACCGTGGGCGCCACCTTTATGAGCACGGTTTGGCCGAGGCGGCCCTTGAATGTTTCCAAGAAGCCTTGCAGCTTGAACCCAACAATGAGGATCTGCCGTACCTTTACTCCTACAGTGGTTGTTGTCTACGCGATCTGGCCAGATATGAAGAGGCGATAGTGGTGCTTGCTCAAGGCCTTGCCGGTGACGAAGACCGGCCGGATATTTACAACACCATGGGCGTTTGCCACTTTAAGCTCGATCAGTTTGTCGAGGCAGTGCGCTGTTTTCAGCGTGCCGTTGAGCTCAATCCGGCCTCGGCCATCGATTTTGCCAACCTGGCGCTTAACCTGGAGCGACTCGGGGAGAGCAAACAGGCCATTGCCAACTACGAAATCGCCCTTTCCCAAGATCCCAATATCGGTTTTGCCGTGGAGCGGCTGGCGGCATTGCTTGCGACCGTATCCGAACCGGGGCGTGCGATATGAAAGCACTGCCAACCCACCCGGAGAAAATACTGATTCGATCCACCAACTGGATCGGCGATGCGGTCATGACCACTCCGGCTGTGCGGACCATTCGTGAGAGTTTTCCGGAAAGTGAGATCACCCTCCTGGCCAATCCCTGGGTGAGCGATGTTTTCCGGTTCAGCCCACGTATCGATCATTTGATGGTGTATGAAAAAAAAGGGCGACATAAGGGGCTTCGGGGCATGTTGCAACTGGCTAACGAGCTGCGCGAGAAGCGATTTGACTGTGCCATTTTATTGCAGAATGCCTTTGAGGCCGCCTTTATCACCTGGATGGCCGGTATTCCAGTGCGTGCCGGATACACCACCGATGGACGCGGCCTGCTCCTTACTCATGGAGTCCATAAGACCATCGAGGCCGTGAAGAAACATGAGGTGAACTACTACCAGCGGATTATGCTTGGACTGGGGTTACGACCTTCGATCAATGAGCTGGAGCTGTTCATTTCTGGTGATCAGATTGACGCCATGAAGGCACGCGTGCGTGGGCTGATGGATATTGAGTTTGGCAGCCAACCGTTGATCGGATTTAATCCGGGCGCTGCCTTTGGTCCAGCCAAACGCTGGCCTCCTGAAAAATATGCAGAGCTGGCACAATTGATCTGTCGAGATAACCGTGCCAGGATCGTTTTATTCGGTTCCGAGGCTGATCGTTCAACCTGCACTGATATTATTGCCCAATCCGGGAGCGCTGCGCCACGGATGCTTAATCTCGCCGGGGCCACCAGTCTAGTCGAGGCCATGGCCTTGATCGGCGAGTGCGATGTCTTTGTGACCAACGACTCTGGTTTGATGCATGTGGCGGCTGCCCTGCATACTCCGCTTGTGGCAATTTTTGGTTCCACCGACCATATCGCAACCGGCCCCTATTCCGATCACGCTGTTATTATACGGAAGCCATTGCCCTGTAGTCCTTGTAAAAAGACTCACTGCCCGAAGAAGCATTTTCGCTGCATGAAACTGATCGATAGTGACGAAGTGTATGAAGCGGTCACAACCCTTTTCAAGGGGCAGTGATGGAACCTTTACGGCAGAGCGATGGCTCGCTCCAGGCCCGACCGGCAGTCTTTTTGGATCGTGACGGTACTATCAACGAGCAGATGGGATATATTAACCACATTAGCCGATTCCAATTGCTTCCCAGAGTAGGGCTTGCGATTAGCCGACTTAATCATAGCGGATTGCCAGTAGTCGTTGCAACGAACCAATCCGGTTTGGCACGGGGATACTTTCCCGCGTCCCTTCTTGAAGCGGTGCATGAAAAAATGCGTCGCCTGCTCGCTGAAGACGGTGCCCATATAGACGGACTCTACCTCTGTCCACACCATCCCGAAGCCAAACACGAGGCATATCGCCTTAATTGTAATTGCCGCAAACCAAAGACCGGCTTGCTCGAGCAGGCTTCACGTGAGATGTTCCTTGACTTGCAGCGATCATACGTGGTGGGGGATCGATGGTCGGATTTGCGCTGCGGTGCACGGGTGGGGGCGACCACGATACTGGTGCTCACCGGGTACGGTCGTGGCGATGCCTCTTACATAGGCCCCGAGCAAGAGATACAGCCTGATTTTGTTGCCGAGGATCTCTTGGTCGCGGTGGAATGGATCCTTGCGCGTGAATCACGACAGCGTTGAAATCGATGACCTCGTGGACGAGGATAAGCATCAAACGCCATTTTTTCTCCATCGTCCTCCTGAACGACCGCTGATCATTGCCCACCGTGGCTATCGGGCCTGTTTTCCCGAAAACACCCTGCTTGCCTTCAATCGCAGTGTCGGCCGTTGCGACATGATTGAGCTGGATGTCCGCCTCAGCCGGGATGGGGAAATTGTGATCTTTCACGATGAATTTTTAAACCGCACCAGTGA
Organism: Desulfobulbus sp.; assembly: GCA_050252135.1. GTDB lineage: Bacteria > Desulfobacterota > Desulfobulbia > Desulfobulbales > Desulfobulbaceae > Desulfobulbus. The sequence continues at coordinate 84,539 of JBFWLN010000019.1, forward strand.
TGGCGCAAACCGTGCCCGACAGCTGGGTATTGCCTCGTTGCGTTTGCAGGATTGGTCCTTGTCGCAACTGCAGCAGTTGGATGTGGGTTCTTGGTTTCTTGAGGCAGATCCTTTCGACAGCCTTGGCTTGGGCCTGGTCGAGAGGGAAGAACTGGGAGCGCTGATACCGCAGCGTATCCCTCGTTTTGATGAGGTCCTTGCCTGGAGCCGGGATCAACAAATCCCCCTCAATATTGAGCTTAAGGACTTAAGCGTTGAACAGGAGAACTGCCGCCTGGCGGATGCGGTCATTGCCAGCATCAAGCGGAGCAAAGTAGAAAAGCTGATTTTGCTTTCTTCTTTTAATCACAGTCTATTACGATACTGCCGTCAACTGGAACCACGAATTGCACGGGCAGCCCTACAGGAGGTGACGCCTCCCCCCCAGCTCTGCTCTTATCTGCTGGATTTAGGTGTCTGTGCCTATCATCCTCAGGACGCAATCACCGACAGGGGCTTGCTCAGCGAACTGCATTCATCCGGGATTGCGGTCAATGTTTTTACCGTTAATGACGCTTCGCGGCAGCACCAGTTAAATGCATTGGGCGTGACCGGTATCATTACCGATTATCCCGGCCTTGAACAAGGGTGGAGGCGCTAAAACAGGTTCAGATTCTGCTGGCGTTCCGCAAAATTGCGTAGGTATCGATCCACCTTTGCCCGGCCGATTTTCATCAAATTTTGCATCAGATAAAAGGGGACTTCCGGTAGCCCGTAGCGATCCTGGATCAGGTTGGTCATGGCAATCCAGAGATGGCCGGTCATTTCAGCATCGGCCAGGGCCCTATGAAAAATGCCGTCGGTCTCAATACCCAAAAAATCAACTAAGGTGGCCAACTTGTGATTGGGGGCGGAAGGAAAGATCCTTCTTGCCGTCAGCACGGTGCAGGCCATGGGGTTTGTTCGTTCCCGATTCAGGAGCGTAAGTTCCGCATCAAGAAAGGCACGGTCAAAACCGACGTTGTGTGCCACCAGGGGCAGGTCACCGATCCAGTCGGCAAATCTAGACATCACGGTCTCGCAGGGTGGCGCCTGGGCCACCAGATCGTTGCTGATGCCGGTGAGTGATTCGATAAACCAACTGATGGTAAAGCCCGGGTTCATCAGGGACTGAAAGCGATCGACAATACTCCCTTGCTTAATCCGGACTGCGCCCACCTCTATGGGGCGATCACCGTATTTGGGGGCATGACCGGTGGTTTCAAAATCAAAAACGATAACCGGGGCAACGGAAAGATACACAGTGGTAGGTTGCAAAGGTGTGTGGGATATGTCGTTGAAGAATGGAGAAACAGCGATTTCAAGATTTTTGTGGTGGAAACGCGGTGCGCTTTACCAGTGAATCGGGTACATTGCCTCGTTCTTACACTACTTATTCATCAAATTCAATGTGTGGAGGATTTATGGGGCCGGATGAAATGCGTGAAAAGGCGATTGACCTCTTTCTGAAACGTTTGCATTGCAGCCAAGTACTGGCCATGGTTGGCCAAGAAAAACTTGGGGAGCCGGATCCCTCGGTCATCAAGGCCCTTGGTTCCTTCGGCGGCGGTATTGGTGGAACTGGTCATATCTGTGGTGCCCTGGTGGGTGCCGCCAGTGTGATTGGAACCCTGTACAGCCGTTCCAGTCTGGAAGAGAAAGAGAATCCACGCATGTGGGCTGCCACGAAAGCCCTGATGAAATCGTTTGAGGAGCTTACCGAAGAGTACGGTGGAATTGATTGCGGCCAGATTGCCCGGGTTGAATGGATGGATCGCGATCAGGTTAAAGATTTTTATGGCAATGCCGACAGCAGGCGGCAGCACTGTATTAAAGTCGTTGGCGAAACCGCCAGACTGCTCGGTGAACTGCTTGAGAAGGAGGCGGAGATCATGGCCGCTAAGAAGGCAGAAAAGAAGGCCGAATAAAAATCAGATTATGGTGCAGAGCGCACCGCGCATTTAAATAAGGGGCAGCATTGAGCTGCCCTTTTGCATGCAGGGGGGTAACGGATGGAGATGTTTAACTTTTCTAGTGCTGAAACCAAGCGGATCAATCGGGCTCTCGGATTTATCAGCTCAAAAGAAGTCGACCTGGACCCCTTACTGGCCCGGACTCTTATCGTTAAGACCGAAAATTACGAGGATGAATGTGAACAGTTGGCCCCTTATTTTGCCCTGTTGGGACTGGAAGACGGCAGCGCCCGCCTGGTCTTTAATACCGAAAAGGAGGGGACGCACAAAATATTGCTCAACAAGGAGGCTATTTCCGGGCTCTCCTATCTCCATTCCTTGATTACCCAGCTGGTCCATTTAGGCAACCTCAGCCACTTCAATAGCGAGCACGGCAATATCTATCGCCTGAAGGCAGAGCAGGCCATTGCGGACTACTATTACGAGTTTCTTCTCTGGACGAGATTCCAAGCGATGAAAATTGCCACCCGTGCCCATGCCCTGGCCAGTTGGCATGAGGTGAACGGAGATGAGCCGCCTCCGGCCGGAAGATACCAGTTTTCTCAGGTGGGTTTTCCGGTGGAACCGGTGGGGGAGTGTCTGTATCAGCTCGTTCAGGCTGGCGATATCGGTGTGTGGCGGGAAGGTTTCTGGGGGCTGCTTGAAGAACTGGCAACCTATTTCGGTCGCCTGGCTTTTTACCAACAGACAGCCAACCCCACCGAGATAGATACCCTGTTTCCCGCGGACGCCATTGATGAAACCATTGGCTTGGAAAGCTGTCTCATGCTCTACGCAGCCTTACAGGCCACCCGCGACTATGAAAGCTGGAAGGAGATGCGCGTCAACATGCGTCGGGCGGTTGTGGCCATGCAAGATCGGGGAAAAGAGCGTTTTGATAAGCAGACCCGGTAAGGAAAAGACCAGACTACACGACTCCAGCATTCTCGAAAGCAAATTCACTTCCTGCGTTGTTTTCAACGAACTGTCATCGAGTGCTGGAGTTTCCCCCTCAGGGTGAGAACGCTCACCGATTCTTCTATCCCTTCTGCCCTACTTTTTTTTTTAGAGCGTAACCCTCATCCCAAAATATTGCCCGCATGATCACATTATTTGTTCCCCGGGGCACTGAGGTGGTATTGAAAAAGTGGACACTTTCTTAATACCACCTCAATCCTAGATTGCTCTTATAAAGCGACGATGAAAATAGTTTATAGAGCCTCAAACATATCGATTGTAAGCATTTCTCAGAACATCCTGGAAGGGTATGGAATCGATTGCATGATTAAAAACGAATTTCTTCATTCAGTAATAATAAATAGGTAAACCACCGGCTCTGCCGGGAGTTATAGTCAAGTCTGGTGTTTAGGAATAGCTCTCAGGCGACGGCCCTGTTGAGTTCGCTTTCTATTAAAGGGGTGACAGGTTCCCCATCCTTGAACTGGACGCCCCGGATTACATCGGCAAGCAGCTTGAAGCCCCTCAGTTTTCGCCACTTTTTCTCTGCACTCATTCCCAGTTTGTACACCATGGCCAA
>JBFWLN010000020.1:0-76763 GCA_050252135.1 Desulfobulbus sp.
GTCCTGGTATTATTTCAAAGAGCTAATTCGAGAACGATTCCCAGCGTCACCCATCCTGAACAAAATTTTTCGACCAACACCTTTCATTAGAATGAAATTGGCGGTTTGACTTTTTACGAGTCCATCAGTGATGCATTGAATTTCAGGAAGTTACTCAACCGTCGGATTGATCTTTTTCCCATGGAGCGGGCTGTGGGGCAATATCTGTTGAAATCCAGCTTCACCACCAAGGAACAGGCTGCCATCAGTATTCACCCCAAAGCCATCAACGAATTTGCTCCCCACCTGCTCCTGTCACGGGTGGTTGAGGGCAATGAGCAACGGATGCAGCTCTTTGACCAAGGATTGCAGCAGTTGCGGGCCAGCGGTCGTTATCGGGGAATCATGGCAGCCTGCTCCTCCGAGATTCCATGAAGCATGATTTTGGCGAGAATCATGTACGGGGTGAATAAAGGTATGCGATTTCTTACTTCGCTTTCCTCCTTTCGTCGAACCCACCGACTTTCTCTTCGCCTGCTTTTCGCTATTATCGGTTGTAGCCTGCTGTGTATTTTGTTTGCGGTCACCATCCAGCTGGTTGTCCAGTATCGCCAGAATGTGCGCGATATTCATTCCCGGCTTGATTTTATTGCAGAGAGCTATGTGCCTTCCCTTACTGCCAGTGCCTATCAACTTGATGAGGCTCAGATGCGGTTGGAGTTGCAGGGACTGCTGCAGTTACAGGATTTGGTGCATGCTGAAGTCCGGGAGCAGCTCAACCAACAGGTTACTGTCATTGCCGTGGGTGAGGAAAAAGCACGGAACCCGATAGTGCGTGAATATCCGCTCGTCTTCCAGGCTATCCAGCCTATCCCTGTGGGAACCTTGATTGTTCACGCTAGCTTTGATGGCGTTTATGCCCGTTTGGAGCACCAGGCGCTGACGATTATTTTCACCAATGTTCTGTTGATTGTTCCACTGGCGGTCGCGATCCTGGTTCTTTTTCAGTTGTGCCTGCATCGCCATCTTGCACGTCTGGTGGCTTATACTGCCTCGCTCAATCTGGATCGGTTGGATGCTCCCCTGGAGTTGCATCGATCTCCCAAGCAGGAGGAAGGCCCCGATGAGCTCGATCAGTTGGTGCTGGCCATCAACGAAATGCGCCTGCGCATCCGCGATGATATAGAACATCGGAAGGAGGCTGAGCAGGAACTGCTCCTGCGCAAGACCCTGCTTGAATGTGTGCTCCAGGCGCGAATCGACGGTATCTGTATCACCGGAAGCGACCAGGCCTGTCTGTTTGGTAATCGCCGGTTCAGCGACCTCTGGCATGCGCAGATAGATTGCCATCCCGGTCAACCCACGGCCCCGATTTTTGCCCAAATTGTTGAACAACTGGCTGATCCTGCGTGCTTCGAAGAGGCATTGGCTCGGGTTGAACAATCGACAGATGCGGCTTTTCAGGGGGAGCTGCTTTTGTTCAACGGAGCAACTTTTGAGTATTACACCGTACCGGTGCAGACGAGCGAAGGTACGGTGTATGGCCGGTTGTGGAGTTTTCGCGATGTCAGTGAACGCAAGACCATGGAAGAGCAGTTGCGTCAGGGCCAGAAAATGGAAACCCTTGGCAGCCTTGCCGGTGGTATAGCCCATGATTTCAACAACTTGCTCTCACCGATCATTGGCTATGCCGAACTCGGTCTCAATCAACTCGAATCGGCAGATCCGATGGCTGTTTCCCTGGGGCAGATCCTCAAGGCTGCCAGCCGGGCCGCCGACCTGACCCGGCAGATCCTTGCCTTCAGCCGCAAACAGATGCTGGAGGTGCGGATCGTCGATCTCAACGAGGTCATTGGCGAATATGAGGATATGCTGCGTCGGTTGCTGGGCGAAACCATTGCGATCCAGACCGTGCTCACGCCGCAACCAGCTCAGGTGCGGGTGGATCGGAGCCAGATCGAGCAGGTGGTGCTCAATATGGCGGTTAATGCCCGCGACGCCATGCCTGATGGCGGGACTCTGACCATCGAAACAGCGGAGGTCTATCTGGATCAGCGTTATGCCGAGCGCCATGTCGAGGTGGAGGCAGGCGACTATGTAATGCTTTCCATCAGCGACACCGGTAGCGGCATCGAAGAGGCGATCCGTGACCGTATCTTTGAACCCTTTTTCACCACCAAGGAACGCGGCAAGGGCACCGGACTCGGTCTGGCTACTTCCTTTGGCATTATTAAGCAGCATCATGGACATCTTTGGGTCTATAGTGAACCCGATCACGGCACCACTTTTAAGATGTATCTGCCAAAAGCCGAAGAGGGCAATACTTTATCCCCTGAGAGTGACTCGGTTGCCGTGGCGGCAGCTATCTGCAGCGAGCACGTCTTGGTGGTGGAGGATGACGCCATGGTGCGGGAACTGGTCTGCGAGGCGCTTCTTTCCCAAGGGTATCGAGTGAGTGAGGCGGAGCATCCGGAACTGGCCTTGGTCATGTTCAACCAGATCGAGCCGGTGGACCTGCTGGTCACTGATGTGGTCATGCCGCGTATGAACGGGCGGGAGCTCCACCGGCTGCTCAGTCAGCAGATGCCGGGCTTAAGAGTGCTGTACATGTCCGGCTACACAGAAAATGTTATTGCCGACCAGGGTTTGCTTTACGAGGGGGTTGATTTCCTGCAAAAGCCCTTCTCAATCCGGACTCTGCTGGTCAAGGTGCAGCAGGCCTTGGGCCGGTAGGCATAAAGTGGGCCATGGCGAGTAGAACCGGCGTGCCGGCAACGATTCCCGCGACGACATGCAGAGTATCCTTGAGGTTTATCTTGTAAATAGGTATAGATGCGCTTTTGAAATTTCCTTTATCCATAGTGATTCATGAAAGTAAGCGATATATCCGACGAAGCCTCCGTGTTTGAACTTAAGGGCAGTGTACTCACCGTTATGGTGCTGTACATTAGGGAGACCGATCCTGAGTTGCTCTATCCGCAGCTAAAAAAGAAGATCGGCCCAGCCCGTTCTTTTTTTAACAACGCCCCTGTGCTTGTCGATCTCAAGACCGTGCCGGAGGAAGCTCAGTTACGCCTGGATTTCCTGGTGCTCACTACCTTTCTTCGCGGTTTGGGATTGGTGCCAGTTGGGGTGCGGGCTGCAGTCGATACTGTTGCCCAGCGGGTGGTCGATGCCGGGCTTGGTGTACTGCCACCTGCCAAAAATGAGAAAAATGTGGCCACGCCGGAGGAAGAACCGGTGCTCGAGCATGAGATTGAACCGATTCCCGATCCGCCGACCGAACCGGAACCGGAGCCGGAACAAGCGCCCGAGGTGAAATCCGTTCCGACGATGGTCATCAGGCAGCCGGTGCGTTCCGGTCAGCAGGTGGTGGCCCAGGACGGTGACCTGGTAATTCTCTCCTCGGTTAACGCTGGCGCCGAGGTGGTGGCCAGCGGCAATATCCATGTCTACGGTGCGCTTCGTGGTCGGGCCATGGCCGGGGTGCATGGCAATACCGATGCCTGTGTGTTTTGTCTCCAGTGCAATCCGGAATTGGTGGCGGTTGCCGATGCCTATATGGTCAACGATTCGTTGGAAAACAGGGTGCTCAACCGGTGCGTGATGTTCAGCCGTGGCAAGAGAGGCCTGGAGTTTGAGGTGTTGGGATCCTTTGATCCCCATCGCGGCTAAGGTCGTGGAAGTGAGAAAGAAGACACAGCATATAACGAGAATAAGGAGGGGCGAAGTTGTCTAAAGTGGTCGTCGTAACGTCTGGAAAGGGCGGTGTGGGCAAAACCACCACCAGCGCGGCTTTTGCCGCGGCACTGGCGGTCCGAGGGTATAAGACGGTCGTGATCGATTTCGATGTCGGTCTGCGAAACCTCGATCTGATTATGGGCTGCGAGAGACGTGTTGTCTATGATCTGCTCAACGTGATTCATGGGGAGGGGTCGTTGAACCAGGCCCTGATCAAGGATAAGCGGGTCGGCAACCTCTACATCCTGCCGGCATCGCAGACGCGGGATAAAGATGCCTTGAGTATTGAGGGGGTCGGCAAGGTGATCGACTCGCTACGGCAGAGCTTTGAGTACATCATCTGCGATTCACCCGCCGGGATTGAGCGGGGTGCGATGACGGCAATGTACTTCGCCGATGAGGCGTTGGTGGTCACCAACCCAGAGATATCATCGGTCCGTGACTCGGACCGGATTATCGGTATGCTTGCCAGCAAAACCAAACGCTCGGAGGATAATCAGGATCCGGTCAAGGTGCACCTGGTGGTGACCCGCTACGATCCTGACCGGGTGGATCGTGGGGATATGCTCAGTGCTGACGATGTCTGCGAGATTTTGGCCATTCCTTTTTTAGGGGTGGTTCCCGAATCCAAATTGGTCCTGGCTGCCTCCAATTCGGGCGTTCCGGTGACGATGGCCGAGGACTGCGACGCCGGCACTGCCTATTTTGATATTGTGGACCGGTTCCTGGGCGAGGATGTGCCGTTCCGCTTCCTCGATGTTCAGAAAAAGGGTTTTTTCTCCCGTTTCTTTGGATCCTGATGTCATGAATTTTTTTGACTTTTTTAAATCAAAAAAACCGGGTTCTGCGTCCGTGGCCAAAGAGCGGTTGCAGATTATCGTTGCCCATGAGCGAAGGCGCTCCACCACCCCCGACTTTCTGCCGCAACTGCAGAATGATATTCTGGAAGTAGTACGGAAATACATCCAGATCAACGAAGAGCAGATCAAGCTTTCGGTAGACAGGCAGGGGGATTTTGAGGTGCTCGAGCTGAACATCTCCCTTACCGAACCGGACAAGTAGTCTTTGCGCATACTTGCCAACTTCACTGCATTCCAGGGAAACCGACAAACTCCGTCGAGTTTCCCTGGATGTCTCTTGCCGCCGGGTACTTAACTGACTCTGGCTTTCCTTGGTTCTGTTTACCATTTTTCCCGCAATACTCTTTTTTTGCGGGGCGTCTGAGGCAAGCGGCTTCTATTTTTCCTGCTCTTGGTGCATGAAGGAGTGGACTTCGGCATAGGTGATGATCTGAATTTCGGTCTCCATGTTGGCCGATTTGATCAGCGTCGGTGGATTTTGTCCCGGTTTGAGTGGAACCAGTTCGGCCTGGTTGTCATCGACATAGAGGATGATCACCGGGGCCCGGCCCGTATCTTCAAGGCGAAATGCCTGCAGTTTGCTGGTCTCTTTATCGATGAGAATTGTATTGTCGTGGATAGTGTGCATCGCTCTTATCCTTTAAGGTATTGGGTGAATTTGCTTTCGTCCTGAGGGCGTTTATGCCAGGAATCCTGGAAAGAGGAGCCACGCAACAGGCGTTTAAGTGGCCTTCTATACCAGCTCTATCAAGAAGCGTTAAGCAAAAAGCACGTGCAGAATTCAGCGGCAGGCATGCAGGGCGGCCCCATGGGCCCCGACCATCTCCGGTTGATCGGGGATAAGCGGGGTGTATCCAAGGGCGTCGGCGAGCAGCCGCACCACACAGGGATTGTTGGCCACGCCGCCAGCAAAGAGCAGCGGTTGGTTGAGGCCGACACGCATGAGCATGGTTAGGGTTCTTTTGACGATCGAGTTGTGCAGTCCCAGGGCAATATCCTCGGGTTTTTTGCCCCTGGCCATGAGGCTTACGGCCTCGGTTTCAGCAAACACGGTGCACATCGAGTTGATCTCGAGTCGGGTTGTTCCCGCAAGCGCATAAGCCCCGAACTCCTCCAGGGAAATTTGAAACACAGTGGCCAGATGCTCGAGGAATTTACCAGTCCCGGCGGCGCAGCGATCGTTCATTTCAAACTTACTGACTTTGCCGTCCATAAGGGCAATCGCCTTGGTATCCTGGCCGCCGATGTCAAGCACGGTTCTCGCCTCGGGAAAAAGATCGCTTGCCCCCAGGCCGTAGGCCTTGATCTCGGTGATGGTTTCGACTTGGGGACAGATGTCTCCCTTTTCCACCAGGCCACGGCCATAACCGGTGGCCACCAACGTTTCCAGCTGAAGGCCCTTGGTAAGGCTGTGAATCTGTTTCAGTGGATCAAAGGTGGTCGTTGTTTTTTGTCGGCTGATGACCTGATCCTGATCGCGCACCACCAGTTCGATGGAGCGCGATCCAATATCAATGCCTCCGAATAATGGCATGGCTTACTTAACCATTTCCACAAAAGCCTCGATGCGGGTTTTGAGCTGTTCCACATCTTCCATGCTGTAGTCGGTGGCAATCGACAGCATGGGCACTCCGGCCTGCTGCAGGGCCTTTTCGATTTTGATCGCCTCGTGTTCGTAGGGCTGGCAGAACATGAGGCTGTAATGGAGCACGCCGTCCGCCTTGAGATCCTTGACCATGGTCTGGATGTTGGCCTGGCGCTCCAGGTTGGGAGTGAAACAGGCGCAATCGATTTTCAGGTAGCGATCCACCAGGGCATCGATCATCTCTTCCATGGTCGTGGCGTCTTCGCTGACCAGGTCCCGTGAATTGCGGGTGCCGATACAGGATTCCTCGCCGACGATGACTGCACCGCTGCCCTCGACGATATAGGGCAATTTCCAATTGGGTACGGCCATGGGGCAGCCACTGAGCAACAGACGCGGCGTGCCGGTTGGGGCTACGCCCTCGCCGTTTGCTATGCGGGTTTCGATCTGATCACACAGAGTGTTGATGCTGGCGGTGAAGCGAACCGGATCGTCATAAAAAGAAACCTGATTGATCAGGAGGGCATCACGACCGGAAATCGGGGCCGGCTCAGCCTGACGAAGTCGGTTGAGCCGCTGTAGAGCTCTTCGTTTGTCGTTAACCAATGTGATCGACGCCTGTAGTTTTTCCGCGGTGATGGTGTTGCCGGTGAGTTCCTCGAGAAGGGTTTTGAAACGCATGACCTCGTTCTTCCATAGGGCTCGATCGGCGGGTTCCTTGCGTTGCGGCACCTCAAGAATCTCCATGGGTACAAGGTCTGCGAAGGCCTCGTAGGCTTTTTTCTTGCCGTCGCAGGTGGTCTCGCCGATGATCAGGTCGCAGGATTCGGTAAAGGGGCAGAGGCGGGCAAGTTTGAAGCCGATAAAAGATTTTATCAGGGCGCAGGTATTGCGCGGCACCAACTGCTCAGCTCTATCGGATCCAACCTCGGCACCGGAACACAGGCCGATGTGGATCGCATTCGCCGCCAAGGTGAGCTCTTCAGGAACAAAGACGCAGAAGGTGCCAATGACCTTGCGGCCGGCGGCCTTGGCATCCTGCAGCTCTTTGATGCGCAGACCATGGATCTCGCTGAGGACGAAATCAAGATATTCCATGCCCTGCAGTCGGCCGGACTGGGACAAATAAATATCACCGTAGAATTTTCCGAGCACCGCCAATAATCCATCATGGGTCGGGATGTCGAGGTTGAGTTGTTCCCACATTGCTTGGTAGCTTGCTGCCGTCATTTGAAAGATCCTCCAGTCAAAGGCAAATAAGTAAACGCTCTTACCTAGCATAGCTTCGCATGTGTAGGCAAATAGGTATTGTTGAATAGTTCTTTGCTGTGAAAAGGAATGCCCGATGATTGTTTAATGGTCGTTTTCCTTGTTCATCCGTTCAACGAGTGGTGCGGACAATCAAGTTTCGAGATTCCTTGCCTTTAAATGGGGAATGGTTAATATGTGGGCACAAACGAACATTTAACTTTGAGTACGGAGGAACAAACAGATATGCAAACACAGATAGGAACGCGTGAAATAACCCGCACCCAGGCGCGACAGGAAGCCTCGACCGTCTTTTTGGCAAAGGTTTTTAACTGGATGGCCATTGGTCTTGGTGTCACCGGAGCCGTTGCCTTTTTCTTGGCCCAGTCCGGCATGGTCCGAGCGTTGATTGCCAGCCCGATATTCTTTATCCTTATCCTGGCTGAACTGGGCATGGTCTTTTTTCTCTCTGCCCGCATCGATAAACTGCAACCGGGTACGGCGACCGGCCTCTTTGTCGGCTATTCGGTGCTCAATGGTGTGACCCTCTCCTCTATTTTTCTAGCGTATACCAATGCCTCCATAGCCGGTACCTTCCTGGTGACAGCCGGTATGTTTGCAGCCATGGCCATTTACGGATTGGTCACCAAGCGGGACCTATCGGGAATGGGTTCGTTCATGTTCATGGGGCTGATCGGTATTATTCTGGCCTCGGTGGTCAATATTTTCCTCAAGAGCCCTGCGGTTTATTGGGGGATATCCGCCATCGGCGTACTGGTCTTTACCGGTTTGACCGCCTACGATGTGCAGAAAATCAAAAATATTGGTGAAGAGGGGATCATGCAGCAAGGTGAGGGCGCCATTCACAAAGGTGCGATCATCGGCGCGCTTGCCCTCTATCTGGACTTCATTAACCTCTTTTTGATGCTTCTTCGCTTTTTCGGCGGCAGCCGCGACTGAACCACCCCTCATTTTCAGGTTGTAAACGCAGGGGATCGACATCGTCGATCCCCTTGTTTTTTATGGAAGAGCCGGGACTTCGGGGCGAGCCTCCTTTTTTCTTCTTGACGCTTATAAGTGAACATTATAAGGTCGTTCAATTTTATTGTTTCTGGCCTGCACAGGGTCCGAGATGGAAGAGAAGCGCACATGCACAATGTGTCATTTATCACATTCTGGGAGGAAATACGTTATGTCTGTTTATGTTATTGGCCACAAGAGTCCGGATACCGATTCTGTAACTTCTGCAATTGCTTATGCTGAGTTGATGAAAGCCAAGGGGGAGGATTACGTTCCCGCCGTTGCTGGTGGTTTGAATCCCGAGACCGAGATGATATTGAAGCAATTCGGTTTTGCCACCCCCGAAGTTCTGACCGATGCTACCGGCAAACAACTTGCCCTGGTTGACCACAGCGATCTGGCTCAGGCTCCCGACAATCTTTCAGCTGGTGAGGTTGTTGCTATTGTTGACCATCACAAAGTTGGGGATGTCACCACCAATCAACCGATTTTCTTCTGTGCCATGCCCGTAGGTTGTACCGGTACCGTTTTGAAGGTTCTTTATGATCTGGAAGGTGTTGCCGTTCAGCCGAAAGTTGCCGGCCTGATGCTGTCCGCTATCCTCAGCGACACCGTAAACTTCAAATCCCCGACCTGCACTCCCGCCGACAAGAAGGCCGTTGCCGAATTGGCAGCCATCGCTGGTATTTCCGACACCGACGGACTGTTCATGGAGATGCTCAAAGCCAAGAGTGCCGTAGCCGGCGTTCCGCCTATGGAATTGCTCCATCGTGACTACAAAGACTTTGACATGAACGGAAAGAAAGTTGGTGTTGGCCAGCTTGAGCTCGCTACCCTGGATCAGGTTGCCGATATGCGTGAGGCACTGTACGGTGCAATGAAAGAGCAGAAAGGCACCGAGCGTCATTCCGTACTGCTGATGCTGACCGACGTTGTTAAAGAAGGGACTGATCTGGTGGTTCTCTCCGATGATCCTGCACTGATCGAAGGTGCTTTTGGTGGCAAACTCTCCGGCAACTCCATGTGGATCGATGGCATGATGAGCCGTAAAAAACAAACCGTTCCTAACCTGCAGAAGGCTTTTGGCTGCTAATTGCGAATAGGTTTTGCCGTATAAAAAAAGCCGCCCATTCGGGCGGCTTTTTTTATTGGTGGCGTCGTAAAAACTTCGATCTACAGCGTCCCCGCGTTTTCCCCGACACTCGACACCTTTTCTGATGCTTTCGGCCGGAAAAAACGCTGTTCCCAGTATATCGGATTTTTTACTGAGCCATCTTTCAGAATGTGATGGACTTTTTATGAGTCCGTCTTTATTGGCGTTCTTGTATTTACCAATATGCCTGAGCTGAAGAATTCTTGAGCTAGTTTGAACTTTGGTGCTCACTCTTGGCTATTTGCCGTTGTGCCTGCTTAACAATGGCTTCAACTGCGGGGTCGTTGCGCATTGACATCTTGAGCGCGATATATCGATTGCTGTAAGTGGTGCTGTTGCTGGCCGCCTCGGAAGATGCGCGCGCCGCCTCCCTCCATCGGCCATGACCGTTCCATTGGATATCAAGCATCCCCACATATTTTCCCCGAATATCCGTCTGGCTGATCAGCGTGTTTTTGATAATGATCGGAGCCATGTTGCCGATGACGTGCCCGGCTTGGAGAATGCAGTCGATCTCGCCAAAATTGCGGGCTATATTTTGGTTTTCCGCTAAGGTGTAGTTGGAGAGTAAGAGGATGAAATCCGCCTGAGGCTGCACAACGGCAAGGGTCTGCTGTAACACTTTTTCCCAGGGCAGGACTTCAAATCCTCCTCCCCCGGATATGGCGTGATGATCGGTAAGCCCGATCATGGCAACGCGCAGATCCCCGGCTTTGGCCCAGGAAATCGGGGCGAAAAGCGGCTTGGTCGTACCCGGCGCAACCAGATTTGCCGAGAGCAGATTGAAATCGGGCGGTTGATGTACGGCCTTCAGCAGAGGGAGCCCCGCAGCCAAATCAAGATTGCCTACCCCCATGATGTTCCCCCCCATGGTACGGGTGGCCTGGACAACCGCATTGGCGGTGATGGTGGCCCCCTCCAACTCATCAGGAACGTAACTTTTTTTTAAGAGCATGTTGCCGCTGCTGATCAGAAGAGTAGGCCAGCCGACGTCATTGACCAGGCCGCGGACGAGGAAGGATTTCTTGGACAGACCGCCCAAACGGTTATGGCCTCAGCCACAGCCGTCGAGTTCCCCCATGTTGTCATTGCTGTACAGCAGGCGGAAGCCCGCAGCCTCGACCCGAAGAGGGGCAAAGATGAGGCTGAGCAGGAGAAGGCCGAGGAAGAGACGATTCTTTTTTCTTGAGTTGTTGTTCATGGTGTTGGGTACGTTGTTTGAGGATTTATTTTCATTTGGTCAGTCTATCCTTGATCAATGGCGTCATCGCCGCGATCGGTCGGTTCGGTCTAGGTCGTAGCCGTTGCTTTCGGTGTCAATGTTCCTCGAAGACGAGGCTGTCGCGGTTGTGCACAAATTCTATTGTTATCTGCTGCGGATGGAACGGCCCCTGGCTTCCGTCGTCCTTTTGTATGCCTCCGCCAGCAGGGTCAACGCCTGATTTGCAATGTTGAAGTGGTGCAGATCTTTCAATCCGCTCTTTTGGGATAAAGTGGCCTTGTCCGAACCAGAAAAGCCCCAAAGCAGGAGCGATGGGATTTGGCCGCTGCTCATCCGCTGACTGAGGGATTGTCCTTGGCCAACCAGATGGGACGGGCCGAAAAAATTTTCTAGGCAAGTGAGGCGCATTCGTTCGGCAGGAGGATTGTTGAGTGTGACATGTTCAAGCGTGGAGAACAGTATACTCCAGGAAAAATGAAAAAAACAGTCCTGGCCGCTGGTAACGCCTCTTTGCACGTTTCAAATGTTTGCCTTGCCGTTCCCTGGATGATAACATTAAAAGAATTCATAGAAATTTGGTAAAGGCGTAAGTGACAAAAAAAATATGAGACCTGAAAGCAGCAGGTTCGTGCGAAGTGCGGCACGTTATTCTTGCGTCGCCATGGAAAGCAGCACCTTAATTGTCCCAGAGATTGCATGAAACTACCCGTTGTTCTCCTGACCACTAATGAGACGCAAGCCCGGACTATCCTCTCGGCTCTGGCAAAGCTGCGTGTCCTCCATTGCCGAAGCGTTGAGGAGGTGCGGGCGATCTGTCAAAGCCGTAGCTTAACCTTGGTGTTGATCGTCGATGAACCTCCAGCCATTGACGGCCGTAAGGTTTTTGTCGAACTCAGCTCGGCCCAACCAGGGCTTGCCGGAATCCTCCTTGTTCCCGGTCAACCGAATGCAAACCTATTGCAGGGAGCCCTTGACGCGGGTTTTTCCGGATTAGTTGAATTACTTTACGCGCCCGATGTGCTTGCGGGGGTGGTGCAGCAAGCACTGCAGCGATACCAGCTTCAGTGGGAAAATGCCCGTTTGCGCACGCTGATCCCTCTTTATAGACTCGGCGAACAATTTTTTGCCGCCACCACGGAGCAGAAGTTGCTTGATGAGTTGGTGGAAGCGGTTGCCCAGCAGACCGGGGCCAGCAAGATTTCAGTTATGCTCTATGATGACCAAGAAGAACGCTTGCGTATCGTTGCCGCCCGCGGGTTGGATCCGGAGCTTGTTGATTCGATTCGGGTAGTCCCCGGTGACCAGATCTCGGGTTGGGTCTATCAGCAGGGAAAAACGGTGATCCTCAATAAGGAAGATCAGCACGCCGGTATGTTTGCGACATCGCTCAAACAGCCTGATCTGGTAACGGCCATATCCTTTCCGTTGCGGATCTGCGGTCGGGTTATCGGAGTACTCAATATCAGTCAGAAGACCACGGAAGAACGCTTTTCCTCCGCTGATAAGGAGATGCTTTCCATTATTTGCAGTCAGGCCGCAAATGCCCTGGAAAATCTCCGTTCACGGCAATTACTGGCACAGACAACTCGGATGCGGACTCTGTTTGAGCAGTACGTCGCCCCGGAGGTTGCTGAATTGCTACTTTCCCAGCATACCGACCTGATGGACCTCGGTGAAATCACCGAGGTCACCGTCCTTTTTGCCGATATTCGTAACTTCACCCGCCTGGTACAGCACGTGGAATTGCCGCTGCTGCGCCGATTTCTTAATGAGTTTTTTCAGTTTTTCACCGAGATCGTTTTTCAGTGGCAGGGCACGGTCGATAAGTTCATGGGAGATGCGGTACTTTCGGTTTTTGGCGCGCCGGTTAAACTGGAAAATCCCAGCTTGGCCGCGGTACAGGCCGCTTGGGCCATTCGTTCCAGGTTTGCGGACCTGCGTCAGCGTTGGGCTTTCAAATCTCCGGAATTTGCCAAAGTGGATCTGGGGGTTGCGGTAACCAGCGGCACGATGTTTATCGGCAATATCGGCTCCTGCCGACGCTTTGACTATACCGTGATTGGCAATGAGGTGAATTTTGCCCAGCGATTGGCCGCGGAATCTTCGGAATGCTGTGTGTATATCACTGAAGCGGTTCGCCAGGCTGTGGCCGATACCTTCAAAACAGCGGCCTTGGGCGAGATGCAATTGCGTGGAGTAGAAAAGACCATTCCGGTCTTCTCGATATGTGATTTACTCCTGGCCTGAGAGGGGAACGTCTGCTGCAATTTATTAACCGCGAAGCAACCTGCGGCAATGTGTCTGCCACCAGCTGGCGCGGTGTTTTTGATTGATGCGAATAGCCTCCTGAAGCTCCTGCATCTCATCTTTTCCTGGATCTTCGCTAAACTCCACTCCCATCTTGAAGGCGCGTATCTCACCCTGCTGAAACAGGTCAAGCCAGACGGGGCGTGCATTGAGTCGGTAATGTTCAAGCTCCGGTGGCAAGTTGATGTGCAACTCCAACACCATCTCCTCACTTTCCCGTGTTGAATGAAATACATGAAAAGAGTTCTGCATGACCTGGCTCATTAATAAACAGGCTCCGTGGGTGGAAATATCAATGATCCTACCGGCAAACGGACCGGCAATGCGGTTGTCGTCAGGTGTCTGCACCACATGGACCTCAAGAGGAAGGTAATCGATCAAACGTTGTGATCTGCGGGAATCGACGCTCATAAAGACCTGTTCTTTTGGCTGAGACGGGTTTTAGGGGGGTGAAAATTACGGCGCTCCGGTGTATTATAAATCTTTGCACACAATAGCACACCTGGCATCTATTCGGGTGGACAAAATTTACAAGGCAGGCAGCGACAGCCTCTTTTGCGGCGTGCTGCCTGTTTTCTTTTGTTTGTCGTTCTCTTAAAAAGTCATGAGAACGACGTTTTTTGATTTTCACGAGGCTATCTTGTTTGGAATTGTTGAGAGGGGGCAATGAATTTACGTTGTCAAGAGCTATTGCGCTCCCAGTGTTTTGTCGATGGCACCTGGATTGATGGCTGCGGGGGGGCTCGCATTCCTGTTTATAACCCTGCCTGTAACGAGCTGGTGGGGTCGGTGCCGGCGTTGGGTCGAGAAGAGACGGCCCTTGCCATAGAAGCCGCTTCCCGTGCATGGCCGGCGTGGCGAGCTCTGACCGCTCATGAGCGTTCCTGTCTGCTACGGCGCTGGTATGATCTCATTGTCGAGCATCACCGGGATCTGGCTATCCTTATGACCCTGGAGCAGGGCAAGCCGCTCGCCGAGGCCCGAGGAGAGGTGCTGCATGGAGCCGCATACGTTGAGTGGTTCGCCGAAGAAGCCAAGCGAGTTTATGGTGATACCATCCCCATGGCGCAAAAGGGGAAACGTATTGTGGTGCTCAAGGAACCGGTGGGCGTCTGTGGAGCGATCACCCCCTGGAATTTCCCCTCGTCGATGATCACCCGTAAAGCCGCACCCGCTCTTGCGGCAGGTTGCCCGGTAGTGATGAAGCCGGCGAGCCAGACACCGTTTTCCGCCCTGGCTCTTGCCTGGCTGGCGCAACAGGCTGGTTTTCCTCCCGGAGTGTTCAACGTCATTACCGGGCCAGCCCAAGAGATCGGCAAGGAGATGACCTCCAACCCCTTGGTGCGTAAACTCAGTTTTACAGGCTCGACAGCGGTGGGCAAACTTCTCATGCGTGATTGTGCCTCCACCGTGAAGAAGGTTTCCCTAGAACTTGGCGGTCATGCCCCCTTTATCGTTTTTGATGATGCCGATATTGACGCCGCGGTACGAGGTGCCATGTCGTCTAAATATCGGAATTCAGGACAGACCTGTGTTTGCGCCAACCGTTTTATCGTTCAGGAATCGGTCTACGATCAGTTCGCAGCCAAGCTGGTTGAGGCCGTTGGCCGGTTGCGGGTGGGGAGTGGCTTTGAGGAAGGGGTGCAGCAGGGGCCTTTGATCGACATAGGTGCGGTGGAAAAGGTTGAGGGGCAGGTCCATGACGCTGTGGCCAAAGGTGCCCGCATCGTCTGTGGTGGCCGGCGCGTCCAAGCTTCCGGCTTCTTTTATGCGCCGACTGTTCTCCTTGATGCCTCCGAGGAAATGCTCATAGCCCACGACGAAACCTTTGGCCCGGTGGCGCCGCTTTTTTCCTTTAAGGAGGATAGGGAGGCCGTGGCCCTGGCCAACAAGACTCCCTATGGTCTGGCCGCCTATTTTTACAGCCGCGATATCGGCCGCATTTGGCGGATGGCCGAAGCACTTGAATACGGCATGGTGGGTATCAATACCGGGCGCATGTCTTCAGAGGCCGCTCCCTTTGGCGGCATCAAGGAATCGGGAATCGGTCGAGAGGGCTCCAAATACGGCCTTGAGGAATATCTGGAGTTAAAATATCTTTGCCTGGGGGGGCTGGATTAACCCTTTGGAAGGTGCCTATTAGGCTTGTGGGGGACAAGGTCTCACAGGCGCTATGTGTTGTTGTTGCGTAAATCGCGACTGTCCACAAAGGCATAGGCGCTGTGTTTATGGATCGATTCAAAACTTTCCACCCCCACTGAAAACCAAGCAACATCGGAGAGGGCCGTGACCTGTTGTGCCACCTTTCGGACCACATCCTCAACAAACATCGGCTGGGCATAGGCTTGTTCGGTGACAAATTTTTCATCCGGTCTTTTCAGGAGCGCATATATTTCGGAAGAACCGCAGGCCTCAACCAAACCTATCAGGTCTTCCAACCAAATCATTGCCAGCGGTCGAATAGTGAGAGTGACTTCGGCCCGTTGGTTGTGGGCGCCTGCCTCGCTGATTTCTTTTGAACAGGGGCAGAGAGTGGTCACCGGGACCACCACTGTCAACAGAGGTTCCGTACCGGTTCCCGAGTCGGCCGCAAAGGAACATTGATACTCCATCAGGCTGCTGGTGCCGGTGACCGGTGCTTTCTTGGCGATGAAGTAAGGGAAATGCATTTCCAGGCTGGCCTCATCGGCCTGGAGTTGACTTCGGATTTTGGCCAGGAGTTCGGGGAAGACACCGGAGTGGATATTCGGCAAATATTCGTTGAGCACAGCACGCATGCTGTTGACGCATGAGGCGGCACGTTCCCTGGGAACCTGGGCCATAAGATGTATAGTCGCCACGGTTTGCTGTATCCCGCCGTCTTTTTCGGGGATGCGGACCGGGCAGGTAAAATTGCTGATTCCAGCGGATTGTAACGACATGGGCAAATCTCGTAGTGAAGGGGGAAAACCTCCCTTACCCGATTTTTTCCGGATCAGCAAGTCTCCGCAGGTGTTGGCCAGACTTCGGTTTTTCTTCGAGCATAGGTGCTTTTCTGCGTCCTTCTTTATTTGATCGATGCGGGAAACTATGGTAATTTGGGACTAAAATCAACAGTGATGGGCTCGAAAAAGTTCATCCCCTTCTAAGAGAAGGTTCAGTAAAAACATAGAATACAACAAGGAGTAGCGTCTTTTCAGTGCGCAGGTCTAGAGAAGGCATATCAGGTGTCGGGAAAGGCGCTGCGAATGAGTAGATCGAAGTTTTTACGAAACCATCAACCGCTAATTTTGAGGATGGATACCGTACGCATTGATAAATGGCTTTGGGCGGCGCGATTTTTTAAAACCAGATCCTTGGCCTCTCAGGCTGTCAGCGGTGGCCATGTTACCTTAAACGGTAACCGGGTGAAACCGTCACGGTCTGTCCAGGTTGGTGATATGCTGCTGGTTCGGCGTGATTTCCTCGAATTTACGGTCGGTGTTGTCGAGTTGAGCGAGCGTCGCGGCCCAGCCAGTGTGGCCCAAACGCTGTATGAAGAAACAGCAGATTCTGTGGCCAAGCGGGAAGCGCTGGAAGAACAGCGACGCATACTGCGACTACAGGGGAATCCCCCTGATCGGCGCCCGGAAAAACATGAACGGCGCAAAATCCGCCGATTTCTTAAAAAAGAGTAGAATACGTAAGGAGCAATGATGAGAAAAGTTGAGCGGGCGTTGATCAGCCTGACCGATAAATCGGGGTGTGAAAATTTTGCCACGGCTTTGGCTGCCATGGGAATTGAGATCCTTTCCACTGGTGGAACTGCCCAGAAACTGCGGTCAAGTGGCCTGCAGGTAAAGGACGTGTCCGAATTCACCGGTTTTCCGGAGATGCTTGACGGCCGGGTTAAGACCTTGCACCCCTTGGTCCACGGTGGCATTCTCAATCAACGCGCCAACGCCGAACATCAGCAGCAGTGCGATAATCATGGGATCAAACCCATCGATATTGTGGCTGTCAATCTCTACGCCTTTGCCAAAACCGTTGTTAATCCTGCCTGTACCCTGGCCGATGCCATTGAAAATATTGACATCGGTGGACCGACGCTGCTGCGGGCTTCCGCGAAAAATTTTCAGGATGTGACCGTCATCGTTGATCCGGCCGACTACGCGGTGGTTCTTGAAGAGCTGAAGACGCTGGGCAACACCACCCTGACCACCCGTTTTCGCCTCGCCTGCAAGGTCTTTGAGCTCACTTCCTCCTACGATACCGCCATTATCCAGTGGTTGCGCACGGTTGATCCTCAAACCAATCCCTATTTTACCGAGGGTGAAACCCATGCTTAAAATGGCGGTGCTGCTCTCCGGAAGCGGCAGAACGCTTGATAACTTCCACGAGCGCATCGTCAAGGGAACCCTGCAGGCGGAAATTCCAGTGGTGGTGTCGAATGTGGAGAATGCCCTTGGGCTGAAAAAGGCCAAGCGGTATGGTTATCCTGCCTTTTTTGCCCAGGATAACGAGGTGATTAATGGAATCCTGGCCGATTATGATATCGATGTAATTGCCCTGGCAGGCTATCTTAAACTCTACAACCCGCCGGAGCGTCTGGATAAAGCGGTCCTTAATATTCATCCCTCCTTGATTCCCTCTTTTTGTGGGGCTGGTTACTATGGTCATCACGTTCATGAGGCGGTCAAGGCACGGGGCTGTACGGTGAGTGGATGTACGGTTCATTTTGCCAACGAATCCTATGACCAGGGGCCGATCGTTTTGCAACGTTGTGTTGCCATAGAAGATACGGATACCCCCGATGATATCGCCGACCGGGTTTTTTCCCTGGAGTGCGAGATTTATCCCGAAGCGATTAATCTGGTTGATGCCAAGGGGATCGATTATTTTTGGAACAGGGTGAAAGCATGACAGTGCGGACCATAATGATTGGCAGCGATATCGAGCGCAGTCTGGATCGGATCAGTCTGGAGATAGTGGAGCGCAACCACGGAGTGGCTGATCTCTCCATTGTCGGCATCCATACCGGCGGTGTCTTTCTCGCCAAGCGCATCAAGGAGAAGATCGAGCAGCGCGAAAGCGTGGAGTTACCCGCAGGTAATCTCGATATCACCCTGTACCGGGACGATTGGAGCCTGATCTCTCAGAATCCGATCGTCAAAAAAACGGATATCGGTTTTTTGCTGGAAGATAAGCGGGTTGTATTGGTTGATGATGTCATCTTCACCGGGCGTACTATCCGGGCCGCCATGGATGCGATCATGGATTACGGCCGGCCGCTCTCCATCCAACTGGCGGTCTTGGTGGACCGGGGTGGGCGCGAATTACCGATCCAACCCGATTATGTGGGTATGGGGGTGAGCCCGAATCCCAGCGAACGGGTGGATGTCCTCTTGAGCGAAAAGGATGATCGTGATGCGGTGGTCCTCTCCTCGCGCTAAGCCCATTGCCTGGTACGATCTTGTTAGAGTAGGGTAAGTCGAACTTTCGATGCCATGATGGAACCAACTGAAAAAAATACTATTCCTACAGATCTGGAGGACGTGTGCCGGCGTATCCGCGAGAAGGCGGAGAGTTATGAAAAATATAACTTTTCCCAGGGTCGCAACGATTTTCTGAAGGCCTTTTTCGATCTGGCTCAGGAGTATGACTCCCTGGACGACTTTTACCGGATCTGTGTTTCCGTTCCTCTGGCTTTAGTGGGGGTGGCGAGTTCACTCTATCTCTGTCAGGGCGACGAGGGGCTGCAGCTGGTCTGCTCAAGTGAGCGTGGGGTACTGGATCGGCCGGAACCGGCACGGTTTCCGATCCAGCCGTATGAAACACCTTGTGAGATGGCCGGTGCCTATATGGTCCCCATTTTCAGCAAGCATCCGTTTGGACGCAGTGATAAAGAGACTCCCCCTGCCGAGGGGATGGAACAGATCAGGATGTGGAACGATCTGCACGGCATGTGCGGCGGCTCCCGGATTCTTGGCATGTATGTGGTGCGACGAACGGGAGGGCTTTCCGAGGTCGATAAGTTTTTCTTCGCCAAATATGCCAACCGAATCGGCTACAATCTCGATAATCGACTGATTGCTCGTCAAAATATTGAGCGGCTCAAGTTCATCAACACCCTGGTGATCGATATTGAGCACAATATCATTGTGCCCAATATGTATTTCCGCCATCTGTTCAATCAACTGAAAAAAAAGATAGGGCTGATCGAAGAACTGAAAAAAGAAATCGTCGATAGCCACGAACCCGGATCCCTGCCCGGTATCTGCGCGCATTGCTGCGGTAAGTTGCAGTCGGTACAGGATGAACTCTTTACATATTATCAGGAAATCGTTAAGCATCACGCCAACATGAGCTTGTTTATCGAGAGCCTGTTTCGGCGAGAGCATTTCGAGCGGGGCCATTTGGTCCTGCACCCAAAGCGTTGTTTTGTGGAAAAAGAAGTGATCATCCCGCAGCTTGAACATTACGCCAGTCGCCTGAGAGCCGCCAATGTGACCGTGGATCGTCCCCGGAACATGTATGAAGAAGAGTTTCCGATCCTGGTCGATATCGGCCTGCTGGCACAGGTCTATGCCAATCTCTTCTCCAACGCGGCCAAGTACACCAAAGAAATTATCGACCACGCTGGGCTGCCGCGAAAAGCAATGGCGTACGGCCGGGAAGTGGTGGAAAATTTAAACCGTAGCGGTCAGAAGGGAATCAAGTTTAACGTCTTTACCACCGGACCCAACATGACGGTGGATGAAGGAAACCGTTTGTTTCAGGAGGGGATGCGTGGTGGCGACAATTCGGGCATCCCTGGAACCGGGCACGGGTTATCTTTCATTCGCCTGGTGATTGAAATGCATGGTGGCCAGGTCGGATATGAACCAACCCCAGAAGGCAACAATTTCTTTTTTATCCTGCCCATCCCTCCGCTTGACTACCATTTGATGCTCAACACCGCTGTTGAGTGAGATCCCTTAATCCGCATGAAATATATGTCTCTGCGCGCCGTTAACGGCTCGCCTTCCGCCTCCCTTGTCCCCGGTGATCAGGCATGAACCAAACTGCTCCAAGACCCATGGAATTGCTTGCGCCCGCAGGAACCGTAGCCGCTTTTGAGGCGGCTCTTCAAGAGGGAGCGGATGCGGTGTATGTCGGCGCACCGGGGCTGAATGCCCGCGCCTTGAGCCGTGATTTCACCTTTGGTGAGATCGCCGGTATGACCGAATATGCGCATGGCCAAGGAAAAAAGATCTACGTGGCCATGAACAGCCTTATGAAGGAAACCGAGGTGTCATTGGCGCTGGAATCCTTGCAACGTTTTGCCGCAATTGCGCCGGATGCCCTCATTCTCCAGGATCTGGGGCTTTTGTATCTCGCCCGGCGTTATTTCCCTGAGTTGAAGCTGCACGCATCTACCCTCATGACGGTCAACACCACTGTGGCGGCAGCGTACTTTCGTCATCTGGGGTTTGAGCGGGTAGTCTTGGCGCGGGAATTGAGCTTGGAGGAAATCCGTGCCATCTCTGAGCAGAGTGGAGTGGAATTGGAGATTTTTATCCATGGCGCAATGTGCTTCAGCTACTCCGGGCTTTGTCGTTTTTCAAGCCTCCATGGTGGAAAATCAAGCCTGCGGGGGCAATGTGTTCAGCCTTGTCGGAGACGCTACGATTGGGTTGCCTCTGGAAAAAGTGGGGGACGCAGTCCTGGTGCAAATAAAGGCGGCTATCTTTTTTCGATGAATGATTTATGCGGCATCGATGAGTTGACTGCAGTCCGAGACACCGGGGTGGTCAGTCTCAAGATCGAAGGTCGCCTCAAGTCGGTTGCCTATGTTCGTAATGTGGTGCGGGCGTATCGTCTGGCCCTGGACGCCCTGAATCAATCGCCTCAGCAACAAAAAAATATCCTTAAAGAGGCGCAACAGTTTTTGGATGCTGCCATGGGGCGGAAACGATCGACAGGCTTTTTTATCAGTGGTCAGGAAGATCGGATTATCTTGCCCAATTTCTCCGGAAGCAACGGCGAACTCGTGGGCAAGGTGACGAAAATCGAACGGAGTAAAGGGCCTGGACCGCAACGCGGTCTGTTGTTGCAGGTGACCCTGCAGGCCTCCCTTGACGTCGGTGACCGGCTACGGTTTTATGAAGAACGGAGTGGGGATCGTAAAAGCTTTACTTTACGTGCAATGGAGAATAAAGGGAGGCGGACCGAGCGGGCCGGGAAGGGACAATTGGTATCGATCCTCTTGGGCGAAGTAGATGCCGGCGGCTTTCAGAAGGCATCGCATGGCCTCCTGTTTCGGGTCGATGTCAGCGGTCGGACGGATAACAAACGATCATCGTTGATCAGTAAAATTGCCGCTACGGCTGTTCCCGATTGTCATCTCGGAACTGTGCGTAAGCAGCTTGTCGAGCTTGGCATGGTCATGCCGCTCAAAGAGCGGGGCGGGAAAAGGAGTTCGGGGCATGGTAGAAATTCCGGTCGGTCAAAGGGAGGCGATGTGGGCTCCTCTCCCCAGTGGTGGCTCAAGGTTGCCTCTTTAGATAACGCCCGGCAACGTTTTCCTTTCAAGGTCTCCCGGGTTGTCTTGGATTTGCAACCAGTCAATGTGGAGAGAGCTCTGCAGGCAGACTCAAGGCCGAGCAAGCTCCCCTTCACTGTGGTCTGGTCGTTGCCCCCTGTTTTGCAGGAGGAACGTGTGCCTTGGGTGCGCAAGGCCATACATCAGCTTCGGCTTCAGGGAGCAAAAAGTTTTCAGGTCAGCCATATTGGACAGATGGCCCTCTTTGCCGAGAATGAGGCCGATACTCACCTGCCGCTGCCGGAAATTTTCGGCGATTACAGTTGTAATGTGCTCAATACGCCAGCGCTTATGCAGTACCATGCGACTGGTCTTTCGGGGATGCAGTTCTCCCTCGAAATCGACCGCGATACTCTGCAGAAGGCTCTGACCCATCGGGCAAATCATGGGCAGAGTAAAGCCGGTGGGAAGATGCAGCTCGGAATGTATGTTTACGGTCGACCGCCGCTTTTTTCAGCCAGGCTGGATGCACCCCATTTCCAGGGGCAACGAAGTTTTGTCAGCGGGCGTGGCGAGCGGTTTTATCTCGACCGTCGCCCAGAGGCGGTGTACGCCTTTTCCCATAATGCCTTTTCCCTGCTTGCCTATGTCGATGAACTCTCCCGCATGGGGATTGACTACTTTGTGATTGATGTCAGTCACGGTGCCGTGAAAAGAGAGAGCATGACTGTCACATCTTTGATCCATGGTCGAGGCGAATTGCCAGACATCTTCTCCGGTAATTATACCGGCACTCTTTCGTAAGCTCGACGAGATAATCCGTTGTGGAAATAGCTTTGGCGTTTTCGACTTCCTTTCTACTTTTCCTGTAAAGATATATGAGTAATAAAGAACTCTTTCTTAGACTCATGGCTGTACTCAAGCCATATCGCAGTAAATTAGTGCTGGCCATGATCGGCATGGTGATTGTGGGTGGGTTCAATGCGCTACAGGCGTATATGGTCAAACCACTCCTTGATGAAATTTTTTTCCAGCGCAATGACAGGCTACTCCATATTCTCCCTTTAGGATTGGTGGCAGTTTTTTTGGTCAAAGGTCTTTTTTATTTTATTTATTCCTATATTCTTGAGATGGTAGGGCAAAGTGTTATTCGTGATTTCAGAAATAAAATCTACATTCATTTGCAGTCACTCCCCTTGGTTTTTTTTCATACCCATTCTACAGGAGAGCTTATTTCACGGGTCATGAATGACGTGAGCATGGTGCAAGGATCTGTCTCGCATGCATTGATACGGGTGTTGCGTGATTTTTGCTCCGTTATTGGACTACTTGGCGTTATTTTTTACATGGACTGGCGTCTTGCTCTCATCTCTTTAATTTTCCTTCCTATGGCTGCAGTACCTATCGTTGTCTATGGAAAAAAATTTCGGAGGATAAGTACTGTTTACCAGACAAAGATTGGTGAGGCGACCAGTCAGCTGCATGAAACCATATCTGGTATACGTATCGTGAAAGCTTTCAGTATGGAAAAATTTGAAATAGGACGTTTCCAGAAGAAAATGCAGTCGATTATGGACACGTTGATGCAGGAAACAAAATACAGTTGTTTATCACACCCTATGATTGAGTTTATGGGTGGTGTCGGGATGGCCTTGATTATCTGGTTTGGAGGTTTGCAGGTATTACAGGGGCGTTCGACACCTGGTGCCTTCATGTCCTTCTTAGCCGCACTGATTATGCTGTATGAACCTGTAAAAGGGGTCACCAAGATCAACACAACCATTCAGCAGGGTTTGGCAGCAGCCGCACGTATTTTTTCCCTATTGCAGATTCAACCTGATATTGAGGAAAAGGCTGATGCTGAAGAGTTGGATGCGTTTCGACACAGTATTGTCTTTAAAGATGTAAGCTTTCAATATGAAGAAGGGCTGCCGGTCCTAAAACATCTTAATCTGGAGGTGAATCAGGGGGAAGTGGTTGCTCTGGTCGGGCCAAGCGGCGGTGGAAAATCCACCTTGGCAAATTTGATACCGCGATTTTACGATATCAGTCACGGTTCCTTGTTGATTGATGGGATCGATATTCGGCGTTTATCATTTGCCTCTCTCCGTCGACAGATGGCTTTGGTGACGCAGCAGACGATTTTGTTCAATGATACCGTGCGTAATAATATTGCCTATGGACGACAAGATTGTTCAGAAGAAGAGATTATAGAAGCCGCTCGCCGTGCTTATGCGTTGGACTTTATTCTTGAGTTACCGCAATGTTTTGACACGGTTATCGGAGAGTCAGGGGCCCGTTTGTCTGGGGGGCAACAGCAGCGGATTTCTATTGCGAGAGCTTTGTTGAAAAATGCCCCGATTTTGATTCTTGATGAGGCGACTTCAGCCTTGGATACCGAATCTGAACGAGAAGTACAAAAAGCCCTCGATAATTTGATTCGAAATCGTACGACTATTGTTATTGCGCATCGACTCACCACTGTGCAAGATGCTGATAGAATCCTTGTTCTAAAGGATGGGATGATAATTGAACAAGGATCACATAATGAATTGCTTGCTATTAATAGTGAGTATAGTTCCTTGTATAAACTCCAA
This sequence comes from Desulfobulbus sp., assembly GCA_050252135.1. Lineage (GTDB taxonomy): Bacteria > Desulfobacterota > Desulfobulbia > Desulfobulbales > Desulfobulbaceae > Desulfobulbus. The sequence continues at coordinate 24,195 of JBFWLN010000020.1, forward strand.
TGTATTAGATGAGTGTAAGAGGACGTATGATTGCGAGTCATCGAGCTATCGGTAAATATTCTCAATATTTATTGTTTTTGATGGCATTTTTTATTCCAATGTCAACATCGCTATCTTCTGTATTTGCTGTTTTTATTGTATTTTTATGGATATTTGGAGGCGATTATAAAGAAAAAATCAGAGAGATTATTAATAATCCAATATGTGTTGCTATAATATTATTTTTAATTTTTATGTTGCTTGGTTTGTTTTGGTCCGAAGATTTGCATCTAGGGCTATTGGCTATAAAGCATCGGTGGAAAATTTTTACTCTTCCTTTTTTTGTATATTTTGTAATCAATCGTTATAAATGGAAATATATTTATTCTTTTGTTTGTGGTGTCATTGTCACGTTGTTGATTTTTTTATTTAAATATTTTAATTTTTTTCAAAATATACAAGTTGATACGAATTTTTTCCAAAATTTTTTTGATAAACATTATTTGGTTTTTACTCCTTTACTTGCTTTCGCATTTTATATCGTTGTTCACCAGCTAGTTTTTTATAATAATACAAATAAATACCGAGTCTTTTTATCGTTTATATCGGTGTTGTTTGTATTTTCAATGTTTCTTATGAAGGGCAGGGCAGGGCAAGTTGCATTTTTCGTCCTTGTCTTTTTGCTAATTTTTCAATTTTATTCAAATAATTTTAAAAAAACTTTAAAAGTTTCTTTGTTGCTGTTTCCGATTGTTTTTTCTTGCGCGTATTTTTTTAGCCCAATTTTCCATGGAAGGATCAACCAAATATATAAAGATATCAATAGTCCTGTTGTCTATGCGGATAACTCTACTGGATTGCGGCTTAATTTTTGGAAAGTATCGTTTGAGTTGATTAAAGAAAATCCTTTGCTGGGCGTAGGTACTGGAGATTTTGTTGGCGAATATAAGAAAATAAATCAGATAATGTCACCTGGTGTTTCAATAACTGATAACCCTCACAATCAGTATATATTTATTGCCGCTCAGTTAGGTGTTCTTGGACTGTGTTGCTTTCTTTCGATCTTTTGGGTGTATTTTTACCAGTGCTATTATAGGGAAGATGATTTTTCACGAATTCAAATTGCTTTCCCCCTGTTTTTCATGACGATTATGATGTTCGAGTCCTATCTGGATATTACGGAGACTGGTCTTTTTTTCTCTCTTATGAGTGCGATCCTATTTAAAAAACAGATTGATGTTTAAAATGAGCTTAAATGAACAAAGGATTTTAATTGTCAAGCAGAGCTCCCTTGGTGATATAATACATACTTTACCCGTGGTTCACGCGCTTAAACGCTGCTTTCCTAAAAGTTACATTGGATGGGTTGTCGAAAAAGGGTATGCTGACCTCCTTTGTTGCGATGATACTATCGATACGGTGCATGCCATTCACATTCCTTCAACAAGTAGCCCTGATTCAACCTTATGGTCGTACTGGAAGGCTTTAACCGCAACAGTCAAGATCTTACATGACTTGCGAAGTACGTTTGGTGCGAATCCGTATAATTTAGTGCTCGATCTACATGCTTCTTTTCGCAGCGGGATGTTATCAATAATTAATCCAGGTGGAACTCGTTATGGCTTTCGAAATGCGCGTGAATTCAATACGTTCTTTCAGCACCATTTGATTGACATTCCCCCGGAAATAACCCATGCGGTTGAAAAAAATCTTTTATTTGCCTCTACTTTTCATTGTTCTGTTCTTCCCTCAGATTTTCGATTGTGTTCGAGTCCAACCGATGAGCAGGCTGCGATACGATTTTTAGAAGAAGCGCATATCGATTCAACCGGAAGGTTTGTTTATGTGAATACCACTGCTCGATGGCAATCGAAATTTTGGCTTGCCGAACGTTGGGGAGAGCTTTGTGATCGGTTGATTTCTGTAGGAATTTGGCCAATATTAGGAGGGAGTTCTTCTGATTTGTCGTATATACAACAAGTTGTGCAACATATGAAAAACTCTCCAATCATTGCAGCGGGTAAACTCAGTTTGACGGAGTCTGTCGCGTTATTGAAGAGATCTACAGCATATGTAGGGCTGGATACGGGGCCAATGCACATTGCGGCCATGGCTGGAATTCCTGTTGTCGCCCTGTTTGGCCCAACGCATCCTGAGCGTGTCGGCCCTTATGGCGTTCGTCAGAAAATCTTGCGCGCTGATGATGTTTCCTGCCTGTGTTGTCGGAAAAGGATATGTTCTCGCATGGATTGCATGCGGGGAATCAGTGTAGAGCAGGTCTATACGGGAGTTTTAGATCTGGTATGAAAGGCAACGTAATTGGAAGTGGCATCAAGGTCAGTCTCATTGTGACGACATACAACTGGAAAGAGGCGCTTGAAGTCGTTTTGCGGAGTGCTTTTGAACAAACATTTTTACCTATAGAAATAGTTGTTGCCGATGATGGCTCCCGACCTGATACGGCCGCCCTCATTCGTCGACTGACATCTGAGTCCCCTGTCCCGTTGGTTCATGTTTGGCAAGAGGATATAGGGTTTCGCGTGGCGAGAATAAGGAATCAGGCGCTTGTGAAAGCCCAAGGCCAATATATAGTGTTCCTTGATGGTGATATGGTCCTTGACCAGAATTTTATCGTCGATCACCTCATGCTTGCACGTGAAGGCTGGTTTGTTCAAGGTCCCCGGGCATTAGTAGGTGAAAAATTAACTCAGCAAATCTTGGGGAGAGGTCGATTACAGCTGCCAATTGCTTTGCAAGGTATTGGGAATAAAAAGAATTGTTTAAGATCAATCTGGCTGTCACAGTTGTTTTCGTGGGAAGCCAGTGGGCTGCATGGGATTCGATTATGTAATTTTTCCTTATGGAAGCAAGATGCACTACGTGTGAATGGATTTAATGAGGATTTTGAAGGCTGGGGTAGAGAAGATTCGGAGTTTGTTGCACGATTACTCAACATTGGCGTACGTCGGCAGAATCTCAGATTCCGTGCTTTGGGATACCATCTTCATCATCCGATAAACGAAAGAAATCGATTGGTTGCTAACGATAGATTGCTGCAGAACACCATTGAAAAACGATTGGTATGGTGTGAGAATGGTCTGGGGCAATCCAATCGAATTAACTGATTCGGCGTAAAGGGGGAGAGGACGGGGGCGCCCAATTGTTTTGAAGTTCATGGAGTTTTGCATACTTGTAAAAGGTCCCTTCAAAATTACCTAGAGCGATGACCAATCCGGGCCAACCATCGAGGAATCCTTTTTTGAACATATACATTTGCAAAAATGACCATATCCCGTGGAGAAGTGCTTTGCGCATGGAACCTGTTCGTCCCCGCTGCGATAATTTTTGAGCTCCAAGAGACGAATATTTATTTGCTTTATGAACCATTTCTTCCAGGTTTTTGTATGGAATCTGCCATATCGGATTTTTTAAAAATACGGGAGGGGTGTTGCTGACGACCGTAAACTCTTCATGCACAGGATCATTTTTAAAAACAAGAGTCCCTTTTTTAAAAAGTTGGGGTTGTCGGTAATCAGGATAAAAGCCGGAGTGTTTGATCCAGCGGCCCATAAAGAAATTTCTGCGAGGGATATAGTAAGCGTCAGTCTGCGGACTCTTTAAACAGGTCAAGATTTCATCCCTTGCTTCGGGAGTACACCGTTCATCCGAATCCAACGAAAAAATCCAATCATGTGTGCAGGCTGCCATGGCCTGATTGCGTAAATCTCCAAAACCTTGAAAAGGTATTTGGACGATTCGTGCCCCTAATTCTTCAGCAATTTGAACAGTGTTGTCTTGACTCAATGAATCGGCGACAAGGATCTCATCTGCCCAAAGGACAGAGTTGATAGCATCGCGAATTTTATCAGCTTCATTATAGGCAATTATATAGACGGAAACTTTATTCATGCTTGGCGGATAACGTGATGCGGGGGGCGTGGTTTCCCCGCGCTTGCGAGTTGGACGACGATGCGGTCTGTTTTATGGAGGCGTTCGACGAGAGTCCGGAATAGATGGCGTGATACTTCTGGATATTTTTCAATAAGCTCTGAGAGTTTGGCGCCAGGATAACGCTTGATGGTGCATCTGCCAACCGAAATGATTGAAGCTGATCTTGGTTCTTCAATAATTGCGGCCATCTCGCCAAAGTATTCGCCAGGTTCGGTGATTTCAGCGATTTTTTTTCCTGCCCGTAAAACAGCTACCTTCCCGCGAATAAGTTTGAAAAAGTCGCGGTCCTTGTTCCCTTCTTGAATGATGACATCACCGTCTTCATACTCTTCAACATCAGGGTTGACCAAGTAGGCAGGAAGGCTGTCTTCGTGCGCGACGGTTCTTTTTAGAACCTCTTCTAAGCTGGTTACCCCCTCGCGTGCTTTTTGGAGTCCTGCCTCACGCAGCGTATACATGCCCTCCTGAATGGCTACTTTACGCAGTTGCTCTTCCGAAACTTCCGCCTGAATGGCCTCGGCCACAGCGTCATTAACCTCCATTAATTCAAAGAAACCGACCCGGCCACGATAACCGAGTCCGTTACATTCGGCACAGCCCTTTGCCTTAAAGAGTTTGAGTTCGTTCAGTTCATGTTCTTTAAACCCGGCGGCCATTAGGGTTTGATCATCATATTGGGCAGGCGTTTTACAATGGGCGCACAATCGCCGAGCCAAGCGCTGGGAAAGGACCATTGTCAGGGAAGAGGCAAGAATGTAGGATGGAACCCCAATGTCCACCATACGGCTAACCGTGGCAGGGGAGTCGTTGGTGTGCAAAGTGGAAAAGACGAGATGGCCTGTCATGGCCGCTTTCATGGCTATTTCAGCCGTCTCAATATCACGGATCTCACCCACCATGATAATATCCGGATCTTGGCGGAGGAAAGCCTTTAAGGCTGCAGCAAATGTCATTCCGACCTCGGAATTGACATTAACCTGGTTTATCCCTTTGAAGTTAAACTCGACCGGATCTTCAGCCGTAAGGATCTTGATATCTTCCGTGTTAAGGGAATTGAGTGCGGAATACAAGGTTACGGTTTTACCTGATCCAGTCGGGCCAGTAACGAGCAAAAGCCCCTGTGGGCTTGAAAGGCAGCGTTTGAGTGCGTCAAAGGTGGCTTGTGTAAACCCAAGCTTGGTTAGGTCAACATTGAGTGAATTCTTGTCCAGAATACGAAGAACAATCCCTTCCCCGTAGAGCAGGGGGAGTGTTGAAACGCGAAAATCAACTGCACGATTGCGTCCCAAACGGATTTTAATACGCCCATCTTGGGGGACTCTGCGCTCGGTTATGTTGAGACCTGCCAATATTTTCATACGGGCGGCCATGGCGTTTTTGATCGTCAGAGGCAGATTCATCGATTTAAATAACGAACCGTCTTTGCGATAGCGAACCTGCATAGTCTTTTCAAACGGTTCAATATGAATATCGCTGACCCCTTCTTGGACGGCTTTGACAAGGATACCGTTGACTAATTTGATAATCGGAGCATCAGAGGCGGAAAACTGCTCAAAATTGCTTTCCTCTGCACTGGCACTTTCGATTTCAAAATCTTCGGCAGCATCTGATACCAATGCCCCGAAGTCATCGACCTGAGTGACCGTCTCTTCTTCATTTTCCGATTCATGTTTAAAGAATGATTGGTATTCTTCGTCACTGATTTTATAAAATCTCTTATAAGAATCAATAATGTCTTTGGCGCTTGAAACGCAGACCGTGAGATTTTTTTTGACAATATCCTGAAGTTGTTCAACATCCAGCGAATCAGTTGGCTCCGCCATGGTGACCTGTAATGTATCACCAGCCAACCGGAGAGGAAATGCCATGAATTGCTTGGCGGTTTCATAGGGAAGCAGGTTGAGTGCTTCCTTGCTGGGCGATTCCTGATCGATGACAACCATGGTATAGTTGTGCATTCTACTCAAGAAATTGGCGATTGTATCCCGTTCAATAGCACCGCTTTCAAGAAGGATTCGACCGAGCCTTTGCCCGGTTTTTTTCTGAACGGCCTTTGCGTCTTCGAATTGATTTGCGGTGATGTATCCGGCCTTACTCAGTAATTCCCCAATTTTAAGCTTGCTGGCCCCGGATTGATCCTTGACGGTTCTTTTCAGGGCGCCCCTTTGTGCGTCGGTTGATGTTAGTCCTGATTTGATTGCCATGGAGTTATAAGGTCTTTAAGTCGAGGGATGAGAAGTGTTTTTAATAGTGTACTATAAACTCAAAAGCCGGTCAAAAAGAAGGAAATCTTGCAAAAGAAGGTGTCGGAGACAGGGTGCATTTTATCTGCGGGGGCTTGGTCAAAACCATCTTGGCTACTGGAAGAGCGACGGAAATTTTTCACGCAACATCCGTTGCAGTGGAATCATGACTTCCCGCATTGACGGCTCGGCCGCAGATGAGGTGCGCAATGTAAGAATATGTTTCCATTCCTGCAGGTTGGCGTAAACAATGATTTCTGTTTTGCAGGAGTTGGGTAAAACTGTACGGGCAGCCTGAGGCGTAGAGGTTTCAAGCAGACGAAAATATTGAGCCTCCATGGCTTCCATTGATTGTTTCCATATGGCATACTCATCGGTGGCCTCGGAAAAGAACACCGGTTTAATGAAGGTCACCTCATTCCCAAATTTATCGGCAGAATATCGACAGTAGCGTTGGCTCTCTTGGAGAAAGGTACAGGGACGGTGGCGAACAAGTTCGTGAGTAACGGCTCGATTAACAATGAACTTGACCGCGAGATAACGGTGTTTGGCAAACTGCTCCTGTGGTAATTGTTCGAGGTCAGCAAGGGACACCTTTTTAACCGACACCTGCTCGGCCTCCGGACAGGGGCGCCAATCGAGGGTTTCGAAAAAGTACGGATGTTCCTGTTGCAAGGCGTGCACGAGGGCACGAGATACGTGGTCGTTTGGATGCGTTAACGCCATTTCGATAAATGCCCGCACCGAACCGGATATCAAAAGGGTTCTCTCGTTGAGTCGATCGATCTGGAGGAATTTGGGTTGTTGAAAGAAAAAAGCATCGACAGCCTCCACTGTGAGAGTGGTGAGGGTGAAGGTCGTCACACCCATCTCGAGGACTGAATTATGTCCGTATTCCGACATTTTCCGGACAAAAGGAACTGCAGATTGGTTGTCGATCTTATCTTCGCTTTTGTAGCAGATACGCCCACAAAATTCGATACGGACCGGAAGGCTTTGCTGGTCAAGTTCATCAAGGATGGTGACGCTTGGCTCAATGATACGCATGGAATACCGGAATGATAAGAGGGAGAGAAAGACGCCGCTTGTTTATCGGCAAGCGGCGTCTAATGTTGTGGGCCGATTACTTGTTTTCTTCCCAGAACGGGGAGAGCTCGCGTAAGCGGGAAATAATAGGCGGCATTTTCTCGAGGACGAAATCAACTTCTTCTTCGGTATTGTAGACGGAGAGGCTAAAACGGATGGAACCATGCGCTGCCGTAAAGGGAACACCCATGGCGCGGAGCACGTGGGAGGGCTCAAGCGATCCAGAGGTGCAGGCCGACCCGGAAGATGCGCATATATTATGCTGATTCATAAGCAAAAGAATTGCTTCACCCTCGACATACTCAAAGCTGATATTGGCCGTGTTGGGCAGTCGCTGATCCGGATGACCGTTGAGCAGGGCTTTGGGGATGGACGTAAGCAATCCTTTTTCCAACTTATCGCGCAGGATACGAACCCGAGTGTTTTCTTCCACCATTTTGGCAGCAGCTAGCTCGCAGGCCTTGCCTAAACCGATAATCGAGGCGACATTCTCGGTACCACCGCGTCGGCCTTTTTCTTGATGGCCACCGTTAAGGAAAGGAATAAATGGAGTACCTTTACGGACATAAAGAACACCAACCCCTTTGGGCGCGTGCAGCTTGTGGCCGGATAGGGAAAGAAAATCGATATCGGTTGCTTGCAGGTTGATCGGGATTTTACCCACTGCCTGGACCGCATCCGTATGAAACAGGATTCCCCGTTCCTTGGCGATTTGGGCCATTTCCTCAACAGGGAAGATCACACCGGTCTCATTGTTGGCCCACATAACGCTGACAATGGCGGTTTCATCGGTCAGGCTCTCCTTGAACCGTCGCAGGTCTAGTGTGCCGTCTTCAGCCACCGGCAGACGCGTAATGTGATATTTCCGTCCGGTAAGGATTTCCAGGTTGTCACAGAGACTTTTTACCGCAGGATGCTCGACTCGCGTGGTAACGACGTGGTTTTTCTCAGGGTAGGTTTGTAAGGCAGAGAGGATGGCTGTTGAATCGCTCTCTGTCCCGCAACTGGTAAAGACGATCTCCTCCGGCATGGCGCCGAGCAGGTTTGCAACCGACTCCCTTGCTTTACTCACCGCCTGTCCCACACAACCTCCAAAAGTATGCATGGAAGAGGGGTTGCCATAAAATTCAGTGAGGTAGGGCATCATCGCGTCCAGCACCTCGGGAGCAATCCGAGTGGTGGCGTTGTTGTCCATGTAAATGACTTTGTCTGCAGAGGGGGCCATTATTTATCCTCCTCGACGATCAGGCTTTCCAGCACCTGTTCACGCAATTTTTTTTCAACGTATTCCTTGAGCGTCGTCTGGGAAGAATGGCATCCTGCACAGGAGCCTCGCAGGGAAACGGTGACAAAATCACCATCCACGTCAAGCAGTTGAATATCGCCCCCATCTTTTTTCAAGGTGGGCTTGATTTCGCGTTCGATGACCTCTTCGATCTTTTTGATTTTTTCCAGGGTGGTCATCCGTTTTTGTTTTTTCTGCTCATTGCCCTGACTGCTTTGGCCTTCGCTGGTTTCATTCAACAGGGCTTTCAGGCGGTCTTCGCATTTGCCGCAACCACCCCCAGCCTTGGTGAAGTTGGTGATCTCTTCGACCGAGGTCAGGGAATTCTCTTTGATCGCCCGGATAATTTCAAGATCCGTCACGCCGAAACATTCACAGATGACCTCGCCTTGGGCCATGGGTAGTATGACTCCAGTGTAATCGGCAATAGCCGCCTCAAGGGCTTCCCGGCCCATGACCGAGCAGTGCATTTTTTCCTTGGGAAGACCGCCCAACGCTTTGGCAATGTCGTCGTTGGTCAGATTTTTGGCATCTTCAAGTTTCATCCCTTTGAGCATTTCCGTGAGCATGGAAGAGGAGGCAATAGCTGAGGCGCAGCCAAAGGTTTTGAATTTGGCGTCGATGATGATCTGATTTTCATCGACCTTGATACTCAGGCGCAAGGCGTCGCCACAGGCAATGGAGCCGACGTTGCCGACACCGCTGGCGTTTTCGATTTCGCCGACGTTTTTCGGGTTGATGAAATGTTCCTGGACTTTATCTGTATATTCCCACATGACAAGTTCTCTTGTGTAATAAAATTCAGCGGTTAAGCGCGATTCCCCTAAGGGGGAGGAGGCAGATATATATTCAACTTGCTACATTATGCCAGGAGTCCTATTTCGGCAAGCATCGATTTGGCACTTTTTACCAGAAGTAAAGTTTCTTTGCCGTTTCGAGCTTCTACGTAAAAACGAACTTTGGGCTCGGTGCCGGAGGGGCGAATCATGAGCCATGAACCGTCTTCGAAAATCATTTTGCGACCATCAATGTCAATCACCTTGACAATGGTTTTTTCGTTTTCGCCCACAACGACCTTGCTGCCCGTCGTGTATGCTTGGAGTCTATCCAGGGATTGGAGCAAGGTCGCTCCCTGCTGGGAAACCGCCACACCGTCACGGTCGGGATAATAATGGCCAAAGGTGGATTCAATTTCTTCCAGGTAGCTCCCGAGGGATTTGTTTAGGGTTTGGACCATGTCTATCGCCAAGATCAAACCGATAAAGGCATCCTTTTCCGGTGTATGGCCGATAATGGAAATACCGTCGGATTCTTCAAAATAAACGAGAGCCTTATTGATCACCGGTTTGAACTCTTTAAATCCGACCTTGGGTTCAAAGATTTCCTCGCCCAATTGGCTGGCCACAGCATTGGCAAGGTTACTTGAGGCGACGGTTTTGGCAACCATACCTCGTTTGCCCTTGATCTCATGGAGGAAGTGATAGGCCATTGCCCCGAATTGATTCATGGAAATTTCAATTTCGCCGTCGGTAAAACGGATTCGGTCACCATCCGGATCAATAATAGCCCCGATTTTCAGCGATTCATTACGGATAGCCAGGGTGCTGAGGGTTGGTTGCATGTTGGCGGAAGAAGGTTCCGGGGCGATACCGCCAAAAGTCGGATCTTTCTGTTCGCGCAACAGGATAAGTCGGTCTTCCGGAGGATTGTTTAGCAAACGACTGATGTAGCGTCGGGAAGCGCCATGGACGGTATCGACACAGACGACAATGTCTTTATTGTCGGCAAAATCGGCAAGCAGTTGGTCGTAGGCAATGCCGTGCAGCCCCTCGCCGTCGCGTATCAGCTGTTGCCAGCTGGCCAACGTATCTTCGAGCACGAGATCGGGCAGATCGGCCAAAGGCGTTTGCAGGTCGAGATCCACAGGGATAAGCGGTACCTGGTCGGCCTGTATAAATTCTCGGGAGAATCGGGTGATGGTGTCGGTGAGAATGGGGGCAGCCGGACCGGCGTCGGCGGCATTGTATTTAAAACCACCATACTCCATGGGGTTATGGCTGGGGGTGAGATTGATGGAAAAAGCCGCATTGCGAATTAAAACCGATGCCGAGAGTGCGCCGGTGGTCGCCTCGCCAGCGTAAAACACACTCACGCCATTGGCGCAGAGTACGTTTACCGCCGCCAACGCCAAGTTCGGGCCACCAAACCGGTTGTCAAAACCGACGACGCAACCGCGTCGCTGCATCTCGGCAAAACTGTTGATACCCAGCGCCTGACGCAGAGCCTCGTCATTTTCCGCCTCACGGTAGAGGCTTAAGATAGCGGCCGTCACTACTGCCACCGAGCGGATATATAAATCCTTGCCCAGAACACCACGCCATCCGGAAGTGCCGAATTTGATGGGCTGCAGCGGCTGGGCCTTATTGGTCAGTATTTCATCTTCGATACGTTGGTACACCTCGTCGATGGCTGCTTGCCAGTGTTCCTTGTTGGCTGCGCTGGCGTTCGTTCGCCCTGTGACCAGATCTTTAATTGCCTGAAAATATCGGCTATTGGCATGGTCCTCTTCGATTATATACCGGCTTTTAATATCCAAGATCTCTTGTGCGATGCTCATGTTCGCTCCATCAGGGTACGGGGTTGGCTAGCTCTGAAAAATAAGTCTTCATAAAAAAGATGGTGCCTGGAAAACGCTAATTCTTGTATTCCTGTATTTTTTTATTTGGTTTTCTCTCGGAATGGGAGGGGCTTTTTACGAGTCCATTAAAAAAAAACAAAAAATCGGTTATTACAAAAACTATGCTTGGCGAAGCGGGATGAGTTATTCTTGGGGCTTTTTACGAAAATGACAAAAATCAAATATTCCATAACTATAGCCTCGCATGCAAGGCTTGGCAAGTGCTTGCGCTTGCCGCGTGTATATGATCATCTTTGCACAATAATTGGGCGGACGTTTCGGTTGACCGGGAGGGTTATTTTTTTTATATTTCAGTAAGTTTTTAGCTATTCACGTCGGATTCCGGCAGCAGATGGATTGTTGTGCAGAGTAAGTAATCCGGCGGCTATATTTCACACGGGAGTTACTGATGGAAAACCGGCATGATACTGCACTTATTCTTTGGTTTGATGAAATCGGCATTGGGGACGTGCCGATGGTGGGCGGAAAGAACGCTTCCCTGGGTGAAATGCATCAGAAGTTAACCTCCAAAGGTGTGGTTGTGCCCAATGGGTATGCCATCACCGCCTATGCCTATCGTTATCTGCTTAAGGAGGCCGGTGTCGAAGACGCGATTCTCGATGCCCTGCAAGGGCTTGATACTCATGATTTATACAACCTCCAGGAGAGGGGCGCCAAGGTCCGAAATATAATCCGCAATGCCGAATTTCCGGTCGATCTTCGCCAGGAAATTATCAGCGCCTATAATAAATTGGAGGCGGAGTACGGCAAGAATGTTGATGTGGCTGTTCGTTCTTCCGCCACGGCCGAAGATTTGCCCGATGCCTCCTTTGCCGGTCAGCAGGATACCTATCTCAATATTTGCGGTCCGGACGCTCTGATTGATGCTTGCAAGCGTTGTTTTGCCTCGCTGTTTACCGATCGTGCCATCTCGTATCGCCACGACAAGGGATTTGGGCAGTTTGACGTTTACCTCTCGATCGTGGTGCAGAAGATGGTTCGTTCCGATTCTGCCTGTTCGGGGGTTATGTTTTCCATTGATACCGAATCCGGTTTTAAGGACGCGGTTTTCCTGACCGGAGCCTGGGGGCTCGGCGAAAACGTGGTCCAGGGAGCGGTCAACCCGGACGAGTATTACATCTTTAAACCCACATTAAAAGAGGGGAAGCGGCCCATCGTCGGCAAGCGGGTTGGCACCAAGGAAATTAAGATGGTGTACAATACCGACCCCGGGGCCGAGGAACCGGTGAAAAATATCGATACCACGCCTTCGGAACGGGGCTCCTACATTCTCAGCGACGATGAAATTCTGCACCTGGCACGTTGGGCCTGCATCATCGAGGAGCATTACGGCCGTCCGATGGATATCGAGTGGGCCAAAGATGGAGACGGTACGTCAGTAGGCACCGGAAACCTTTTTATTGTTCAGGCTCGTCCAGAAACGGTTCATTCTCAGGCCTCCAAACGCACCATGGAGACCTATGTCCTAAAAGGAAAGGGCACGATCTTAGCTACCGGCCAGGCTGTGGGGGCCAAGATTGGTCAAGGTGTGACCCGTCGTCTGTTTGATGTCAGTCAGATACACGACTTCAAGCCCGGTGAGGTTCTGGTAACCGACATGACCGATCCCGACTGGGAACCGATCATGAAGACCGCTGGCGCCATTGTCACCAACCGTGGCGGGCGGACCTGCCATGCGGCAATTATCTCCCGAGAACTCGGCATTCCCTGTGTCATCGGCACGGAAAACGGTACTGAGGTGATAAAAGATGGGCAGCAGGTAACGGTTTCTTGTGCCGAGGGCGAGTCCGGTCACATCTACGATGGTTTGCTCGATTTTGTGGTCGAAACGCTGGATCTTGAAAATATTCCTGCCACACGCACCAAAATAATGATGAATGTCGGCCTGCCCGAGAAGGCCTTTGTCGAAGGGCAATTGCCCAATGAAGGGGTCGGCTTGGCGCGTGAGGAGTTTATCATCAACTCCCACATCGGCATTCATCCCCTGGCTCTGATTAACTATGCATCGCTCAAAGACCAGGCCGCCGATGATGACGAGATTCAGGACGTCATCGATGATATCGACTATCGTACCTCAGCCTACCCTGAAGATAAATGTCAGTATTTTATTGATAAATTGGCGGAAGGTGTTGGCCGGATCGCAGCGGGTTTTTATCCTAAGGATGTTATTGTTCGTCTGTCTGATTTCAAATCCAACGAATATGCCAACCTGATCGGTGGGTTCCTCTACGAGCCGGAGGAGTCCAATCCCATGATCGGTTGGCGCGGTGCCTCCCGCTATTATGATCCGCGTTATCGGCCGGCCTTTGAGTTGGAGTGTCAGGCGTTGCTCAAGGCCCGTAACGATATGGGGCTGACCAACATTAAGCTGATGGTACCTTTCTGCCGTACTCCGGAGGAGGGACGTCGTGTCATCGAGGTCATGCGGGAGAACGGTTTGGTGCAGGGAGAGAACGGGCTGGAGGTGTATGTCATGTGCGAGATCCCCTCGAACGTGATCTCCGCTGATGCCTTCTGCGACGTGTTCGATGGTTTCTCCATCGGATCCAACGACCTCACCCAGTTAACCCTCGGCCTGGATCGCGACTCAGACTTGGTGTCGCACATCTATGACGAGCGTAATGAGGCGGTTAAAACATTGATCCGCATGGTAATCGGGACGGCAAAACGTCGTGGCCGGAAAATCGGCATCTGCGGTCAGGGGCCATCGGACTTTCCTGATTTTGCCACCTTCCTGGTGGAAGAGGGGATCGATTCCATCAGTCTGGTGTCAGATACGGTTGTGAAAACCCGGTTGGCCATTGCAGCCAAGGAGCGGGAATTAGGCATTACTCCGTGATCTGATTTACCACATAAAGCACAACAAACAGCCTGATGGGAGATGCTCCTGTCAGGCTGTTTGTTTTTTGGGGTTACTGTTCGGATGGAGGCAAGGGGGTGGCCTCGTCTATCAGCATGATGGGGATGTCGTCACGGATGGGGTAAATTACCTGGCAGTCGTGGCAAATTAAACCGCTTTGGTCCTGTTTTAGTTCCACCGGCCCCTTGCACTTGGGGCAGGCCAGAATCTCAACTAATTCCTGTTTAATCATAACGGTGTCCTTCAACATACCGTGCCGGGCATGTTTGTTTGGAGGGGCGGGGAAAACATTATCATTGTTGACCCATTGTACCGTACCTAACGCTTCCGGTAAAGAATGAGGCTTGGTAAATCCCACCTTTCAGCGCTGGAAAAGAATTGTGCTTCAAACGTTATTTTGATAAACCTAAAACGATTTGATTGGGTCCCTGCGCTTTTTCCGGCGCGTACTTACAGTGGCGATTCGATTGCTGCTTCAACAATGTTAAATGATTTGGGTATGGTGGTATGGCTGAAGTATCGTTGAAGAAAATTGTTCCGGTCACAGAGGCGGTTGGCATGGTCCTGCCCCATGATATTACTGAGATTGTGAAAGATAGTTTCAAAGGGCGGGCCTTCAAAAAAGGTCATGTCATTAGGCCCGAGGATGTTGAGCATCTGCGTCGTTTGGGCAAGGAGCATATTTATGTGCTGCAACTTGGGGCCGATGAGATCCATGAAAATGAAGCCGCCCTGCTTATGGCCAAGGCGCTCGCCGGCAGCGGTGTGGAGTACTCGGAGGAAATCGAAGAAGGCAAGGTGAGTTTGAAAGCTTCGGTTGACGGGTTGCTCAAAATTGATTGCGATGCTTTGTACCGGTTTAACCTGCTGGGCGAGGTTATGTGTGCCACCCTGCAGGATAATACACCGGTAAAAAAAGGGGAGCAGGTAGCCGCCTCCCGCATGATTCCCCTGGTTGGGGAACGCAAGGTGGTGGCCGAGGCGGTTGCTTTAGCCGAGGCGGCTTTTCCTATGGTGCAGGTTGTTCCGATCCCCAAGGTAAAGGTCGGACTGGTGATTACCGGCAGCGAGGTGTTTTACGGCCGCATTCAGGATCGGTTTGAGGGTGTACTGCGGGAAAAAATGGCGCAGATTGGTTCCGAGGTGACTATGGTTGGCTTTGCTCCGGATGATATTTCGCTGATCGCCGAGGAAATTAAAAAATGTATTGATGCCGGAGCGGAACTGATCGTCACCTCCGGCGGGATGTCGGTTGACCCCGATGATGTGACCCGCATGGGCATAAAGGCAGCTGGGGCGGAAACAGCCGTTTATGGAACCCCGGTACTTCCTGGTGCCATGTTTCTCGTCGGCAAAATCGGCAGTGTCCCGATTCTCGGTGTTCCTGCCTGCGGCATGTTTCATAGCATCACTGTGCTCGATCTCGTGTTGCCAAGAGTTCTCATCGGTGAGTCCATAGGGCGTAAGGAACTTGCGGCGCTTGGTCATGGCGGACTCTGCCGCAACTGTCCCAAATGTCAATATCCCGTGTGCAGTTTCGGTAAGGCATAAAAGCCCTCTATTTGTTCCATCCTTCCAGCGTCGTTTTCATTGCAACCGCTTTCCGCCCTTTGTGGCGGTAAGCGGTTTTTTTTATTCCGCGCCTATCCCTCCTGAGTTCTGCGGCTTTAGTCGTAGTGGTGCTACTTGTCGAAGTCACACAAATAAAAACCTGATTTTAAAATAATATTTATGAAACGGTTGGGAAACAAATGCTTTGTAAATTCGCTTCCCGAATCAACGATGGCCATGTGGAACCATTGGTAGTGGTTGGTCAAGGCTCAGCCTTGGAACGTGATGACTGTGCAAACGTGCGGGCTTTATTTACCCTAGGAGGGAGTGAAAATGAATTTGGATCGAAGGAAACTCTTAAAGATCGGTGGTGCCAGTGCCGCAGGCCTGGCTTTATCCGGATTGGATTTGCCGTTTTTGCCATTCAAACCGGCCCTGGCAGAGGCCATTTCTGAAAATGCCTGGTGCTTCGGGGTGATGGCGGATACCCAGTGGAAAGGGAGCGATGATGCGGATGAGGCAGCGTCTTCGTGCGCGCTTCGCATTGTCCATGCTTTGAACGAGCAGTTTATTCAGCATGGCAGCAAATTCGTTATCCAAGTGGGGGATCTTGTCAATTATGAAGAAAAAGACGGGCATAGAAACTTGCCGTACCGGGCGAATGCCTGCCAGGCTCTTTACGAGAAAGGAATTGGCTTTTATCCGGTCCGTGGTAACCACGAAAGCTCAGCTACAGCCGCAGGAGAAATGGTCAATCTCTTTCCGCAAACCATGGCGCGGGGATCGTCTCATCTCGCCAAGGCGACCAACTTCACTTATCCCATGGAGAAGCTAAAAGGCCTTTCGTACAGTTTCGATTATGAGAATGCACGGTGTGTTTTTATTGATCAATTCGTTCGTCCCGACGGAACGAATGCCGATGGCACCGATTCGTACAATAATAATCTCCTTGATCAGATTGATTGGGTTGAGCAGGCGTTATCTTCCAAAGGTTCTGATCAGCACGCCTTTGTCTTTGCACATAAAAACCTGATCGGCCAAAATCACAAAGATGTCATAACCGGTGCAGACTTAACCGCTAATGCTGAAGCAAGAGACCGTTTTATCCAAATTCTGGATACCAATGGTGTTCGCTATTGCCTCGGTGGTCATGACCATGTCCACCATCGATCGATCGTGACCGATGCTCAACAGAAGTACAATGTTGATCAGATTATCTGCTCATCCAACAGCTATAAATTCTATACACCCCGTTCCGGTGATGATGGTCGCGAGTATCCTGTCTGCCAGGAACTGTATACCATTGGATTTTATATTTTCACGGTTGATGGGCCGAGAGTGACCGTTGATTATTACTCTGCCAGCCACGGACAGGATTATGGCGGGGTAAGTTTGACCACGTTGCCGAATGACCTGACGTTCTATTTGCGTGAACGTTTCGGATACAGCCTCAACGGGCACCAGTATGCTATCGCGCATGGCGAGAGTTACACCGGTATTCGTGAAGAGTATGACGGTTACACTGCCAAAATCCTCAGCGGAACCAACGGCAATACGGAAACCGATATTCTGAATCGAGAGTTATCGAAAACTGTTAACACGGGATGGGCCGATAGCTCCTCGGTTGTGAATGCAGGAAGTCCCGTTTTCAGCCTTTGGGGACTGGTCGATAACTTAAGTCTCTACCAAGAGGCTCTTGCCGGCAACTTGCCCTCATCCGATGAGCCCACCGTCACCGATACCTATACCCTCTCTCTGAGCTATAACCCTAGAAAGTTTCGTCCCTCCCAGTTGGTAACCGGCCGGGTGGTTATTGCTGCTCGCGATGAGGATAAGCTTTGGAAAAAAGCGATCACCTTCAATACCGGGGGCACGAAGAAATTTGTCTTTGGTCCGTGGAAGGAAACGTACGGTTTGGGTACCTACGGTGTGGATACCAAAGCAGGTACGGTATGGGCAGTGTTGAACAACGAAAGCGATTTCGTTGTGAAATATGTGTGACAGTTTAGACTGAAAAGGAGAATCCTATGAAAAGAGTGAAGATATGCAGTTTGGCACTGTTTCTCATCTGCGGCGTATCAATGGCAAGCCAGGCTGCTGTGATTGATTTCGAGTCGCTTGCCCACGATGACGCTGATATAACCGATCATGGCGCAACCTATGAAGAGGATGGTTATATAATAAAAAATCTGGCCACCGAGGAAGTTTCGGACTTTCCACCCTCTCTGGCAACGTTCGGAGTTCAGGCCGATGGTTATACCGGCTCCACGGCATTGTTCAATGACAACTATCAAGGTGTTACCTGGATGACCAGCACCGACTCTATTTTGTTTTCGTTGGCCTCCATTGATCTTTCCGAGTTAGCGGATCATGCAGGGGAAACAGATACTGTAACGTTTTATGGTTTGGCTTCATCCGGTGACATTGTTTCTCAATCGTTTACCTTGGATGGTATTTTTGGCATGCAAACCTTTTCTTTCAGCTCAGATTTTACCAATTTGGCAGCCGCCTGGTGGAAACAAACTGATTATTTTATGCAGTTCGACAATATTGCAACGTCGGCCGTTCCTGAACCCTCTGCGTTCCTTTTGTTTGGTGTGGGCCTGGTTGGGCTTTCTGCAGCCACAAAAAGTAGAAAAATGAAAGGGTGAGTAAATGGTGCTTGTTTGATTCACAAGTATCTTAACTGCTGGCGTTAGCCGAAAACTAAATTTGCAGTGTGTTGAGCCCGGATACGTTGACGTGTCCGGGCTCTTTTTGGTCTTCTTATCAGAAGAAAAATTTCGTGTTTTTGGAGTCACATTAAAATGAATTTATTGTTACGCGGTTTTAATTCCTCTGTGTTATGGTTTGGCAAGAGTATTCAAGGAGGCGTGAATGTGAAATGAAGCAGGGTGGCATGATTCGATCATGGTTGTTCGGCTTGATAGTTGAACTTTTGGCTCTATGCTGTGGCCTTCCTCGCGTTTTAGCCTCTACGCAACTTGATAGCTCCTTTGGCCTGAACGGCCGTGTGGCGATTGAGTTGGGCCGGAGGAATGGTGGGCACGCCCTGCTTGCGCAGCCTGATGGAAAAGTGATTATCGCCGGTTCTTCCTCCGGTCTTCAGGATGGGGCGATGAATTTTGCTCTTCTTCGCCTGGATCAAAACGGCTCTTTGGACACGAGCTTTAATCACGAGGGCTCGGTGGTTACCTCCTTAGTGCCCGGAGACGATGAAGCCCTGGCTGTGGGGCGCCTGGCCGATGGCCGGATCATTGCCGGAGGTTACAGCTTTAATGTGATGGATCGGGATTTTGCCCTGGCCTGTTATCATGCCAACGGCACACTCGATTACAGCTTCGGGACCGATGGCGCAACCCTCACCTCCATCGGCAACAGCCACGAGGAAATAACCGCACTGGTCATCGATCCAGCCGACAGAATCGTTGTTGTCGGTGCCAGTGAAGGAACTGCAGGAAAGATTTTGGTGGCCGCCCGCTACCTGTCCAGCGGTATCCTTGATCGAAGCTTTGGTGAACAGGGCATCTCGCTGATTGGCCTGGGGCAGGATGCCAATGCAGAAGGTGTGCTGCTCCGTAAAGACGGCTCGCTCATCATCTCCGGTTCCTCTATTGACCAGCGTGGGCAGGTGGCAATGCTGGTTGGGCTGAACGGAGATGGCTCATTGGACACGGATTTTGGGGTTCAAGGTGTGGCTCGTGTTGCCGAAACCTTTTCGCTTAGCGAGGGGTATGGAGTCGCCGAAGATCAGGATGGGATGCTCTATTTGGCCGGTTCGATAGGTGAGGTCGGGAAGCGGGATGCGGCTCTGTTTCGTTTTACAGCAAGCGGTATTCTCGATTTTGCCTTTGGCGAAAATGGGACAATGATCATCCGCCAGAGTCCGGAAGATGACGTTTTGTACGATGTGACCTCAGATAACGGCTCTATAACAGCCGGTGGCTTTACCAACCAAAATGACCTGCGGCAAATGTTACTGGTTTCCGTTTTGCCAGTGGCCGACCAGGGCAAAGATGCTCTTGCTCCGTATGGCGAAGAGGAGAACGTTCCAATTCAGGAAGTGCGGATTAATGGTAATACCCGTGTCCAGATAAGAAAATTGCAGACATGGACCAGTGAGTTACTTCTTCGCCGTATGCAGTTGCTTCAATCCATACTGCAAGATCCCTCTGCAAGGCACGCCCCGCCTCGGTTGAAGTCCATAAATCCGTTTTTCCCTCAATTACTCGCGCCTTTCTTCCCGACCGAGGCACATGCGGCCACAACCGATGCGAAGGCAGGCATGGGGAGCCAAGCAGGGGAGTTGGAGACACGAATTGTTACCACCCGTTTTGGTAACGGTGAAGCGGTATGCTACGCATTAACCACGGATATGGACGGCCAGGTGATCGTGGTCGGCACTGCCGGGGAGCGGGAGGGCAGTTCTATTGTTGCCGCCCGATACGTTGTCGATGATGTGATTGATCGGGTAATTGACCGGCCTGGTCATCGAAGCAGCCATATCTCGACCTTGCCCTCCATGGATGTCACACAGACGTCTCTTTCAACCGGGGGCGAGATCAGCACCACCTTTCCCCAAAAAGTAGTGCGCCGAGGAGTCCTCTTCAGCTTGAAGCCTGGGCAGGCTTATCGGGAAAATGAGGAGAAAGCTACAACGTCGTCATTGGACACCTGGTTACAGGGCGCGGTCGATGTGGTTATCCCCTCTGCCATGGCTGCGGAATCATCGGGGGAAACACAGGCGCACCAAACCGCGGCTGAGCCCATGCTTGAGGAAGGTATTACCAACAATGGTTCCGGGACCGGTGTATTCAATGCGCGACTCGACCATCTCCTGCCAAGCAGCATCTATTACATCCGCGCCTATGCCATGACGTCAGGTGGCGAAATTTATTATGGCGATCAGATCAGTGTACGCACCGCCGATGCCTGTTTTATCGCCACCGCATCGTTTGGTACTTTGCTCCATCCATGTGTCCGTATTCTTCGGGATTTTCGCGACACCTACCTTGTGCAATATTCGTGGGGAAAGCAGGCCGTGAACATGTATTACACCTGGTCTCCGCCGTTTGCGGCTTTCATTGCTGGCAACTCCGGTCTGCGTTTTCTGGTGCGCATCCTGCTTCTGCCGGCAATCGGTTTTTCCTGGGTGGCGCTTCATGTGGGCCTCCCGGGAGCCATGTTGATCCTGGTGTTGACGGCCGTCTTTGTTGGTCAATGTATGCGCCGCTTTGGCCGTTCCTGCCGGTATTCTTGATTTTTTTATAACGAACCAACTGTGATGGGCTCGTAAGTCCAGCCTGTCCCCGAGAGATAAAAAAAGGAAAAACAGAGACATGTATGGCGTTACGCTTTTTTCGGTGCCAAAGCATACATCAGGTATGTTGAGTGTCGAGAAAAACGCTGCGACGCAGTAGGTCGAAGTTTATACGACGCCACCAACTGTGAATAACCAGCTATAAATGAGAGTGCACCTATGAAAAAAACATTTTATTCCCCCAAAAATCGACTCAGCAACAACTGCGGTTTTACCCTGATAGAGTTGATGGTAGTCATGGTCATTTTGGGCATATTGGCAGGGCTGATCGTTCCTCGAATCATGGATCGCCCCGAAGAGGCACGCCGAACCAAAGCTGCAGTGCAGATTCAATCGATTGAGCAGGCACTGAAACTCTATAAGCTGGATAATGGTCAGTATCCAACCACCGAACAGGGGTTGCAAGCCTTGGTTGACCCGCCTGCGGTCGGCAATTTGGCCAAAAAATGGCGCACCGGAGGATATCTGGAAAAAGGAAAGGTGCCGAAAGATCCCTGGGATAATGATTTTCTCTATATCTGCCCCGGGCTCCACGGCGATTTTGATCTCAGCTCCTACGGTCCCGATGCTCAGTCGGGCGGTGAAGGGAAGGACGCGGATATCAACAACTGGGAGCTGGAGTAGCGGCAAGGTGGGGCATGGTCTCTTTCCGGGCAGATAATAGAGGGTTTACCCTCCTGGAATTGATTGTGGTCATGGTGCTTATTGGTCTGACCGCCAGTTTTGCCATTCCCCAGCTCGGAGGCTTTCTTGTAGCCGATCAGATGAAAACGACCGTACGCAGGTTGGTTGGCCTGGTGCATCAAACGGCCGGGCTGGCCCGACGAGAGCAGGTGCCTTATCTGTTGAGCTATAAAGCCGGTGAGCACCGTTTTGTCGCAGCACCGGAAAAAGAGCCTGAGCACACACCTCTGGCACCGGACAACAAAGCACTCTCTTTGACGGTACCTGAGGGCGTGTTCGTGGGCGAGCTTTGGTCCTGGTTCGGTGGCACTCAATCCCGAAGCGAACGGACGATTCGTTTCAGTAAGGAGGGGTACATTGAACCAACGATTCTTTACCTCGCACGGGACGACGGTCGAGAGATGTCGTTGATTCTTACCCCTTTCCTGGGAGCTGTACGCGTGAAGGACAATCATGTGGTTCCGGATACCACACTCTTTGCTCAGTGAGGTGAACGTGCCAAAAGCGTATGGGCACAATTCCGGTTTCACTCTACTGGAGGTCATGATTGCGGTGGCGATTATTGCCATTGCCGTGGTGACCCTTCTGGGAGCGCAATCACAGAGTGTATCCATTGCCTCCAGTGCCAAGTTCGATACCATGGCCTCAATGCTGGCTCAGTGGAAGATGTCTGATCTGCTTCTTCAGGATTTTACAGAGATCACCGATGATGAGGGAAATTTTGGCGAGGATTATCCTCAATTTTCCTGGAAACTCACCGTCACTGAACTCAGTGAAAGCGAGACCGGCATCACTGGAACGACTGATCAAGTCAAGGCGCTGGATATTGCGGTCCACTCCAACCAGGACAGCAGTGCGGAATTTTCTCTCCGGACCTTTGTCTATAATCGTCTTCAAGGAGAGTCTAAAGCCTCTGAGAATGCATCCGAGCAACCGAATTCGCAACAAGAGCCGCGAGTACCGGAAAATGAGGCCAGCCCATGATCGATACGGATCGTGGCTTCACCTTGCTGGAGGTTCTCTTGGCCATGTCTGTTCTTGGGGTAGTGGTGGCCATGCTGTCCCTGTCGCTGTCCGGCTCGATGCGGGTCTATGAGGGGACCGAACGGGACGAAGAGATTTATTCCATGGCTCAGACCGCCATGCAGCGGTTGACTGAAGATTTATCCGCTGCCTTTGCGAGCAAGGATAGCCCCTTTGTCGGAGAGAGCGGAATGGAGGACGGGCATCGTGCAGATAAGCTCCAGTTCTGTTCCTTGGCACACTTGGTCTTTAATCCGGAAAAACAGAAGCCCGGGCTGGCTCTAATTGGCTACCGACTGGAAAAGGAACAAGGGGAGGAGAATACCCTCCGCCTGCTCCGGTCGGATCAACTGCTGTTGCCCATGCAAGAGGAAGGTCAAGAGAAAGGCCAAGAGCAACATAACCCACCGGCCTTCGTTCTCGCGGATAACCTTCGTTCCATGCAGCTAACTTATTTCGATAATCAGGGTCAGGAATTTGACAACTGGCAGGCCGAGATCGAAGAGCAGCCAACCGAGAAGACTAAAGGTGCGGTGCAAAAGGGGAAACTGCCGGCAGCTGTGCATTGCATCCTTGAATTTTGGGTGGATCAGGAACAGGAAACTTCACAAATTTTCAGCACCCGGATCATCTTGCCGGTGGGGGCTAGCGGTGCGAACTAGGTTTTTGTGGGGCAATCAATCCGGGCTTGCCCTGGTGATGACGCTGTTGATCATCAGTTTTCTCGTTGCCATGACCCTGCAACTGATGATGACGGCCGATCGTCAGATTTCCGTGGCTGCCAACCAGCGGGAACAGGTGCGCCTCGATGGCATGGTTTTGGGTGGCTTGAATCTCGTGCTTGCAGCTCTGCAGGCCGATCAGCAGGAAAACAATTTTGACTCGAGCCAAGATATCTGGGCCTCTTTTGAGACGGAAAAATTGCAGGAGATCACCGGTGATGTCCGGCTGAAAATCAAGGTGGATGATCTCTCCGGACGGTTGCAAGTCAATGCTTTGGTCAATGACCCTGATGGAGCCTATCGGGAAATTTGGCTGAGGCTGCTTACGTCCGGTCGATTCGCGATCAAGGACCAGGACCAGGCGGAAACCCTGCTTGATGCCTTAACCGACTGGTTGGATCAGGATGATGATGAGCGGCCACAGGGAGCGGAAAGCGGTTATTATCAAGGGTTGGAAGAGCCCTATGCCTGCCGCAACGGAAAGATGGAAAGTAGCGAGGAATTTTTTTTGGTCAAAGGTATGACTCCGGCTATAGTCATAGGAGATCAGGCACATGAGGGACTTTTATCCTATGTGACCGTCACCGGGATGGACGGCAAAATCAATCTCAATACTGCCTCGCTTCCGGTGCTGCAGGCCTTGCATCCGGATATGACCGCCGATTTGGCACAGGAATTGATTGATTACCGTGAAGATGAAAAGAATCGCGAGACTTTAAGTCTCAGCGATTGGTATCGTAAAGTACCTGGGTTCCCAATGGCGATTGATTTTTCTCCCGAACTCCTTCGGGTTCAATCGACCTCTTTTCAGGCACAAATTGAGGCTGAATTGCATCAATATCACCGTACCGGAAGAGCCGATATCCAGCGCTCTCCCCAAGGAATAAAAGTTGTTCTGTGGAAAATAGAATAATTTCGATCTCTTAGTGTGGGTAAGAAAACGAACGATAACAGGCGGTTTGAGGTATATGGGTACACGAACTCTGGGGATTGACATCGGTGACGGCCATATTTCCGGAGTGGTGCTCGAGCAGCAACGCCGGTCAACGGCCTTGCTCCGCTGGTGTTGCCTGCCCATGGAGGAGGGGCGTAACCCCGCGACGGCGATCGTGCAACTTTGTGAGCAGCTCTCGTGGGATGGAGAGATGTGTCTCTGTGGCCTACCCCTGTCCATGCTGAGTGTTCGTAATCTGATGTTGCCTTTTTCGGATGTCAAAAAAATAACACAAGCACTCCCCTTTGAACTGGAAGAGCAGTTGCTTGCACCGCTGGACTCGGTAAGCTACGATTTTTGCCTTGGTCGAAAAAATGGCAGTGAGAGGCTGGTGGTTGTTTTTGCAGCCGATCGGGATTTGCTGTCGGAACTGCTTGAGGGGATTGCGGGTTGTGTGGATCCGGACCGAATCCTCCCTGCCCTGCTACCCCTTGTCGAACAATGCACCCGCTATCGTCCAGACAAAGAACCGTTTCTGTTGGTGCATGCTGATTTACACTCCATGAGTATTGCCCTGATTGTTGAGGGCAAACCGGTTCTCTTTCGCCGCCTGTCTCACCCGGAAGAGATGATTGTGCACCCGCCATTTGTCCTGGAGGAGGGGAAGGTTCGTGCCGAGTTGCCAGCAGCTCGAGAATGTGTAGGCCTGCTGGCCCGATTGATCGAGCAGAGCTTGGACTTTTTTCGCATGGAGAACAAAGTCGGCGTCCACCCCGCAAGTGTAATTTTGACTGGCCCCCTGGCGGGAATGGACGATAGCTTGGTTGAGCTGCTGGCCGCGTCGCTGCATTTGCCTGTGCAACGGATGGAGCTGATTGAACAGGCAAAGGTCGTGTGTACGGAAGAACAAAGGGCTCAATGGCATGGTTCACAGATGGATCGGGCCCTGGGCCTCGCTTTGTCCGGAAGAAATAAAGGGGGGCTTAATCTCCGCAAACACCACCTTGCCAAAAAAATGAGCCTGTTTTCTCGGCGCAAACGGCTGCTGTTGCCTGCGGCCGTGGCCTGTGGCTTGTTGTTGCTCGGATTAGGGTACCTCGGCTTTGACAGCTATTCGCTGCAGCAACGGGACAAATATTTGAACACAGAGATGCGAGCGCTTTACCAGGCCACTTTTCCCGGAGTCTCTAAAATTCATGATCCCTATATAGAGATGCAAGCCAAGCTCAAATCCCTGCAGGGGACGGAAACACCGCTGCCGTATTTTGTGACTGGCCGGTGGGTACTGCCGATGCTGGCGGATATATCAAGGCGCATCCCTCCCTCCGTATCTCTCAAAGTTAGTCGCCTCTCCATTGATCGTGAGGGGGTCGCGATGAAAGGGACTACGGATTCCTTTAATGGCGTGGAATTAATGAAAACCGCCCTCTCCGCTTCACCGCATTTAGGGGCCGTGCGCATCGTTTCAGCGACCGCGGATAAGGAGAAAAAAGATGGCGCCATCCGTTTTGAGCTCCAGATGCAGCTTGAGGGTATGTGATGCAGCTGACCGGTCGTGAAAGAAAAATGGTATTCTTGGCTGGCGCCGCATTGGCTGTCTTTGTTTTGGTGCAGTTTGTGCTCTTTCCATTAATCGACCAGCGCGCCCGCCTTCAGAAAAGATTGGTCAGCAAAGAAAAGGCTCTGGCTGAGATGCGGCTGCTGAAACAGCAATTTCAACAGTTGAATAAGCAGTCGGGTTCCATGGCCGATATTCTTGATCAACGTGAGGAGGGATTTAGTCTTTTTGCCTTTCTTGAGCAAAATGCCGCCGAAAGTGCTGTCAAAGAGCTCATCGTTTATATGAAACCTTCCGAATCCCAGGAAGGCAAAAATCTTTCCCAGAGCCGGGTGGAGATGAAGCTCCAGGGAGTGAGCCTGGAGCAACTGCTCAGGTTTGTGGCGAAATCTGAATCACCCCAACAGCTGGTCGGGGTTGCAAAAATGACTGTTCAGGAGAATACCAAGGCACAAGGTTCCCTGGATGCCACCCTGGTGATGGTGAGTGTAGAGCGGCCTGCCAATGCGGATGAGCGCTAAGAGTTTGCGCGAAACACGGCCGGGTGGCGGACGATGGCTCCGTGGCTTGGGGTATTTGCTTTATACCCTGGTTGCCGCAGCAATTTCATTATGGTTGTTGTTTCCCGCAAAGAGTGTGCAACGCTTTGTGGGACGCGCACTTGCCGGAATCTCGCCCGGTATCGAATGGCGCGTCGGCAGTGTGAAGCTGCAGTTGCCGCTTATGCTCAGGGTGGGGGATGTTGAAGGATACACGGCCCGCAACACCAAGACCCCTTCTTTGCACATTAATCGACTTGATATTTGGCCGGATTGGAACACCTCGGTCAGGGAACAGTCGTTGTGGTTCGGCTATCATCTGCGGATCGGTGCCGGTGTGATTCATGGCCGGCTGCAGCTACAAACGCGAGAGCAAAAATTTGCATTTTATGGGACGGCCCGAACCCTGCAGTTAGAGTCAATACCGTTGCTCGCCAGCCGGTTGGGGCGGAACCTTCAGGGGACGGTTTCTGCCTCCTATGAGGGCAAGGGGTGCCCCGGATCTCAAAATTTCTGTACCTGGAAGGTGCAGTGTACGCTTGAAAATGGACGTCTGGCCCTCGTTCGCCCCATGCTCCGTCACACTGCCTTGCCTTTTTCCCAGGTGAGTATGCTGCTGCGCGGAGTAGGGCGAGAATTGACCATTGCCGAAGGGAAAATAGCGTCCCCTCTGGGGAACGGATGGTTCAACGGTACGCTTTTGTTGGCAGATGATCCCCTGCAATCCCGGCTCCAACTCAGAGGCGGCCTTCATCCACAGCCGCCTTTCTTCGAGGGGATTGAGAATACGGTTGCATTGCAGTCCGTTCGACTTGAGCTGCAGGAGAAGCCGTTGCCGTTTAGTCTCTCTGGAACGCTGCTGCACCCTGGAGTTCATTTTGAGAGTTTGGCCATGCAGATGTATGCCTTGGAAAAGGAGATGCGATAACGCTATGCTTAACATAGTGATTCGTTTAATCGTCATAACAGTGCTTATCTATGCCGGTGTCCAGCTCTGGTACGGCAAGGTCGAAAAGCGCCTGCAGGAACAGGCTCCTTCTTCCAAAGTGGTGCAGCAGGACCGGAGCGCGGATGTGGCAATGGAACCTACGCCCGGCAAGTCCGCGGATGATGAGCTCCAGGTGATATTGACCAGAAATATTTTTCAGGCAACCACAACGGGAGAAACTGCGCCGGAAACAGGGGACTCGGATTCCGATATTGACCAGCTCGCCCAAACCCAACTTAGTCTGTCGTTGCTCGGCACGGTCACCGGTAAAGAAAACGATGCCCGGGCTATTATCCGCGATGACAAGACCAAGCTCGAGGACCTCTATCAGATCGGCAGTGAAATCCAAGGGGCGATTATCAACCGCATCACCCGAGGCAAGGTGGTGCTTTTGGTCAATGGTCGTGAAGAAGCGCTGGCCATAAAAGACAGGGAAGGGGAGGATGGTGGTGCCAGAAGTGTGGTGCCGCGGAGGCCGGGTGCAATCGTTAAGCCCGATGAAGCTATGGTTCGACCGACCCCAAGGGCTGTTCCCCGGCGCAGAATCAGTTTTCGCAGCCCTGCCCGTCGTCCATCCGTCGTCGCGCCGCAGGAAATGAGTGATGCCCCGGTAGAAGATGCGCAAGCCGATACCGCTCAGGAGGTTCCTCCTGAAGCGGAAGGTGAGTTGAACACTCCTGAGCAGGAGAGAGAACCGGCGACGGTGGTGCCAGCGCAATGATAGAATCCAGGATTGGAATATTTTTGATGGCCTCATGAAAATAGAAAAACCCAAAAGACGTGCATTGTGAAGAAAGTCTATTGCGAAGCACGAAACGTCGTTCTTGTGTTTTTTTGCGAGAACGACAATCCAGATGGACTCGTAGAAAGTTCATCACATTCTGAAAGATGGCTCAGTTAAAAAAACAGGTATACAAGGAGTAGCGTTTTTTCAGGCGCGAAGTCATCTCTAAGGTATGTCAAGCGTCGGGAAAAACGTTGCGACGCAGTAGAACGAAGTTTTTACGACGCCATCAATCTTGAATAATCCAATGAATGCCGCCCGATAATTGGGTGCTGTTTGATCATGACGAGAGTGCGTATGAAAAAATATGGGATTATTGGCAACCTGCTGGTGTGCTGCATGGTGGTCTGGATGGTGGGACTCACTCCTTGCGGTGCGGCCAATCCAAAAATATCGCAGCCCGCAGCAGGAGTTCAGCGCTATGTCACGATTGACTTTAACGATGTAGATATCAATCTCTTCATCAAATATATCAGCGAGCTCACCCAGAAAAATTTCATTGTTGACCGGCAGGTGCAGGGCAAGGTGACCGTTATCTCACCGACCAAGGTTTCTGCTGAAGACGCTTACCGGGTGTTTGAATCCGTGCTTGAAGTGTATGGCTATGCAGCGGTGCCCAGTGGTTCGGTAACCAAAATTGTGCCGTCGGTAGAGGCTCGTTCAAAAAGTATTGCCACACTTAAGGAGGGAGAAAGGCCTTTGGGTGAGGATAAGGTCGTCACTCAGATCATAGCCCTGAAGTATGCAAACGCTGATGAAATCAAAGGTATGCTTACCCCGTTGGTGTCCAAAACCAGCGTGCTTATCTCCCACGCCAAATCCGGCATGATCATTCTCACCGACTACGCCTCCAACATCACCCGCCTCATGGATATCATTATGGCGGTTGACGTGCCGCCGGATAACGAAGAAATGGCGATCATTCCCCTGTACCATGCCTCGGCGGATAATGTGGCCAAGGCCGTTAGTCAATTGTTTGTTGTTCAGCCGGCCCGACGCGGTGTTCGCTCCGAGACTGTCAAGATCATTCCCTTTGAACGGACCAACACCCTGATCGTTTTTGCCTCCAAATCCTCGGTTGAACAGGTGCGCGGCGTGATCGCCAAATTGGATGCGGATATACCTCGACGGGAGGGCAACCTGCATGTTGTGTATCTCCAACATGCCAATGCCGAGGAGTTGGTCAAGGTGTTGATGAATCTGCCCGACGAGCAGACCGGCACCCGAAGCACCTCGGCTCCCAGTGGCAAGCTGAGTGGTGTGCCCTCGGCTCCAGCTATCTCCAAAGAAATTAAGATCGTTGCCGACAAGGAAACGAATTCGCTTATTATCACCGGACCTCGAGAAGAGTATGAGGTGGTTGAGGATGTCATCAAACAACTCGATATTCCAAGGCGTATGGTCTATCTGGAAGCGCTGATCATGGAGGTGAAGGTTTCCAAGGATTTCAATATTGGCGTGGAATGGGCCGATGGTTCCGGTTCGGTGATCGGAGGATTCAGCGGCAAGGGCGGCAATTATGCCTATGATTCCCTAACTAACATGCACAAATATGGCACCTTGCCCGCAGGCTTTTCCCTTGGAGTCATTACCAGCGGCATCACTATTGGTGATGTCACTTTTCCCAATCTCGGTGCCGTGGTTAATGCGTATAAAAGCGATGACGATGTCAACGTTATTGCCACACCCCAGATCCTAACCACGGATAACAAAAAGGCCTCGATTAAGGTCGGCGAGAATGTGCCGTATATCACCAGTAAAAATACCACCGATACGACGCAGGATTATACCAACTACGAATACAAGGATGTCGCTACCAGCCTAACCATCACACCCCAGGTAAACAGAGCCGATATTGTCCGTTTGGAGATAGGGGTAGAGGTGGTGAAGCTCAAGGGTACCGACACTACGGATACGCCCTCTACTTTTACCCGCACCGCTGATACTACCGTTATCGTGCACAATGAGGAGACCGTGGTGATTGGTGGTATGATTGGTCAGGATACGACCAAAGGAGAGTACAAGGTGCCTCTCCTCGGCGATATTCCGGTCCTGGGGTGGCTCTTTAAATCCAACAGCAGCAGCCTGGAGAAAACTAACCTCTACATTTTTATAACACCGCATATTGTCGAGAATCCAGCTGAGCTGGCTGATATTTATCATAAGAAACGCAGCAAGATTGAAGGGTTGCACAAAGTGCCAGGGGATGTTGCCGATGATTTTTTTCATCCCACTTCCGATCCCCAGCGAAGCAATGCTCTTTCCGATATCGGTATGAGCAAGTTGCAGCAAAACGATCTGGTGCGGGCACGGGAGTATTTTGTTCAGGCGCTGAAAAATGATCCCAATAACAGCGCCGCCCTGATTAATTTAGGTGTGGTTTGTGAGCGTGAGCAGAAGTGGCGGGAAGCCGAAACCTATTACCGACAGGTACTGACCTTGCCGGGGCCGAAGCAGGGGGAAGGACCGGCTAGCGAGGATCCGCTCAAAGAGGTGGCAAAAAACGCCCTGAAACGTTTGCAGCAACGGAGAATCTGATATGGCTCGAACCAAAAAAAGCAGGTCTTTCACCGTGGATTGCTAGGAGTCCGGGCGATGCGTTTATTGGGTGAAATCCTCCAGGATAACTTTGGTCTTGCACCGGAAAGCGTTGAGGCCGCATTGGCGGTCCAGCAAGAGCGAGGAGGGCGAATCGGAGAAATCCTGATTCAGCTACGCAAGATTTCCGAGGATGATCTGCTCAGTGCCCGGAGTCTGCAATGCGGCATGGAGGTTGTCTACAGCCTACCGACGGGAGCTGACACATTTTTTGTGGATCGGGTGCCCATCGGGTTTCTTAAAAAATTCAAAATGATTCCGGTGGCCACCCCGGAAGGTTCCTACATCGCCCTGGCCGACCCCGCCAATTTTCAGCAACTCGATGATCTCTCCCGTCTGCTCCAATGGGAAGGCATTCGGACCGTTCTTGCGCCGCCCAATGAAATTTTTGTCGCCATCAATGCCGCCTACGACACGACCCGTCAGGATGCCGCCGACCGGGTGATGCAGGACATGGATGAGGATAATCCGGAAAGCATCCTTAACGAAATCGAGGAGACCGCAGATCTGCTCGATGATACCAGCGATGCGCCGGTGATCAAACTGGTGAATCTGGTGCTGTCGCAGGCTGTACGCGATAATGCCAGTGATATCCACATTGAATCCTATAAGGACCGGGTCAAGATTCGTAAGCGGGTCGACGGCATTCTCTACGATATGTACTCCCCGCCCCGGCATGTGCAGAGCAAGTTGGTCTCGCGTATCAAAATCATGGCCAAGATGGATATTGCCGAGAAGCGACTGCCGCAGGATGGGCGAATTGAAATCCGCCTGGCGGATCGGAACATCGATATTCGTGTCTCCACACTGCCCACCTCCTTTGGCGAGCGGGTGGTTATGCGTCTCTTGGATAAGTCCAATTCACTGGTGCCATTGGAAACCCTGGGAATGTCCAAGAATGACATGGACCATTTTATGCGCATGATCAAGGCGCCGCATGGAATCATTCTTGTGACCGGTCCCACCGGTAGCGGTAAAACCACTACCCTCTATTCCGCACTCGGCGTCCTCAATAGCCCTGATATCAATATCATTACCGTTGAGGATCCTATCGAGTACCAGATGAACGGGATCAGCCAGGTGCAGGTCAGTGCCAAAGTCGGCTTGACCTTTGCCAACGGTCTACGGACCATCGTGCGCCAAGACCCGGACGTTATCCTCGTGGGTGAGATCCGTGACCTCGAAACCGCGGAAATCGCCATCCAGTCGGCGCTTACCGGTCACCTGGTTTTTTCCACCCTGCATACCAACGATGCGGCTAGTGCGGTCACCCGTCTGATCGATATGGGGGTCGAGCCGTTTCTCGTTTCCTCTGCGGTCAACGCTATCATGGCGCAGCGCTTGGTCCGTAAAATCTGCCCTCACTGCAAGGAGGCCTACGTGCCCTCCAATGCCTACCTTGAACGGGTTGGTCTGTCGCCGATTAAATTTGCCGGGCGTGAATTGTATCGGGGTGCCGGTTGTGCGCACTGTTTGCAGACCGGCTATAAGGGCAGGATTGGAATTTTTGAGCTGATGACTCTGACACCGGCTATGAAAAGCGTGATTCTCACCACCTCGGATGCAGGCCAGATCAAGAAGCAGGCCCTCTCGTCACTGGCCACCGGTATGATGACCCTGCGCCAGGATGGGTTACGGAAGGTACTCGCCGGTCTGACCACCTTAGAAGAAGTTTTTCGCGTTACCTGATCAGCTGGTTCATCTCGAAAATGGGCAACAAGATCGACACCACGATGAAGCTGACCGCTACGCCCATGGTCAGAATCATCACCGGCTCAATCATGGAGGTCAGGGCCAGAATCTTGGCCTCCACCTCCTTCTCATAACTGTCGGCAGCTTTGGCCAGCATTTTATCCAAGGTCCCGCTCTGCTCGCCCACGGCCATCATCTGCACCAACATTGGTGGAAACCACTTGCTGTCACGGAAGAACTGCGACAGACTGGCGCCTTTTTCCAATTCTTCGCAGGCTTCGCGAATTTGTTCGGCCAGGATGACGTTGTCGACGATATTGTGTACGATGATCAGCGAACTGACCAGCGGTACACCCGACTGCAGCAGGCTTGACAGGGTACGGCTGAATCGGGCCGAAGCTGTTTTAATGCTCAGGTCGCGAATTCCGGGCATGGTGAGTTGCAGGGTATCCCAGCGGCGACGACCGGGTGGGGTGGCGACATACCAGCGAATGCCTGCCCCGGCAGCAACGATCAGCAGGAGAACGGCCCACCAAAACTTCTTGAGGATCGTGCTCATGGCAATCAGGAGGATGGTCGGCAAGGGGAGGGCCTGTTGCGTCCCCTCAAAAACCGAGGTGATGCTGGGCACAATAAAGGTGATCAACAAAAACAGGACTGCAACCCCGACGATGGCCATGAACAGGGGATAGAGGAGGGCGGCCTTGACCCGACTTCGGATGGCATGCTGGTTTTC
Source organism: Desulfobulbus sp. (assembly GCA_050252135.1). Classification (GTDB taxonomy): domain Bacteria; phylum Desulfobacterota; class Desulfobulbia; order Desulfobulbales; family Desulfobulbaceae; genus Desulfobulbus. The sequence goes on from JBFWLN010000020.1 coordinate 57,426, forward strand.
ACCAAACTCCGCCAGCCGGTCGAGGACCACATCCAGGGAACCAGAGGCCTCACCGGCCCGGACCATGTTGATATAAATTTTGGAAAAGAGGCGAGGATGGCTGGTCAGCGCGGAGGTGAGGGAGTTGCCCTCATTGACCGCATCCTTGATTTGCGCCAGCACTGTCTTAAGATTGCGGTTGCCGGTCTGTTCGATCAGGCCCGCGATGGACGGTACCAGTGGGATGCCGGCACCGAGCAGGGTGGCCAGTTGTCGGGTTGCCAGATGAATTTCTTGTTGCTTGATCCCCTGGCCGATTTGGCGAGTGAAAAGGGACCCTTTGTCGGCAGCGTTTTTAGCGGCAGTCTCTTTAATGTTGACCGGATAGTTACCGGCTCCACGAATTTTCTGACGGGCGGCATTGAGAGAGTCGGCATCGATGACCCCTTTGATTTTTTTGCCGGAGGCGGTAAGCGCGGTGTACTCAAAGACGGGCATGGGGGCAAGCCTCAGGGCAAAGGATGGGGTGAGCAGAGGTATCCGTTGCGCCGCTGGACGGGTGTGCTAATATACGCACCGTTTCATGCACGACAATGGCCGATGCGTTTCCTTTTTGCCTACTCGTTTTGGGCGGGGGGAATGTTGGTGTCCATGCACTGGGAAATGCAGGAGGCACAGTTCGCAAGGGTCCCACCCCGTTGGCAAAAACTGGCAAAGCCATTGATCAGATCCTTGCCGCCCCGTGGGCAGGCTTCAAGAAATTTGATAAAATCGACCATCCGGTTGATGATTTCCGGTGGCGCGGTGTGCTCGATTTTGCAGGCGCCTTCCTCGGCCAGGGTTTCTTCAATGGCCAGAACATTGGTAAAAAACTGTTTGAGTGAGGTATGGCGGTGGATGACATCTTCTGCAACTACCCGTCCTTCCGCGGTGAGCGTTATCACCTCATAGGGGGCATAGTTGATCAATCCCCTACGGGAGAGAGCTCGCAGGGCCTCGGTCACTGATGCACCGCTCACGGACAAACGAGCTGAGATATCCTTGCCTCGGGCAACCTGTTTTTCGGTTATGATATGATAGATGGTCTCGATATAATCTTCAAGACTCGCGCTGAGTTGTTGCGTCTCCGCCATCTTTCTGCTCCAGATAGATGAATTTTACATGTATCTTCGGGATGATACATTTTTGTGGGTGGGGCGTCAAGGAGAATGTCCCCTCTCGCTGCCACTCCATTCCCCCTGTTATATGCCATGCTCCAGGAACTTCGTGTACAAAATTTGGCTCTGATCGATGCCCTGCATCTGGACCTTTCCTCACGGAAAACCGGCCTGATTGTTTTAACCGGTGAAACGGGTGCGGGTAAGTCGATCATTTTACAGGCGATCAATCTGTTGACCGGTGGTCGTGGCTCCACCTCTTGGGTGCGCAACGACTGCGATCAGGCCGGGATTGAAGCGACCTTTACCGTGCGTCCGGATCATAACGACATCAACGCTCTGTTGCACGAATACTCGCTTAAGGATGGCAATAATTGCCTTATTCGCCGGGTGTTATCCCGGGAAGGGCGCTCCAAACTCTATGTGAACGACCAAACGGTCACCACCCGGCTCTGCGGTGAGTTGACCGCCAACTTAATCAATATTGCCAGTCAGCATGATCATCAACAGCTGCTCAATAGTCGCAACCATTTGTATTTTATAGATCTTTTTGGGGAATTGCGGGGGATGCGCCAGCAATTCGGCAAACTCTTCCAGCGGTGGCAGCAGGCTTCATCCGAACTGCGGCAGTTGATGGAAAAAGAGCAGGATAAAGAACAGCAGCGCGATTTTCTCCGCTTCCAACTCGAGGAGATCCGTAAAATTCAGCCCGTTCCCGGTGAGGATGAGCAACTCCTGAAGGAACGGGAACAACTCAAGGCCTCAGACGTCCTGGTCCGACTGGTGGGAGAGAGCTGCGGCAAGATGTCGAGTTCCGTAACCAACTCTTTGGTCGAGATTCGCAAAAATATCGAGCATGCCGCCACCATTGACGATACGTTGGCCCCCCTTGCCGAGCGTATCGCCTCCGCCGGATATGAACTTGAGGATCTGGCCGCAACTCTTGCGCAGTATCAGGAGGCGATCCCCACGGAACCTTCCCGGTTGGAATGGATTTCCGGTCGCCTGGCAGCGTTGAAGCAACTGCAGCGTAAGTACGGCCCTACTTTGGAGGAGGTTATCGCCTTTGCCGACAGGGCTGAGGCGGACATGGAGGTCCTAGAAAGTTTGGAAAAAGAGATGCAAAAAGCGGAGTTACGCCTGGAGAAAATTTCCACCGAGGCCCTACTCAGAGCCACGGAATTGAGCGAGGCTCGGCGGGAGGTGGCGAGAAAGCTTGAGTCCGGCATGGCGCAGGAGTTGGCGTCGCTGAGTTTCAACCAAGCAGAATTCAAGGTCTCATTGACTGTTCCGGAAGGATTGGGCTTGGATGGCATCCAGAGTACGGGCCGTGATGTTGTCGAGTTTTTGTTTTCAGCCAACCCCGGGGAACCGCCCAAGCCACTGGCTAAAATTGTGTCCGGCGGTGAGCTTTCTCGACTAATGCTGGCCATGAAATGTTTGCTTGCCCGGCGCGACCAGGTAGATACGGTCATCTTCGACGAGGTCGATGCGGGTATCGGTGGGCAGGCTGCGGAATCGGTGGCCGAGAAAATTGGTGAGCTGGCAGGCCACCACCAGGTGTTGTGCATCACCCATTTACCGCAAATCGCTGCTTGGGCGGATCTGCATTTCAAGGTGGAAAAACAGGTGGAAAACGGAAGGACTCGAACAGTGATCAAAGAATTGGACCAACAGGCACGGACCCAGGAGTTGGCCCGCATGCTCGGTGGGGAAAATCCCACTCTCCAGACCCTGGCTTTTGCCGGTGAACTGATTGCCCGAAGCCGTGGGAGAAAATCGGCATGAGTGGAGTGCGTGCAATCGGCCTCTTCTCCGGTGGTCTGGACTCTATCCTTGCGTGCCGGGTGGTTGCGGCCCAAGGAATTCGGGTGGTGGCACTGAAGTTTGTCACCCCCTTTTTTGATCATGATCTGCTTGCCGATGAGGCGGCCTATGCGCATGAAATGGAGCGTAAGTACGGGCTTGAGGTGCACGTGGTTGATATCAGCAAGGGATATGTGCAGCTTTTGGAAAAACCGGCACACGGTTTTGGAAAAAATTTTAATCCCTGCATCGACTGTAAAATTTTCATGCTCAATCGAGCGCGCGAATTGATGGATCATTACGGGGCCTCCTTTCTCCTCACCGGCGAGGTGCTCGGGCAGCGGCCAATGTCGCAGCGTCGGGATACCCTGCGGGTGATTGAGCGTGATTCAGGCTGCGAGGGGCTCTTGCTGCGGCCGCTCTGCGCCAAGCTGATGTCACCTACCCGGGCGGAAATCGAAGGGTTGGTGGATCGCGAACAACTCCATGGATTTTCCGGACGAGGCCGAAGGTCGCAAAAACAGCTGGCCGTTGAGTTCGGTATCAAGGATTATCCCGCGCCGGCAGGTGGCTGCATGCTTACCGATCCCAATCTGGCTGCTCGGATCAAGCATTTTTACCAGGGGCTTTTTTCCTTTGGCAATCAGCGGGTAGTGGAGGATATTCGCCTCTTAAGTGTAGGGCGTCATTTTACATTGGATGCGGATGTCTGGTTCATTCTCGGGCGGGATGAGCGGGAAAATAATCGACTGGAGGCGATGCGTGCTCCCGGAGACTGGCTGATTCGAATGACGATTAGACCCGGACCCCTGGGGCTGCTGCGGCATGCCGCCGAAACCGTGGATGGTTGCGAAAAAGAGACAGAGCTTCTTGATCGTCTTGCCGGTATTGTGGTTCGTTACGGCAAGAAGGTGGTGAATGAATCGGCCGGTGCCGAGGTGATGATTGATCGGGGAACGCAGATCGTCAACCGGTGGCAGGAACCTTTGCTGGGCGATGAAATCGACGCCTGGCGGATTTAGGGGCAATGACCTCTCGCGTTAGCCCCCAGCAGATCAATGGCCTGATGCCGCATTGGTTGCGGGGCTATTTGCTCGATATACATCGGGAACAGGGAGGAGAACTCTATCTGGCCGGTGGCGTTGTCCGCGATCTGTTGCTTGGGAAAAGGCCCGCTGATATCGACCTAACCGTTAATCAAGCTGCCCGAAAATGGGCCGGACAGTTGGCCGCTAAAACCGGTGGCGCCTTCGTTGCCTTGGGACGGGAGGAGGACACGGCCCGGGTGGTGGCCCATGGGCTAACGGTGGATTTTTCCGCCTTCCGTTTAGGTGCAAAGACGATTGTTGAGGACCTCCGCCTCCGTGATCTGAGCATTAATGCCCTAGCTGTTCGCCTTGATGGCCTTTTGCAGAAGGATACAGAGATGAGTGCCGGGCATCTGCCCCTCATTGATCCCACCGGCGGCTTGACAGACCTCGAACATGGCCGGATTCGTGTTGCGGGACCGTCGAGTTTTAACGATGATCCCCTACGTCTCCTGCGGGCCTTCCGTTTTGCCGCGACCCTTGGGTTTTCCGTGGAGGCGCAGACCCTTGCCCATATTCGCCGACAGTGTAGCCGGATCATGCGTCCTGCCCCGGAACGGATTGCCCATGAGCTTGATTTGATCATGGCCTCGGGGAGCAGTCATCGGGTCGTGCAAAGTATGGCTGAAACCGGCTTATTGTGGGCGCTAATTCCGGAACTGGCTGCCGGGCGGGATATGGAGCAGCCCCAAAGCCATCATCTCGACGTTTTCGGGCATAGTCTGGAAGCGTTGAAGCAAATGGAGCGAATTCTCGCCGATCCAGGGCAATGGTTTTGCGGAAGCGGCGAGAATTTGGCTGCCTATATTCAACAACCGGCGATGCATCGTCGGCTTTGCTGGGCCGCCCTGATGCACGATGTGGGCAAACCGTCCACCTATATGAGACGGCCGGAGAAGGACAACCGGATTACCTTCTACCATCACGATCACGTCGGCGCTCGTGTCCTGGATGCTTTTGCCCTGCGGCTTCGCTGGAGTAATGAAGACCGGGAGTTGATCGGGCGGCTGATCAGCCATCACATGCGGCCCTTTTTCTTGGCCAATGTTGCCCGGGAAGGGCAGCTGAGCCTGAGGGCCTGCATCCGTTTGCTGCGCAAAGTCGGAGATTCTCTCCCCGGGCTTTTCCTTCTGGCTATGGCCGATAGTCTAGCCGGGCAAGGGGAGGCGCGGATTGTGAATATGGAGCAGGAACTCAGCGATCTCTACCTGCATCTTGCGCAGGTTCACCGTGATCATGTTGCTCCGGTCAAATCGGCTCCCCCTCTTCTTAACGGCCACGATCTTATCAGGGAGCTTGATCTGCAACCAGGGGCGATTTTTAAAACGATATTAGGCGCAGTGGAAGAGGCACAAATGGAGGGGCGGGTTTCGACAAGGGATGCTGCGCTGGATCTGGCTCGAAACATTGCCTCTCAATGAGGTTGATAAGCACTGGTGGACTCGCAAAAAGTTCATCGTAATCTGGAAGATGGTCAAGTAAAAAAACAGATATACAAGAAGTTGCATTTTTCCGGAACGAAGGCATACACAAGGTAGAGCGAGTGTAAGGGAAAACGCTGCGACGCAGTCGATCGAAATTTTTACGACGCCATCAAGCATTCATTTTATAGCGTGATCTATGCGAAAAGAGCAGGATTTTTATTTTAAAAAGGCGAAAAAGGACAATTATCCGGCCCGTTCGGTCTACAAGCTGGAAGAGGCCCAACTCAAACATAAGTTCCTTAAAGCAGGGCAGCGAGTCCTTGATCTAGGATGTCATCCCGGGAGTTGGAGCCTGTATGCTGCAAACATCATCGGTGAAAAGGGACTGGTAGTGGCGGCAGACCTGCAGCGGACCGATATTACGGTTCAAAAACCCAATGCCGAAATCAATTGGCTCTGTTATGATGTCTATTCGGACGAATTTGTTGATTATCTGAAAAAGCATTGGCCAGGTTTCCATGTGGTGCTCAGCGACATGGCACCCAGGACCACGGGAAGTCAGTACGCCGATCACCAACATTCTCTTCGTTTGGTACGGCGCGTCCTTGAGTTGTCCGCATTATTCCTGCATGAAAACGGCACCTTATATTGTAAGGTTTTCCAGGGAGAGGATTTCCCAAAGTTCTTGCAGGAATGCAAACCATTGTTTGCAAGCGTCAAAGTTGTGAAACCCAAGAGTTCACGCCTGGAAAGCCGAGAGGTCTTTGTCTTAGGACGCGGTTTTCGCAGGCCAGCTCAATTTGAATAGAAGAAGCAGGAACTTATTGAACCAGGAAAAGGAGTCGGACCGTGTCGGGACATTCGAAGTGGAGCACGATCAAACGTAAGAAAGGAGCTAATGACGCCAAGCGCGGCAAGATTTTCACCAAGCTGATCAAGGAGATCACCATTGCCGCCAAGATGGGCGGAGGCGATCCCGAAGGCAATCCTCGCCTGCGCAGTGCCGTCACGGCTGCCAAGAGCGAGAATATGCCCAAGGACAACATCGATCGGGCAATCAAAAAGGGAACAGGTGATCTTGACGGCGCGGTGTATGAGGAAATTATGTACGAGGGATACGGCCCCGGCGGTGTTGCGGTCCTCGTGGAAACCATGACCGATAACAAGAACCGGACCGTTGCCGATATCCGCCATTATTTTGCCAAGAGCGGCGGCAATCTGGGGGAATCCGGTTGTGTTGCCTGGATGTTTGACAAGAAGGGTTCCATCTCGGTTGACAAGGAAGGGGTCACCGAGGAAGACCTGATGGATATAGCCCTTGAGGCTGGTGCCGAGGATGTGGTTGATGATGAGGAAAGCTTTCAGATTCTGACCGCACCCGAGGCCTTCAACGACGTCGTTGAGCAGTTGGAAAAGGCCAATGTCCAGTTCACCGAGGCCACCATCTCGATGATCGCCCAAAATACAATCGATGTCACCGAGGAGAAGACCGCTCGTTCCCTTTTGCGGCTTCTGGATAATCTTGAAGATCACGACGATGTGCAAAAGGTCCATGCCAACTTTGACATCGATGATCAACTGATGGACCTGCTTGACTAAGCAATTTTTTCTTTTGGATGCGTATTCTCGGCATTGATCCTGGATCGCGGATCACAGGATATGGCGTGATAGCAACCAATGGCCATGAAATCGGTTTCATTGCCTGCGGTACCATTCGTACCGGCGATGAAACCGATTTTTCCCGCCGCTTGCTGACCATTTTTCGCGATCTGGGGGAAGTCATTCAAACCCATCAACCGACCGTGGCGGCGGTCGAGGATATTTTTATTGATCGCAATCCGCGATCGGCATTGAAACTGGGCCATGCCCGGGGCGCTGCCGTGGTTGCAGCCCTGCACAACAATCTGCAGGTTTTTGATTATCCGGCCCGTCAGGTCAAACAGACCGTTGCTGGATATGGTCAGGCCGAGAAAAGCCAGGTGCAGCACATGGTCCGCAATCTGCTACAGCTGAGCTCCACTCCCTCAAAGGATGCCGCCGATGCATTGGCGGTGGCCATCTGTCACGCCCATCAAAGCCGGTATAGCCGTTGGGGGCATCTTGTATGAACCCTGTTGTCGTGAGTTGTCCATGATTGCCTCGCTCAGTGGCCTGGTGCTGTTTAAGAGCCCTTCGGTTGTCGTTATCGATGTCGGTGGCGTCGGCTACGAGGCCTTTATTTCCGTTCGCACCTTCGATTTCGTGCCTGAGGTAGGAGAGCGCTGTTTTCTCTTTATCCAGACCGTGGTTCGCGAGGATGCGATTACCCTCTACGGATTTTGCCAGAAGCAGGAGAAACAGCTGTTTCTCCTGCTGGTTTCGGTTTCCGGTATCGGGCCTAAACTGGCACAGACTATTCTTTCCGGAATCGGCGTGACTGCGCTTTGTCAGGCGATAGTAGCCAATGATTTCAGCCAGCTGACGTCTATTCCCGGAGTGGGAAAAAAAACAGCGCAGCGGTTATGCGTCGAGTTGAGCGAAAAGGTCGGCAGTTTAGAGGGCAGCCTGGTTGGACAGACCACCGTGGTTGATAAGGCTACTCCGGGCGAATCCCTGGTCATGGCAGATGCTGTTTCAGCACTGACCAATCTTGGCTACCCGCAGGCTACCGCCTGGCAAGCCCTACGTGCGGTGGAACAACAACTTGGCGAAGGGGCCGATACGGTACGGGTTGAGGACTTGATTCGACTGGCACTGCAGGCCTTGGCTACGCGGCACTAAATAATGGCCATCCGGAAATGGCATTTTTCCCAATTTGGGTGTTGCGCTTAATTTTTTATCCTCGGAATATCTATTATATACCTGCGGTGAAATTTTTCGCATGCCTTGCATTTGAACGGAAAGCCTCATTTCTGGGCAGACACTAAATAGGTGCATTGAATAGCTGTGCAGGAAAAAATTGAATGAAACGGGAAGAGGAACTGACAGGCAAACGACTGATCTCCGGGGGAGAGCGCGAAGAGGACCTGACCCCTGGGGTGGAGATTCGTCCGCGTCGTCTTGACGAGTATATTGGTCAGGAGCAGGTCAAGTTGAGCCTGCGGATTTTCATCCAGGCCGCCCTCCAGCGGGGTGAACCCCTGGATCATGTTCTCTTCCATGGGTTTCCCGGTTTGGGGAAGACCACTTTGGCCTACATTATTGCCAACGAGATGGGTGCGGGGATTAAGGTTACCTCAGGGCCGGTCATTGAACGTCCCGGCGATTTGGCCGCCATTCTTACCAGCCTTCAGGCCGGTGATGTACTTTTCATCGACGAGATCCATCGCCTTAACCATGTGGTGGAGGAGATTCTCTATCCGGCGATGGAGGATTTTCAACTCGACCTGGTTATCGGCCAAGGTCCGGGGGCACGGTCGGTGAAGATGGATCTGCCCCGGTTCACCCTGGTTGGCGCCACCACCCGCACTGGTCTGCTGACCCCTCCGCTGCGTGACCGCTTTGGCGTCATTCTTCGTCTGGAATATTATAGCCCCGAGGAACTGGTTACCATTATCCAACGAACAGCACGCCTGTTCAAGATGGAGATCGATCATGAAGGCGCCATAGAGCTCGGGCGCCGATCCCGGGGAACGCCTCGCATCGCCAATCGCTTGCTGCGACGGGTCCGTGACTTCTCCGAGGTCGGCGGTCATCGGGTGGTCTCGCGCGAGGTCGCTGATGGTGCCCTGACCATGCTCAATGTCGATCCATTAGGTCTTGATGAGATGGATCGGCGCATACTCCTCACCTTGATCGAAAAATTTCAGGGAGGACCCATCGGGCTGGAAACGCTGTCCACGGCCGTCTGCGAGGAGAAAAACACCCTGGAAGATGTTTACGAGCCTTTTCTCATCCAATCCGGCTTTTTGATCCGTACCCCCCGCGGCCGCATGGCCACTGCCGCCGCCTATGAACATTTTCATCTGCCCTTGCCGTCCACGCCCTCACCCCAGCCAGGGATTTTTGATCTCAGCGGTCGCAAATCCTGACACTCTCGAAACCGTTCATGCCCCCTCAAATGGTCAAAACTTGGCCATTTCTTTTTTGCAACAAAAAATACCGCCTGCAAGCCGCTTAGCAATCTTCGGTAAAAATCGGCCTTTAAGAGCTTGATTTTTCTTGGGGAAACCTCTTTAATTCCTACACCTTCGTCTTTTTCCTTTTTTTTACTAGGTTTTTCCCCGCTGTACTGCTTGGGGTGGACTCTTTTTATATTTCTTAGGTCCAGGAGACTGCACGCACAATGATCCTGACACGTTTTTTCGTTACAGTTATGGTTCTATTGGCGGTTGCCGCTGTGCCTCAGTTGACTCGGGCGGAGATTCCACCGGGTAATCCCCAGCCTTTGCCGGACGATGTTCTTTTGCCCATGCCGGGCGGGCGTACCATGGCGCTGCGGCCAGTGTGTATCGGTGAGGGGATTGGATCCTACGCTTGGAAACGGTTTCGGGTTGGTGATCCTTCAGGGGGCTACAAAGAATCGCCAACCGGCGTGGCGCTTGGCGGGGCCTTCAAGGTCGGGCAATCGTCCCAGCAAGATTGGTGTTATTACATCGGCAAATACGAGATCTCCGAAGATCAGGTCTTCGCGGTCCTGCAGGCGCCCGAAAAATATGAGAATAGCCAGTTGCCGGTGCGGGATCTTTCCTGGTTTGATGCCGAGGATTTTCTGCGAAAATACAATGAATGGCTCTATGCCAACGCTGTTAAGGATATTCCAGCCTACGGCGGAGTGCCGGGTTTTCTCCGTTTGCCCACCGAGTTTGAGTGGGAATTTGCCGCCCGTGGCGGCAGTGCGGTGGACAGTGGTGCATTTGATCGTAAGTTGCCCTATCCCAGTGATCGGCTTGCCGAGTACGAGTGGTTTTCCGGACCAAAATCCTCCCACAACAAGGTGAAAAAGATCGGGCTGCTCAAACCCAGTGTTCTCGGTATCCACGACATGCTCGGCAACGTGGCCGAGATGACCGGGACTCTCTACCAGATCGAATACTACCAGGGCCGCAGTGGCGGCTATGTGGCCAAGGGGGGACATTACCTCACCGATGCCGGTCAACTGCGATCATCCCTGCGTATGGAGCAGGAATTTTATGCTGTTGATTCCAAAACCAAGTCGGTCGTGCCCGCCAAGAAACAGACCCTGGGATTTCGCCCGCTCCTTTCATCGCTTGTGTTTCCCGATCGCGCAGCCAGCAATAGGATGAGTGACGACTGGGAAAGCTATCGCCAGGGCGCGGCCCAGACCCTGCCGGCGGCTGTGTCGACCAGTGCCACCAGTACCAAAACCCAAGTTTCGGGAACCGATGCCGGTGCCCATCTCAAACGGCTCAAGAAGGAACTGGCCCGTGATGGCGCTGTTGCCGCACCAGTTCAGCAGGAGCTGGATTTGTTGGCTGCATTACTTGAGGATATTCAATTTACTATTAAGCAGGCCGAGCAAGATTCTGCTTATTCCTGGGTTAAGATCGGCGGGGAACAGGCTTTTTTTATCACCAAAGAGGCGCGTAAACTGCCAATATTGCAAAAGCTGATTCAATCGGCACTTAGCTCTCAACGGAGCGAAATTGTAGCCAAGTACAAGGAGCGTGAGGCAGAAATTCGCCAGAATATTGATCAGGCCATGTCCTCCTATACCGAGTCCATCCGCCAATTGGGCACGGTTTCGGCTCCGGCCATCCGAGGTGGCTTTGAGCGGTATCGTCAATTTTTGGTCAAGCGGAACGCCGAGCCACAGAGCAAATTGTTGATGTTGGTCCGCCAACAGGCGGAAGAGTATCTTAAGGTGAAAAGGACCGATGACGAGCTGTGGAAACAGCAGTTCTTTGATTGGAGCAGTCGCCAACAGTAACTCAGGGTGATGGCGACCAGGATCGGTTTTTAAGGGGCACGGTCGCTGATGGTTTTTAGAGCATAAAGGAGTGAATATGAGCGGGAAAAGATCGTTATTGGTGGTGCTGTTATGCGTGATGCTGGCTATGAGCGGTTGTGCCAACATTAAAGACGATGGAAACCGGACCCGAGCCGAAGGAGCCGGCACCGGTGCGGTTATCGGCGCGGTGGCCGGTGGCCTCCTTGGGCAAATTATCGGTGGTGATACCAAGGGTACCCTGGTCGGTGCGGCGATTGGCGCCGCGATCGGTGGAGCCGGTGGCTATGCCTATGGCGATCATGTGGCCGGCCAGAAGGCCAAATACGCCCAGGAGGAAGATTGGTTGGATGCCTGTATTGCCCAGGCCCGACAGAAAAATCAGGAGCTCGTTGCCTACAATCAGGACTTGAGTAAACAGATCCGGACGTTAAAACGAGAAACCGCGGCCCTCAAAAAGCAGTACACAGTTAAGAAAATCCGTGTCGCCAAGTTGAAGAACAAAAAAACGACCACCGATTCCCTGTCGGAGGCAGCCAATAAAGAGCTGGCCTCCGCTAAGCAGGAGTTGGAGGCTCAGCAATCGGTGAGAAGCCAGGCCGAGAAGAGCGGCAAGGGAGATTTTGTCGTCACTCTGGACAGCGAAATCGCCCAGCTGAAAGGCAATATTAAAGAGCTTGAAAAACAAACGGAAGAACTGGCTTCAATGTCTGCAAGCATGTCCGTGTAAAGGAGGCGTGGGATGAAACAAAATGCTTCACTGGTAATTGCAGGCGGTTTGGTTCTACTCCTTGGCGGCTGTGCAGGACAGACAACCGACCCCCATCAGGGCGGCTTGTTTAGTTATAACCCCCAGGCTTATGAACAACGGCTGCAGGACCGGCGGGAGAATCTCTCCCAGGCCGAACAGGCCAATCGCGATGCTGAGGCCGAATCTGCGGCACTTGAGTCGGAACGGGCTTCGCGCCAGAAAGAGAAAGCCGCGTTGCGGCGGCAGGTAAAAAAACTCTCTTCCTCGATAAGCAAGCTGGAAAAGGGTATCAAGGCTCAAGAGACCAAGACCATGGCACAGAAACAGGAGCAACAGCGCATCCTTGCTGAGCTTAAGAGCTTGGAGGCCTCATCTCGGAATACCGATAACATCGAAGATCCGGAAGAAAAACGGCTGGAGCTTAAACGATTGCAACAACGTCGTGACCAGTTGGAGAAAGAAGCCGCCAGCCTGATGCGGCTTTAACCCTGGGGCGTGGTGTCTGAAACGACGGGTGGGTACATCCAATTGAGTCCACCGCTCATTGGTTTTCTTTTGCGGAGATGTCCGGCCTTTGCGCTGATGAGTCTCCTCTTGGCGTGGTTGTGCTCCCCGGTGACGGCAGGGGAGACGGGACTTTCGGCCGATCAGTTGCGATTGATAGGTAATGCTGTGGCCCAGATCCGAACCCACGCTCTGCATGTGCCCGCCTCACCCCAGAGGATAGGTGATGATATCCTCCGGGCTTACACCCGTTCCCTTGATCCCTACTCAGATTACCTCACAGCCCAGGAATACGCAGCTTTTCTCGAGTCGACCAGCGCGGACTATTTCGGGGTACAGATGGATCTGCAGCAAAAAAACGGTGTATTGCTCCTCTTTCCTTTCAAGGGTGGGCTGGCGGAGAAAAACGGTATCCGCGCCGGTGATGAACTGCTGGCCGTTAACGGTGCACCGGTCTACGGCAAATCCATCTATGTGGTGGGCTCGCAGATTCGTGGAGAAGAAGGGAGCACCGTTCAGCTGACCCTGCGTTCGGGGCGTACTCTGGCACGATCCTTGAGCCTCCGGCGATCACGGGCCCATTATCAGTCGGTGCGGTGGCATCCTGGCCCTCGAGCGCACCTGATTGAGATCACTCGCTTTACCAGGGATACAGATGAAGAGTTGCGCCGGATTCTGGTGCAAATCAACAAAAACACTCTTCCTTTGCTGCTTGATCTACGGGGAAATCAGGGGGGAAGTCTGATTGATGCCCGCAAATGCGCTGATTTTTTTGTGGAACAGGGACGGGTTCTTTTTCGTCTACGTGATCGCGAGGGAGAGAGGGACATTAGCGCCGAACACCCGGTTTTAATCAATAATTCCATGGTAATATTGCAGGATGGCGCCACCGCCAGTGCGGCTGAGGCTTTCATCCTTGCCCTGAGCGCCAATCATCGGGCCCGATCGGCCGGAGCAACCAGTTACGGTAAGGGCCTTGCCCAACGTTTTCTCCCCTTGGACGACGGCCCAGCCCTGCGTCTGACTTATGCCGAGATCCTGGCCCCGGATGGTGCCGCCTATGATGGACGTGGGCTTAACCCGGATTTGATTCTGCCTGGTCCACTGTTGGAGTCTGATGTGAAAAAGAATAAGGACGTTGAGGCATTAGTGAATTTTTTACTGGGTATACAGAACTGAATAAGGAGGGAAATGCATGCAAAGAGCAATAGTTGAGCGGGCGTTGTGCCTGTTGGTGTCAGCAGCGCTGGCAATGACCGGTTTCTCCTGGTCGGAAACGGCTTCCGCCCAGGAGAAACGAACCCCGATCAAGATCGAGGGCAAGGAATCCTTGCCGCTCCGGGTGTTGTCCCGTGCCTTTTCCAAAGTGTACAAGGCCCCGGATGTGAACAGCAACACGGTAGCGGAAAATGTTCCAGCCTTCCAGACCTATTTTGTCTACAGCAAAAAAGGAGCGGCCAGCGACCTGGATGACCAGGTGTGGTATGAGGTCGGCTCGGATAACCGCGGTACGGTGCTGGGCTGGATGTCCTCGGATGATGTCTTTGAGTGGAAACAGACCATGTGTCTGTCCTATACTCATCCTGAGGGGCGCTATCCGGTATTGATGTTTGATAAAAAGGCGGATCTTGAGAAAGTGACCGCCATGGCCCCGAAGCAGCGTCAAGAGGCGGTGGAAAAATACTACATCGATATCACCATGGGCGATGTGCCGCAGGATTTTCCCATTGTCACCGTGGAGCCCAAGAGGGCGGTGGATATCACCAAGGAATTCTATCTGCTGCCGATTCTGCAGTTCGATGAGATCGAGCTCGATAACCGCGAGGCAAGAATGCTTAAGCTGGCGGCTGTCACCGGTGAGGCGGCCGATGCCCGTACCAGTTCCGATATCCGCAAGAACAAGGAGTATCTCCAGGAGGCGGTCCAGGACAGCAACAGCGCCAGTGCCGCAACTTTGGAAAAGCTGGGCGTGGATATTGTCTGGGTTATGGACACCACCAACTCGATGATGCCCTATATCACCCAGACTCTCAAGGTTGTCGAAGAGGCGTCCAAGCGTATTTCCGCCAATGCCGAGTTGGCCAAGGCGGTTAAATTCGGTGTCTGGGGCTATCGCGATTCAATGTCGATTCCGGATATTGGTTATAACGTCAAGAATTACACCCCGCAGCTGCAGGGAATTGATCAGTTTGTCGATACCCTGAAAACCGTGGACGTCACCACCGCCGGGTCCCAGGGGTATGCCGAGGACGTCTTTTCCGGTGTGAACGGGGCCGTGGATAAGACCGCCTGGACCCCGAATGCTATCCGTTTCGTGATCCTGGTCGGTGACGCCCCGGCCCACGAGACCGGTCACAAGTGGAACGCCTCCGGCCAAAGCCAGGCGACCTTACGCGCCATTGCCGATGATCGCAACATTACCCTCATTGCAATCCACATCAAAGACCCAAAAGCAGAACCGTACCATGCCACTGCTGAAGAGCAGTTCCAGACCATGAGCACCAATCCGGGCGCAAAAGGGGGGCCGACATATTACGCCACCTCTTCCGAAGATCTGGCCGGATTTGAACAGATGACCAAGGGGGTAACCGGTTCGATCATTGGTTTGATGGAAAAGGTCTATCTCGAGAAGAACAAGGCTGTTGCGGCCACTTCTGCGGCTTCACCAACACCAACGGCAACGGCAACGGCAATAGCAAAGGGCTCGGATTTTGATGTTCCGTCACCGTCTGCTCCTACCGCTGCGCCAAACAGTGTCAACCTGGATCTGTTTGAAGGGCCGCAACAGACGGCTGGCGCCCCAAATAGTGGGGCCAAGAATGAAGTCCAGAGCAAAACCGATGCAGCACTTAAGGCTGCCTTGGTTCAGTGGATCGGTTCCCAGGCCGGTGCCCAGGCGCCGCGGGATGTTGTTGCCTGGGTCACGGATAAGGATTTGCTGTCCACGGATATTCAGGCCCTGGAGGTGCGGCTCTTGATCAATAAACAGCAGCTCGATTCCCTCAGGGAAACCCTGAAAACCATCCTCGCTGCCGGTCGTAAGGGCCAGCTCAGCGGCGAAGATTTCTTTTCCTCTCTGCAGGCGGCCGCTGCAACCACCGCCCGCGATCCAGAGATGATCAAACGGGCCAAGTCCCTGGCGAAAAGTGGGCTGGTGCCTGAATTTCTGGTCGGCCTGCCCTACAAGAGTCGGATCATGGATATGACCAATGAGTTGTGGGGTAGTTGGTCGGTGGATGAGCAGGATATGTTTCTTGCCGACCTCGAGGCGCGGATCATGGCTTACGAGACCATCCACGACGGGCCCGAGGGCTGGGTTCAGCTCAACAAGAGCGATGATCCCAGCGAGTACGTCTATCCGATCAGCCTGGAGCTGTTGCCGTAACCACCATGGGAACAGTGGTTTATACACTTCGTGATGTGGTGAAAACCCGCAGCAAGGGGGGCGCTTCCTTCACGCTGCGGGTGCCTGAACTCGACATCCACCGGGGCGAGTTCTGCTCGGTGGTCGGCCCCTCGGGTTGCGGTAAATCCACCTTGCTCGATATGCTGGCCTTGGTGCTCGAGCCCAGTCAGGTGGGCCGGTTCAGGCTGAGTGTGCCCCGGCAGGGCGGCATGGAAGAGCTCGATATCAAAGGCCTTCCGGAAAACAAGGCTGCCCGCATTCGCCGCAGCAATATCGGCTATGTGCTCCAGAGCGGGGGGTTGCTTTCCTTTCTCACCGTCCGCGAAAATATTCTGCTCACCGCCCTGATCAGCCGCACCCGAGTGAGTCCTGAAGACCTTGATCAGCTGATCGAGGTCTTGGGGCTTGGCGGCCAGTTGGAGAAGAAACCACAGTACCTCTCCGGTGGTCAACGGCAACGGGTGGCGGTGGCACGAGCTCTGATCCATCGTCCCAAGATTATCCTTGCCGATGAGCCGACCGCTGCGGTGGACTATCCGACCGCGCTCGATATCCGTGATGAGCTGCAGGGTCTGGCCCGGCAGATGGAAGCCGCGGTGATTATGGTCACCCATGATCGCTCGTTGGTTGAAGGCATCACCGATGTGCAGGTTAACTTTTCGCTTGAGCGTTTGAGCCGGACGGAGGTCGAGGCCACGACCTTCGTTGAACAGCGGGAGACGACGGCATGAGAGTCCATCTCGCACTCAATTACGAGAACAACGGCTCGTGCTCCGTCGCATGCTGTTTCTCTGTTTGTGCTGATGCTTGAATTTTTACTTTTCACGATTCCATCATGATTCTTAAACTGGCCTATAGGGATGTGGTTCATGATCGCCTGCTCAGTGTTTGCCTGGTGCTGGCAATCGCCTCCATCATCGCGCCACTATTGATTCTTTTCGGGTTGCAATTCGGCACCATTGAGACCATGCGCACTCGTCTGGTCCAGGATCCGAAAAATCGGGAAATCCGGCCAATGACCACGAAAACTTTTGGCCGGGAGTGGTTTGATCATCTCAAAGAGCGCTGTCCTGATGTGAGTTTTGTCGTACCCATGACCCGGCAGATATCCTCGTCGATCATGGCGGTCAATGAGGCTGCAGATCTGCGTGAGTCGCTCTCGTTAATGGCGACAGCGCCGGGCGATCCGATGCTCTTTGAAAATGGCGTCACTGTTCCCGGAAACGATGGTTGCGTGTTGAGCGCACCCGCTGCTCAGGCTTTGAATGTGAAGGTTGGTGATCAGCTGCGTTTCACTGCCCAACGGATTATCCAGGGTAAGTATGAAAACGGGAGTTTTCCGGTCAACGTGCGGGGTGTTCTGGAAGAACGGGCTTCAAGTCTGAAGACGGCCTATCTGCCGCTTGCGGTGATTGAGGCGGTGGAGGATTTCAAGGACGGGCGGGCTGTACCCGCCTTTGGCTGGCAGGGAGAGCTTCCCGTCGCCTATCCGGTTTTTGAGGGAGCAGTGGTGCTGGTGCCCGAACCGCTGAATAAACTCGATGAAGTGCTGTTGATCAACAACACTGGTTTTTCGCAGGTCAAATCGCTCGAACCGGCTGAAGCGACCAAGGTTCTCGGGAGCGCATCAGGTGAAAATTGGTCTGCTTACCTGCTTACGGTCAAACATCGTTCTGTCGGTGAAACCAATCTGCGGGCCGTAAGCAATAAATTGCGGGGCAGGGGAGCGCAAATCATCCCCTGGATAGAACCTTTGCCGATTCATTTGAGTTCAGCAGGAGATGGAGGGAAGTCACCTCAATCTCTCTCCCTGCAACTCTCTATAGTCCAAGACGAAATGCTCTCACTGGGACAAGCAGCAGCTACAATAGAGCCTGAAGGCTTACACCAAGACTCTGCTAAAACAGTGTTCATTGCAACTGATCTGCCCTTTGCCGAGGGAAAAGCGGATTTGACCCTACAGCTTGGCGACAGGGTCTTAACCGTTCCTGTTATGGTGCAAAAGGGGAATGTGGCCCAGGGTCGTATCTTTGCCTCTGCATATTTTGCCGGTATGCTCGATCTGCTTCGCTACCGGAATGTGCGTTATGATGCGCAAACCGATTCTCTGTTGCTTTCCCGTCAGGGATATGCCGGTTTCCGTCTATACACCACAACTATTGATGCGGTGGAGCGGGTGCAGGTATTTCTTGAGGGGGAGGGGATCGCGGTGAATACCGAACGGGAGCGTATCGCAGAGGTAAGACGACTTGACCATTATACGTCCATGATTTTTTGGCTCATCGCCGCGGTGGGGGTAGTCGGCGGAATTTCCGCCCTTACTGCCAGTCTCTACGCCTCGGTGGAGCGTAAAAAGAAGGAGCTCAATGTGTTGCGACTCCTGGGCGTGTTGAAAAAGGAGCTGATTTTTTTCCCGATTGCCCAGGGCTTATTGCTTTCCAGTGGTGCCTTGGTTTTATCCGTGGCCATTTTCGGGGCGGTTGCCCAGGTGATCAACCAGCTGTTTCGGGCGCAGCTGCGGACGACTGAATCGTTATGCACCCTGTCTATGGGACATTTTTTGCTTCTTTTTGGTGGAGTTTGGAGTCTGAGTATCATTGCGGCCACCTTTGCCGCCTTACGGGCCACACGCCTTGATCCGGCTGAGGCGTTGCGTGATGAATAGTTGATGCCTGTATTAAAAAAAGCCGAAAATAGTGTGTCGTAAAATCAGAAAGTTACGAAACGCGAAGCATCGTTCTCAGGGGCGTTTACGAGTACGACAAAACTTGATGATGGATTCGAAAAATATATAAAAAGAAGCAGAGAATTTCTGTAGTGCGAAGACCGTAAGTTACGAAGCGAGAAACGTCGTTCTCGTAGTTTTTTACGAGAACGACACCAAACGGATTTGTTCGATACTATTATTGAAGCGAGGGAGCATGAGCAAAACATGGATCAGGGGAACATGGGAAAAGAGCACATTACACCGCAGGGTACTGGCAATCATTGGATGCGTGGTGATTTGTGGACTGACGACCGTCGGAGTGGTTCAGGCCAAGGCGGTTGAACAAAACTCGGAGGTTGCGGCCACCGCAAGAAAGCTGCAGTTGGAAGGGGCGCGCCTGCAACTTCAGGGAAACCTGGAAGAGGCGGTTAAGAAATATCGGGAAAGTAACGCCCTGCAGCCTAATCAACGTTTGGACGGCCTGATCAAGCAGCTGGAACCCAAGATTGATGGACTCGTAAAAAGTCAAACCGCCAATTTCATTCTAATGAAAGGTGTTGGTCGAAAAATTTTGTTCAGGATGGGTGACGCTGGGAATCGTTCTCGAATTAGCTCTTTGAAATAATACC
>JBFWLN010000021.1:0-73503 GCA_050252135.1 Desulfobulbus sp.
CGGAATGAGGGGTGACTGGACATAGTTTAAATTCACCATATTCAAATAATCTGAGCAATTACTTGGTATGGCAGAATTTTTAACCAGTCAACCCCTTCTTGTTTTCTGCAACTCTGACAAAGACCCCTATCGGTACCCCTGTCAAGGACGAAGTGTTTAGTGCTGCCAGTAGAAACTCAGTTGCTGGATCTATTATAGCAATGAATTCTGAGGGGGTAAAGTGTGTCATTGTTTTTGAGCCACTTCGCCTAAAAGAGGACGATCTACCATACCTGTATATGTTTATGGGTGTTGATTATGAACGTATACAGGCGGGGGCTAATGCCATTTTAAAGCGACTCCTTATAACCAGTCTCTCTTCTTTGCTTATGGCTTTGGCTATCGCCTGGTTTATTGGCAGCCACGGAATAGCACGCAGAATTGAGAAACTGACATTGATAACACAAAAATTTGGTCAGGGTGATGAAAACGTCACCAGTGATATTGATTATAGTGACGGTGAAGTGGGAGCTCTTGCAAAGTCTTTTGACAATATGGCTTTGGATATTAAAACCCAAAAGCAACAAATTGTGGCCAGTGAAACATCACTCAGGACAATTATTGAAACGATTCCAGACCTGATCTGGCTTAAGGATCCAGATGGAGTTTATCTTGATTGCAATACGATGTTCGAGCGTCTCTTCGGCGCAAAGAAAGAGGCAATCGTCGGCAAAACCGATTACGACTTTATAGATCATGGGTTAGCCGATTTTTTTCGGAAACACGACCTTGAAACCATAGCGGTAGGCAAGCCCAACTGTGACGAAGTGTGGACCACCTTTGCGGACGATGATCGCCGCGCCTTGCTTGATATTATCAAAACGCCGATGTTCGACGCCGCTGGGAAGCTTGTTGGTGTGCTTGGCATTGGCAGGGACATTACCTCGCGCAAGCTGATTGAGGAAGAAAATGCCAGGCTCCAAGCCCAGCTAACTCAGACTCAGAAGATGGAATCGATTGGAACGCTTGCTGGTGGTGTTGCCCATGACTTCAATAATATGTTGGGAGTAATTTTGGGTTACTCGGAAATCGCTTTGAAGGAAGTAGAGGAGGAGCAGCCGGTATATTCTGCCTTACAAGGGATTCAGCTGGCCGCGCAGCGCTCAGCCGACCTGACCCGACAACTGTTGGCATTTGCCAGGAAGCAGACCGTGGTACCAAAAGTGCTCGATCTCAATGAAACTGTGGCAAGTATGCTTAATATGCTAGGACGGCTCATTGGCGAAAATATCGACCTTGTCTGGCTGCCAGGCAAAAATCTGGGGAAAATCAAAATGGACTACACCCAGATCGATCAAATTCTTGCCAACCTGTGTGTCAACGCCCGCGATGCTATTGGAGATACCGGCAGGATCACCATTGAAACAAGTAACGCAGTCTTTGATGAAGCCTACTGCGCCTCACATGCAGGTTCCTTTCCCGGTGAATATGTTTCGTTGATACTGAGCGACAATGGTTGCGGCATGGACGGCGAAACTATTTCGCACTTATTCGAACCGTTTTTTACTACCAAAGAGATGGGCCATGGAACCGGTTTGGGGTTGGCCACGGTCTACGGCATCGTGAAACAGAACAACGGTTTTGTGAATGCATACAGCGAACTGGGCTTAGGGACAACCTTTAAGATTTACCTTCCCCGACACAAGGTCAAGGATGAAAAGGTACCTGAAACAGAAGAAATGGCTCCGGTTGCAACCGGGCAAGAGACCATTCTCTTGGTAGAAGATGAACCTATGATTCTGGAGATGACTACGGTGATGCTAGAGCTCCAGGGGTACACTGTCTTGCCAGCAAATTCAGCGAGCGAAGCCATCAGTTTGGCTCGGGAGTATGCAGACGAAATTCATCTACTCCTGACTGATGTGGTCATGCCGGAGATGAACGGCCACGACCTAGCCAAGAAATTGTTATCCATATATCCTCATCTCAAGCGTTTATTTATGTCTGGCTACACAGCCAACGTCATTGCTCATCATGGCGTACTAGATGAAGGGGTGCATTTCCTCCATAAGCCATTCACCATGCAGGGCCTTGCTTGCAAAATCAGAGAAGTGTTGGTGAAATAGAAACCCGATCAATTGCAAAAAAGATAATTTGTAAAGCCTGTACAATCTTTTACTATTATCCCGAGTCCAATCGGCGAACGAAAACAATCAGCCCTCATTTTCCAGAGTCTCTTTCCCCAAGCATCAGCTTGCCATGTCCTGTAGGCTGGCTTACGGCTCGGAGACCTGAGGCTGGGCTGCTCCCCGAAGTCTTCGAGACCTTGCACCAACAAAATACTATCTTATCATGTTTATTATTTCTGTGAAAGCTACGAAAATTACGTCATTACGCTTCGTAACAACTTGTTTTTAAAAGGTAATTGTTTTGGGCGGGTCTCGTGGCTAGTCCACCATTTTTCTCGAAAACACTGTACTTGCAGGACCGGATTGACTACTATCGACCAGACGAGGCGAAATCAGGCCTTGTGCAGCCGCGCAATATTTTCTTCGAATTCCGAGTGTTCGTTTAAAGGTCTTTACGTTTAATGAGAAGGAAAGCCCTTATTTCTTATCAAACCTGTGGAAGCGTGCATCCGTTCATCTGCCTGGTTGTGACACCGTGTCATCTCGTTTAAATAACGAAATAGGGACGTTGCGCAAGAAGTGGAAAGATCAGTTGCCGGTGGCATTGCTCTATCCCAACACCTACCCGGTGGCGGTCTCCAATCTTGGCTACCAGTTGGTGTATACCTTGCTCAACCAGATGGCCGGGGTGGTTTGTGAACGGTTTGTCTATCCGGAACAGGGAGAAGGGCTGCGTTCTCTTGAATCCTCCCGTCGGTTAAGTGATTTTCCCCTGGTTTTCGGTTCGATCAGTTTTGAGCACGACTATCCGCGCCTGGCAGCCATGTTGGCCGCTGGTGGCGTCCCGCCCTTTGCCGCCGATCGCGCCTTTTCGATATCCGCCGGGGAGCCTCTTGTGGTTTTAGGTGGGGTCGGGGTTTTTATGAATCCGGAACCCTTGGCTCTGTTTGCCGATCTAATGGTGATCGGCGAGGCCGAACCGGTACTGGCGCCCCTGATGGCCTTGCTGCAAGGCTACGCGGGTACCGACCGCCAATCACTGCTCGCCGAGATTGCCACAACCTTGCTTGGCTGCTATGCGCCCGAATTCTACCGGTTCAGCTATGCCGAGACCGGCGCAGTGGAAAAGATTGAAGTTACGCCGGGAATACCCGCGCGAGTGCGAAAGGTGATCGCCCCGGAGATGGAACAGGCGGCCCATTCGACTCTGCTTTCACCCGAGGCGGAATTGGGGATGTACATGGTG
Organism: Desulfobulbus sp.; assembly: GCA_050252135.1. Classification (GTDB taxonomy): domain Bacteria; phylum Desulfobacterota; class Desulfobulbia; order Desulfobulbales; family Desulfobulbaceae; genus Desulfobulbus. The sequence goes on from JBFWLN010000021.1 coordinate 3,355, forward strand.
GAGTTGGGCCGCGGTTGCAGCCGTGGCTGTCGTTTTTGTGCTGCCGGCTTTATTTACCGCCCGCCCCGACTCTGGTCTGCGGAGTCCATCCTTGCCGGACTTGAAGACCGCCCGCCGCAGATCAATCGAATCGGTTTGCTTGGCATGGAGATGGCCGGGGAGGAGACGGTGGATAAGATCAGTGGGTATCTTCAAGCCCACGGTTGCGCCCTCTCCTTTTCCTCGCTTCGCGCTGATCGTATATCAGCGCAAACCTTGAAGCTGCTGGCTGCCTCGGAGCTGAAAAGTGTGGCCATCGCCGCCGATGGTGGTTCCGAACGGCTCCGCGACCTGATTAACAAGGGGCTGAAGGAGGAGGATTTGCTTTCAGCGGCAGAGCGGTTGGTTGGCGCGGGTATCTTTCATTTGAAACTTTATGTGATGATTGGGCTGCCCACAGAAACCCAGGAAGACCTGGAGGAGCTGATTCGGTTGGTGGAACGACTCCAGGCCCGAATCCTGCCCATTGGCAGGGAGCGGGGGCGGGTTTCGGAACTGACCCTGTCGATCAACTGCTTCGTGCCCAAACCCTGGACCCCGTTTCAGTTCTGTGCCTTTGGCGGGTTAGACGACGGAGAGGCGGGAAAGGGAAAAGTAGAACCGTCTCTGGCTGCCCTGAAGAAAAAAATTCGTTTTTTGCGCCAGGGGCTCGCCCATCTCTCCAATCTGCACCTCAAGTTCGATCACCCCGAGCAGGCTCTGCAGCAGGCGATCTTTTCCCGGGCGGACCGTCGTATTGGCCCGGCTCTTTTGGATATCGGCATCGGCAAATCTTCCTTTAAACAGGCCTTACGCCAGCACAAACTTGATCCCTGGCAGTATGCGATCCGACCCAGATTAGAGGCAGAGCCGATGTGTTGGGAAGTGTTGGATCACGGCCTCCGGCCCGGACACCTGTGGCAGGAATACCAACGTGCCCTGGAAGGTACATACACCCGTCCCTGTGATCCGGCCGTGTGCCATCGTTGCGGTGTCTGTGGAGCAGAAGCATGAGAGCACCAAAGCCAGACGTGGTTCGGCGAAAAGCCACGTCAAACGATTCGTGGATGAAGAGAGCCGCCCTCAGGATCTCCCAGAGCCTGGCATGGGTGCAATGGCCCAAACTGCGTATCCGCATCCCCCAACCATCTTTTCCGGTCTTCAGAAGACGGCGATTGCGCTTCCGTGACGGCAGCGATGGGCTCCTGCCCTTTGAACTGGTCAAATACTTCAGCTTTACCTCTCTCATTCTGATTCTGATCGCTTCCTTTATTCTCTCCTGGGTGATTGCCACCAACGCCAAAAATGTATTGCTCCAGCGCTCCGAGGCCTACTCGCGGCTCTTTGCCGACAACCTCAACCGCCAGGTCTTTTTGCAGTTTGTCCTGCCCACGGTTGTGCGCTACGGGCGGATCGCCCTGTCGGAGAAGGAACAGTACGAGCGGCTTGATAAGATTGTCGGCAATATCACCCGTGGCATGCGCATTGATTCGGTGACCATCTTTGAGCCGAACCAGAACCGCATAGCCTATTCCACCATGGTTGAGTTGATGGGCAAGCGCGACATGGGCGGACTGGAGTATCAGAAGGCGTCCAAGGGGGAGAGCAACTCGGTCCTGATTAGTGGCGGCTCACTGTTCAGTTTTCTTCCCGGTTCGGCGGAGGTTTTCTGCACCCTGAAAACCTATGTGCCCTTCCGCCAGGAGAATAAGCTGGGTGAGCGAACCGGCGAGATCATGGGGGTGATTGAGGTGGTGCAGGATCTCTCCGAGGATCTCGAGGCGATCATCCGCCTCCAGGCGCGGGTGATTATCCTCTCGCTGGCGATCATGGCTGTTTTGTTTGTGATCCTCAGTTTGATCGTGGTCCGGGCTAATCGGATTATGGCAGAGCGGGCCGCAGAGCGACTCCGACTAGAGGAACAACTCAACGAGGCGCAACGGCTGGCCACCTTGGGCAAGATGGTGGCTGCGGTCTCGCATGAAATCAAAAATCCGCTGGGTATTGTTCGTTCCACCGCCGAAATTCTCGGCAACCGGATCGGCAAAGTCGCACCGGGCAATGAACGGTTAACCAACATAATCGTCGAGGAAACTTCCCGCCTGGATGGAATTGTGCGTGAGTTCCTTGATTTTGCCCGGCCACGCGATGTGGAAAAAAAGGCCGGATCTCTCAATGGTGTGGTCGAGCGGCTCTTGCGGTTCATGGAGCCGGAACTGCAACAAAAGGCAGTGCAGGTGGAACTGGATCTGGACCCGGATTTGCCGGAGATTTTCTTTGACAGTGAACATATTTACCAAGTGCTGTTCAACATTGCCTTCAATGCCATCCAGGCTATGCCCGAAGGTGGAAAGCTGCAGATTGAGACGGGGCTGGTCGACCGGGAGCAGGTCTTTGTCAGCTTCACCGATACCGGTATCGGCATGGCTCCGGAAAAAATGGACCAGATTTTTACCCCCTTTTACACCGACAAAAATCGGGGAACCGGGCTCGGCCTCGCCATTGCCAAAAGCATTGTCGAGAAGCACGAGGGGAGTATCAAGGTCAGTAGTCAACTTGGTGAGGGCAGCACCTTCCTCATCCTCCTTCCCCTTGCCAGTGAGCGTGAGCCAGCAGTTCTCCCCTGAGTGCCCGGTTTCTGCCTTCAGTCCACTTTCTTGTTTCCACGGCGAGGCGTACAAGTCGCTCTTCTTTCTAACGGACTGGTATTAAAGAATTCTTTTCTCCTTTTTGGGTTTCTGCATGCCTGTCAATATCGGTTATGTTATCAGTGGTCACGGTTTTGGCCATGCCACCCGGTCCATTGCCGTTATGCAGGCTTTGAGCCGGAGTATTGAGGTTCGTTTCACCATTCTCACCTCGGTGCCGGCCTGGCTCTTTGCCTCCTCGCTAGCCGCTCCCCACTCGGTTCATGCCATGACCACCGATGTCGGGCTGATCCAACACTCCGCCCTCACCGAAGACCTGCCCGCCACCCTTACGGCCCTGGAACAACTCTATCCTCTTGCTGATGTTCTGGTGGAACGGGCTTCTGGGCTGTTGCATGGGTGCGCGTTGGTGCTCTGCGATATTGCCCCCTTGGGGATCGTGGCGGCAAAACGGGCAGGAATCCCCTCGGTGCTGGTGGAAAATTTTACCTGGGACTGGATCTATCAGGGATATCTTGAGCAATGCCCCGGCTTGATGCATCATATCAACGCTCTGCGGGATCTGTTTGAATTGGCCGATTATCGGGTTCAGACCAAGCCGATCTGCAACCCGCAACCCTGTGATCTGGTTGTGGAACCGTTGTCCCGAAGCCTGCACGCGCCGGAGAAAATACGACAGCGTTTTTTTTGTTCACCGGAACAGCCATTGGTGGTGCTGACCATGGGCGGCATCCAGGGTAAACAGAAACCGACCATTGCGTTGCCTTCCCTGGTGCAAAGGTTGGATACCGTTTTTGTTCTTACCGGTTTGAGTCGGGAGGACGAATTCACCACAAATTTGCGGTTTCTTGCCCAGGATGGTCCTTGGTACTTCCTCGATCTGGTGGCTGCCGCCGACCTGGTGGTTGGTAAAAGCGGCTACTCCACCGTGGCCGAGGCCTTTCAGGGGCAAACAGCTTACGGCTATGTAAAACGGGCCAATTTCCGCGAAGCATCGGTGCTGGATGCCTTCCTTGACAGGTACCTGCTTTCGTGGGAAATTAAAGAAGAAGATCTTGCAAGCGGCGCCTGGCTGGAGCAACTCTGCCGTTTGCCGACTGCCGGAAAATTGGTAGCAAAACCCAACAACGGGGCCGATCAGATCGCTGATTTTTTAATTCAAAAACTGCATGGGGAGCATGCGTGCCGAATCTAGAAGTAACCGGTCTCTGTTTTCAAAAGCGGGGCCCTTATTCATTCCGGATTGAAGGCGGAGAATGTATGGGCTTGCAGGGCCCTTCGGGCGCGGGCAAGAGCCTGTTGCTGCGGGCTATTGCCGATCTTGATCCACGTTCCGGTTCCCTCTCTTTGGGGAGCATCAATGCCGATTCCATACCCGCGCCGCACTGGCGAAAAATGATTGGCCTGTTGCCAGCGGAAAGCGGCTGGTGGTTTGACCTGGTGGGCGATCATTTTCAGGATTTTTCCGGTATTGATGAGACCATGCTTGCGGATCTCGGCTTTGATCGTTCGGTCAAGGATTGGCAGGTCAGCCGTCTCTCCACCGGTGAGCGACAGCGAATGGCCATCCTCCGTCTGCTCCAAAACCGGCCTGCCTGCCTGCTCCTTGATGAACCCACTGCAAGTCTCGATCAGCATTCCGTGGTCAAGGTGGAACAATTACTCCGCAACTACGGTCGAGACAATCAGGCGCCCCTGATTTGGATCAGTCATGATCCTACCCAGCTTGATCGGGTCTGCCACCGGCGGATGACCATGGAAAAAGGGGGGCATCTTCTTATCCCCGAGGAGGTCGCCAGTGAACGTTAAGCCGCTTTCTCCCTTTGATCTCTCCCTGGCCGCATCCCTGCTGGTGTTGCTTGGCCTGCTTTCCTGGCGCTTGCGCCTGGGACTGGGGAAAAACATGGCCATTGCCGCTCTCCGCACCACGGTGCAACTGCTGCTGATCGGTCAAGTCCTGCGTCTGCTTTTCAGCCATGTGCATATCGTCTACATGGCCCTCATTTCTCTGGTGATGCTCGCTTCAGCCGGACGGGAGGTAGTCGCGCGTCAGCACCGATCTCTTCGCGGTATTCAGGGCTGGCTTATTGGTTCCGGGGCTATGTTTTTTTCCTCTTTCACTGTGACCTTGCTGGCGTTGACGGTGATTATTGACCAACAGCCCTGGTATACGCCACAGTACGCCATCCCGCTGTTGGGGATGATGCTCGGCAATGCCATGAGTGGTGTTTCCTTGAGCATGGATCGGATGACCGAAACCCTCTGGCAGCAACAGCGGGTTATTGAACAACGGTTGCTCCTGGGGCAAACCGCGACCGAAGCGGTTACCGATATCCGGCGCCAGGCCATCCGTGCCGGCATGATGCCGATTCTCAACTCCATGTCCACCGCCGGTCTGGTGAGCCTGCCGGGAATGATGACCGGGCAGATTTTGGGTGGATCAAGCCCGATGGACGCGGTCCATTATCAGATAATGATTATGTTTTTACTTTGTGCCGCCACCGGTTTTGGTACCGTGGTGGCAGTGCGCGGTATCGAACGCCGTTTGTTTGATACTCGGCACCGATTACGGTTGGATGCCCTCCAGGCACCGGAGGAGGAACGCCATCGCTCTTTATGAGGCCTGTGGCCTCAGAACCCCTTTTTTCGATGGACTCGTAAAAAGCCCATCTCATTTTTAAGGATGGTTAGGTCAAAACACCGATATACAAGGAGCGGCATTTTCCCGGAGCGAAGGCATACCTTAGGTATGTCGAGTGCCGGAAAAAATGCTACGCAGCAGTAGATCGAAGTCTTTACGACGCCATCACCTCTTACAATGAGGGCTAATCATGGATCAACGTCCGCGTTCCCTATGGAGTTCGGTCCCCTTTAAAATTGCGACCATTTATCTGGTCGTTTCGGTCCTGTGGATCGTTTTTTCCGACCAATTGGTGGCAATGCTGATTCAGGACAACCAATTGATCACCCGAGTCCAGACCCTCAAAGGCTGGTTTTTTGTCGGCAGCACGGCTCTTTTGATCTATGTGCTTCTGCGGCGGGAAATTGACGTTTATAGAAAGACAGCCGAGAGTTTGGCTCAAAGCAGCCAGGAACTCCGGGATATTCTCGATGCCATGCCGGTGGGTGTTATCATGACCGATGGTACCACCATCGAGTATATCAATGTCAACTTTAGCCAGCGCTACGGTTATAGTTTGGATGAAATTCCCACCGATGAGCAGTTGTTTTTGCTCGCCTATCCTGATCCCCAATATCGTGAACCCATGATTGCCGAGTGGCAGCAGGCATTCATGCGAGCTCGTGTGCAGGGAACCCCGATTCCACCCTTTGAGATTCGCATAACCTGTAAAAACGGCGAAGTCCGGCAGGCCATTACCAACACCCAATTGATCGGCAATCGCTTGGTGATCATCTACACCGATATTACCGAGCGGGAACTGCTCCATAACGAGTTGGTGAAAATCCAGAAGTTGGAGTCCATCGGTCTGTTGGCCGGTGGTCTGGCCCATGATTTCAACAACATCCTCACCGGGATCATGGGCAACCTTTCTTTTGCCCAGATATTGCTTGATGCGGAGCACCCGGCCAGTGGACCGCTCAAGGCAGCGGAAGATGCCGCCACCCGAGCGGTCGAGTTGACCGGACAGTTGCTGACCTTTGCCCGCGGAGGCGAGCCGTTGAAAAAGGTGCTTGCCATCGGTGAGCTGATCAATGAATCCATGACCCTCATGCTGCGGGGGAGCAAGGTCAGGGGAGCATGTGAGTTGGGCAAGGATCTGTGGTGTATTGAGGCGGATGGTGGCCAAATCTCTCAGGTCTTGAACAACATCATTATCAATGCGGTGCAGGCCATGCCGGATGGCGGTCAACTGCGGATTTCGGCCGAAAATTGTCGCATCGATGAAGGGGCAATTCCCGCCCTGCAGCAGGGGCAGTACGTTCGCATTTGTCTGCAAGATAGTGGCGAGGGGATGACACCGGAGACCCTTGAGCGGGTTTTTGACCCCTACTTTACCACCAAGGCCGAGGGAAGTGGCCTGGGATTGGCATCCGCCTATTCAATTATCAATCGCCATGGGGGCAATATTGCCGTTGAATCGTCCCCCGGTCAGGGGACGAGATTTTCCTTGCTGCTGCCGGCCACCGAGGCCAAACCGACGATGCGCGAACCAGAGAAACCTGCGGTCGTTTCATTTAAGGATGACCGACGCCGTCGGATTCTGGTCATGGATGATGAGGCGGCCATCTGCGGTATTGCCTCGGCAATGCTTGACTATCTTGGCTACGAGGTCGATACCTGTAGCGATGGGATAGAGGCCATTGCACGCTATGAACAGGCATTTGCAGCCGGGCAGAGTTATGCTGTGGTGCTCATGGATTTGACCATACCCGGTGGTCTTGGCGGCAAAGAGGCGGCACAACAGATCCTAGCCAGGGATCCGGAAGCTTGCCTGATTGTCTCTAGCGGCTATTCTCACGACCCTATCATGGCAGATTATCGTAGTTATGGCTTTAAAGGCGTGCTGGCCAAGCCCTACAAGGTAGGCGCTCTCGGGCAGGTGTTGGCAGAGGTGCTGCCCGGTTACTCTTAAGCTGGCGCTGGACGGAAAAATCTGTGACGCTGGCATCCGTATTGTTCGAGTTCGTGTTGTCCCGCGCACTCATGAAGAGGATTATTTAAGGAGTGCTTGATGGGTTGTTTTACCGAGATCAGGAAACGTTTTCCGCCGATTATCTTTCTTTTGGCTCTGTTGTCGGCCTTTCCGCCACTGGCCACCGACATGTACCTGCCAGCCTTGCCGCTTCTACAACGGGAATTGCATGCCCCGGCAGTGGCGATCAATCTGACCTTGGTCACATTTTTCATGACCTATTGTGGCTTTTTGCTCATCTACGGGCCGCTTTCCGACCGCTACGGCCGTCGACCACCGTTGTTGTTCGGGGTTGGGCTTTTTATCCTAGCCTGTCTGATCTGCGCGCTGTCACAGACTGCCCCGACGATGATCCTGGGCCGGGTGCTGCAGGGTGCCGGAGCGGCCTCAGCCTCAGCCATTGTCTTTGCCATCAGCAAGGATCGTTTCACCGGTTTGGAGCGCCAGCGGGTTTTTATTCAGATTGGGGTAATTGTGGCAACCGCACCGATGATCGCCCCCATCCTCGGCGGCTGGATCATCAAGCTTTTCTCCTGGCACTGGATTTTTGTCCTGCAAACCCTGCTCGGCATTATCGCCTTTGTCGGCGTCTTGGCCATGGACGAATCCCTGGAGCCGCAGACACCGCCAGGTTTTCGCGAGGTTGCCTCAAGCTATCTGCGTCTGTTGAAAAATAGCCGTTATTTTTCCCTGCTGCTGACCCTTTCCTTTACCTGTATCCCGGTTTTTGCCTTTATCGGTTCCTCTTCCGAGATCTACATCTTGGATTATGGGTATAACGAGCAGCAATACGGTTATTTTTTCGGCTTCAACGCCCTGGCCTTTGTCCTGGCTCCGATCGTTTTTTCACGGGTGGTGCGCCGTGTCTCAATTCTTCGCCTCATGCCCTTGGCCTTCACCGGCATGTTGCTTACCTCAATACTGCTGCTTTGCCCCTGGATCCCTTCCCCCTGGCGGCTCACCTTGCCGATGTTCGGGCTCACCTTCTGTTTCTCCTTTTGCCGACCGGCTGGGAACAACCTGATCCTGGAGCAGGTGAATCGGGATGCCGGCGCCGCCTCCTCATTGATGGTTTTTTTCTATTTTATGATCGGTGCAATGGCGATGTGGTTTCTTTCCTTCAACTGGCCGGACAAGGTGGTGATGCTTGGGTGGATGGGGGTGGGGGCGGTGAGTTGCACCTTAATTTCCTGGCAACTGGTCAAGGGGAGAATTCAGACAATGATGGAAGAAGGGGAAGGGGGCGAGAAAAAGGTTTAATTGTCGCCGATGAACATTTGACTGGTCAGATCCCAGCAGGTGACGATGCCGTTGCGCCATTTGGCCAACTGGACATTGCCGTCCTGGGAGACGACGATGGCCATGACGTGATGGATGGCATTGCAGAGATGGTAAACCGAGCGATGGCGGGAACCATATCCCTCGATTTTGGCCAAGGAGAGCATCTTACCCTCAATATCGTTGGCAATGGCCACCTCGGTGAGTTTGTCCAGGGACCCAACGATCATGCCGCCGAAACCGATCGCGGCCTGACCAGAGGTCACCACGGCGCCGTCCACCGAGGCCAGGCTGGCTACGAACTGGGCCTGCTCGTAGAGGGCCTCTTCGAGGTCGTAGACCGCTGACTCGTGGCGAAGCTCGACGTAGTCTTTCCACGTGACGATTTTGTCCGGCTCGTTGATATCGCCCAGAGCGGTGGTGGCCAGGCGGATGGTGCGGATCATCAGATTCTGCTGGCGCTGGATAGCCTCATCTTGGAGGAACCGGTACTTGATCTGGATGTACGGGTTTTCCACCGACAACTCGGAAGGGTTGGGACTGGGGAAAATAATAAAGGTGCCGCCGTGACGAGATATGCGAGTGACGCTGATTACCCGTTTGAGCAGTTGGAACTGTAGGCGATCTATGAATTCGTCCTGGATTTTGGCCACCGGATAGAGCACGCTGGCGCGGAATGCTTCATGCATTTGCAACAGGTTCTCCCGCTGTTCGGCAAAGAGCTTGTTCATCCACTTGGACTGAAAAGCGTTGGCGGTGGAGTCCAACAGGCGACCGCTGTTAAGGGTGGCGATGATTTTCAGGCCGCGGCAGATGGTGAGCATGCCCGGCCCGGTGACGTGGATTCCAAAGGTGTCGGGGAGTTGGTTGGTCTTTTTGTTCCCCCCTCGTTCTTCTTGCAGCCAGCGGATACCTGAGTTGACCAATCCCCAGATTTCAAATCCTTTCTCCGGATGGGGGGCGATGCCGATCAGTGAGCGTTCGAAGTCCACTGCCGGTGACAGGCGGCGCAGTTCGTATTCATTAAATGATCGGGGAGAAGAAAACAGAACCCGAAGAAAGCCTTTCGGGGGACCTTGATCTGGCGGAAAAAGCTCGGGCGAAGCTACCGTTAAACGCAGGGTTACCGGCCGGTCCTCCTCCCGCATCATGCTTACTTGATAGCAGGTGGAGATCAGCTGCTCCAGGGCTACCTTACCCGGCAGGTTTTCTAGGGGCTGATCGCCATTTCCCTGCTCCGACGTGGTCGCATCATTCCATCGCTGGGTAATAAGGGCAACGAGTTCCGATGGGTAAACATGCATAGTCGATTCCGCAAAAAAGAGGGGCTGAAGGGGAACGAATTATACCTGAGCCTTTGCAGAGATAAAACCATGATATAGATGGATTGTAAATTTATTTTCAGGTCGCGGTTTTCAGCATCTGGTGCGTCTTGGGAAGGAACAGGGAAAAGGGTTGTGCTGTGAGGGCTTTTGCGGTAGTAGGGATTCTTGCGGTTGGAGTTCCCGGTGCGATCAACAAGGCAGCGGGATAGGTTGAGATAAGAAAGCAGAGTAGGCCATGAAAAACGGAGTACGAGAAGTCCTGGCAGAGGTCACCATTCCCCAGGTGAAGATCCCCGCGCATCCGCTGAAACGCATCTTGCCGGCTGCGGAAACAGAGGCCCTGAAACAGCGTATTAAAACCATGCTGCAGGAAAAGAACGCAGCCCTGGTCGCCCATTACTATACGGAAGGCGTTCTCCAGGACCTAGCCGAGGAAACCGGTGGTTGTGTGGCCGATTCCCTGGAAATGGCCCGCTTTGGCACCGAGCACCCGGCGCAGACCCTGGTGGTGGCCGGTGTACGGTTCATGGGCGAGACCTCAAAGATCCTCAACAATGAAAAGCGGGTGTTGATGCCCGATTTGGCAGCGACCTGTTCCCTGGACGAGAATTGCCCTATTGATTTATTCAGCGACTTCTGCGACCGTCATCCCGACCATACCGTGGTGGTCTATGCCAACACCAGTGCCGAGGTCAAGGCCCGTTCCCACTGGGTGGTTACCTCGGGTATTGCTCTGCCGGTGATTAAACACTTGGCGGAGAAGGGAGAGAAGATCCTCTGGGGGCCGGATCGGCACCTGGGACGATATGTGCAGCAACTCACCGGGGTCGAGATGATTCTTTGGCCGGGGTCCTGTGTGGTCCATGAGGAATTCAAAGCCGATGCGTTGAGCACGATGCGCTCCCTACATCCGGATGCAGCGGTGCTGGTCCATCCGGAATCTCCCAAGGAGGTGGTGGATCAGGCCGATGTGGTCGGTTCGACCACGGCCCTTATCCAGGCGGTACTTAACCTACCCAATAAAGAATTTATCGTCGCCACCGACGCTGGCATCTTCAATAAGATGAAGCAATTGGCCCCGGACAGAATTCTGCTCAGTGCCCCTACCGGCGGTGATGGCGCCACCTGCGAGAGTTGCGCCCGTTGTCCGTGGATGGAAATGAATACGCTCGAGAAACTGGCCCAGGCTCTGGAAACCGGCTCCGGAGAGATCCACGTTGCCCCGGAACTGGCTGCAAAGGCACGGATTCCTATTCAGCGCATGCTAGATTTTGCCAAGACCTTGCTCAAGGGCTGAAATTTCCATCGATTCAAGCAAAGATACAAAAAAAACAGCGGCGCATCTCCCCAGGAGATGCGCCGCTGTTTTGCTTTGATGGTGTTGCAATCGATCAGGCGCTGACCGAATCCCGCGAGGGGCGAAAGCATCCCTTGGTGAGATCCACACCCTGCAAGAGAATGCCCGGTTGCTGATATAGGCTGGCGATGAGCCCGCTCTGGCGGCGGTTGATCAGCAGGCGAATCGGCACATCCGGTAGGGTGAGCATCTCATAGTCGGTATCGGCATCACCGGCCACCAGAACCGGCGTCCCCTTAATCCGTTGGGTGATGATTTCCGCCTTGCCTTCGCGATAGGTGGTAGGGTAGGCGGGATAATCATCAATGGTCAACCGTTCTTCCGCTGTCAGACGGACGCGAATCCCGTAAATATGGTCGGGATCGACGGCAAAGCCAAGCCTGGGTGCGGCTCCTTCCACCAGCCATTCGGTGCTGGCTGAGATCACATATCGTTCGATACCCTGGGCGGCCAACTGCCGCATCAGTGCTTGCATTTCCGGATAGGCGTGCAACCCAAGTGGATAGCTTGCACTGATCCGGCCAATGGGCTGTGGCGCCTCAATCTCCAGTATTTCTTCAACAAGCGGTTCCATTTCCACCTGGCACACGACTTCCCGCGCGAGTTGGTGCAACTCGTTGGTGGTGAAGCCCGCTAACATCTTGCCCATGAAGGGTAGCACATAACGGGGGCCGAGATGTTCCGCCTTGCGGGCCATGTCGGTGCACCAGAGGAGCAGGGTGGCGAACAGGGGATACTCAGGTGTTTGCCGGGCAAGCTCGGTCTGGCCGCTTTGGATCAGCGGCCAGAGTTTTTTGTAGACGGACAAGATCGTGGTGCGAATGGCAGCGACTGGGCGCTCTGCCAGTGTGCCTTGCTCCGGAGGCAGAATCGCGGCCAATTCATCGGGGCTGATTCGGTATCGCAGATGCTGCAACTGAAAGCGGAACAGGGCCTGGCCGATATCGCGAAAGATACAGGTGTTATCAAAATCAAAGATAGCCACCGGCTTGGCGGCAAAGGTTTGGTTGGCAAGTTGAGCTAGGGTATCACTGATTTGGGCTAGGTTCTCCGGGAGCCAGTTGCCCTCCTGCGCCCGCGTATCTGCTTTAGGGGGTGTCGTGCCTGAGGATGTCATCGCGTGTTGGTAGCGGGGAAAGTCATGGATCAAGCTGTAGGCTCCGGTATGGGAAAACAGCCGCTTGGGTTGGCTTCTCTCGGTAAAACCGATGAAAACTCTCTAGAGTATCTGGATTTAGGGCAGAAGGGAAAAGAATTCTTGACCACGGCGTAAAAAATACAAATTTAAAAATCTGCAGGTGTTCAAAAAACTTCGATCTACTACGTCGTAGCAAGTAAAAAAATCCCGCCACCTCGTTGCAGAACGCAGGAGAGGTGGCGGGGAACGGGAAAGAACGATTGATTATCGATTATTGGGGCAAATATTTGGTCAGCGGACAGCTCTTGCAACCTTCCGAGGGGAGATCCGGGCTTTCGTGGACCTTGTTGACGATATCGGCCACGGCCGCCTTGGTATCCGCGTAAAAGTTCTCACGGCCGATCTTGTCAAAGAGGTGGGTCCTATCGAGTACATTGAGGATCGGCCCCTTGGCATTACAGACCGCAAAGCCATAGTTTGCGGCATGGAGGCGGTCTACCAGTAGGGCCAGTTCTTCCTCACCCGATGCGTCGATGTCATTAATGCCCGCAGCATCAAGGAGTACATAACGCAGATCGGGCATTTCGTTGCGGAATTTAATGATCTGCTCATCAAGATAGCTGGCGTTGGCGAAAAAGAGGGCGCCGTCGAAACGGACAACCGCGATATGGCGGCAACCGCGCAGACGGTGGTGCTCAGCGCTCTGAAGGGAACCGTCTTTGTACATGGACAGCTTGGCCACCACCGGGCGCATTGATTTGTAGAGGAACACGCCCATGGACAGCGCCACACCAACCATGATGCCTTTATCGAGATGGGGCGCGTAGGCCAGCGTCACCAGGAAACTGATGATGGAGATGATACCATCATGTTTTTGTGCATGCCAGGCATGGACAAAACCCTGGGTGTTGATCAGGCCGATGACCGCCATCATGATAACTGCAGCCAGAACCGCCTGCGGCAGGTGGTAGAGCAGCGGTGTCAAAAAAAGCAGGGTAATGACGACAAAAACAGAGGTGATAACACTGGAAATACCGGTCATGGCGCCGGCCTGGAGGTTAACCGCCGAACGGGAGAAAGAGCCGGAAACCGCATAACTTGAACTAAAAGAACCAAGGACGTTGGCCAGACCTTGACCAATGAGTTCCTGGTTAGGATCGAGTTTCTGGCCGGTTTTGGCGGCCATAGCCTTGGCAATGGCAATCGCTTCCATGAAACCAAGCAAGCTGATGATGATCGCAGTCGGCAGCAGTTTCAGAACAATGTTGCCGTTCATTTTAGGCATGGTGAAGGTCGGCAGTCCCTCGGGGATTTTGCCGACAATGGCGCCACCGCCCATGAGCAGGAGGCTGTCGGTTTTGAGCACAGAGTTGGCGACTTTTAACCGCCAGGTATTGTGGTCGGTGGTCACACCCTCCGGGATGGCACTTTTGGGAAAGAAGACAACTTTATCTCCATCCTGAGCTTTTTCAAATTTCAGCAGTCGCAGTGTATGGCGGATTTCAGCGCTATGGGCCTGGGCCTGCGCCATTTGGGCCGTTAGGATATCAACCTGGCTCTTGGCTTTAATCGTCTCAATGGATGGCCCATGGCCATTGTCACTATCTTTCTGTAATTTTTCCAGATTTTTACCCTCAGCGGCCCGTTGGCTGCCAAGGTCTTTAATGACATTGATCTCGTGGTTGAACTCGGTGATCAGGTTCGGCAGTTCAGGCAGTTGGATGGTGTCGACCGCAACCTTTATATCCTTGTTAAAGCCGGTAAGGTAGGAGGTGGCGGTGGTAACGACAACCGCCACCAGTACAGCCGGAATCTTCGGGTTGATCTTCTTTAAGACGACCATGATGGTCACCGCTCCCACGCCGTAAATCAGGGTCGGCCAATGGGTGTAGTCTATGGCAGCCTGTGCCACCCGGATCATGGTCTCGTAGTGGTGTGTGGCGGAATCGACGGACACACCGAAAAATTTGGAAAACTGAGACGAGGCGATGATGATGGCCGCGGCGTTGGTGAAGCCGTTGACCACCGGATGGGAAAGAAAATTCACCACCAGGCCCAGGCGAAGCACGCCAAGGCTGAACTGGAATACACCGACGATAAGGGCAAGGATGATCGAGTAGGCAATAAAGTCCGTGCTGCCAGCGGTGGCCAGCGGTTGCAGGGAGGCGGCGGACATGAGGGAAACTACCGCGACCGGGCCGGTAGCCAACTGGCGGCTGGAGCCGAACAGGGCGGCGACCAGGGGCGGTAGAAAGGCGGCATAGAGACCAAAGTAGGCCGGTAAACCCGCCAACTGGGCGTAGGCCATGGATTGGGGAATCAAGACCAGGGCTACGGTCAGGCCAGCGAGGGCGTCGGCCTGGAAACTCTTACCATTGTAGCCTTTAATCCAGTCAATAAAGGGGAAAATTTTTGTGAGTAACATGTCCGTCCGCTTAAAAAGTTGTTGAAGTCAAAAATTGATCATCTGGGTTTCAGCCAACAGCGACACGACTCAATTACTTCTTCATAGAGTGAGGTCGCTTGGTACAAATTATAGGTATCCAGCCGGACCAATCCGTCGATCAGGGTAAAAATCAACAGGGCTTTCTTGTTGGGCGAGACCTGACGAATCGACCCATCTTCCATGCCTCTGATGATTGCCTGTTCGAAAATACTGATCAGACCGCTGTAAATTTCTTCCAGATACTGCCAGCACTTGGGGTTCTCCGGGGCTATTTGGTAGTAGTGGTGGCGGTGGAGCAGCAGGAAACGTTCCTCCATGATACTGGATTGGTACAGGTAAAACGAGATTGCTCCCTCCACCATGTCCATGCCGGTGGCAAATTCGTTATCCCTGAGGTGCTGTTTGAACTTTCCGACAAAATCTTCTTTGAATTTTTGGAGAACGGCAAGGAATAGATCTTCCTTGCTTTGGAAGTGGTAGAAGATTGTCCCTTCAGCCACCCCGGTAGCCTTTGATATATCGTTGACCGAGGTGTCCCAATATCCCCGTTCGGAGAAAAATTTGGAGGCCGCTTGCAGGATGGCTTCTTTTTTGGTTTGTGATCGTGTTGAGGGCATGTTTGTTCCTGTGTCGACCTTAAGTGAGCAATCACTCAAAAACTGCCGGAGCGGCATTTTTCGACTGAGTACTCACTCAGTATTTTAAAAAAGTTTGATACTCGTGAAATGACTGAGGGTCAATTTATTTTTTTCTATATCAGAATTATTTATAGGAAATGGCTAATTCAGTGAAGAGCGGAGATGTGAGTAGAAAGAGGCATGGAAAGCTTCTTTCTGTCGTGGTGATAATTGGGTGGAAATAAATGGGTTGTTAGAAGCTGGCGCTAGCGGCGGCCTTTGCGGTTAGAGGTTGCCTTTTGCTTGAGTTTGGGAGTGCTGGTGCGCTGATTTGGCCCCGTGAGGGCTGATTTTTGCCGTTCGCGACCGGTCGTATTCTTCTCGACGAAACATTTTTCCTGGTTCCAGGGATCGGTTTCGGTCCAATACATCAGGGTCGACCAGGTGCAAGGTGTGGGGGTGAAGAGCTGAACCTGGCGTGGAAGCACGTGCAGTTTTTGGCGGCAAAAATCACGCAGTCTTTCCATGGAAGCCTGGGTACAACCGGGGTGAGCGGCGATCAGGTAGTAGGTGAGGAATTGATCCAGCCCCTCTTCGCGGGTTAGGCGGATGAAAAGATCCCGGAATCGGAGGAGGTCCTCTATGTCTGGCTTGCCCATGGCGGCGAGCACCTCGTTCTCGGAGTGTTCCGGGGCGATTTTCAACTGCCCCGAGACGTGATGACGGATCAGCTCGCGCAGGTAGGTGAAGCCATTTTTTTTATCCGCCAGGATCAGATCGTAGCGGATACCGGATGCAACAGCAATTTTATTGATATTTTTGATTCGTCTCAGCTGCTGGAGCAGGGAGAGCAGCGGGCCATGATCGATTTTCAGGCTGGGGCAGATCGAGGGAAAGAGACAGCGTCGATCCAGACAGGCACCCTTGCTGCGTTTTTTGCGACATTCAAAACCGAACATATTGGCCGTTGGCCCGCCGACATCGGCAAGCATGCCCTTAAAGTCGGGGTGCGCTGCCAGTTGCCGGGCCTCTTCCACAATGGATTTGATGCTTCGCTGCTGGATAGTTCGCCCCTGGTGGACGGCAATAGCACAGAAGTTACACTCGCCATAGCAGCCTCGATGGGTAGTCAGGGCAAAACGGATGGTTGTCAGTGCCGGAACCGAGCCGCCTTGAGCGTCAAGGGGATGGAGGGCACGTTCAAACTGGAGCGCATGTACCGCATCCAACTCCTCCGTGCTCAGGGGGAGTTGGGGCGGGTTATGGATCAGAAAGCGGCTGTCCTGCTGTTGGGCCAGCGTTCGGGCCGTCAACGCATCGTTATTCTCGTAAAAGGTCGCAAACATTTTGCCGAATGCCGGCTTGTCCTTGGCGACGGTGGCGTAATCCGGCAGCAACAGGGCCTCGGCCGGCGGCTCCGGGGCCGGATAGCAGAGCCCACGGATGCTGTTGGCGCTGCGGCCTTGTGCCAGGGCATGGGCCAGCTCGACCACAGCCTTCTCGGCCATGCCGTAGAGGAGGTAATCGGCCTTGGCATCGAATAATATCGAACGCCGAATTCGGTTTTCCCAGAAGTCGTAATGGGCAAGCCGCCGCAAGCTGGCCTCGATGCCGCCGATCACCAGAGGCACTGTATTTTTGAAGTGGCGTCGAATGAGGTTGGCGTAGGCGAGGACTGCCCGATCCGGACGACGAGTGTTTTGTCCACCGGGGGTGTAATCGTCGCTTTTGCGTCGTTTGCCTGATGCCGTACGGTTGGCCACCATGGAATCGACCGAACCGCCGCTGATACCCCAAAAAAGCAGGGGCTCGCCAAGGCGGGTGATATCGTCACCGGCCGGATCAGGCTGGGCAATGATACCCACCCGGAAGCCTTCCCGGGCCAGCAGTTTGCCGATAACCGCTACACCGATGAAGGGTGAGTCGATATAGGCGTCACCGGAGACGAGGATGACATCGAGCCTATCCCATCCCAGGTGTTGCATCTCGGCGCGGGTGCAGGGAAGAAACATCTCAGTCCCCGTGTGACGGCGTTGTGGCGGCAGCGGCCGAATGTCCGGCCAGCCAGCCGGTGGAGAAGGCGGCCTGGAGATTGTAGCCGCCGGTGTCTGCCTGGAGATCGAGGACTTCGCCTGCTAAATAGAGGCCGCGCACCAGACGCGATTCCATGGTTCGTGGATCAACCTCCCGGGTATCGATGCCGCCGGCGGTAATGATGGCCTCCTCAATTGGGCGATGGCCGATGACCTGTAATCGAAAATTTTTCAGCCAGTGACGTAATCGTTTACGCTCCTCACCGCGGATAGTTCCGGCCGCACGATCCTTTGCAATGTGTACCGCTTCCAATGCCACATTGACCATCTCTTTCGGCAGTAGGCCACGGAGCAAGCTGTTCATCGACTCTAACCTTCGTTGTTCGA
Source organism: Desulfobulbus sp. (assembly GCA_050252135.1). Taxonomy (GTDB): domain Bacteria; phylum Desulfobacterota; class Desulfobulbia; order Desulfobulbales; family Desulfobulbaceae; genus Desulfobulbus. Next base: position 21,257 of record JBFWLN010000021.1, read on the forward strand.
AATCGCGGATCAGGCGGGCGTCGAGTTTTTTCTCCTCCAAGCCTGGTTTGAGATCTAAAATCAGGCTTACATCGCTTTTGTGTTGCAGGCCCTCGACGATTTGCCCGCTGAGGGTGAGAATCACCGGGCCGCCCAGGCCAAACTTGGTGAAACCCAGCTCGCCAAAGGCTTCGGCCCTCTTTTTGCCATCGATGAACAATCGCACCTGGATATTGCGTAACTGCAGCCCATCCATCCGGGAAGCCTGAGTCCCGGCGGTAATGACCGGCACCAGGGCCGGGCGGATGGTAACGATGCGGTGGCCTGCCTGCCCAGCTAACAGATACCCATCGCCGGTAGATCCGGTGAGTGGGTAAGAGGCGCCGCCGGTGGCAAGGATCAGTGCGGAGCACTCTACAACCTTTGTATTGCAGCGTACACCGACGAGATGATTGTGCTCAATGCAGAGTTCTTCCACCCGGGCATCGGTCTGTATCTGCACCCCCAGGCGCTTGAGCCACTGCTCCATCACCGCCAAGACCTCCGGAGCCTTGCCCGAAGCCGGAAAGACCCGCCCGCCGCGTTCGGTTACGGTGGCTAGGCCGAGCTCGGCAAAGAACTCGAGCAACTCCGGGGTGAAAAAACGATGGAAGGCTTGGCGGAGAAAAGGGCCGGTGGGGCCGAAATGGGCGAGAAATCCAGTCAGCGGGGCTACATTGGTCAGGTTGCAGCGGCCCTTGCCGGTGATGCAGAGTTTGCGGCCGGGTCGGCGCATCTTCTCCAAAACCAACACCTTGGCCCCGGTCAGTGCGGCCTGGCCAGCCGCCATCAGGCCGGCGGCACCGCCGCCGACCACAATCAGCGGGGCACTTGTTTTCTGCTCAATTTTTCGGGATTGAGAACTGTTATGTTGCATGGAATTCATGGCGCACTACTACACCAAGTGCAGGGAAAACTCACTGCAATCTTGATGGCGTCGTCAAAACATCGATTGACTGCGTCGTAATGTTTTCCCCGATACTCGATATCCCATATGTATACCTTCATGCCGAGAAAAACGCGACTTTTTGTCTTTCTGTGTATTTTGCTGATCCATCTCTCCGCTTGTGATGGCCTCTTTAGGCGTCCAGCAATCTTTACCGGCGCGCGCCCAAAATATGGATCGGTGGAGCTGGTTATTGACAGAACCCGGTCGTTTCACTACTCATAGATGTATCGTTTGAATATTTCGCCGGAAAAGCCGGAAGGTCGACCGGTGAGGGAGGGGAGAGGATGATGAACTATGCTCTGCCGGGATTGATTCTGACCGGGGCCTCGGGTTTTGTCGGCCGTAACTTCATCAAGGCGGCTGGTGGCCGCTACCGCCTGTTTTGCATCGCCCGCCGTTCCATGGAAGAGGCCGGGGTGCAGCCGAATGCCAACCTGCGCTGGATCCAGGTGGATATTGCTGAAAAGGAACGGCTCAACAATGTGCTCCAGCGTGTACGCGGTCACGGCGGGGCCGATTATGTGGTCCACCTTGCCGGCTACTATGATTTCACCAACCAGGATCACCCGGAGTATACCCGCACTAATATCGAGGGAACGCGCAATATGCTCGAGATCGCCAAGGAACTCGAGGTCAAGCGCTTTGTCTTCGCCAGTTCCCAGGCGGCTTGCCCCTTTGGTCCGGTAATCAGCGAATCCACTTCGCCCGATGCCCCAATTCCTTATGCCCGCAGCAAGCGTGCCGGTGAGGAGTTGCTGCGCGCTTATTCGCCTGCGGTGCCGGGGGCAATTGTCCGTATCGCCGCGGTCTTCAGTGATTGGTGCGAGTATCCGCCGCTTTATACCCTGCTCAACAGCTGGTGTTCGGGGAAATGGTTGGAGTCCCGTCTGCTTGCCGGACGCGGCCGTTCAGCCTTACCCTATGTGCATGTCCAGGATTTGGTGCAGTGTTTTCTTCGCATTCTTGAAAAAAGCAACCAGCTTGAGCCGCTTTGTGTCTTCAATGCCGGGCCGGATGGTGCCGTTTCCCACTTGGATCTGTTTCGTATCGCGAGCCAGTTTTATGCCAACAAAACCCTGCAACCGATCTTTGTGCCCCGTTTGCTGCTGGTGCCGATGATTTGCATCCGCCGCCTGCAACGCCGGTTACAGGGCAAGAAACCCTTTGAACAGTTGTGGATGGCCAAGTACATCGATGAGCGCCTGGTGGCCGACAGCTCCCATACCCAGCGCATCTTGAACTGGAGACCGACCCCGCGTAAATCCATCACCAGGCGGTTGGTGTTTTTGATCGAGAACATGAAACGCAATCCAGAACTGTGGAGGCAGTGGAACGAGGCCATGCTGCACAAGGGGGGCAATCGGTCGCACCTGGTGCTGCACGAGGCCCTGTGCGACGCCATGGAGGTGGCGCGGGAAGCGGTGGTGGCCGCGCTTGCCGATCAACTGCTTGCCCCAGACGAGGTGGAGCAGGCGATAGTCGCCCATTCCCTGGATGGAGAACAACCGCAGAGTAATGTCGGCTGCATTCAAGCGCTGAGGACTTTGCCGCGGGCGGTGGCGGAATCCTTTCTCCGCCTGTTATGCCAACTGATCGTCACCGTGATGCGGACCCGCAACCGGCCAATGATGCAACAGTATGCCCATACCGTCGCCTTCCTTCCGATGACCGCCGGTTTTGCCAACGGTCTGGCCAGTCGCAGCCTATTCATTCTCGGCGAACATCTGATTCATCGTTTCCGTGAGCGGAACCGTTTTCGCCAACTGTCGCCCCGGGCCGATGATTACATCGCCATGACCATTCATATGGCCATCGATCGGATTGAGGATCAGGCGGAGATGGCCAAATTGCAGTCGCCCATCCTTTTGGAAGAACTGCGGGAAATGGTGCCACCGCTGGACAATAGCGAACTCGAAAAGGTCATCGCCAAACTTGAGGCGTTGGCCAATGAGGCAGCCTCGGGGCAATCTTGGACCAGCCCCCTGGCGCAGGACTCGCACGAATAAGATTGATGGCGTCGCAGCGTGTCTTCCCGTCACTCGACATATTTTATGTATGCCCTGGCGCCAGGGGAAACACGGCTCCTTGTAGAGTTGTGTTTTTACGAGCTCACCAGAATTGGGAGAGAAATCCATTGTGGGGTCTGAACGTAACAAGCGGGAAGGTGACTGATTTTTTAGCGGAAATATGGTAAGCATGCGCCTTGTAGATGCCGAGCTGATGGTTAAGACGTGGAAATCCCGGTTTTGTATTTTTCGATGGTCTCGTGAAAACTCAAAAAAACGAAAATTACAGGTCATAAAAAAAGTAAATGACGCAGCTCGAAACGTCGTTACTCGGAGCTTTCACGAGAACGATAGCTTATATTTTTTGATTTTTTTTATAGGATCAGTTGCATGGCACATGAGATATGGTCCAGATTTGTCCGCCGTTTGACCGGATCAGCGAAAAACGGAAGAGAAAAATCCAATCCCACAGACCTGACACTGGGGGATGTCCATGGTGCCCTCGGTGAGGAGTTTCGTGGTATCCGCAAGATGCTCCGCAAACAGGGCGCCGCAATGGAGGAGTTGCTGAGCCGCCGAGATGCACCCCAGACGACGGCGATAACCGGAAAGGGGGACAACCTGCTGCAATTGGCAGTGGCGTTTTTTCATCTCGATCAGTCGTTGCGCAGCCTACTGGCCGATTCTCCTGCCCATCGAGAGGCCGTCGCCCTGTTCTGGCTGCAACTGGAGCGTGGATTGGACGAGATCGGTTTTCAAATGATTCGGGAACAGAGCGTTCCCTTTGATGCGCGCCTGCATCGGGCGGTGTTGTCCCGGGGAACCGGGGCCGTGGAATGGATGGTGGTGGAAGTGCTGGAACCGGGTTTCATATATGGAGAGACCGTCCGCACCCCGGCAAAGGTCATTCTGGCGCCTCAAGCCGCAGGGCAGAAACAGATAGAGGAATGTCAATGAAAGAGGTGTGTTGCGGTATCGACCTGGGAACGACTAATTCGGTGATTGCTTGGATCCGGAACGGGGTGCCCGAGGCATTGAATATCGAGGAAGGCCAGTCCATCGTGCCCTCGGTGGTCAGTTTTGAACCCGAGGCGCAACGGACGTATTTCGGTCGGCAGGCCTTGAACCGCTTTGTCGCCTTCCCGGAATTGACGGTCAAGTCGGTCAAACGGTTGATGGGCAGCAAAGATCCCCTTCTGGTGGGGGAAAAAAGCTACCAGCCCGAAGATATCTCGGGGATGCTGCTTGGCCATCTGGCGGCGGAGGCGGGTAAGGTTATCGGCCAACCGGTGCGTAAGGTGGTAGTGACCGTGCCTGCCTATTTTGACGATGCCCAGCGGCGCGCTACCATCCGCGCGGGCGAACTGGCCGGACTGGAGGTGATGCGCATCATCAACGAGCCCACGGCCGCCGCCTTTATTTATGAGAGTCCAACCGCTGCCGAGGCCTTTGGGGAAGAAATCATCCTGGTCTATGATTTGGGCGGCGGCACCTTTGATGTGTCGGTGGTGCAACTCCGAGGCGACATCAAGGAAGTCCTGGCCTCCTGCGGCGATACCGCCCTGGGTGGCGATGATTTCGATGCTCGGCTCAACGAATATTTTTTGGAGCATCTGGAGGAGCAATGTGACCGTGATTTGAGTGAGGACTTTGCCCTTCAGGTTCGACTCACCGATATTGCCGAACGCACCAAAATAGCTCTTTCCACCCAGCCCTATGTACCCCTTAACGAGGTAGCCCTGGCCCTGGTGGATCAGACACCGATCAACCTGAGCCTTGAGGTGTCGCGAGAGAAATTTGATGAACTGACCGAGGACCTGGTCGAGCAGACCCGTGTCAAGGTGCTGGAGGCCCTGGATGAGTCCCGGTTGACGGTTGAGGATATTGACCGGATCATCCTGGTGGGTGGCTCAACCCGTATGCCCAGTGTCCAGCGCATGCTAGCCGAACTGTTCGAGCAGCCCATGGAACACTCGGTGGATCCGGACTTGTGTGTGGCGTTGGGGGCTGCGGTACAAGCCGGGATCATCGCCGGCGAGCCGTTACGACACATTCTCATCGATGTGGCCGCCCACTCCCTTGGCACGCGCACCATGGACGAGATCGACCCGGAAACGGGCGACGCCGATTGGTTTAGCCCCATCATCCGCCGCAATTCCCGTATCCCGGTGACCCGCACCGATGTCTTTTATACCATCAGCGAGGGGCAGAAATTGGTTGAGGTAGATGTCTTTCAGGGGGAGAGCCGGTCTTGCCGGGATAACACCCTGGTCGATTCGTTTCGCTTCGATCTCAAACCGGCGCCTATCCATTCGCCGGTGACCGTGGAATTCTCGTACGATCTGCAGGGCATCGTCCATGTGACGGTCAGCCAGAAGGGCTTCGATAATACCAAGACGGTGGCGGTCGATTTGAAAAAGTCGCGGTCAACGGAGGATGCAGTTGCGGAGGAAACCGCGGAAGTGGAGCTGAGCGGTAAGCCGATCAACTATATCGCCCAGCGGGCCCGGGCGCTGCTGGCCGATTCCCGTGTTTCCGCCGATGCGGCTAAGGGCTTGAAGACGCTCACCCGGCGCTACGAGTCGGCCATTGTTGCTGGAGACGACGAGGACCTGATCGACGAACTGGAGGACAACCTGTTGGAGCTGCTGGATCAACTCAGTGATGATCTGGAGAGTCATGGCTAAGGCGAAGCTCAAGCGGGAAAAACGGGCGCTACAGAAGTTGCAGCAGGCCGGCCGTCACCTGGAATGGCTGGTCGCGGTGCGCGAGTTGCCGGTCACGGTCGAACTCAAGCGTGATATCGACAAGGCCTGGGCCGAGGTTTGTCGGCGATCACTGCGCACCCGGGAGGCCTTTGAAGAGTACTGCCGCCTGCGGCCGGAGTTGGGCAAAATCCCACAGACCCCGGAAAATTTTTTCCTCGAGGCCCTGGCCGATCTGATACAGGATGCAACCGGGTCAACGGAGGCTGTTCTTGCTGTCTCCGGGTTGTCAGGAGCGGCTTTGGCAGCGCAGCAACACCTGGGGAAGATCCTTGGGCAAGAGCGGGATTGGGCTGAAGTTGAACGCCTGCTCAAGGGCATAGCACGCGGACCGGGGAAAGTTTCCCGCAAGCAGTTCCAAAGTCTTGGCGCCTGTTTTAACGGGACCGGGATCGATCAAGTGTTTGAGGCGCTGGGCGAGGCGATCATGACCTTCCGCAAACTCAACCATAAAACTCACCTCAACAAGCCGCTCTCCGAAGGCTTTCTTGCCGACCTCGCCGATGACGATTATCTGGCGTGGAGCCAGGTCGCGGGTTTTCCCCCACCGCTGCAACGGCTGGTGCTGCTTCCCTTTGTCGAACAGGTGCAGCTGCATCTCCGGCAGGCCGTGCCGCCACCCGGCCCGCATCAGGTGCGAGCGCTGCTTGGCTCGGTGCAGCATGCCTTCCTGACTGTTGCCGGTCCGCATCTCTCCGACGATCTCCGCGAGCAACTGAGTGCCCGCCCCCAGGATGGTTGCTCCGATACCGCCTGCCACAAGCTGGAGCAGCGTTTTGCCGCTGCCTCCTTTGAGGAACGGCTGGCGCTTTTGCGCGATTTCCGGCGATTGGTGCAGCGGGAAGTGATGCGCTCCCAAAAGGAGTTACCCAGTTTTCTTCTTTCGTTTGATGGCGGGATCAGTGAGGCCATGGAGCGAGTGTTGATCCATGGCCACCGTGAGGTGGTGCGGGAAATCGGTCAACGGCTACCGGATCTGGCTGTCCGGGACCGACGTGCCTTGGTGGGCTTTTATGACAAATTCCTTGCCGAAGATCTGAGCCTGCTCTTCATGCCGGAGGCTGATCACGCTTCCTTGGCACAACTGGTGCGACAGACCTTTGAGGCCGGTTGTGGCGGTGCTCGGCTGACTCTGCTCGCTCCCATGATAGCGACGGTTACCAGCAACCGTCAGTTGAGCAGGCTTGCTGATCAGGCCCAGCAGGCCTGCGCTGCCCTGGCGGACGAAGACCTGCAGTGGTTCATTGACGAGCATCTGGCATTTGCACTCCGTTTTCCGGAAAATCTGCGGATACTCTTCAAGCGCATCGGTGACAATATCGTTCAGGCAGAGCACTTGACCAAGGCCATCTGGGAAGAGTTCACCGCTGGTTCGATGATGGACGAATTTGCGGACGAATTCGATTTGTTCATGCCGGGGGCGGATGAAGAAAAAGCCCCTATGTTTTTTACGGCAAGTATGCTCAAGGACTTGGCTTCGGTGGCCGCGGAGGTGCCCCAGCTCGCCCCACTTCACCGGTTTCTACAGGCGTTTCCCACGGGGCGGGTACACGTTGGTGACCTGCGGCAGTGGTGCGAATTGGCTTGGGGTTCTGGTGGACCCAGTGAGGAATTCCTCTATATCGCCCTGCCTCTGCTTCGAGAGGCTTGCGAGAGTGCCGACCTGATCAAGGCCATGTCGTCAAAGAACATTCCGAGAAAGGAATTGGCCCTCTTAAGGAAGAATGTTCAACAACTCACCGAGGTGACTGATTTTCTCCGTTCACGGACTGGTGATTTTCAGACATTGCCGCTCCCCATTTTGGTCACGCTGGTGGAGCAGGTCTTTCCCTGTCTTGAGCGGGAGAAAGAGTTCAGCTTCCTGCTGATCCGGACCTATAACGTGCTCAGTGCACGGGTCACTGCTGGCGAAACCGCCTGTATCCCCTTGCGGGATGTCGTCGAACGGCGCATGCGGTCCATGGCCGGACATCGACGGTAGCTTTTTTTCATTGTACCGAACATTTTGCGCCAACGAGGGAATATGCTGACTCGAGACCAAGCCTTGCAACATCTGCACCTGCCGCAAAAGGCTACTAGAGAGGAGATCGAACAGAGTTATCGGCGCTTGGTGCGCCGTTATCCGCCGGAATACCATCCAGACCGGTTCCGTTTGATCGATGAGAGTTATCGCACCCTGACCTCGCTGTCTTTTGTCGTGGAAACCATTTTGACCGACAGGAATCAGGAGGAAGAGGTCAACCTTGGCCAGCGGTTAGCGGAACTCTCCCTGACCGCTGATGCAGAGGCTGGGACTCAAGGGGTGGAGGCTTTGCGGTGGATACTGCTCTCCGATGCCCTGTGGCCCCAGGGACGCTCCCGCCGCTGAGTCCCATTAACGGGGCGAAAGCAAAAAAAGAGAGACAGAAGCTCCCAATCTCCTTCGAAGAGAATGGGAGCCTTTTTTGTCGGGACTTATTGCTTATTTGCAGCCGTAAACGGTACGTGCAGAAACCTCCTTCACATCCGCGGTCCCGGTGAGGAGCATGGCCTGGAGCAGCTCGTTTTTGAGCTGATTGAGGTACATGGCCACGCCTTCACGGCCTCCGCCAAAGGCGGCAATGATTAGCGGCCGGCCGACCAGCACGGCGTCGGCACCCAGAGCGAGCAGTTTGAGCACATCGGCACCGCTTCGGACACCGCCATCGGCAAAGATGATCGCCTTGCCTTTGACCCGGGTTGCTATTTCCGGCAGCACCTCGGCCGCACCCGGAGTGAAGTCAAGCACCCGGCCACCGTGGTTAGAAACGACAATCGCTGCCGCCCCTGCCGCCACCGCTGCTTCCGCCTCATCGGCGGTCATGATGCCCTTGACGATGAAGGGCAATTTGGTGGCACCAATCACTTCCGCCAGTTCGGCGGCGGTTTTGGGCCCGACCGGTTGTCCCTTCATGGCCATGGTCACCAGCCCGGCACCGTCGATATCCATACCAGCCGCGAGCACGCCTGCCTCCTCCGCGGTTTGTAAATGCCCCTTGATCACATCCTGGGCTCGCGGCTTGATGATCGCAATCGAGCCACCTTTGTTGGCTGTCCCTGCATGTATGCCACTGAGGAACATGGTCGGATCGGCCCCGTCGCCGGTCATGCACAGCGATCCCGCCATCAAGGCGCCTGCGACCATCTCGGAAATAAAGTCTTCCTCGGTCATCTTGCCGCCCATGTTGTAGGTTGAACCGGTGATGGGCGCAACGAGAATGGGCATGGCCAGGGGCTTGCCCCACAGATTCAGGGAAAGGTCCGGCTCCTTGACACCGTGTACGGTGCGCATATTGAGACGGACAGCAGCCAGGGCTTCCATATTTGATTTAAAGGCAGAGCCGGTGCCCACGCCACCCATGCCCGGCACCTCGCCGGCACAGGCGCGACCGTCACAGACCGGACAGACCCGGCAGAATCCTTTGAGTTGTTCCCGGGCCTGGGCGCGTACGGTTTTCATATCCATGGTGTAACCTCCTGCCCTCAGACGACTGCCGTTGGGCATGCCGCCATGAGGTTAAAATATATTCCTGAAAAAAGACCAGAGTGGCTGTCACCGGAGCAATCGTCTCCCAAATCGGTGATAGACCGGGGTGGTATTCAACCACCATGGCTGGACTATTTTCAACCTTTTTACGTCCCATCAGAATAATTCATTGGGCGGGCAGGGCAGAACGCGATTGGAAGGATCGCAGGCCGGTTGGGGTGTTGTTGTCGGCGGAGTCTGTTTTCGGGGCATTTTTCGCCGGTCCGGTTGGCGCAGATAGATGATCAACCAGTCCGACTTGGGGTCTATCTGTAGTTCCTCGCAGAAGACATGGACAGCATGTTTTGGATCAATGGCAAAAAGCGGCACGGCCCGATACCCATGACGTTTGATGAACTCAGTGAAGCCGAAGTGGTTGGTGAGCTTGGTGGTATGGATACTGCCGCCGTGGGACAGGACCCAGGAAATATAGGAATGGGTGATGCTGCTACCAAAGAGAGTTCGCGACAAACGTTGAATCGGCAGACGTATGCGTTCCGAGACCCGTTCGCGTAGCTTTGACTGGATTACAAAGACCTTATCCGTGCCCAGTTCATTACGATAATGCATGGCCGCGGCCACGTTGATGGTTTCATGTGAAGACAGCGCCAGGATCCGACCGATACCGGTCAGGGGTAAAAATTGATCGGCATGTTCGGAGAAGGGATTACCGAAATAGCAGGCCAATCCGTCTATCTTGGCCTTGGTCACATTGCCGCGAACCGTGTCGGCAAGAATAATCTGCACCCCGTTATGCGTGAGGGCTTGGGCCAGGGCCCGGGCAACAATATTGGCCCCGATGATGAGGAACCCTTTAGGTTCGGGCTCGGTAACCTTAAGCCATTTGGCCAGGAAACGGGCTGTGGTACTCTGCAAGAGCACCGTGGCGATGATAACGAAAAAGGTCAGCGGGCTGAGCAGATTGGCATCGGCAAAACCGGCCTTTTCGAGCTGCACCGCAAAGAGGGCGGAGATGGCGGCGGCAACAATGCCACGCGGCGCGATCCAGGCCAGGAAGTGACGTTCCGGCCAGGAGAGCTTGGAGCCGGTGGCTGAAATGACGATGTTCAAGGGGCGGGCGAGGAACTGGATAGCGAGGAAGAGGACCAGGGCTCGCCAACCCAGACCAATTAGTGACTGGAGATCGATTCGCGCCGCCAGAGTGATGAACAGAAGCGAGATCAAAAGCAGGCTGATGCTTTCCTTGAAATCGATGATCCCCTGCACATCCACATCCTTCATGTTGGCCAGCCAGATCCCCATCACCGTGACCGTGACCAAACCGGATTCCGATTGCAGTCCATTGGCGGCGATAAAAGAAACCAGCACCACAGAGAGCGTACCGACATTCCGCAAGAAATCGGGAATTCGGTTGGAACGGAGCGCTGCTCCTAAAAAATAGCCGCAACCGATGCCAATTGAGGTACCGACGATGAGCAGTCGGAGGAAAAAGAGCAGGGTATGGCCCCAGGGCGAGCCGGCGGATGCAGTAATGATGTACTCATACACCAGGACCGAGAGGGCAGCACCGATTGGATCGATGACAATGCTCTCCCAGCGGAGGATATTGGCGATGTTGGCCGTTGGCCGCACGGTGCGGAGGATGGGGGAGATAACCGTCGGCCCGGTGACCACGGTGATCGCGCCAAAGAGAAAGGAGATCTGCCAGCACATGCCGATCACATAATGAGCGGTGACTGCGGTGATCAACCAGGTGATCACCATGCCAAAGGAGACCATATTGCGGATCACGGTTTCAAAGCCCATAATGTCCTTGAAACGCAGGGTAAGGCTGCCCTCAAAGAGAATAACCGCTACCGAAATCGAGATAAAGGGGAAGAAAAAGTTGCCCAGCAGCTGTTCGGGATGCAGCAGTCCCAAGACAGGGCCGACCAGGATGCCGGTCAGGAGGAGGAAGATGATGGCTGGAAGCTTAACCCGCCAGGCGCCCCATTGGCAAAGGGTGCTGGCGGCCAGCAGGCCGGCGATAATAAAAAAGATTGATTCCTGGCTCATACTGGACCTCCCTGGCCTGACCGCCCATGGTTGCCGCGGTTCACTGCTTCGAGCCGGTGGCAAACCATTTTTTTTCAAGCTCGTCCATGGTGCCGTTTTCAATGAGTTTGAGCAGGGTACGGTCGATCTGTTCTTTGAGCCTGCTGTTTTCTGGAAGCAAAAAGGCGTAGTCCTGCTTGTTGAACATTTTGCCCACCAGCTTGACCTTTCCCTGGCCTGCGGTGCCGGCGAAGTACTGCAGGGTCGGAAGATCGTGGACCACGGCATCAAGAGTTCCCTGTTCCAGCAGCGCATACATATCCATGGCATTGGATGAGGGGTTAAGCTCGCCCAGGTGCTCCCGGCGCATGTATTCCTCGCTGGTACTGCCTTTGACCACCCCCACCTTTTTCCCGGCCAGATCTTTGGGGCTATCGATATAGCTGCGCAGTTCGTGCATGGTGATATCTGAGGAGATGTTGGCGATAAAGACCGCAAATAAGGGTAGGGAGACGATGATAATCAACACAGCCAGCAGTTTGCCGATCTTGCTTTTGGGGATATAGTCGCCGTATCCGACGGTACTGGCGGTAACGATCGACCAGTAGATGCCTTCGAGGATGCCGGGAAAATAGTTGCGGTGAAAAGACTGCTGGTTACGTCGTTCCGCCAGCCAGATCACATGGGCAGAAATGAGGAGAAAGGCGACAAAGGAACCGAGTTTTATCAACCGTTCCTGGGTGAAAAAAGAGGACCAAAAGGCAGCAATCGAGTAGCTGGTCTTGGCTGGGGTCATGATGCCAAGACCGGTGTGGAAGTGGGAGAGACTAAAGTCGAACAGACTTTCCCGGTTTTCGGTGATTGTGATCGCGCCGATTGCAATGTCAAGTTTGCCGCTCTTCATGTCCTGGAGGGTATAAGCGATTCCTTTGCTGGGGACAAAACGGTATTCAAGGCCAAGGTCAGTGGCCATGGCTTTCCAGAGGTCAATGGTGTGCCGGTGGGCTCCTGGTCGGGCTCGATAAAGATAAAGGGCTTGATATCACGGATGCCTACCCTGAGTTCGTTTCCTGCCATTGCCTTTACCGGCAACAGATGCCAAAATGTAAACAGGAGACTTGTCAGCAGAAGGAGAACTTGGAATTGTTTCAGGGGATGAGAAACGCTCATGCTGCGCCTAGTGGTAAAATTGCTAATCAATGGAGGCCATTTCTTCTTTGTTTTCAACAGGTACAAAACATCAAACTGTTCGGCAAGCAACTTTGTTGGAAAAATTGAGTCGCTTGTAGAGAGAATTGAACCCAACCAGAGGACATGCGTCTGTGGTGCCTCTTCTCGATAAAGCATGATCGGAATATCGACTGAACTGTACTCGCTGCGTTGCCCAAAAGAAGAAGAGGTGCGTCGCGGGGGCCAGTATTAAGGTGGATACAGTAGGAGCTCTATGAAACTGAATGCAAAGGTTGCCTTGTTGGGGGCCAGTAGTGTGCTGATAACCGCTGTTGCTCTGGTGTTCATAGCGGTGTGGCAGAGTGAGGCTTACAATCAACTCGCGCAGACAGAGGTCGACACGTTGGTGAATGCGGACCTCGATCATATAGCCCTTGGTGTCTACAATCTGGTGCAGACCGAAAATGAGGCGATCCAGGCGCAAGTCGATGCCAATCTCAAAGTGGCACGTCATCTTCTCAATCATAATGGTGGAATCCGCCTGGGCGAGGAGCGTCTCTCCTGGCGGGCGGAAAATCAGTTTACCCAAGATTCCCACACTCTCCTTTTACCGAAGTTGCTTCTGGGTGACCAATGGCTTGGCAATAATGCCGATTTCAGTGTCGAAACCCCTCTTGTCGATGAGGTGACCGAACTGGTTGGAGAAACCACGACCGTTTTTCAGCGCATGAATGACCAGGGGGACATGCTTCGGGTTGCCACCACTGTTCGGACGGGCGACAACCAGCGGGCCATCGGAACCTATATCCCCGCAGTCAATCCGGATGGCGTAGACAACCCGGTAATTACCACCATTCTCCACGGTGACACCTATCATGGCAGGGCCTACGTGGTGAATGATTGGTATCTGACCGCCTATGAGCCGATTGTCGATGGAGCAGGGCGGGTGGTGGGGATGTTGTATGTCGGCGTCAGGCAACAGGCGGTGGCTGCGAGGATTCGTCATGCCATTCTCCAGACCAGCGTTGGCAAAACGGGGTATGTTTATGTGCTAGAAGGACAAGGGCGAAACCGCGGCCATTATGTCATCTCCGCCCAAGGAATCCGTGATGGGGAAGATATCTGGTCCACCCAGGATAGCGATGGGCGCTTCGTTATCCAAGAAATCATCCAGAAGGCAACCGATCTGCGCCCGGGAGCACTGACGACGGTCCGTTACCGATGGCAAAATCCCGGTGAACCAGGCCTGCGTTGGAAGGTGGCTCGTCTCGCCTATTATGCCCCGTGGGATTGGGTGATAGGCACGAGTGTCTATGAGGATGAACTCCAAACCTATCGCAACCTGCTGCAGACCGGGCGCCAGCAAATGGTCCGTAGAATGGTGGGTGCTGCATTCACGATCACCCTATTGGTTGCTCTTTTGGGGATTGTGGCCAGTTGGTCCCTTACCCGACCGATTCGGCGGATGACGGCTGCGGCAAAACGGATCATTGAGGGGGACTTAACCCAAATCGTCCAATCCTCCGGGCATGATGAGATTGGCCTTCTTGGCCAGACCTTCAACCACATGATCAGGGAACTCAAGCGTTCGACCGAGGCCTTGCGGGAAAGTGGGGAGGAGTTCCGGGGGATTTTCGAAAATGCCTTTGAGGGGCTCTATCAGAGTTCACTTGAAGGCCGGTTTGTTAAAGCCAACCCCGCTCTTGCCGATATTCTCGGCTACGAATCTCCACAGGCACTGATGGATGGGATGACCGATATTCGGCAACAGTTTTATGTCGATCCCGCAGAGCGCGACCGAGTGCTCGCCATTCTCCACCGGCAAAAGAAGATCGCAGGGTTTGAGGTGCAGTGCTTTCGCAAGGATGGAGCCAAAATATGGGTTTCGATCAGTGCCGGGCTACGAACAATTGGTGCCAACGAGCAAACCGTTATCGAAGGGTTCATAACCGATATCACTGCCCGGAAGCAGGCAGAGGAGGATTTGGCGGCCTCCAAAGAATATTTGGATGAGATTATCAATAGTGTCGGCGATCCCATCTTTGTCAAGAATGACCAGCATCAATGGGTATTGGTCAACGATGCCTTGTGCGAGTTCATGCAGCGCAGCAGGAGCGAGTTGTTGGGAAAATCCGATTATGACTATTTTCCCAAGGAACAAGCGGATGTGTTTTGGGGGAAGGACCAGGAGGTGCTCGATAGCGGTCTTGCCAATATCAACGAGGAGCTTTTTTCCGACGCCCAAGGTAGCCTGAGCGCCATCCTTACCAAAAAGACCCTGTATACCAATAAAAGGGGTGACCGATTTATCGTTGGCATTATTCGTGATTTGACCGAGCAGAAGCGAGCAGAGGAAGAAAAATTTCGTTTGGAAGCGCGATTGAATCAATCGCAGAAAATGGAGGCCATTGGGACCTTGGCGGGTGGGATAGCCCATGACTTTAATAACATTCTCCAACCCATGCTCAGCTATTCCGAGTTGCTTAAAAAGGAACTGGTGACCGAGGGGCCTTTTCAGCAATATTTGGATCGTATCTATACCGCCGGGTTGCGGGCCAAGGACCTCGTGAACCAGATTTTATCCTTTAGCCGTCAGGCCGAGCATTCGTTGCAGTCAATCTGTATTCAGTCAGGATTAAAAGAAATCCTCAAACTCTGCCGTGCGACCATTCCCTCCAGCATCCGGATTGATAAAGAGATTCAGGAGGATTGTTCCCCGGTCCTGCTTGATCCTGTTCAATTACATCAGGTGATGATGAATCTGATCATCAACGCCTATCATGCGGTTGATCAATGCGGCGGCGAGATATCAGTCAAGCTACAGGAAATCAGACTGGCCCCAGAGGATGTTCTCCACAGCGCGCTTGCACCAGGGCGTTATGCCATGATTTCGGTGACGGACACTGGATGTGGAATAGAACCGGAAATACAGCCTAAAATTTTTGAGCCCTACTTCACCACCAAGGGGCAGGGGAAAGGGACCGGGCTCGGCTTGGCTGTTGTCTATGGCATCGTCAAGGATCATCACGGTGACATAAAAGTGTATTCAGAAGTGGGTGTGGGCACCACAGTGTCTGTATTCTTTCCCATCATCGATCAAGCCGTCGAGGTGGTACCGGTTGAACAGAATATAGGTTATCCAACAGGGGCTGAACGCATCTTGCTGATCGATGACGAGGAACTCATCGTCGAGGTTGGCCAGTTAATCCTCGAAGGCTTGGGATATCAAGTCACCAGCAAGCGTAACAGTTTGGAAGCGCTGGAATTGTTTCGAGCCGATCCCAGCGCCTTTGATCTGGTTATTACCGATATGACCATGCCGAATATGACTGGTGATCAGTTGGCCAGGGAATTGCTCGCTCTTCGACCCGACCTACCCATTATTATTTGTAGTGGTTTCAGTGAGCGTGTCAGTCGTGAACAGGCCAAGGGGATAGGCGTGCGCTACTTTTTACGAAAACCGATCACCCTGTTTGAGATTTCGCATAAGGTCCGGGCCGCTTTGGAACAGTGACTAGCATTTTTCCGGCGCGAAGGTATGCATAAGGCATGTCGAGTGTCGGGAAAAATTTTGCGCCGCCGTCGATCGAAGTTTTTACGGCTCCATCTTTCTTGTACACTGTGAAATATCTCAGTATAACATTTTACCGTAACATCCTTTGACCAGCTCTCCTTGCCGGAAGAGTATGGTTTTCTCTACGCTCAACAAAGGGGCGACTCGTCGTTGGTCAAATATTTGCGTTAGCCTTGTCTCAAATATTTTCCCTTTGTTGAATATCAGTTATTTCCAATAGTTGGAAGTTTGTCTCGATTTAATCGAGGCGTCTATTTTCTTATTACAACAGCCTTAATTGGTGAGGCGTTGTCGTTGAATTTTCTGGATGGGGGATGCCAATTTCCCTGGTGCATGGCCACGTGTTTTTACCTGTCCTGTAATAGTTGAGGTGTCCGATGAAGAATGCGCAACGTGTGCAACAGATACGAAAAATCATTGCCCTTGATCCGGCAATGGAGGCAATTTTGCTCTCCGACTTTCCTTTGGAAGAGAAACGGCTGCAGCTTAGGAGCCATCTTTCCAACTTGCTCCTTAATATTTATGATAAAACCCAGGATATGGCCGCGTTGGAGTGGGTTGTTTTCCGGGATACGATCTGGGTTTTGCGAAACATGCTTAATCCCCGGAGCGAGGAGTTGGCTGGTTTTTCCCTGCTCACCTACCTGGACGGCCTGCTCCACGGTCGTCACCACGGTCCGGCACCGAGTCCGGGCTTTATTGCCGAGTTGCAGCATTTGGTGAAAGGTATTAACGGCCTAACCAACCTCTACACCGAAAAATCGCCAGCTTTCCTTAGCCATTGCGGTCGGACAGCGGCTAAATTGCGTTCAACCGATCTTTCGCGGATGGCGCGCAAGGCTCAGTTTTTTGGCAAGCGTTATCCCTCAGGAATGGATGATGCCTTGGTTCGGCAGCGAAGCGTGAACCGGCAACGGCTTTTTCAGTATTTTCAGATCAGCGACCTGGAATGGAACGACTGGAGTTGGCATACCCGCCATATTATCCGAGATTCGCTGGTCCTTGGTGCGTTGATCAGCCTTTCCGAAGAGGAACGGGCGGCCGTTACCATGGCCCGCGAACAGCGGATTCCGTTCGGTATTACCCCATACACCGTGTCGTTGATGGATCCGGAAAACGGCGGCAGCTGGGATCGGGCCATCCGGGCGCAGGTAATCCCACCCATGCAATATGTCAAACGGGTGAGCGCTTTGCGGCAGGACCCCACCTGTTCCAATGATTTCATGGTTGAGGGCGATACTTCGCCCATCGACGGCATTACCCGCCGCTATCCCGGTATCGTTATCCTTAAGCCGGTGTTGACCTGCCCGCAAATCTGCGTCTACTGCCAACGAAACTGGCAGATCCAGGATGTGTTTTCTCAGGATGCGGCCTTGGGGGAGAAAAAACTTGATCAAGCCCTGCAATGGATAGAGAAGACCAAGGAAATCTCCGAGGTGCTGGTCACCGGCGGTGATCCGTTGATCCTCTCCGATGAACGGCTGGAGATGATCCTGAGCCGTCTGGCGCAGATGGAGCATGTGGTTCGGATCCGCATCGGTACCCGCACCCCGGTGACCCTACCGCAGCGGATCACCGAATCCCTGGTGCGGACCATCACCCGTTTCCACGAACCCGGACGGCGGGAGATGTTGATCATCACCCACTTCGAACATACCAGCGAGATCACGCCCGAGGCCATGCAGGCGGTGCAGTTGTTTCGTCAGTTTGGTGTCGGGGTTTACAACCAGATGGTGTTTACCTATTACAATTCTCGCAAATTTGAGGCGACGACCCTGCGGCAACAGCTACGGCTGATTGGCGTTACGCCGTACTATACCTTCAACACCAAGGGCAAGGAGGAAACCGACGACTACCGGGTGCCGATAGCCCGCTTGCTCCAGGAGCAGCAGGAGGAGGCCCGGCTTTTCCCGGGCACGGTACGCACCGACGAGATTGTGTTCAATGTGCCGCGGCTGGGCAAAAACTACCTCCGCGCTGGACAGAACCGTGATATGATTGCTATTTTGCCCGATGGTCGCCGGGTTTATGAGTTCCATCCCTGGGAAAAAAAGATGGCCCTGATGGATACCTTCGTCTACACCGATGTTTCCATCCACGCCTACCTCAAGCGGCTCCAACAGGATGGCGAGCACATTCGCGACTATAATTCAATCTGGTATTATTATTGAGATGCGGCCACAGACACCCCCCTTTCGAACGAGCGCTGTTTTCCGTAGAGTATGGCTATAGCGGGAAACAGCGATCATCCGGATTTTGAGCCCCCTGTGATCAATTTTTTGATCGAAGTTTTTACGACGCCATCAGCGCTTACGCCTGTTCGTGGGAAAGGGTAGGGACAGTTGGCGGATGCGAATCCGCCTGGCCTCCTGCTCCTCGCAGAGGTTGGCCACGGTGATGCCGAGCAGCCGGACCTTGCGTCGTCCTGCTTCGGTGGCAGCCAGGAGTCGGGGCAGTTGGGCGAGAATATCGCCGGCAGCGAAGAACCCTTCGCGGGTGGTGCAGGAACGGGTAATGGTGGTGAAATCGTTGTAGCGGACCTTGAGCGAGAGGGTGCGGCCACCGGTTTGTTTGTCGGTCAACAATGCTGCCACCCGGCCAACCAGTTGGTAGAGGAGGGTGCTGATTTGAGCGTAATCTTGGATATCCGAAACCAAGGTGGTTTCGGTGCCGATGGATTTGCGCACCCGCACCGGTTCCACCGGACGTTGATCCTGCCCTCGGGCGATGTCGTAGAAGAAAAGCCCGGTTTTGCCAAAGAGGCGCATGAGCTCCGGCCGGGAGAAGCGGAGCAGGTCGGCCCCGGTACGAATCCCTTGGGACTGCATTTTTTTTTCGGTCACCCGGCCAACCCCGTAAAATTTACCGATGGGCAGGGCGGCTATAAAGGCCTGGGCTTGGTCCGGCGGAATGACGGTGATGCCGTCGGGTTTGTTGTGGCCGGAGGCGATTTTCGCCAGAAACTTATTGTAGGAGACGCCTGCCGAGGCGGTTAATCCCAGGTTGGTCTTGATGTCGGCACGGATGGCCTGGGCAATACGGGTGGCCGAGGGCTCGCCGAGTGGGTTGTCGGTGACGTCAAGAAAGGCTTCATCCACGGAAAGCTGCTCCACCAGTGAGGTGTAGTTGTGGAACAGGGCCATGATTTGGCGGGAGATTTCCTGATAGCGATCCATGCGCGGTTTGATGAACACCGCCTGGGGACAGAGTTGGTATGCTCGGGCGCAGGGCATGGCGGAATGGATGCCAAAGGCACGGGCCTCGTAGGAGCAGGCCGCCACCACCCCCCGGCTCTGGGGATTACCGCCGACGATTACCGCAAGACCGCTTAACTCCGGCCGGTCGAGCTGCTCCACCGAGGCAAAGAAGGCGTCCATGTCGATGTGAATGATTTTGCGGATGGGCGGCATGGTGAAAACGGTTTAAAGCTCGAGCAGTTATCGCCATTGACGCTCATCGCCGTCAAGGCTATTATCGACAAGAACATATTCGATTGAATGCCGAAAAAATACCTTAAATTGCATCGTAGGAAAATAGACAAAATGCATCGTTATACAGAGCGTTGTCAACTGCTCAAGCAGCAGCCCTCCACCTGGCTGGTCACCGGCGTTGCCGGTTTTATTGGCTCGAATTTATTGGAAAACCTGCTCGGAATGGGGCAAAAAGTGGTGGGGCTGGATAATTTTTCCACCGGTTTTCAGCACAACCTCGACGAGGTCCGCCAGCGAGTGGGTGAGGAAGTCTGGCAGCGTTTTTGTTTTATCAAGGGCGATATTCGCGAGCTTGCCGACTGCCGTGCGGCCTGCACCGGGGTGGACTATGTCCTTCATCAAGCGGCCTTGGGCTCGGTGCCGCGCTCCATTGAAGATCCACTGACCACCAACGCCAACAATATCACCGGTTTTCTCAATATGCTGGTCGCGGCCCGCGATGCCAAGGTGCGACGCATGGTCTATGCCGCCTCCAGTTCCACCTACGGCGATCATCCCGATCTGCCCAAGGTCGAGGACAAGATCGGTAATCCGCTCTCTCCCTATGCCGTGACCAAGTTGGTCAATGAACTCTACGCCAATATCTTTGCCCGGACCTACGGTTTTAAAACCATCGGCTTGCGCTACTTCAATATCTTTGGCCAGCGGCAAGATCCGGACGGGGCCTATGCCGCGGTCATTCCCAAATGGTTTGCCGGATTGCTCAAGGGGGAGCCGGTGTTCATCAATGGTGACGGGGAAACCAGTCGCGATTTCTGCTTCATTGAAAATTGCGTCCAGGCCAACATTATGGCCGCCACCGCCGGTGACGAGGCGGCCAACCAAATATACAACGTTGCCTTTGGTGAGCGCACCACCCTGAACGAGTTGTACCTCTTGATCCAAGAGCGGGTGGCGGTGCATTACCCGGCTGCGGCCCAGGCCGAACCCGTGTACCGCGACTTTCGCGCCGGTGATGTTCGCCATTCCCTGGCCGACATAGGGAAAGCAAACAAGTTGATTGGTTATCACCCGGCCTATTCGGTGCGGGATGGTTTGGATAAAGCCGCAGAATGGTATATTAAGAGGTTTAAAGACTGATAAGTTGGAGCTTGTGAGGGCGGTCGGGTGGATACGCTTCTTTTTGCGTGCCCACCGAAATCACCAATGCCCGGTGGCCCTCCCTTTGCCCATTCAGCGAAAATAAACTAACTGTCTTAATCGACTAAAAAGTTACACCATTACCACCTGGAAAAACAAGGAGCATTCGATGTCCAGCACCCTCGGCACCCTTTACAAAGTCACCACCTTCGGCGAATCCCATTGCAAGGGCGTCGGCGCCATTGTCGACGGCTGCCCTCCCGGCATGGAGTTGGTGGAGGCGGACATCCAAAAACAACTGTCCCGGCGTCGCCCCGGTCAGAGCGATCTTTCCACCCCGCGCCAGGAAGCCGATCAGGTCACTATTTATTCCGGGACCGAGTTTGGCAAAACCCTGGGTACCCCGATTATGCTCCTGGTAAACAACAAGGATCAGCGGCCCCAGGATTATGGGGAAATGAGCAAGATCCCCCGGCCCTCGCATGCCGACTTCACCTACCAAATGAAGTACGGGACGCGTGCTTCCAGCGGCGGTGGTCGATCGAGTGCGCGCGAGACCATTGGTCGGGTGGCCGCCGGTGCCATTGCCGAGAAATGGCTGCATGAGACGTATGGCACCGAAATCGTGGCCTGGGTGAGTGCGGTCGGTGATATCGAGGCTCCTGAGATGGATCTAGCCACCATCAATCGCCAGCAGATCGACGCACAGATAGTGCGTTGTCCGGATGCGGCCACAGCCGCTCGTATGGAAGAACGCGTCAAGGAGGTGTTGGAGGCTAAGGACTCCATCGGCGGCATCCTCACCTGCGTTTGCCGCAACGTGCCCATTGGCCTGGGGGAACCGGTGTTCGATAAGCTTGAGGCCCGGCTGGCTCAAGCGATGCTGTCGCTTCCGGCCACCAAGGGGTTTGACATCGGCTCCGGTTTTGCTGGCACCCGCATGCGCGGCAGCGAGCACAATGATCCCTTTGTGCAGAAGGGAACGAATCTGGGAACGCGCACCAACAACAGCGGTGGTATCCAGGGCGGCATCAGTAACGGCGAGCCGATTGTCTTCCGGGTGGCGTTCAAGCCGGTGGCTACCATCGGCAGGGCCCAGGATACGGTCAACTTTGCCGGCGAATCGGTCACCCTGGAGGCCAAGGGACGACACGATCCCTGCGTGGTCCCGCGCGCGGTGCCGATCGTCGAGTCCATGGCAGCCTTGGTCCTGATCGATATGGCTCTACAGCAACGGGCACGGCAACCCCTTGCCCTCTAAAATGTTCGAGCCGGTTGTGACCGAACAGGCCGCGTCCATCCTTGTCGTTGAAGACTCGCTGATCAATCAGCGGCAACTCCAGCATTTGTTGAGCAAACAGGGCTATACCGTCTCCGTGGCCAATCACGGCAAGGAGGCATTGGCCCTGTTGGAGCATCTGCAGCCCGATCTGCTGCTGCTTGACGTCATGATGCCTGAGCTGGACGGCCTGTCCCTGTGCCGCCTGCTCAAGGCGAATCCGACGACCTGCGACATTCCGGTCATCTTCATCTCCTCCTTGGACAACACCGCCGACAAGCTGAGCGGTTTCAGTGCCGGGGGGGTGGATTACATTACCAAGCCCTTTCATCCGGCTGAGGTCATGGCGCGGATCTCCACCCATCTCAAACTGCGCCAGTTGCAACAGCAGTTGGCGGAAAACAATCGCCAGTTGGCCTTGGAAAAACAGAAGTCAGAGGCCCTGTTACTCAATGTTTTGCCGGCACGGGTGGCCGAGGAACTGATGGAGCGGGGCAGCTGTACCCCTCAATATTTTCCGGAGGTCACGGTCGGATTTGTCGATATTGTCCAGTTCACCGCCACGGCGTCCGCCCTTGATCCGCCCTTTCTCATCAGCGAGCTCAACGCCTTGTTTACTGCCTTTGATCAAATTGTCGAAGCCAATCAGTGTGAGCGAATGAAGACCGTTGGTGATGCCTATCTCTTTGTAGCCGGCATTCCCGAGCCCCGGATCGACCATAGCCGGGCAGCCGCCCTGACAGCCCTGGAGGTGATCACCTATCTTGAGGCGCGTAATCAAACTAGCCCGCAACAATGGCAGGTCCGCATTGGGCTCCATTCCGGTCCAGTGGTCGGCGGCATTGTCGGCACCAAAAAGTATATTTATGATATCTTCGGCGATACGGTCAATATCGCCGCTCGTCTCGAATCCCTCTCCGAACCGATGCGGATCAATGTTTCCAGTGCCTTTTGTCAGGGCCTGGGCCGAGAATTTGTTTTTTCCTGCCCCTTTGATGTGGAGATGAAGGGCAAGGGGCGGCAGTCCACCTGTTTTCTCGAAGGGCGCAAGGAACTCTGATCAATGCAGCCGAATTTGTTTTTTGAGGACCTTTTTTACGCGTCCATCTTTTTTTACAGAAACAGCAGTTTTCCCGCCAACCAATAAAGCAGCATGCCAACGATGACCGTACCGCCCAGGCTCTTGGTTTTCCAGGCAAAGACTAGGGTGGGTAAAGCCACCCAGAGTTCGGCTTTACCCAGCTCCAGGCTGCGTGTGGTTGTGTTGGTGAACAGGCTCGGTGCCAGCAGGGCGCTGAGGATTGCCGCCGGAATCAGGCTGAGCCAGTCGACCAACGCTTTCGGTAGGCGGCGGTGAGCGAGGTAAATCAGCGGTAGGCAGCGGGGCAGATAGGTAACCAGCCCCATGGCTGCGAAGAGCAGCAGGTAGTCTTTCCAGCTCATTGTTTGCGCTCCCGCCTTCGTTTGAGCACATACCCGCAGGTGGCCGCGACCACCGAGGCGCCGACAATATAGGAATCACCGGGAATAAGCAGGTACCAGAGGGTAGCCACCAGGACCCCGATCAGGGCGGTAAACAGGTAGAGTCGGCTCTGCAGCTGATAGATAAGCAGGCAGAGAAACATCGCATTCAGGGCGTAATCGATACCAAAGGCACCCTGGGGGATGAACTGGCCAATCAGCACTCCGGCCGTGGTCGCACCGATCCAGGTCAGGTTGGGCAACTGGTTGGTGGTCAGTCCGCTCCAGCGGTTCCAGTTACCCTCGCGGAAACGGGCCATGTTGATTGCAAAACTTTCGTCGGTGATGCCGTAGGCAAAAAGCGCTAGAAAGCGGCGATCAATCCCGCGTAGATGCACGGCCAGTGCCGAGGCCATCAGGGCATGGCGTAGGTTGACCATGAGGGTGGTGAAGACGATCGCTGGAAAGGAGGCACCGGTGGTGAGCATGGCCACGCAGATGAACTGAGCGGAGCCGGCAAAGACCAGAATCGACATCAAGGCCATGGCCCACCAGGGCAGACCGGCCTGCTGGGCCATGACGCCAAGGGCTAGGCCGATGGGGAAATACCCCAGGCAGATCGGCCAGGCCGCAACGACTCCCTGACGGAATACGGCTGCCGTTGGTGGGGTCTGTCGATGCTGCTTTACCTTGTCCTGATCCAATTTTTTTGCTAGTGATGGAGGGTTTTACGGTTGGTCGGATCTCAGGGCGTCCTTATGCCCTTTGTGCCGACCATAAATGGAACCTGTCTCTATAGCCTGAATTCGTGACGGAAGAATGCGTAGATTGAGTTTTTTTGTCCAATTTTCAGCGCAATAGCGACCTCTTCCTTCCGATTTTCAGCTGCACCTACCGCTCTTCGGAGTATCCGTTCGCACGCCATCTTTGCTGCCCGTAACTCGCCGATAAAGCTTGCTTTGATCGGAAGGTCATGCACAACGAAGCTGCCGCCAGGATGAACGCTCGCGAATTCAGGTATACGATAAAATGTTTCCCTTGCGCAATTTCTTTTCTTCCGCCCTGGTGGCGCCCTGTCTGTTGGAGTCCCGATTGTGAGTCGTCTGTGGAATATTGCCGATCTCATCGATCTGCACTTTTTCTGCCGCCTTGATGAGGAGGTGCAGCGTAAAGAGGGGGCGTCCGTGCTCGCCAAGCGCGACCGGGTTATTTATCTGGCCAAGATCGAGCCGCAGTTGGGTAAGGTGGATGAGGTTCCGCCTCGGCTTTTGATCCGCAAGTGGCTGGCAACGCGACGCCTGCAGTTCCGTCAGGAGAAGGGGCAGGAAGGGCCGGTGCTGCCGGGCAGCCTCTGGCAGGAGCTCTCGATGCTCGGGCGCGGCGTGGCCGTGCTACTCGGTGTGCTCATCGGCGCCGGTGCTGCCGGTTCGCTTTTGCTCTACTCCGGGACCACGCCGCTGAACGTATCGCTCTACTTTGGCATTTTCGTATTGTTGCAGCTCCTGGTGGTGGCACTGCAGGGCTGTTTTCTGCTCTACCGTCTGCTGCGTCGTCTGCCCATGGAGTCAACAAGTCTTTATCTCATGCTCGGGCGGGCCATGGTGCGGGGCATGGAGGGGTTGAGGCGGCGGATGCATCGACGCCTGAGCGGTCGACAGCGGCTCGATCTTGCGGCCCTGGTCGGCTCCATCCAGCAACGGCGGGAACTGGCCGTATTGCTCCTCTGGCCGGCCTTTATTCTTATGCAGCTTGGCGGCATCGGTTTTAATTTGGGCGTTCTCGGCGCCACCCTCTCCAAGGTGGTGTTTTCCGATATGGCCTTTGCCTGGCAGTCCACCCTGCAACTCAGCCCTGAATTAGTGGCGGATCTTGTCCATTGGATTGCCCTGCCCTGGTCCTGGATCGTCCCCCAGGCCTATCCCACCCTGGCCCAAATTCAGGGGAGCCAGATGGTGCTTAAGGAGGGGGTTGCCCATCTGGCCACAGCGGATCTGGTGGCTTGGTGGCCTTTTCTCTGCTGCAGTGTCGCGATCTACGGCCTGCTCCCCCGCTGTCTGTTGCTGTTTATCGGCTGGCTCAAAGTTCGGCGATCCCTAGAGGGTTTACACTTTGCTTCGCTCAACTTCCGGCCTTTATTACAGCGGATGACTGCTCCTCGGATCGACACCAACGGTGTGCTCAAGCCCGCGAACGCCCCGGAAATGCCGCAACCTGTTCCCGGACCGGTTCCTTCGGAGAGTGCGCCACTAGCCGTGCCAATGGTTGGAGAACCGGTGGTGATCCGGGAGGAGTCGGTTCAGGCTGAGCAGGAACTGGCCTTGGTCCTCATTCCTGAGGAACTCTACGATGATTGCCCGCTGACGGATGTATTGGCACGACTTGCGGCAATGATCCCCCGGCTGAGGATCGAACCTCTGATGTATGACGAGACGGGCTCGGTCGAGAGCCTGAGGTTGTCCCGCCAGGGATTGCGTGAGCTTTTCTTGCTGCTCGAGGCCTGGCAGCCGCCTCTCAAGGAAACGGAAGCTTTCCTGCGCGGCCTGCGTACAACCGTGGGCAGGGAAATGCCCATCACCATTGTTCTTATCGGTAAACCCACCTCCCGGACCATGCTTACCTCGGTGGACCCTGATCAATTGCGGATCTGGCAGATGAAAATGCAGGCTCTTGGGGATGGAAATCTTGCTGTTCAACCCCTGATAATACCATGAAACCGACAACCGTTGAATTCGCCATAATCGGCCATCCCAACGAGGGCAAGTCCTCGGTTCTCTCCACCCTGGCTGAGGACGATTCCGTCCGTGTCAGCCCTATTCCCGGTGAGACCGTGGTTTGCCAGTCTTTTCCGGTGCGGATCGACGACCACGAGATCATCCGTTTTGTCGATACCCCCGGTTTCCAGAATCCGCGGCAGACCCTGGCCTGGCTCCAGACTTACGAAGGGGCCGATGAGGAGATGCTCACCGCTTTTATCAGGGCCCATGAAGACGACCCGGACTTTCACGATGATTGTGAACTATTACGGCCATTGGTTGCCGGTGCTGGGGTGATCTTTGTGGTGGATGGATCGCGGCCACTGAGGCAGGTGGACCGGGCGGAAATGGAAATTCTTCGTCTCAGTGGGGCACCGCGGATGGCGGTGATCAACTCCAAGGAGGACGACGTAGAATACTTAAATAAATGGCAGTCCGAGTTTCGGAAACATTTCAACGCGGTGCGGGTGTTCAACTCCTGCCGGGCCAATTATCGGCAACGGATCGAGCTCTTGGAAAGCCTTAAATCCATTGACCAGGAATTGGAGCCGGTGCTGCGGCAAGTGGTCGAGGCCTTTCAGGAGGATTGGGAGATCCGCAGCCAACGCACCGCAGCCATCCTTGCTGAGTGTTTTCAGGATATCCTCAGTTATCGCAAGGCTATTGCTTGTACGCCGGAAGAGGAGGAAAACAAACGAAGGGAGCTGCATAGCGAGTACCTGGCCTATGTCAGCAACCGTGAACGCGAGGCACAGCGGGATATTCGCAGCTTGTTCAAGCATAATATCTTTAATCTTGAATTGCCGCCGCAGTCGATTCTAGAAGAGGATCTGTTCAGCGACCGCACCTGGAAGTTTCTCGGTTTAAGCGACCGCCAGGTCATTCTGGCCGGGGCCCTTGGGGGGGCGGCTCTTGGGGTGGGAATCGATGCCGCCACCGTTGGCACCTCCTTTGGTTTGTTTTCGGCCATTGGTGGGCTGATTGGTGCCGGGGCAACGGCACTGAAAGGAAAGGATCTACTCTCCGGAGTCCGACTCCTTGGCATGAAAATGGGTGGCGAGCAATTGCGGGTCGGACCGGTCAACAATATCCAGTTGCTTTATATTCTTCTTGATCGCGGTTTGCTGTTTTACTCGCATGTGATCAACTGGGCCCATGGTCGTCGCGATTACGAACAAATGCACGGAATCCTACAACAGTCGAGGGGGAAAGCAGGATTCACCAGCCGCTGGAGCCGGGAAGAACGCGCGGTCTGCGACCGTTTCTTTCGCGTAATCCAAAAAGGGCACGAGGGGGAGACCGAGGAAGCCTCGGTGGCTTTGCAGGACCTGCTTCGTGATCAGTTTATTGAAATCGCCGAAGATCGAATCGGCGCTGAGGATGATTCGAAACGCGAGGCCATCGCGCCCCTTAATCGGTAAATGCGCGTACCAGTGCAACTATGTCGAAATCTTTAATCATCAACTGCGCCAGCCCCTATTTTTTCTATATTCCCATGGGGACCTTCGGCCTTTGCGACTATCTTGGCCGCCAGGGGATCGAAACCTGTATTTTCAGCCCCTCGCTCTATCCGCAGGCCGAGCTGCGCAAGCGGCTGTTGAAGGTGCTTGCCCAGATGCAACCAAGTCATGTCGGCTTTGTCTGCCACTGGCAGGAGACCACCCATGGCCTGCTCGAGGCCCTGGAGGTGGTTCGGGAATGGAGCCCGGAGGTGGTGCGAATTTGTGGCGGTTTTACGGCATCCTACTTTGGCGAGGAGTTGCTGGCCACTCTGCCGGCTCTTGATTATGTGGTGGTCGGGGACCCGGAAGAGCCGGTTCTTGAGCTGCTCAGCGGTACCCCTCCCCCTAAGGTTGCCAACCTCATCCGCCGTGAGGATGGCCGGGTGGTCCGCAACGGGCAGTTTTGGTTGATGGACGCTGCAACCCTGGATGAGATCACCTTTACCGATCTTCGCCCCCTGATCGATGCCGAGATCTATCTGCAAAAGATCAGCGCCAAACTCGGTTTTCCACTCATGCTCGGTCGGGGCTGTGTCTTTGATTGCGCCTACTGCGGCGGTAGCCGCCATGCCTTTCGTCTCCACAGTGGTCGACAGAAACCGGTGGTTCGTGCCATTAGAGCGGTCCTCCGTGACCTCCATCTGCTGAAACCCCGGACCCGAATTCTCTATCTCTGCTACGAAAACGATCAAGCCTCTATCAAGCAGCTCTTTCAGGCCATTGCCGATGATCCGGAGCTGCGTGGCCATTTTACCCTGCATTACGGGGCCTGGCATTTGCTCGATCAATGTTTTCTCGAACTGTACCGGGCGGCCTTTGACTGCACCACAGTGGCCCCGATTTTCGAATTTTCGCCCGAGGTGGTTGACGATGAAAAAAGGGCGGCGATCAAAAGGGGAATAACCTACAACCTCGCCGGACTTGAGCAAAACTGTGCGGAGATAGCCGCCTTTTTTGCGGGCAAGGTTCGAATCGAAATTTTTTTCAGCCGCTACCATCCGCTGTTGACTGAAGAAGACCTGAACCGGGAACTGGCTGCCATCCTTGATTTCAAACTGTGGATGCTTGTGGCCGGACTGCCGGTGCACTCCTGCTTTGATCATCTTTCCACCGATGTGGCCAGCCGCTACTGGCATGAGGAGCGGCTTGAGCCAAAGAACTTTGCCCGGTTTCTCAGCGAGAAGCAGCAGGTTGATGAGAACCGGCGTTATCCTTTTCCGGTGGACAATCTTTGTCTGTTGATTCCAGACCACCTTCCCGCCGATTTTGTCCAGGATTTTGAAACACTGGTCTTTACGCTTGAGCAACTGGAGCGATTCGGCCACGAGCTGGTGTTTATCCTCACAACCTGGTATGGACCGGTTTGGCTTGTATGCTTGCGGGAAGTTGGCATTTTACTCCGTCGCCGGGATCAGGAACGTTATTACCTTTTTCCCCCTCTGGATGAGGTGGTGGCACTGCTGGGGCAACAACTGCCTCGCTTGGACAGTAGCCCGCCCCCCTTTTTACAGGACCTGATTCGTTTCACCCGCATCAAACAAAAACAGGGTCAAGGGGCAAAGCCTTCGGCCCCTGTTCCTGTGGGCGCTGATGCTGCTCTTTTCTATCGGCTTGATCAGGATCGGGTTTTGCTCCACGAGCAGGATTATCTTGACCTGATCCCGCTTTTAAAGCGCATCCAGGAGCGGACAAGCGATCAACTCGCCTACCAGCGAACGGTGAGCCTTTTTTGCTCCGGCGGTATCCTTTCCCTGGCCCATTCCTCCTATCGAATACTTCTGCGGCCTTTTGAACAACCTCGCCTCCTGAAGGGCCATTTGGCCACGCTTGACTCACAGCAGCAGCGGTTTTTCAACCAGTTGATCGAAGAGGCTATTCTGAGACCAATGGCGGCAAGCTAGCGCTTTCTTGGTATTGCTGAACTGGTCTTTTACCGACTAACCGACGGCGTTAATCGGTGAAGAAAATATTGCCCGCCTTGCTCATCAGGTCGCTGACGGCCCTAAACCGGGTGCCGGTGTTTTTTGGGGTGACTTCCTGGATTGATTCGTCCAATGTATAGATGTCGTTGACGATAAGTTCCAGGACTGTATTGGGCGGTTACAGAATTTTACCCTTACCGCTGGTGACCATTACGTTTTAAATGACTCATTAAGAACGTAGTTTCATGTTGTTGAACATTTCCCCTTCCTCCCTCAACTCTGCTTTGCGGATCTGCTCTGCCTGTGGCAATTTTTCGTAAGTTATCTTTTCGCATGAGTAAGCTCGGACAAGGGGTGAAAAATTTTAATGGAAATTATTTTCGCATCAATATAGGTGGAAAAGTGTCGTTTTTTCTCGGAAATAGACATTTGACGTCCGTTGTGTTTACGCTACAATAGTTTTGATTGTTTCCCTTTCAGATCGTTGTCTTAAGGAGGTTGTATGAACAAACAGACAGAAACCTCGACCGACAATCATGCCTACTCATCCATCTTTCAGGGTACAGGGGTGGACGAGTTCAAAAAGTGTATCCAGCACCACCTGATGAGTTTTCAGGGGCGAGACCCGGAGCGGGCCGGTGACCCCGACGTCTATCGGGCGCTTTCCTACGCCCTGCGCGACGTTCTCATGGAAAAATGGATCAAGACTCAGAAAACCTTCTACGCGGGGAAGATGAAGCGGGTCTACTATCTCTCCCTTGAGTTTCTTGTGGGGCGATCCCTTGGTAACGCCATTATCAATATGGGATTGATGGACGAAATAACCGAGGCCCTGGAACAGTTGGGGTATGACCTGGAAACCTTGCGTGCATGTGAGGAGGATGCGGCCCTGGGTAACGGTGGCCTTGGCCGGCTGGCCTCCTGTTTCATGGACTCCATCGCCACGATGAAGATTCCGGCCTACGGTTACGGCATTCGCTACGATTTCGGTCTCTTTCATCAAAAGATCGTCGATGGCTACCAGGTTGAGACCCCGGATTCCTGGCTGCGCTTGGGCTCACCTTGGATGTATGAGCGAACCTCCTTTATGTATCCGGTCCAGTTTTACGGGCACGTCACAACCACCATCGACAAGAATGGCCGTTACCGTGCTCGTTGGACCGATACCGAGATCGTCATGGCCATGGCCTGTGACATGCTGGTTCCGGGCTTCAGAAATGATCATGTCATCAATATGCGCCTGTGGCGGGCCAAAGCCTCGCGCGAGTTGGACCTGCGCTCCTTTAATGCCGGTGACTATATCTTCGCGGTGGAGAGCAAGGTCAAGTCGGAGACCATCTCCAAAGTGCTCTATCCCAGCGACGATATCAGCGAAGGCCAGGAGTTGCGGCTCAAACAGCAGTACTTTTTTGTGGCCGCCACCTTCGAGGACATTCTCCGTCGATATCGTAAGGAAAACGAGACTTTTCACGATTTTCCCAATCAAGTGGCGGTTCAGCTCAATGATACTCACCCGGCGATTGCCATCCCGGAATTGATGCGTCTGTTGATGGATATCGAGGGGTTGGGCTGGGAAATGGCCTGGGATATCTGCGTTAAAACCTTTGCCTATACCAACCACACCCTCATGCCCGAAGCCCTGGAAACCTGGCCGGTGGATATGCTAGGTTGGGTGTTGCCGCGGCATCTGGAGATTATCTACGAGATCAACCGGCGTTTCCTGGAAGAGGTCGCCATCCGTTATCCGGGGAATGTGCGTAAGCTGCAGGAGATGTCGCTCATCGATGAGGGGCCGGTACGGCGCGTGCGGATGGCCAATCTCGCCATTGTCGGCAGCCATTCGGTCAACGGTGTTGCCGCCCTGCACACCGAGTTGCTCAAAAATTACCTTTTTCGCAACTTCCATGAGATGTATCCCGACCGGATCAACTCCAAAACCAACGGTATCACCCCCAGGAGATGGCTGCTCAAGAGCAATCCCGGTTTGTCGGAGCTGATCGGTGAGAAGATCGGTTATGATTGGGTGGTGAATCTGGAAAAATTGCGTGCTCTGGAACAGTGGACCGAGGATGCCGATTTCCTCAACCGCTGGCGACAGGTCAAACTGGTCAACAAGAAACGTCTGGCCAAGCTCATTGCCTCCGACTGCGATATTACCGTCAATCCGGCCACTATGTTCGATATTCAGGTCAAACGGATCCATGAGTACAAGCGCCAGTTGCTCAATGTGCTCCATGTTATTCATTTGTATCAGCAGCTGCTTACCCGACCCGAAGAGGAAGTGGTGCCGCGGACAATTATTTTTGCCGGTAAGGCAGCACCATCCTACCACAAGGCTAAACTGATCATCAAACTGATCAACTCTGTAGGGGAAGTGATCAATAATGACCCCAGGATCTGCGATCGGCTTAAGGTGGTCTTTATTCCCAATTATTGCGTCTCCCTTGCCGAACGGATCATACCGGCCGCCGATCTCTCTGAGCAGATATCCACCGCCGGTACCGAGGCCTCGGGTACAGGTAACATGAAATTTGCCCTTAACGGTGCGCTGACCATCGGCACCCTGGATGGCGCCAACATTGAGATACGGGAGGAGGTCGGCGAGGACAATATTTTCATATTCGGCATGACCGCCGAGGAGGCCGAATACGAGAAGAAGTGCAAATCCCGCAAGCCCTGGCAGATTTACGAAAATAACGCCGAGGTGCGGGATATCATCGATGCTATCCGAAATGGTGCCTTTAGTTGCGGCAATACTGAGTTGTTCAAGCCGCTGGTGGAAGATCTACTCAGCGAAAACGACCCGTACCTGTTGCTGCTCGATCTGGAGTCCTATCTTGAGTGCCAGCGGACCGTGGGTGCGCTTTACGCTGAAGAGGATGCCTGGACCAAGCGGTCGATTCTTAATGTGGCGCGGATAGGGAAATTTTCCAGCGATCGGACCATTAGGGAGTATGCCGAGGAGATTTGGGGCGTGCATGTGGGTGACCAGCGCTGAGCGAGCCGGTCATGAAGGGTTCCCCGGAGACCAAGTTCTCCGGGGATTGGAACATCGGATAGAGCTATTTTTTAAGAAAACAATTGCCGTAATGCTTGAGCTCGGCAATGGATTCGCGAATGTCGTCTTGGGCCAAGTGCCGGCTTTCTTTGGCAAATTGAGGCAGATCCGGGGCCCAGCGGATTGCCAGTTCTTTCAGGGTGCTGACGTCAATGTTGCGGTAATGGAAGTAGGCCTCGAGTTCGGGCATGTAGCGGGCAAGAAAGCGGCGGTCGTGCCAGACCGAGTTGCCGCACAAGGGTGAGTGGCGCTGGTCGACCCACTGCTTGACAAAATCCAGGGTTTCCACCTCGGCCCTGCGGCAGGAATAGCTGCTCCGACGCACCCTATCAAGCAGGCCGGATTCCCGGTGGTGCTTGCTATTCCACAAATCCATGGCCGCGAGAACCTCCTCCGGCTGTTGGATAGCGATAACCGGTCCCTCGGCAAGGATCTCCAGCTGCGAATCGGTGACCATCGTCGCCACTTCCAGAATTCTGTCGGATGTGGGATTCAACCCGGTCATCTCCAGGTCGATCCATACTAGGTTACTGTTTTCTTTTGTCAATGTCGGCTCCTTTCATTCGCCGTCATCTGAAACTTCCTTTCTTTCACTGGACCACAGCTCGTGACCCAGTTCAACCTTTTTTCCCGAACAAAATTTAAGGGCGGCGTAAAAACTTCGATCTACTGCGTCGCAGCGTTTTTCCAGACGTTCAACATTCCTTATGTATACCTTCGCGCCTGGAAAGCCCCTGCTCCTTGTGTATCTGTGTTTTTACTGAGCCATCTTTTAGGATGTGACAGACTTTTTACGAGTCTATCACATTTGTCGGATTAGCCAATTTTTCCATGCCGTTGTGCCGGACTACCTACCCCGATTAGGCTTTGACGCGTCCGGCGCTGCCCAGGACCGCACTGTTTTTATGCATGACCAACTTGATCAACTCCTCGCGGGCCGGACCAAGATACTTGCGCGGGTCGAATTCCGCTGGTTTTTCGGCAAAGACTTTCCGGATTATCGCGGTCATGGCCAAGCGGCCGTCACTGTCGATATTGACCTTACACACCGCCGAGGCTGCAGCCCGGCGGAGCTGCTCCTCGGGAATGCCTGCGGTATTGTCCATCTTGCCGCCAAACTGATTGATCATGGCCACATGGGCTTGGGTGACCGATGAGGCACCATGGAGGACAATGGGAAAGCCCGGCACCCGTTTTTCGACTTCCTCCAGGATGTCAAAGCGCAAAGGAGGCGGTTCCTCGCCTGGCTGAAGTTTGAATTTGTAGGCGCCGTGGGAGGTGCCAATGGAAATGGCCAGGCTGTCGACACCGGTCTGCGCAAGAAAGCGTTCCACCTCTTCGGGTCTGGTATAGGAGGAATGCTCGGCGCTGACCTCGTCCTCAATACCGGCGAGCACACCGAGTTCGGCTTCAACCGTGACCTCATGGGCATGGGCGTATTCCACCACCTGCCGGGTGAGGGCTACGTTGTCGTCAAAGGAGTGATGGGAGGCGTCGATCATCACCGAGGAAAATCCGGAGTCTATGCAATCCTTGGCTAGCTCGAAGCTGGAACCGTGGTCGAGATGGAGCGCGATCGGAATCGCAAGGCCGGTTTCACGGGCCAAGTCCACTGCTGCTGCCGCCATGTGTGGCAAAAAGGCGGTGCCTATATAACTGCGTGCACTGCCTGAAACCTGGAGAATGACCGGGGAGGCTGACTTGGCGCATCCGGTGGCAATGGCCTGCAATTGCTCCATATTATTGAAGTTGTATGCCGGAACTGCAAATTGTTCCGCCATGGCCTGTTGAAACATGGCCTTGGTGTTGACAAGCCCCAAATCGGTAAAGTGAGTGGTTTTCATTGTGTGCTCCTGAGATGAGAAGAGAGTAAACCCTCAGAAAAAGGATGTCTTGAACAATTGATGGCGTCATTAAAACTTCGATCTACAGTGTCGCAGCGATTTTTCCGGCACTCGATATCTAGCATATCCCTTCACGCCTGAAAAAAGGCTACTCCTTGTATACCTGTGTTTTTTGTTTAGCCATCTCGTTGAATGTGACGGACTTTTTATGAGTCCATCAATAATGCGGTTTTTCGTTCAGTATCAAGGCTTATGAGCAATATTCCACGGATAGAATTTAGAGCATAATGCCGAGATTGGCCGAAAAAGCAATTATTCAAGGCCCAGGAAAGACGAAGGGCGGAATTAAATATTCCATGGTACAAGTATGTAATTCTCATCAAGCGGAGGGCAAGGAAAAAGAAGATATTCTTAGCCGTGTGGCTGATTGATTTTTCCATGCCGGATCAACCAATGGGCTCCGTGCCCGACATCTTTCCCGCAAGCAAGGAGTGTCTCATGACCAGAAACCGGATCCACACCGAAAAGGCACCCGCCGCTGTCGGCCCCTATTCCCAGGCGATTGCCACCGATTCCCTCCTCTTCACCTCAGGCGTGATTCCCATTGATCCGCAGACCGGAAAAATACCGGAGGCTGATATTGAAACCCATGCCCATTTGGTGCTGAAAAATTTGGGAACCATTGCCGAAGCTGCCGGGACCGATCTCTCCAAAGCCTTGAAGGTGACGGTTTTCCTCACCGATTTAAGCAATTTTCAACAGGTTAATGTCGTTTACGCCCAGTATTTCCAGGAACCGTTTCCGGCCCGCAGTGCCATCCAGGTGGCAGCGTTACCTTTGGGTGCTGCAATCGAAATAGAAGCCGTCATCGCCTTGAAATAGGATTACGTGAGGGGCGAAGTGTGTGCTTCTTGCCTGGAGTGGGATGCTGCTGTTGGCTATCGGCAACGGTCTGATCCGAATCTCCCCCTGCATTGATACCTTGAAAGAGAGGCTTTGAACGTACAATGTGGCACAAATTGATTGCGTGAAGATGTGCTATCAAATGGAAATTGAGCGCAAACCGAATGCGGAAGGTGTGTGGATTGCAGCGACTTCTGAATGGGAAATGTTGAAAAGTGTATTGTTCGATCAGGGGGTTAGCGGCCTAACATCTTCGTAAAAAGTGTTTGACAGCCTGCAGCTTTTGCAATAGATATTATCCACTTTGCGCCAGGTCGATTTTATCCGTTTTCTGAGAGGTTGGATACTTTGAACGGTGTGCTTTGTTGTAAACCTGATTGTTCCATGGGAAAGGGAATGTTGTGTAGTGTCGGTCTGGCCAGCTCCTTTGCCCTTTTTTTGAAGATTTTGTTGGATATAATGCTGCGCAATTTCTTATTACTCTGAACAAAGGAGGAAACGGTGGTCTATTCATCGATTGAACTCACCTGTACCGACGGAATTGCAATACTGACGTTTAACCGCCCCAAAGCTCTCAATGCACTCAATACCTCGTTACTCGAGGAACTCACCCACGCACTTCACGCCATTAAAGCCGACGAATCCATTCGCGTGCTTGTTCTCACCGGCGCCGGTGAAAAATCCTTCATCGCCGGAGCAGATATCTCCGAGATCAATACCCTCTCGCCGCTTGGTGCCAAAAAATTCGCCCAAACCGGACAGGATGTCATCAGCCAACTTCAGGGGCTATCCATCCCGGTTATCGCCGCGGTCAACGGCTATGCGCTTGGTGGTGGCTGCGAGATGGCCCTTGCCTGCGATTTCATCTATGCCTCGGAAAAGGCGATCTTCGGTCTGCCGGAAATTGGTCTCGGGGTTATTCCCGGTTTTGGCGGTACCCAGCGGCTACCCCGCCTCATTGGTGCCAACATGGCCAAGGAAATGATTTTCACCGGTAAGCACATTACCGCAGCCGAGGCGAAAGAAATAGGCCTGGTTAATAAGATTTTTGCCCCGGAAGAACTGGTGGTCGCCGCAACGGAAACCGCCAAGCTGATCGCTTCCAAAGGAAAGGCCTCTCTCTGTGCGGCTAAGCAGACCGTGAATCAGGGGCTGAGCGCAGACCTGCAGACCGGGCTTGCCATCGAGCGCGATGCCTTTGCCCTGATGCTGGCCAGCCCAGATGCCAAGGAAGGAACCGGTGCCTTTTTGGAGAAGCGCAAGGCTGTTTTTACCGGCGGCTTAAACGATTGATTCCGGAATCTCTCTTACTACAAGGAGCACAAGTGCTATGAATGAGGTTGTGATTGTAAGCGGCAGTCGGACCGCCGTGGGTGCCTTTGGTGGCAGTCTGAAAAATACACCGGTGGTGACCCTTGGTGCGACCGTTATGCATGAAACCCTGCGCAAGGCGGGCCTGCGTCCTGTCATGAGCCAGGAAATGATGGCGGTTACCCCGGAAAAGCTCAAAGATCAAGGCGCGCTTGAGTTGGAGCAGAAGTATAACACCTGGGATGCCGGTGCCACTGAGATCACGATTGATGAAGTCATCATGGGTAACGTGCTTCAGGCCGGGCAAGGCCAGAACACTGCCCGCCAGGCCATGATTCAGGCCGGTATCGCCAAGGAAACCCCTGCTTTTACCATCAACAAGGTTTGTGGATCGGGCTTAAAGGCCATCGCCCTTGGTGCCCAGTCGATCATGACCGGTCAGGCTGAGGTGATTTTGGCAGGCGGACAGGAAAACATGAGCATGGTGCCGATGGCACTGCCCAAGGCTCGTTGGGGCTATCGTATGGAACTCACCGGGGTGGGTGAGGTCTATGACCTGATGGTTTTTGATGGGCTGTACGAGATCTTCTATGGCTATCACATGGGAGTGACCGCCGAAAATATTGCCCGGCTCTACAACATCAGTCGTGTGGACCAGGACACACTGGCCGCAATGAGCCATGCCCGCGCTCTTAAGGGGATTCGCGATGGTCTGTTCAAGGATGAGATCGTTCCGATTTCGGTTAAGGCGGGTCGGCAGATGGTGAGCTTTGAGCAGGATGAGCGGCCCATGGAGACCTCGCTTGAAAAGATGGCCAAGTTGAAACCGGCCTTTGCCAAAGACGGTACGGTCACCGCCGGTAACGCCTCGGGCATCAACGATGGGGCGGCCGCAGTGTTGATGATGAGTGCGGATAAGGCCAAGGCACTGGGGCTTAAGCCTCTGGTGAAAATCGACAGCTTTGCCTCCGGCGGACTTGATCCGGCCTATATGGGGCTGGGACCGGTTCCGGCGATTCAGAAGGCACTGAAGCAGAGCGGCAAAACCATCAAAGATATGGACATGATCGAACTGAACGAGGCTTTTGCCTCCCAGGCCATCGGCTGCATGCTCGAACTCGGGATTGATGTCGAAATGCCCAACCAGCTGGGCAGCGGCATTTCCATGGGGCATCCGGTGGGATGCACCGGTGCCCGGCAGATGGTCACCGCTATGTACCAGATGCAGCGTCAGCAACATACCACCGGCCTGATCAGCATGTGTATCGGCGGCGGTATGGGGATGGCCATGGTGATCAGCAACAAGTAATCAGCGATAATTTGCCGGCCGTCCATGCGGCCGGTTTACCTTTTTGCGTTTAGGACAGGGAGTGCAGCAATGGAAGTAAAGACATTTGGAGTGATCGGTGCCGGCCAGATGGGAAATGGCATTGCCCAGGTGGCGGCCGCCAGCGGCCTTTCCGTTATCATGAACGACATCAAACAGGAATTTGTCGAGCGCGGCCTGGCCACGATCACCAAAAACCTGCAACGCAGTGTCGATAAGGGCAAACTTTCCGTTGAGGCCAAGGATCAAATCCTGGCGCGGATTACAACCAGCACCGATCTTAAGGATATGGCTGGTGCCGATTTCGTGGTTGAGGCCGCTTCCGAGAACGAGGTCATTAAATTCAAAATTTTTGAGAATCTGGAAGAGATTTGTGCCCCGCACGTCATCCTTGCTTCCAACACCTCCTCTATCCCGATCGGGCGTATCGCCTCTCACACCAAGCGGCCGGACAAGGTCATCGGCATGCACTTCATGAACCCGGTGCCGGTGATGAAGCTGGTGGAGGTTATCTGCGGTCTGGCCACCTCAAAGGACACCCTAGAGACTACTCTGGAGCTGACCAAGCGCATGGAGAAAACCCCGGCGCAATCCAACGATTTTCCCGGATTCA
Organism: Desulfobulbus sp.; assembly: GCA_050252135.1. Taxonomy (GTDB): domain Bacteria; phylum Desulfobacterota; class Desulfobulbia; order Desulfobulbales; family Desulfobulbaceae; genus Desulfobulbus. The sequence goes on from JBFWLN010000021.1 coordinate 59,822, forward strand.
TTGCCAATCGTATCCTCCTGCCAATGATCAACGAGGCCGTTTTTTGCCTCTATCACGGGGTCGGGACCAAGGAAGATATCGACACGGTGATGAAGTTGGGCATGAATCATCCCATGGGACCGCTGGCCCTGGCCGATCTGATCGGTCTGGATACCTGCTTGGCGATTATGAACACCCTGCACGAAGGGTTGGGCGATTCCAAATATCGTCCCTGCCCGCTGTTGCGGCAGTATGTCGAGGCTGGCTGGCTCGGACGTAAGAGCGGTAGAGGCTTTTACTCCTACGAGTAATTTTCACCTATATTTTCAGAGAATGGACGATAAGGCCTTTCAAGATCAGTATCCCGATGATTACGCCCATTGCTTCGGCTGTGGGCGGTTGAATCCCGAGGGATTTCATCTGAAAAGCTACTGGGATGGCGAGGAGACGGTGTGTCGTCATACACCCGATCCTAAATATACCGGCGGCTATCCTGGTTTTCTTTACGGTGGATTGGTTGCCTCGCTTATTGACTGCCATGCAGCGGGGACTGCAGCGGCAGCCAAGGCACGAGAGGATGGCGAGCCGATCTCCCGTTTTGTCACTGCCTCACTCAAGGTGGATTACCACAGCCCAACTCCAATCAACACCGAGTTGGAAATACGCGGCAAGGTGCTGGAGATCAAGGGGCGTAAGGTTATCGTCGAGTTGAAGGTCAATGCCGACGGCACAACACGTGCCACCGGCACAGTGGTGATGGTTCAACTCAAGGATCAATAGCCGGGAGCTTGAATAACGGTGCGTTTTCCGTGAAGCACCGATAAGACGGGACCGGCCAAGCCGCCATGGGCGGGGGGCAGGCCGGAAAGAGCGAAGTTGACTTATGAGCGTTATCGCGCAGTCAACATTCAGGAGAAGAAAAAATCCTTTACTATTTTTGGGGGAGTAGCATATGAATTTTGAGCTGACTGAAGAGCAAAATCTTATCCGCGATATGGTTCGCAGTTTTGCAGAAACGGAAGTTGCGCCGTCCGCGGCAGAGCGGGATGAAGAGGAGCGTTTTGACCGCGCTCTCATGTATGATCGGCTGGGCGAACTGGGCCTGACCGGTATAGTTTTTCCGGAAGAGTATGGCGGAGCCGGTGCTGACTATATCAGCTATGCCATCGCCGTTGAAGAGCTCTCCCGCGTGTGCGGCTCCACCGGTGTTACCCTTTCCGCTCACCTTTCCCTCTGTGCCAACCCTATTTACATGTTCGGCACCGAAGAGCAAAAAAAGAAATTTTTGGTCCCCCTGGCATCCGGTGAAAAATTGGGCGGCTTCGGCCTGACCGAGCCTTCTGCAGGCTCCGATGCTGGCGGCACCAAGACCACCGCCACCAAAGATGGTAACGAGTGGATCCTCAACGGCTCCAAAATTTTCATCACCAACGCCGGCGAAGCCGAGACCTATGTTGTCCTGGCCCGCAGCGACAAAAGCGCTGAAAAACATCGTGGCATCAGCGCCTACATCGTCGAGAAGGGAACCCCCGGATTCTCGTTCGGTAAGAAAGAGAAGAAGATGGGTATCCGTTCCTCGCCCACCATGGAACTCGTGTTCGAGAACTGCCGTATTCCCGCGGATAACCTGCTTGGTCAGGAAGGCCAGGGCTTCAAAGTTGCGATGAAAACCCTGGACGGCGGCCGTATCGGTATCGCTTCCCAGGCACTGGGGATTGCCCAGGGTGCCTTGGATGCTACCATTGCCTATACCAAGGAGCGCGAACAGTTCAATAAATCGATAGCCACTTTCCAGGGGGTTTCCTTTCAATTGGCTGACATGGCAACCCAAATTGAGGCTGCCCGTCTGCTCATCTATAATGCAGCTTATCGCGCCAGTGCTGGCCTTTCCTATTCGCAGGAATCGGCCATGGCCAAACTTTACGCCTCCGAGGTTGCCATGCGGGTCACCACCCAAGCTGTACAGTTGCACGGCGGCTACGGTTATACCCGCGAATTCCCGGTTGAACGGATGATGCGCGATGCCAAAATCACCGAGATCTACGAAGGCACCAGCGAGGTTCAGCGTATCGTTATTGGCGCCGCTTTGACGCGATAACGGGTGCCGGTTTTTCCGGTTGCTGTGTCTAACATATAGAAATTATACAAGAAGAGAGGAACAGCTCAGGCTGCCTCTCTTCTTGTATGCTAGCATGGACGATAACCTGTGTTGAAAGAGAGCGAGGGGGAGCTGAATGGAGTTTACCCGTGAAATTTATTGGAATGTCGGTCATGGGTTCACTACTTTGGCGCCCATGTACCTGTTGTTTTTGGTGGCTGCGGCCGCCTTTGTGGCTGGATTCCGCAAGCGAATCCAAGTCTATCGTTTAGGGCAACCGCTTGACCGCACCGACCAGCGCGGCGAGCGGATAAAAGATATGCTGAAGAATGTGCTGTTGCAGACCAAGGTCTCCAGGGTTGAGGGAGCCGGCACAGCGCATACGCTGTTTTTCTGGAGTTTTTTTGCACTGTTTATCGGTACTTCGCTTATTGTACTGCAGGCCGATTTCAGTGATCTTCTTTTTGGTATCAAATTCCTCAAAGGCAATTTTTATCTGCTTTTTTCCCTGGTTCTGGACCTTGCCGGTCTTTTGGCCATTCTTATGTTGGGCGGGCTGTTCATCCGGCGGTATTTGGTTCGTCCGGAAGGACTGGTCACCAAAAGAGATGATGGACTGATGCATGGCCTGCTGCTGGCCATCCTCATCACCGGTTTTGTCATTGAAGGCGCCCGTATGGCCGCCACCGAATTGGGGACCCCGTTGGCCGCTTGGTCTCCGGTGGGCATGGCCGTTGCCACCCTGATGCAGGGGATAGACGAGTCGGGATTGCGGTCAATGCATGTGGTCTTGTGGTGGCTGCATCTGCTGCTGGCGCTTGGCTTTATTGCCGCCATTCCCTACACCAAACTACGTCATATCGTGACCACCAGCGCCAATGCCTTTCTCGCCGATCGTGGGCCTACTGGCAAGCTCAGTACGGTTAATCTCGAAGATGAGAGCGTGGAAAAGTTCGGAGCCAATGCGTTGGGCGACCTGCGTTGGAAGGACATCTTTGATGCCGACGCCTGCACCCTGTGTAAACGGTGCCAGGACCGTTGCCCGGCTTACAACACCGGTAAGCCGTTGTCACCGATGCAACTAGTCAACCAGATCGGGGATATGGCTTTCACGGATCCGCAGGCAAACCTGATTGATACCATCGGTCGTGACGCCATCTGGGCCTGCACCACCTGCCGCGCCTGTCAGGATATCTGTCCGGCCAACATCGAGCATGTGTCCAAGATTATCGAGATGCGGCGTAACCTGGTATTGATGGAAGGCGAGTTCCCAGGCGAAGAGGTGATGTCTGCTATGGAACAGACCGAGGTCAACGGCAATCCGTTGGGCATGGGGTATGCCTCCCGCGGTGAATGGGCCGAGGCGTTGGGCATCAAGGCGCTTGCTGAGGATGCTGAGGTGGATGTACTCTATTTTGTCGGTTGCTACGCCTCCTTTGACAAACGTAACATCGCCGTGGCCAGGAGCTTTGTCCAACTCTGCCAAAAGGCCGGGGTGAAGCTCGGTATTCTCGGTAAGGAGGAAAAATGCTGCGGTGAGCCGATGCGCAAGATGGGGAACGAATACCTCTATCAGACCCTGGCCATGGAGATGGTTGAGCTGATTAAAGGATATGGAATCCAAAAAATCGTCACCACCTGCCCGCATTGTTTCAATACCTTGGCCAAGGATTACCGCGATTTCGATTTTGAGATTGAGGTGGTGCCACATGCGGTCTTCCTTGATGAATTGGTGCAGAGCGGTCGGTTGCAGTTGAAAGACGAACCCTTTGCCTGTACCTATCACGACTCCTGTTACCTTGGCCGTCATAACGATATTTACGATGCGCCGCGTAACTTGATCAAGGCCGCTGGTGGCCGAATCATGGAGATGGCCAAGAATCGTGATCAGGCCTTTTGCTGCAGCGCCGGTGGTGGTCGGATTATGGCCGAGGAAAAACTCGGTGAGCGTATCAACATCAAACGGGTGCAGATGGCTCTGGATACCGGGGCTTCGCAGTTGTTGTCCAACTGTCCGTTCTGCCTGACCATGTTTGAGGATGGCGTCAAAGGTGCGGATGCCGAGGATCGGCTGCGGCCCAAGGATATTGCCGAGATTCTTGTCGATCGCGTGGCATGATCTCTACTAAATAGATGACTAAGAACCCAGATCTCTCTTACTGCTGGAGGGGAAGCAATGAAAATACTGATTTGTATTAAACAGGTTCCGGATATGGAATCAAAATTCAAGATTAATGGCGAGGGCAACTGGTATGACCGCGCCGATCTTGCTTGGCGGATGAACGAGTACGATGAATACGCCATCGAACAGGCCGTTCGTCTCAAAGAGCAGGTCAAGGATGCCGATCTGACCGTGCTTTGCGTCGGTCCGGACCAGGTCAAAGAAACCATGAAAAAGGCCCTGGCCATGGGTTGTGATCGCGGCGTGCAAATCACAGATGCCGATTCTTACAAGCGTGAACCCATGGAGATCGCCGCCATGATCGCCGGTTTTGCCAAGGACAAGGGGTTTGACATCATCTTCACCGGTATGCAGTCCCAGGATCGCGGTAGCGCCCAGGTTGGTGTGATGGTTGCTGAAATGCTGGGTATGGCAGCTGTTAGCACCATTGTTGAGTTTGCTTACGATAACGGCACCATCAACGTCAAACGCGAGCTTGAAGGTGGTTCCAAGGCCCTCGTGACCACGACCACGCCGGTGGTGTTGACCTGTCAGTTGGGCCTTAATACTCCGCGCTATCCGACCCTGCCCAACATCATGAAGGCCAAAAAGAAAGAGTTGTTGACCGTTGATCCGGACACTGGCGGGATCGCTGCCAGCCAGGCAACAACCTCCTGTTACTTCCCGGAGAAGAAGGGCGGTGGACTGATCCTTGAGGGTGATGTACCGGAGTTGGCCGATAAACTGATTCAATTGCTTAAAGATAAAACCAGCATTCTTGCCTAGGGGGAAACCATGAAAACCTTATTAGTGGCGGAATTCCGGGAAGGGAAGCTTCGCGCCAAATATTCGCAATTGATTGCCTTTGCCCAAGAGCAACAGGCTGAAACCGTCATGTTCTTGGTCGGTAACCCATCTGAGCTACCCCAGTTTGACGGTACCCTGTATCTGGCCGATGTTGCCAAGTACGGCGAGTATAATCCAACAGTTCACAAACAAATGCTTTTGGATGTCATTGCCAAGGAGCAGCCGGAGCAGATCGTGTTTCATCACTCCTCTTACGGATGGGATCTGGCCCCGCGGTTGGCTGTTGCCCTGAAGGCGGCCCAGGTTTCCGAGGTTGTCGCGGTTGAGGATGGATTGCCGGTGGTGCCGGTGTGCAATGCCAAGCTGCGACGGAAGGTTAAATCTGCAACGACTCAGACCGTTCTCACCCTGCAGGCAGGAGCCTTCGGACTGGAGAACGATCCGGTGGGTACCCCGACCGTGGTTAATGTGGATACTGATACAACCGGAAAAGTTCAGTGCACCGGTTACGAGGCAGCCAAGACTGAGGGCGTGGATCTGACCAAGTGCGAGGTGATCGTCAGTGCCGGTCGCGGTGTGGGCAAGCCTGAAAACGTGGCCATTGTCCAGGCGCTGGCCAAGGCGTTGAAGGGTGAGTACGGAGCCAGCCGTCCGGTAGTGGATGCCGGTTGGGTAGAGCATAATCGCCAGGTAGGAACCACCGGAACCACGGTGAGCCCTAAACTGTACGTTGCCTGTGGTATTTCCGGGGCGATACAGCATCTGGCCGGAATGAAAAAGTCCGACTTTATCGTGGCCATAAACACCGATAAGGATGCGCCCATCGGCGAGGTGGCAAGCGTTTTGGTTGTCGCCGATCTCAAACAGTTTATCCCGGTATTAACCGAAAAACTGAGCGCACTCTAAACTGCATAAATTCGTTGGAATTTTTACCGCGCAGGCCTCATCGCCTGTGCGGTTTTTTTTTGCATGCAATGATAAAAAAAGTTTGTTCCCCAAGCGGGACTTCACGGTCGGGAGCGCAGAGGACGACGTCCTTGCTTGCACGAGCAAAAGTGGCGATCAGGCATTCGGACATGAGCGGCCGATCTGACCTGGGCGCTTGATTTTTTGATGCCGATTTCCGGGCCGAAATCGATTTCGAGTACGAAGGCGGGTTTGCGGGTTTCAGTAAAATTTTTTTAGGGTGAGTATTCGCCCCAAACGAAGCTCTCCTTGGCTGAAATCATCCCCGGATATGGTTTCCATGTTTTTTGTTCCTGATAGGCACGATGCTTGTTTGTCATGTCCCGAGCAAGAACACTTGGCAAATAAAAAGCCGCTCCCCCATAAGGAAAGCGGCTATGAACGACAAGTGGTCGAGTGCTCAGCCTTCGACTACTTCAATTCCTTCGAGTTTCCAGTTCTCGGTCCGGATCGGCCGAGCCCAGGTCCACTGCTCAGCGAATTTGACCGGATCTGTCATGCTGCCCTCAATCAGAGTTCCCGTTTTATCGTCAACGGTGTAGTCAAGCAGGTTGGCAGTGAAAAGTACGGTGACGAAATCTTCATTATTATCACAGCCGGCAGCGGTAATTTCGACTCTACGAATGGCTATGCTTTCCAGCTTGTTGATATGCCCCTGTGCTTTCATTTCAACAAAGTGGCGTTCATACTCGGCGGCAAGCTGAGCCCCAAGAAGATTCCGATAAGAGTCCAAATCGCGACGCATCCATCCGGCCTGTATCTTGAAAAAGACATCAGAGGCGACCTCGAGGAAGTGTTTTTCATCAAATCCAGGATCGTTTTGACGTATTTCCATCAGTCCTTCGTCAACACTTATGGGACCTGGCGCCGGTGGTACCGGAGGAACAGGCGGCACGGATCCCCCGCCGAAAGTATTTCCATTGTTGCCATTCCCTTGAAACATGGAGGAAGGAGGAGGCCGGTAGCCTGAGGATCCCGATGAAGTTGGGCGGTTAACAAAGCGTTTATAGAGGAAGTAGCCGACCGCGCCAATGATAATGAGGGGCAGGATTCCCATACCGCTGCCACCGGCGCCAAAGAGGCTGCCAAACAGCATCCCGCCAAGGGCACCACCAAGTAGGCCGCCCATCAACCCACGACCAAAGCCACCCGGTTGGCTCTGTCGTTGATTGTACTGTTGGCTGGGTGCCGTCCTGGGAGTGGATCGGTAGGTGGGGCTGCTGAACATACGCCCTCCTGATTTGGAACGCGCATCTGCGTGGTCCGGAACTATCGCAGTGTCGATCAGAGTCAGGGCCAGAAAGATGGCTAGAAAGGGAATACAACGTTTGAGTAATGCAAGCATTTTCAGGTTTCCATAGCTACATTGTCGGTTAAACAGGTCCGGCAGGGTGCCCGGTACTGCATTTCTACCAAGGTATGTCGTTCTTGCAAAAAAAGCCTGGGAGCGACGGTTGTTGATTTGTAAAGTGCTGATTTTTACTATTTTAAATCTCGGTTTTTTGTGTTTCCACGGGGCGGCCAAAATTGTTGTTCCCGAAAAACATACGAAAACGACAATTTTGTCTAGAGTAAGGATTTTCACCCAATTGTCAAGACAATCCGGATCGTCACAACGCTTCTACCTTATCGAATTATCCCATGACCGTTGTTGAATCTGCAAATATCGAATCCATGCATTTGCTTGCGCACGGAGATATTGTGGCATTGGAATCACTGGCATTGGTCTTGGAAGCGGTTGGAATAGACTATTACCTCCAAGAGCACGACAAAAAACTGTGGGTGGCAGAGTCGGATGTTGCAGCGGCTGTGGAACAACTGCACCTTTATCATCAGGAAAACCTGAATTGGCCGCCGGTTGAAAAGCTGCCCGAACCACATCCGCAAGTGCCACCTACCGTATTGGTCATGGGCGCGCTTGCCTTGTTTTTTTTCATCACCGGAAGGTGGACTACACACAATCCTTGGTTTGTTCATGGCGCCGTTGATGCTCTAGCTGTGGGGCGAGGAGAATGGTGGCGTCTGATTACTGGGCTCACCCTACATGCCGATATGGTACATCTGCTCGGTAACTGCTGCCTGGGAGGAGTGCTGGTACACCTGTTGAGTCGATCGATTGGTTATGGACTGACGTGGATTCTGCTGATCGGGACCGGTGCTCTCGGCAACTGGTGTAATGTGGTTGTACGGCAATCGGCCCACTTTTCGGTCGGTTTTTCGACAGCGGTATTTGCCGCGGTGGGGATTCTTTCCGGGATACAGGTGTTTCGTCATCGCAATCCGTTTTGGAAAGACTTGGTCCTACCGCTGGGGGCAGGTATTGCTTTGCTTGCGCTTTTAGGGACAGAAGGAGAAAAAACCGATCTGGGAGCCCATTTGTTTGGTTTTTTTGCTGGTATCTGCAGCGGATTACTCTTGGGGGGGACGCGAGTGGTTCCCTGGTGCCGTCCAGCTGGGACCCAACGTCGGCTGTTTCTCGGTGCAATAATAGCGGTCTTGGTCTCTTGGTGGTGGGCGTTGAGGTGAGCTCTTTTCCCTTGGCGCACTTGGTGGATGTGGATTTTGATCGGTTGGAAAAGCAATGCTATCTGGCCGATCTTGTTTGACGATTTACTCCGGAATGCATAAGGTAAGCACCATTGTACCCATTGAGAGGCCAGGTGGTCGTTGTTGGCTTTCTTTTCTCTTTCATTTCCCTTAAACAAACTACTCTTTTGGAGCTGTTTTCATGCCGATGAACGAACAACCCCCCTGGGGCCAGAAAAAGAAACCCTCTGGACCGGAGGATCTTATCGCGACCCTTTTACAAAAAATCAGGGATACCTTCGCCGAAAAGGAGGAGGAAGGCGGGCAGGGAGGGACGTCAAAACCACCTGAGCCTGCACCTAATCTGTTTACAGGCTTCAGCAAATTGCTGGCCGTTGCCGTGGCGGTTCTTCTTCTGCAAGGGGCTTTTTCCAGCTTTTTCACCATCAAGCCGGGAGAGGTCGGCATTATCCTTCGTTTCGGTAAATATGTCCGTACCACCCATCCGGGGCTTCACTTCAAAATTCCCTATCTGGAAGACCTGACCAAGGTCGATGTGGAAAGCGTACGTAAGGAAGAGTTCGGTTTTCGCACCCGTACTCCGGGGTTCAGCGGCTCCTTTGATCGTAAGGGATACGATATGGAATCCCTGATGCTGACCGGCGACAAGGACGTGATCGAGGTTGCGTGGATCGTCCAGTACAAGGTGAGCGATCCGGTGAAGTTCCTGTTTGAAGTGCGGGATGTGGCCCAGGCAGTCCGTGACGCCTCGGAAACCGTGACCCGTAGAATTGTCGGTAATATGGATTTTGACTATGTACTCAGCAACCGTGAGATTCTTGCAGCCAATGCCAAACATGAACTGCAGGCGCAGATGAATCGACTACAGTGCGGAATCAGTGTAGTTACCCTGCAGCTTCAGGACATTAACCCACCCGAACCGGTCAAGCCAGCCTTCAACGAAGTCAATGTGGCTGATCAGGATATGAAGCGGTTGGTGAACGAGGCAGAAGAAACCTATAACCGAGTTATTCCCAAAGCCCGTGGTAGTGCGAAGCAGATTGTGGAAGAGGCCCGTGGTTACGCAGCGGAACGACTCAATCGCGCTAACGGTGAAACCAATCGTTTCAATGCGATTGTCAAGGAGTACCTGGGTGCCGAGGTGGTTACCCGGCAGCGGATGTATCTTGAGGCAATGGATGATGTTCTGCCTAAGGTCGAGCATCTGTACATCATGGACAAGAACCAACAGAATCTTTTGCCGCTGTTTGACCTGACCAAAAAATCCTCTGCTGCAGCACCGGCAGGTGCCGATCAGTGACGAAAACTTCGGGAAAAATAATCCGTTTACTCTAAGGTACCAAGACCTATGACAAAGATTCTACGATTACTTGCAGTGTTAATTCTGGTTGCGGTTGGTGTGACCGTTTGGGATGGTTTTTTTATCGTGCCCGAGGGCAAGCAGGCCGTTATCACCCAGTTCGGGGCACCGGTCGGTGAGCCAGTGAAAGAGGCCGGGCTTAAATTCAAGACCCCCTTTATCCAGGTGGTGCAGTATTTTGACAAGCGGGTGCTGATCTGGGATGGCGATCCGAACCAGATCCCCACCAATGATAAGACTTTTATTTATATGGATAATACCGCCCGTTGGCGTATTTCCGATCCTTTGCGCTTTCTCCAGGCCGTGGGGACTGAACGGCGGGCCGCATCCCTGCTCAACGACATTATTGCAGGTACGGTTCGGGATCTGGTGAATAAAAATAATTTGATTGAAATTATCCGCAGCTCGGATTGGTCGCCGGATTACATGGCGGCTTCAATGAAATCGCGGGATAATGTGGTGGCTCCACCCGAGATAGGGCGGGATAAAATCAGCTTGATGGTACTCGAAGCCGCCTCCAAGATCACACCGCAGTACGGCATTGAATTGCTTGATGTCATGTTCAAGCGGGTCAATTATATCGAGTCGGTGCGGTTGAAGGTGTATGATCGTATGATCTCGGAGCGGAAAAGGATTGCGGCGGAGAAACGTTCCACCGGTGAGGGCCGCAAGGCAGAGATCCTGGGGCGGGTTGATAGGGATCTGCAGGAAATTACCTCCACCGCCAAACGTGAGGCCACTGAGATTCGCGGTAAGGCCGATGCCGAGGCGGCAAAAATTTATGGTCAGGCCTATTCACCTTATCCGGAGTTTTATGCCTTTCTCAAAAGTTTGGAGAGTTATAAGCATATTCTCACCAAGAATACTTCGATGGTTCTGAGCACTGACTCCGATCTGTTGAAGTATCTCCAGCGGCAACGTCTGGATAAATAAGCAGCACGTAGTGTCCGTGCTGCTTATGGGCATTTTGTCTTAGGCAGAATTGAGGGTCAGTCGAAGAGCACGCCTGACCCTTCATCGGCAAAGGTCGGGCGCTGTTCCTGGGAGTAGGGGATGCGCCCGCGCTCTTCCAAAAGGGCCTCAAACTCGGCCAACTCCGCCTCGGTGGTCATGGCGTCGAGTCCTAATTTCTCAAAACGGCAGTCGCAGTTGATCAGCTGGCCACCGCACCAGGGGCAGAGCTCCACCGGACAGCCCAGTTCATGGTACTCTCCGATCGCTGCATGGCAGGCCGGGCAGATTTCGTCATCAACCTGCAGCGGTTCGTAGATCGGTAGGTCGTCAAAGGGGGTGCAGGCGGCCAGAAAGGCCTCGGTATTTTCGTAGCCAAAATAATCGATCAGTTCCTGGGCGAAAAATCCATCGTCCAGGTTACCCTGGAACTCAATACCTTCGCTTGAAACCAGATAGAGGTAGCTATTGCGATCAGTTCGGGCGGCAATCAGAAAAATGCCCTGATGTCGGTTTATCAAGCGCAACTCTCGAATCCACTCTTCCCGGGATTCGGGCAAATAACTGTAAAACTCGAGTAGAAGGGTCAGGCCGATTCGGTCATCGTGATAGATGTCGACAAGGTCATCCGCCTCGGCGCGATACTCCTCCGGTACAGCATAATCCATGGCGGTTGCAATGGTCTTTCTCTGTTTTTCTAATTCGCTTTGCATGGTTGTATTCTCAACGATAACTGCAAGAGTGCCCGAGGGCACTTCTTTATAATAGTATTTTTATCCTGGCGACCAGGTGTCTTTACACGTGGAGCCTTGCTTGAATTTCCACAATAAATGCGCTAAAAAAAATGTTATATATCCTGTCTGGACTCCAGACACCTCTGTTGGCGTCTTTTCCTTGCCCCGTGGTCGAAGCGGTTGCTTTGCCGACACTCTAACGGGCCATTCCGGTCCGTGCATTGTTTTTTCGCCTTTTAGGGTAATCCTGGGGACGTCCTGTTTCCGCACGCTACCGCACCAAAGTTCGACAATGATTTGTAGGAGGATCTTTTTTATGTCTGAAACCGTTCACTCCCGTACGGCCCAGTTAAACCTTGACGGCACAACCTATGACCTGCCACTTCTCGAGGGTGCAGAGGGCGATAAAGCGATCGATATCCGAAACCTACTGCGGGATACCGGTTACACTGTTTTTGATACCGGTTATAAAAATTCCGCCTCCTGCAGTAGTACGATCACCTTCCTTGACGGCAAAAAAGGTATTTTGCGATATCGAGGCTACGCCATTGAGGACCTGGCTGAAAAATGTCTGTTTATCGAAGTTGCCTATTTGCTGCTCCACAACAAACTACCCAACCGGGAGGAGTTGGAGGCGTTTCGGTTAATGCTGGAGCAACAGGCGCTGATCCATGAGGACATGATTCATTTTTTTGATAAATTTCCGCACAATGCCTCGCCTATGTCGATTTTGTCGGTCATGGTCAACAGTCTGCACAACTTTTATCCCGAGATGAGTGCCGACCCTCTAGAGAACATCGACCTGACTGCTACTCGTTTGATCTCGAAAATTCGGACCATTGCCTCTTTTTCGTACAAGAAGTCGATCGGCCAGCCCCTTGTCTATCCGCGTAATGATTTGTCCTACTGCGGCAACTTTCTCAACATGATGTTTGATACTCCGGTTCGACCTTACATTGTCCTGCCGGAGGTTGTGGCCGCCCTCAATAAACTGCTGATTCTGCATGCGGACCATGAACAGAACTGTTCCACCTCGGCGGTGCGGTTGGTCGGCAGCGCCGGCGGTAATCTTTACGCCTCTATCTCCGCAGGTATCAATGCCCTGTGGGGACCGCTGCATGGTGGGGCCAACGAGGCGGTTATCGAGATGCTGGAGGCTATTCATCAGGACAACAACGATTATAAGAAGTACATTGCCAAAGCCAAGGACAAAAATGATCCTTTCCGCCTCTCGGGTTTTGGGCACCGCGTCTATCGGACCTTTGACCCCCGTGGAAAAATCATCAAAGATGCCTGCGACGGTATTTTGTCGGTGTTGAATGTAAAGGATCCGCTTCTGGAAATAGCCCGTAACCTGGAAGAAATAGTGCTTACAGACGACTATTTTGTCAGTCGACATCTCTTCCCCAATATCGATTTCTACTCAGGAATTATTTACCGGGCTCTTGGTATTCCCACCAACATGTTCACTGTGATGTTTGCCCTGGGACGACTTCCCGGTTGGATCTCACAGTGGAGGGAGATGCGGGAGGATAAAGATACTAAGATCTGTCGACCACGACAGATCTACATAGGAGCCACATCGCGTAAATTCGTACCCCTCTGCGAGCGGCTGTAGATCTCTGCTCGTACCTTTGTCGTTCTTGTGAAAGGCCACGAGAACGACGATATTGACTGGATTGAAAAAGGCCGCGCCAAATTGGTGCGGCCTTTTTAACTTTTGCAAAAAAAACGACCGGGATATCAGTGGGTCTTTGTCAGAGTTGCAGAAAACAAGAAGGGGTTGACTGGTTAAAAATTCTGCCATACCAAGTAATTGCTCAGATTATTTGAATATGGTGAATTTAAACTATGTCTAGTCACCCCTCATTCCGTCATTTATACGATTTTTCAGGGTGGGTCATCCAAGAAATTCAAGTGACCCAGATCCTTGCCGTTGTCAAACTTCAGCATGATAAACGGCTCACCATTTACTGCCCTCACTGCATAAGGAAAGCTGGGTTGAACCGACAGGTCACGCAAACTGCATATGATCTCCCACTCGGTCCGGTCAATCTGGTGATGATCCAGTACGAAGCA
>JBFWLN010000022.1:0-72035 GCA_050252135.1 Desulfobulbus sp.
TCGCTTCATTTTTCACCTGTCGAGTGAGTTTTTTGGACAGGCGTATATTGCACTATTTTTAATGAAAAATCAACGTGTTAACCGATAAAACATTGCAGTTTTATTGATGAATTATCACGGATTAAGGCTTAATCTCAAACTGCTTCTTCATTGGCTCACGCCGCTGGACTATGATTTGGAACTTGCCGTGAACGGGAAAGAGGCAGTGGATAAGGCCAAAGCAATGAGACCGGACTTGATCATCCTTGATATCATGATGCCGGTTATGGATGGCTATGAGGCCTGCAGCATCTTGAGAAAGTGCTCGGAGACAAAGAATATCCCGATAATTATGGTGACGTCACTCAGCGACCGGGATTCAAGACTCAAGGGGCTGGCCATGGCCGTCAATGAGTTTCTCTCCAAACCCATCGACCAGAATGAATTGATCATCCGGGTCAAAAACCTTCTTCGAATTAAAGCACTCGATGACTTTTTACTCAGGCATAATCAGGTACTTGAAGATGAAGTACAAGCAAGAACCCAAGACATTGAAAATATGAGTAACGAAATGATTAAGAAATTAACCACAGCGGCGGAATTTCGCGATACCGACACTGGCGCTCATATCTCCAGGATAGGGTTTTATGCCAACCAGATGGCCGAGGCCATGCATATGCCGACGGAATTCGTTGAAAGGATCACCTTTGCCAGTGCGCTGCATGACATTGGCAAGATCGGCATTCCGGACAGCATCCTCCTCAAACCCGGCTCGCATACTCGGGAGGAATTCGAGATCATGAAGACGCATTCGGCAATCGGCAGCAGGATACTCGCAGGCTCAACCTATCCCAGCATCCAGATGGCGGCCTCCATTGCTGCTACCCACCATGAGCGGTGGGACGGCGGAGGCTATCCGGCAGGGCTCAAAGGAGAGGACACACCCGTTGAAGGCAAAATCGTCATGCTCGTTGATCAGTATGACGCGCTTCGGAGTCAAAGGCCTTACAAACCGGCCTTTGACCATCAAAAGACGTGTTGTATCATAACCGAGGGCGACGGTAGGACCGAACCTACGCATTTTGATCCTGAAATCCTAACGATTTTCAAGGAAATCGCCCCGCGATTTGAAGAGATATTCGCTCACCATCAATGACGGTGTCGTAGAAACTTCGATCGACTGCCTCGCAGCAGTTTTCCCACCACTTAACATGCCCTCTGTATGTCCTGCCGCCGGGAAAGTACTATAGCTTTTTACAGCTGTGTTTTTACAGAACCATCTCTTGGAATGTGATGGACTTTTTACGAGGCCAGTTTTCTTTTTGCCAAACCGTATTATTCGTTGGGTGCCTGATAGCGGTTGAGCACGCCGTAGAGCATGTCGGGGAGATCGTTTTTTTGGCGTGAGCTTCGCTGGATCTGTTTGAGGCACTTGTCAAAGGTGAGTGGCTCGCTCAAAAAAATATGACGCAGCAAAAGGGAGATCAGGCGAGTGATGGTGGTGAGGTTGGAGATGCGCGACTGTAGCTCATGATCGCGATCAAAGGCCGTGGACGCAAAGATCTCCACCGGTTTGCCCTCCACCTCGCTCACCGATAAATACCATTTATTGCGATCGCGATCGATGGCGCGATAGCGTTTACCGTCAAGCACTTCCGGTAATTCAGCTTCGCTGGCAATGGTATGGGGGGGGCTTTTGGGTAGAATCGGTTCATCATGAAAGCGTTGCCAGAGGGTGCGAACAGCGGCCGGGTTTTCGCGCACGGTTTCGGCTAAAGCGCAACAGGCCGGACAGTATCCGTCCTCTGAGAGAGGGGCGTTTTGCTGGCAGCCGCAGAGTGAACAGGGGGCAGTGGTATTCGGGGTCAAGGCGCAGCTCCAATAGGATAAGGGCTCCTTGAATAATCGCTTTTCTGCCAATCTCCCGGAGTCTTGGCCTACCTTATCATGCTCGAATTTTTTTCCTCGGAATATACGATATATGCCTGCGGAAAAAATTTTGCATACCTTGATATTGATTGAAAAGTCTCGTTATTCAAGACACCCGTAAGTGGGCAGGAGAGGGAAATCTCTTAAGTGGTACTTAAAATACAACGCCAAGGAGAAAAGGACAAGCCGTGAGTGGATTTTTTGCCGTGGTTTTCGCCTCTTGTATCGATCGACTGGCCTTTTCCCTTGCAGATTCATCCTGGCTTGGTAAAATCCTCCACCTTGTGGATGGACCCGGCCGTACTTTATTCTTATTGCATAACCAGGAATCACGATGGATTACAGGGAAACACTCAACCTGCCGCAGACCAAGTTTAAGATGAAGGCTAATCTGACCCAGCGCGAGCCTATGGTGCTCAAACGGTGGGAAAAAGAGAACCTCTATCAGAAAATTCAACAGGCGGCAGCCGATAGGCCTCTGTTCATTCTCCACGACGGTCCTCCCTATGCCAACGGCAACATACATCTCGGCACCGCTTTTAATAAGGTGCTTAAGGATATCATCCTCCGTTCCAAGCGGTTGGCTGGCTTCAATGCACCGTATATTCCCGGTTGGGACTGCCATGGGCTGCCCATCGAACATAACGTGGACCTCGAACTCGGGGCCAAAAAGCAGACGATCTCTATTCTCGGCAAACGCTCTGCCTGTCGCAAATACGCGGAAAAATGGATCAAGACCCAACGGGAACAATTCAAACGCCTTGGGGTGATCGGCGATTGGGCCGCCCCCTACCTGACCATGAATTTTCCCTACGAGGCGACCATCGCCCGGGAATTCAATAAATTTCTCCTTTCCGGGGCCGTGATCCGCTCCAAAAAACCGGTCTACTGGTGCGCCACCTGCGGTACAGCCCTGGCCGAGGCAGAGGTCGATTATGCCGACCACACCTCGCCCTCGATCTATGTGAAATTCCCGCTCATGGACGATCTGGGTTCTATTGTGCCCGCTCTGGCCGGGAAAGAGGTATCGGTCCTTATCTGGACCACTACCCCTTGGACCCTACCTGCCAACCTGGCGGTGGCCTTTCATCCTGATTTTGAATATGCTGCCGTTTCGGTTCAGGGCGAGATCTGGATCCTGGCCAAGGCGTTGGTTGACTCCTGCATGCAGCTCTTTGAAATCGAAGACTACACCATCCTTGCCACGTTCTCTGCCACCGGACTGGAGGGCAAACGCTGCCGCCACCCGTTCATGGATCGCGAATCCCTGATAGTGCTCGCCGATTATGTCACCGCCGATTCCGGTACCGGTTGCGTCCACACCGCCCCGGGCCACGGTGCCGACGACTACCTTACCGGCCTGCGCTACGGTCTGGAGGTGTTGTCTCCGGTGGACGACCAAGGCCACTACACCGCAGATGCCGGTCGGTATGCCGGGGAACAGGTGCCGCAGGTGAACAAACGCATCACCGCTGATATGGCCGCGGAGGGTTCACTGGTCAAGGAGATGCCGATCCGTCACAGTTATCCCCACTGCTGGCGCTGCAAGGAGCCGGTCATGTACCGGGCAACGGCCCAGTGGTTTATTTCCATGGATAACCTTGGGTTGCGCAGCAAGGCTCTTGCCGCGATCAACGAGGTTCAATGGACGCCGTCCTGGGGGCAGCAGCGCATTTACGGCATGGTCGAGGCCCGACCTGACTGGTGTCTGTCGCGCCAGCGATCCTGGGGAGTGCCAATCACCGTGTTGAGTTGCACTGAGTGCGGTGAGATCCTCAAAAACGAGGCTGTTTGTGGCCGGATCGACGAGTTGTTCTCCAAAGAGGGGGCCGATGCCTGGTTTAAATACGAGGTGGCCGATTTCATCCCTGAAGGTGTGGTCTGTTCCTGCGGCAGCCACAGCTTTAAAAAAGAGTCCGACATTCTCGATGTCTGGTTTGACTCCGGTACTAGCCATGCGGCAGTGATGGAAGCGCGGCCGGAACTGCATTCTCCGGCGGATTTGTACCTTGAGGGCAGCGATCAACATCGCGGCTGGTTCCAATCCTCCCTTTTGACCTCGGTCGGCACCCGTGGGCGGGCACCTTATAAAGGTGTGCTTACGCACGGCTATGTAGTCGATGGTCAGGGCAAGAAGATGTCCAAATCGGTGGGCAACGTGGTGGCTCCCCAGGAAGTGATCGATAAGTACGGGGCCGAGGTCCTGCGCTTGTGGGTTGCCAGTGAGAACTATCAGGATGACGTCAAGGTTTCCGATGAGATCCTTAAACATGTTTCCGATGCCTACCGCAAGATGCGCAATACCCTGCGCTTTTTGCTCTCCAACCTCTACGATTTTAATCCGGAAAAGGACTGTGTCGATGCTGGCGCCCTGCAGGAAATCGATCGATGGGCATTGGCGAAGTTTGCCGAATTGAGCGAGCGGGTGACCAAGGCCTACGAGCGCTACGAGTTCCACGCCATTTATCATGCGTTGCACAACTTCTGCGGTACCACTGTTTCCAGCATCTATATGGATGTGCTCAAGGATCGGCTCTATTGCTCGCTACCGGCAGGGCCTGAACGGCGAGCGGCGCAAACCGTTATTTATCGCATCCTTGATGGCCTGTTGCGCTTGATGTCACCCATCCTCTGCTTTACCACTGCCGAGGCCTGGGAACACCTGCATAACCTTTCTCAGGATGGACCGCTTGAACAGTCGATCTTTTTCACCGATTTTGCCGCGGTCAATGATATTGACAGGGATAGCGCCTTTGACGAACGCTGGAGTAAACTGCTCAGCCTGCGTAGCGCCATTACACGAGTTTTGGAAGGTGCCCGCCGAGACAAGGCTATCGGTCTTGGCCTTGATGCGGAGGTGGTGCTGAAACTCAGTGCTGAGTGGACAGCCTTTCTTGATGGTCGTCTGGAGCAGCTGCGTGAACTCTGCATTGTTTCCTCTCTCCGTTTGGCTGATAGCTCGGACGCAGGGCTGAGTTTTACGGCCGATGAAAATTTATCCGAGGTCGAGATCGCGGTTGCTCCTGCCCCTGGCAGCAAGTGTGAGCGTTGCTGGACCATTTCCACCACTGTTGGCGAGGACCAGGAGCATCCGGCACTCTGCGCCCGCTGTGCCGCTGTGGTCCGTCAACTCCTTGTCTGAGCGTATCCGGTCTGATCGATGTTAACTTTTTTCACCCTCATTCTGGCGGTTGTTTGTCTCGATCAGGCCAGCAAGTTCTGGATTATGCACCACTTCGTGCTCCACGAGAGCCGGGTGGTGATCCCAGACCTGTTTAACCTGACCTATCTCACCAATAACGGTGCGGCATTCAGTATCCTGGCTGGACAACCGGCCCTGTGGCGGCAGGTCTTTTTCCTCTGCACGGCGGGCGTTGCCCTGATCTTCATCTGGATAGCCCAGCGCAGTTATGGCCGTCGCAGTCTCTGGTACACTGCGGCACTTTCATTGATTGCGGGCGGCGCCATCGGTAATATAGTCGATCGTATCCGCTTTGGATTTGTGGTCGATTTCCTTGATGTCTATGTCGGTTCCCATCATTGGCCGGCTTTTAACGTTGCCGATTCCGCGATCACTGTCGGCGTGATTGTCTTTATTGTCAACAACCTTCTGTTCGATCGCGAAGCGTCTGAACAGCTCTAAATTTTTTCCAGTAGTTTATCATGAAAAAAACAGCGATTCTTTTTCCGGGACAGGGGTCCCAGTTTATTGGTATGGGGCAGCAGTTTATCGAGCAGGATCAGGAGGCCGCGGCCATCATGGATCGTGCCGAGAAAATTTCCGGTTTTCCCTTGCGCAAACTTTGTTTCGAGGGGCCTCTTGAGGACCTGACCCGTGTTCTGTACCTGCAGCCGGCCCTAACCGCCATCAACCTGATCTGCTTCCAGCAACTGCTGAAACTTGTGCCGGGACTGAACCCTGCTTTTTTTGCAGGCCACTCCCTAGGTGAATATTCAGCCCTGCACGCTGCCGGAGTATTGAGTCAGGAAGATACCCTGGCCCTGGTTACCAAACGCGGTGAATTGATGGAGCGTGAGGGCGCTGCAAACCCTGGTGGCATGCGGGCCATCCTCGGCCTTAATATTACTGAGGTAGAACAGATTCTCTCCGACTATACCGGGGCCGGTGTTGCCGTGGTCGCCAATCACAACACCGCCGCCCAGATCGTACTTTCCGGAGATGAGACCGGATTAAAGGGAGTGGGGGAGCTCTGTGGTGCCAAGGGTGCCAAGGTGATCCCGCTTAAGGTGAGCGTGGCCAATCACAGCCCGTTGGTTGCCGGTGCGGTCGATGATTTTGCCGCCTTCATGGACGGTATCACTTTTAATATCCCCAACGTTCCGGTATTGTTCAATGTTACCGGTTCTCGGGAAAAAGATCCGGCAGCCATTAAGGGCATCATGGCCAGGCAGATCGCGTCAACGGTTTGCTGGCTGCCGATCATCGAGCGGATGGTGGCTGAAGGTGTGGAGGTCTTTGTTGAACTCGGTCCCAAAAACGTCCTCACCGGCATGATGAAGAAAATTTTGCCCAAAGGCGCGGGTATTACCTGTCTTCAGGCAGACAGCCCGGAAGGTTTGGTCAAGGTGGCCGAGGTGCTTGGCAATGAATAACCGCCTGCACCAGCATGTTTTTGTTCTCGCTTGACAAGACAGGGCATGTCGGGTATTAATCGCAATTTTCCGCATGCAAAACCGGTGGCGCTTTTTTGCGTTCGCCTGGGGTTACTGTCCATTCTGCACCGTAGGTATCATGTTTGAGAATTTAACCGATCGCCTAGAAAGCGCGTTTAAAAAATTACGTGGCCACGGCAGGCTAACTGAAGAAAATATTCAGGAAGCCATGGGTGAGGTTCGCAGAGCGTTGCTCGAGGCGGATGTAAACTTTGGCGTCGTCAAAGAATTTATCGCCGCTGTTACCGAAAAAGCCATTGGCCGGGAGGTGCTGACCAGCCTCTCCCCCGGGCAACAGGTGGTCAAGATCGTCCACGACGAGTTGGTCGAGCTGCTTGGAACTCAGGCAGAACCGATTAAACTCGACGGTCGTCAGCCGGTCATTATTATGCTCGCCGGTCTACAGGGGTCAGGTAAAACGACCACAGCTGCCAAACTGGCGCGCCAGTTCAAGGAAAAGGGTCGTAAACCCTTTCTGGTTCCCGCGGACGTTTATCGTCCGGCAGCGATTGAGCAGTTGCATGTGCTCGGTGAGCAGGTCGGCGTGCCGGTGTTTGATTCGACTACCGAGCAAAAGCCGGTGGATATTGCCCGTCTGGCCTTGGCTGAGGCAAACGCCAATCAGTACGATACGGTCATTATCGATACCGCCGGTCGGCTTCATGTCGATGAAGCGCTGATGGCCGAATTGCAGGAGATCAGCCAAACCGTGCCTTTGAGCGAGGTGCTGTTTGTTGCCGATGCCATGACTGGACAGGATGCGGTCACCGTGGCACATCGGTTTAATACCGATCTTGAAATCACCGGTGTTGTCCTCACCAAGATGGAGGGCGATGCTCGCGGTGGTGCGGCCTTATCGGTAAAAAAAGTCACCGGTAAGCCAATCAAGTTTGTCGGTGTCGGTGAGGCGGTTGATGCACTTGAGGTTTTTCACCCCGATCGTACTGCCTCTCGAATTCTCGGCATGGGCGATGTGCTGTCGCTGATCGAAAAGGCAGAGTCCGTTGTTGATCAGAAGAACGCCGAGAAGCTGGCAAAGAAAATCCAGAAAAATACCTTCACCCTGGAGGATTTTCTCGACCAAATCCAGCAGATCAAAAAGATGGGCAGTCTGGAGCAAATAATGGGCATGATCCCAGGGATCAACAAGCTCAAACAGCTCAAAGATGCGCCTAAGCCAGACCAGAAAGAGCTGGTAAAAACCGAGGCAATTATCCGCTCCATGACCCTGAAAGAAAGGCGCAATCATCGTATGATCGACGCTAGTCGGAGGGTGCGCATTGCCAATGGTTCCGGAACATCGGTTGCCGATGTCAACCGGGTATTGAAAAGTTACACCATGATGCTGAAAATGATGAAAAACTTGAAAGGTAAAGGCGTCATGAACGGCGGTAAGCGTCGCAAGCTCCCCAAGGGGCTCGTTCGATAATAGTTAGTGCATAAACTCAATGAGGCTCGGCAGTCATCACTGCGGGAGCAATATTTACCGGAGGATAAAGGAAAATGGCAGTTCGTATTCGTTTGACAAGAAAGGGTCGGAAAAAACAACCGTTTTACCGTGTCATCGTAGCTGATAGTGAGGCCCCGCGTGATGGTAAATTTCTCGATATCATCGGTACCTACAATCCGATGGAAAATCCGGCCGTAATCAGTATCGATAACGAGAAACTGCAGGGTTGGATTGCCAAGGGCGCCATCCCCTCTGATACCGTTACCAGCCTGGTCAAAAAACAATGTGCCGGAGCGGACCCAGCAGCGTAAATGAGAGAGTTGATCGAGTTCATCGCCGGAAAGTTGGTTGACCAGCCCGAGAAAATCGAGGTGACCCAGCAGGAAGACGAGGAAAACCTCATTCTTGAATTGCGGGTTGCCCAGGAAGATCTGGGGAAGGTGATCGGCAAGCAGGGACGGACTGCCCGGGCAATGCGTGCTGTTCTCGCCGCTGCTGTTTCCGGCGAAGGTAAACGCACTAGGCTTGAAATCGTTGAATAGTGGCCGAAGAAATAGGATTTGCCGAACACTCGTATGTGCTTCTGGGGAAGGTTACCCGCCCCCATGGCCTCAAGGGAGAACTCAAGGTTCGGCCACTTACCGCACAGCCTGAAAATTTTGGTCGCTATACCAGGCTCTACCTTTCCGAGTCTGAGTGTGGGGCAAAAAACGAATGTACAACCATGCAGGCAAGAGTCAGCGGCAATCAGGTGATTCTTCGTCTGCGGGAATGCAGTACTCGCGACAAGGCAGAGGCGCTGGTTGGACGATTTATTTGGCTGGCAACGCAAGATTTGCCCTCCTTGAACGCAGATGAATTTTATCTGCACACCCTGATCGGTAAAGAAATTCAGACAGTGGATGGGCAGAGGCTTGGTCGTGCCGAGAACCTCCTCAGTGGGAGTGAACAGGATGTTCTCGTGGTCAGGCAGGGCAAACAGGAGTACCTTATCCCGATCGTGGAGGCGTTTATACGCTCAATCGAGGCAAACATCGTTGTCCTCGACCTGCCGGAGGGGCTACTCGATATCAACGGGTAGGGATACATACCCTGATGTTCATTGATTTTTTGACCATCTTTCCCGATTTTTTTGCCTCTCCCCTGCAAGAAGGGATTGTCCGCCGAGCTTTGGTGGACGGGAAAATTGATGTAGGGGTGCACAATATCCGGGATTTTGCAACGGATCGTCATCAGATGACCGATGACCGACCCTTTGGCGGCGGTGAAGGCATGGTGATGAAGCCCGAACCCTTGACCGCCTGCCTCCAGGCAGCGCGTAAAACGGGGATGCATTCACGGACTGTTCTTCTCAGCCCCGTTGGCAAACGATTTGACCAAGGGATGGCTGAACATCTTGCCGGCTATGATCAGGTGATTCTCGTCTGTGGTCGGTATGAAGGGGTGGATGAACGATTTCGCCAGCGGTATGTCGATGAAGAACTTTCCATCGGCGATTATGTGCTTACTGGTGGAGAGCTTGCGGCACTCGTCGTTTTGGATGCCGTCATTCGCCTGATTCCGGGAGTACTTGGTTGTGGCGAATCCGCAACCAACGACAGCTTTAGCTGTGGCCTGCTCAAGCATCGGCAGTACACCAGGCCACGGGTATTTGAAGATATTGCGGTCCCTGAGGTGCTCCTTTCCGGTGATCATGCAGCAATCGCCCGGTATCGGCTGGTCGAGTCAGTGACGCTGACGCTTGAACGCCGACCTGATCTTCTTGCCGAGATTACCTTTACACCCGCTGAGCGCAAGACACTCCGGCAAGCAGGATTGCTTGCTCAGGTGGAAGCAGCAGCCAGGACGCTGGCGAGTGAGGTCGGACGTGAAAGTTGATGTGGCACTGGTTCACTACCCGGTGGTGAACCGGATTGGCGAAACCATCGGCTCGGCAGTGACCAACCTGGATCTGCATGATATTGCCAGGGCGGGGAGAACCTATGGGGTTAGTGCCTACTGGGTGATTACCCCCTTTAAAGAACAACAGGAATTGGCGGCTCAGATCGTCGGGCATTGGACCGATGGACACGGGGCTTCAGTCAACCCTGATCGCCAGAGTGCATTGTCCATCATCCGGCTCTGTGCGGATATTGAAGAAGCCCTGGAAAAGGCGACTGCAAAATATGGCGTTAGACCGACTGTTCTAGCAACCTGCGCCAAAAAACAAGCGAATACCCGGTCGTACGCTGCAATTCGGGAGATGATTCGCCAGGAAATGCCGGTGTTGTTGTTGTTTGGCACCGCATGGGGACTCAGCCCCGAAGTTATGGAGATGGTGGATGGTGTGTTGCCGCCTTTGAGCGGACCCACCGAATTCAACCATCTCTCGGTTCGCTCGGCAGTGTCGATTATCCTTGATCGCCTGCTCGGACAACCGGATCAGTTGGAAGATGAGCAATAAACAACAGCTTGAGTCAATGGCGAGAGCTATTCTATATACGAGTCGAGTTGAATCGGATATATTTTGGGATGATTTGGAGGCATCCATCGACAGGGCTGTCGGATGACCCCGGTCGTAAATCAATGGAGATGGCGATGAATATTTTAGATAAGATCGATTTGGAGCAGATGCGCTTTGACATGCCGGACTTTCGTCCCGGTGATACCGTCAAGGTACACATTCGTATCATTGAAGGGAATAAAGAGCGTGTCCAGATTTTTCAGGGCGTGGTCCTCAAACGCAAACGGGGCACCATGAATGCCACCTTTACCGTTCGTAAAATTTCCCACGGTGTTGGCGTTGAGAAAACCTTCGCCCTCCATTCCCCGCGAATCGAAAAAGTAGAGTTGGTCACCCAGGGTCGTGTTCGTCGTTCACGTCTCTATTACCTGCGCGAGCGTCGTGGTAAAGCTGCACGTATTCGTGAGCGGGGCATTAACTAATGCAGAGTCCGGTGGCCGGATAGGTTCATTCTTTCGGTAACCATCTCTTTCCCATGGACAGGCATTCAAGCATCGCAACGATGGTTGGATGCCTGTTTCTTTTTAGGCACCAGACCTGAAACGACCAGTGATTAACTGGTATACCTCCTCCCGATGAACGCACACCTCTTGTCTTCGCTCCCCGATCCCCAGGCTTTGCCGGATACCTTTGCCCTTGAACGGGCACTCTCTGCCCAGGGTTTTTCCCGTGTTGCTGGCGTGGATGAAGCTGGGCGTGGACCATTGGCAGGGCCAGTGGTAGCCTCCTGCGTTATTCTGCAGCCCGAGCAACAGACAGAGCTGTTTTTTGATTCCAAAATTCTGACCGCGCGCAAACGAGATCAACTTTTTGCCGTCCTTCACGAGAGTCCCGCAGCTATCGGCGTCGGTATGGCCGATGCGCGGGAAATTGAAACCCTCAATATTCTCCAGGCCTCGCTCCTTGCCATGCGACGGGCGGTTGCAGACTGTCAAAATAATTTCGGCGGTGCTGCTCCTGATTTTCTTTTGGTGGATGGTAAATTCAAGATTTCGTTGGCAACCTCTCAGCTGGCCCTTATTAAAGGCGAATCTAAAAGTGCCTCCATTGCCGCTGCCTCAATCGTGGCCAAGGTAACCAGAGATCGCCTCATGGCCCAGGCTCACGAACGATTTCCTGTGTACGGCTTTGACCGACACCAGGGGTATCCGACCAAAGCCCATCGTGAGGCCTTGCGCCGCTATGGGCCCTGTGAACTCCACCGCCGGACCTTTCGCGGTGTGACGGAGTTATTGCACCCGGAATCCTCAACCTCTCCAAGCCAAGGTGGTTTATGGTAATTCTGGATTTGGGCTGAGATATTTATGTTCTGGAAGAAAAAAACGAAGTCTTCCCCACAACATACCGGTCAGTGGGGAGAAACCCAGGCCTTAAATCACCTTGTCCAACGAGGTTACACCATTGTTGCCACCAACTATCGAAAACGCTATGGCGAGATTGACATTATTGCCCTGGAGGGTGATGTTCTCGTTTTTGTCGAAGTCAAATGCCGCAATCGGCAAACCTTCGGCTCCCCCTTTGAGGCGGTCGATTTACGGAAACAGCAGCGGATCTGTCGGGTGGCCATGGAATATCTCCAGTCACATCAGTGTGGAGAGTGCAATGCCCGCTTCGATGTAATCGCGGTGCAACCTGCTCCGGGAGAGGCACTAGGAAAAGGGAGCGAACTGATCGAGCATATTGAAAATGCCTTTGATTTTTCCCTTTGAGGAGCAGTTGTATGGAAACGTTAAATCAATCACTTCTACCACCGGTGGCCATTACCATGGGGTGTCCCGTGGGCATCGGTCCTGAAATTATTTGCAGGCTTTTTGCAAAACAAGCGGACGCTGTTGCCAACAGCGTTGTTTTTGGTGATATCGGTGTGCTCAAGCAGGCTGCCTTACGGCTGGGATTGTCGCTTGAAATCGTTTCATGGAGCCCTGGGGAAAAGATCAACAAAGGGACCGTACCGATTTCCCAGGTTGGAGAGGCGCTGCCTCTCCCAATTAGCTGGGGCAAACCCGACACCGCAACCGGCAAGGCCATGGGTGGGTATATCGAGAAAGCGGTGGCATTGATTGGGCAAGGGAACTGCAGTGCCTTAGTGACCTGTCCTATCAGCAAAAAGAGTTTGCAGGATGCCGGATACAACTATCCCGGGCACACCGAGATGTTGGCGGCCCTCACAGGGAGCCGGAAGGTACGGATGATGATGGCTGGGCCAACGCTGCGGGTGGTGCTAGTGACCATCCATGTAGCTCTCAACCGGGTGAGCGAGCTCTTGACCAGCCAGGAAATTATCGACTGTATCCGAACGACCAACCTGTCCTTGCAAAGAGACTACGGAATTGCCAGGCCCCGGATCGCCGTGGCCGCCCTCAATCCCCATGCGGGCGAGAGTGGGCTTTTCGGCGATGAGGAAGAGCGGATTATCCGCCCAGCCATAGAGGGGGCGGCCGTTGAGGCAGAGCTCAGTGGCCCTTGGCCACCCGATACCATCTTTCATAAAGCGGCGAGCGGTCAATTTGATGCGGTCATCTGTATGTATCATGATCAGGGATTGATTCCTTTTAAGTTGCTCCACTTTGCCGACGGTGTCAATGTTACGCTCGGGTTGCCCATAGTCCGCACCTCGGTGGATCACGGCACCGCCTATGACATTGCCGGCACTAATCAGGCCGACCCCCGCAGCCTGCAGGCAGCCCTGTTCCTGGCCCAGTCAATTGTTGCTTATCGGCGTCAGTGGAGGCAGGCATGAAGCGGGGCCTGCTCGTCGCCTTTGAAGGTATTGATGGTACCGGCAAATCAACCCAACTGCCGTTGTTGGCAAAGTATCTCCGTCTGCAAGGTTTTGACGTGATCGAGACTCGAGAACCCACCGATGGCCCTTATGGGAAACAGATCCGAGCCCTGTACAGCAACAGAGGCCAAGTCACCCTTGAACAGGAACTGGAGCTCTTTCTTCAGGATCGCCGTCAGCATGTGAATGAGTGTATCCAGCCGGCGATAAACGAGGGGAAGATCGTTCTTACGGATCGCTATTATTTTTCCACCGCCGCTTATCAAGGCGCGGCCGGTTTTGACCCGGTGGAAATTTTTGCCCGCCATGACTTTGCCCCGGAGCCGGATTTGGTGATCCTTCTGACCCAGACACCGGCAGACAGTGTTGCCCGCATCTGCAATCTTCGGGGCGAGGCTCTCAATGATTTTGAACAGCAGGACCAGTTGGAAAAAGTGGCTGCGCTCTTTGCAGACTTCGACCATCGCTGTATAGTTCGCATTCATGCTGCCCGACCGATATCGGAGGTGCAGGCCTCAATCCGTGAGGCGGTTTTGCCACTGCTTGCCCATAAAGGTGTGTAATGTCCGGCTTGACCTTTCGTTCCTGTTGCCGAAATTTTATTGCTCTGAGTTGCCTGGCCGTATTGATCACTGGCTGTGCGGATACACCCGAGGCGCCAGTTATTGATGTAAGCTCCAATCGGCCACCGCCAACAGTCGGCGACGATGTTGATCGTAGCTGCTCCAGTTTTTACTTCCTTTGGGGGCGTCATTCGGAACTGCTGCTGCGCTTTGAAGAGGCGTTGGAGTTCTATCAGAAGGCCCTGATCTGTGATGAGCAGGCCGACTTTATCAGCGAAAAGATACCGATTCTTTTACTCAGGCTGGAACGAACCAGTGAGGCCGCCTCATGGTTGGCCGCCTATCTTGAAGGCCATCCGGATAAAACCGGGATACGCATGCTCTATGCGAAGGTGTTGCTGCGGCAGAAGAAGACCACCGAGGCCATGCATCAGTATCAGCTGATCAGCGAGCGGAATCCCGATGACGCGGCTATCCTGCTTTTGCTCTCGGAGATGTACATCAACGCGGCTCAGCCGGAACGGGCTGAGCCGCTTTTGACCCGCATTCTTAATCGGGAACCCAATTCCTATCTTGGCCATATTCTCATGGCGCGAATGCGGCAGGCCGAGGGGAAAACCGACGATGCAGTCGGACATTACCAGCAGGCCCTGAAACGCAACTGGTCGACGGATCTGGATATGGAACTGGGCGAGGTATTGGTCAAAGTGAAGCGCTATGATGAAGCGGTCCAGCTTTACCGCGACCTCATCGAACGGGATGGACAAAATGAGTCCGCCCGCGTGGCCCTGGTCCATGTGTATCTGCTGCAGAAGAAAGAATCCCTGGCCTTGGCAGAGCTCAATCGCCTCAAAACCATTGCCGAGCAGCCGCAGCGGGTAGAACTGACCATTGCCCGACTCTATGCCAAACAAAAGCATTATGACAAGGCCACTGCCATTGTCGAAAAGCTTTTGGCCCGCGAGAATTTGTCTGAGGCGCACTACCTCTTGGCTGTGTTGCAGGTGCAGCAGGGAAGGCTCAACAAGGCATTGAAACAGGTTCGCTTGGTGAGTCCCTCCGCACCCGAATATGCGGACGCCTTCTTTCTTCAGATACGCATCCTTCGTGAGCAAGACAGGCTCGATGAGGCCCAGGAGCTACTCGAACGGCAAATCAGTACCGGAACCCTGCGCAACAGTGAACTGTATATCATGCTTGCCGCGCTGCATCAGTTGAAGGGTCGCGATGATTTGAGCAAACAAGTCCTGCTGCAGGGAATCGAAGCCTTTCCCAATGATGAGAGCCTGCTTTATGAGTATGGCCTGATGCTTGAGAGCGACGGTGATCATGAGGCCGCCCTGGCGATCATGGAGAAGATCATCCAACTCAAGCCCGATCATGCTGCGGCCCTGAATTTTGTCGGCTACAGTTGGGCCGACACCGAGGTCAACCTGGATCAGGCCCTGGAGTATATTCGGCGTGCGATTGAACTCAAACCGGAAAACGGCTATATTCACGACTCTCTTGGCTGGGTCTATTATCGTCTTGGTAAACTGGAGCAGGCAATCAAAGAATTGGAGATCGCTGTTCAACTCTCGCCCGAAGATGCCGCTATCCGTGATCATTTGGGGGATGTTTATCTGGAGAGCGGCAGGGTGCGCGATGCTCTGCACACCTTTAAAAAGGCGCTTAAACTTTCCAAAGATGACGAGCAGGAGAAAAAACGGATCGGGGAAAAAATCCGGATTCTGCAGAAACAGGGAGGGCGGTAATGGGGGCAAATATTTGCCGATGGGCCGCTGCTGTTTGCTGTCTACTGCTGGCCGGCTGTGTCGGCAAACTCCCCAAGACCACTCCTCTTGTCGGCGGAGAGGCCGAGCAGGCGCTTCATGTCTGGTCCCGTTTTCTCCATGCAGCCCACCCGCAAGCGGTGGATGCCGACTATCGCCTGCGCTGGGATGTGCTCGGCAGTAAGGGGGGCATCGATGCTGTTGTCCAGATGAAGAAACCGGCGATGCTTCGATTCGCCGCCAATGACCCCTTGGGGCGGGCCCTGATTTTAGTTGTCTCCGACGGCGATCGATTTACCTTTGTCGATAATCGCTCCGCTGAGGTGTACCAGGGGAAAACCAATTCCAAATTCTGGCACAGTTATGTGCCGGACTCAATTCAAGCCACCGATCTTTTTGCCTACCTCGGAGGCTTTGTCGACCCGGAACAGGTTACCAGAGTTGTGCCTTCCCTGGATGAGACAGGGCAGAGGTACTGGTATGTCTGGCAGGATAGGTGGGCGCTGACCCATTATGTGCTCCTCGAAGGCAAGCAGGGACTAATTCAGCGTCATCTTTTGGTGGACCATAAAGGGGATCAGGTTCTCGATCTGCGCTATAGTGGGATGGTCGGATCAGCAAAAGGTGCTGAAAAAGATTTGAATTGGCCGAAGAAGGTCGAGGTAAGCGGTGAGGCGGTCACCGGAGATGTGCAATTGCAGGTGGAGAAAATCTATGCTTTTTCAGTGCGGGGGACAAACGCCTTCCGCCTGGCGCCGCCCCCGCATTTTTCTATTGAACGAGTGGAATAGGGCTACTTCTTAATCGTATTGACGATGATGACAAAGAGGTTGT
Organism: Desulfobulbus sp.; assembly: GCA_050252135.1. Lineage (GTDB taxonomy): Bacteria > Desulfobacterota > Desulfobulbia > Desulfobulbales > Desulfobulbaceae > Desulfobulbus. Next base: position 16,487 of record JBFWLN010000022.1, read on the forward strand.
CGTCTTTGAAAAAGACCTGCTGCAGGTCGTAGCTGCGATTTGGCTCGAGATCGATCACTACCCGCACCTTTTCCGGTTTTTTGGTTTTACTGATACGGATCGCCTTAACAAATTTGCCCTCGGTTTTGATTCGTTTTTTGTTGTTTCCGGCCAACTTGGTGTTATTGAAATCGCAGATCACCCGGGGGATGCCTTCCTCGACCCCATGAACTGAGGGCGGGAAAAAGCCGTTTAGCTTAAACATGACCATTTCTCCCTTGGGCGAAGAGGGATCAAACTTGACTGATTCAAGTACCGGATCGCGACTCACCGGAGCTGCCACGATTTCCGGTTCCGGAGAGGGCTCGGTTGCCACCACGGGAGGAGGCTCCTTGCTTTCTGCTCCTTTTGCTGCGGGTTCGACAGGTTTTGTTTTTTCTTCCTTGACCGCAGCTGCTTGCGCTTTGGCCGTGTTATTTTTCGCTTCTTCCTTTTTCTCCGGGCTCTGATCGATTGCTGCCGCTTTCACCGTTTCCGTGCTTGCCGCCTTTTGGGGAGGCTGGACAGGCTGAGGGTCCGGCTTTGCCGCTGCCGGTGGCTCGGAAGATTGGGCAACAGCCGGTGTTGTGACTACACCCTGAGCTGTATCTAGCTTTGCCTTGATTGGTGGAAGTTCGCTGGTTTTGGAGACGATTGTCTTATCCATTACCTGAGACGGGGCTGGTAGATTGGCCTGGCCAGGTGTTGTCTTTGGGGTGGGTTGTTCTTTACCGCGCACCTGAGTTTGAGCAGGGGGCTGTTCCCCGGTAGGTTTGGTTTTGGCGACGGCTTTTTGTGGACCGGTAAAGCGGATGGTCAGGGTTGACGTCGTTGCATCGAACTGCTGGGTATACTTGACGCCTTTAAGGGTTTTTAGATCAAACACCACCCGTGTTTTAGGGGAGGGATCACTGTGTCTCCCCACACGCACGGCTTTGAGCAGAGGGCCGTTCATCTCGAGTACGTTGCGCACATCACGGGCCTGGGTCATATCGACAAAATCAAACACCACCCGGGGCGATTGACCTTTCAATGTGAATACTTTTGGACTATAGGAGCCGTTGAGCTGCAAGGTGATTTGTTCGCTGGCTGGTGAGAGGATTGTGTGTTTGATTTGCTGCAAACGCGGTGAATTATCGGCAAAGGCTAAGCCGAGCATGAGCAGCAGGACCATTAAAGACCGTGAAAGATGAGACAGAATGTGCTTGTTCATGAGTCTTTCCATTGTTTCGTTGTCAGAACAAAGGGGTAAAGCACCCCTTGGCTTGATGGCATCTTTGCAAAAGTTGCGCCGATTTATGGGGTGTATTCCTGTGGGTGGATTCCGGTCGGCAATGTTCCATTGACGGCCGTATTCGGCCTCTGGCTGTTTGTCGTTCAATTTCACGATGTTTTACCGGATTACGCTATCTTTTTCTTCTCTTTTTCGATTTTTTAATACATACCGATGATTGATGCCCCTCCCCTTGATGTAGGGAAAATTTTGCCTTTGGTCCGCAAGCCGGGTCAGTATGTTGGCGGTGAGTTGCACGCCGTCAACTCCGTGCCCGATGATGCGCACCTCAATGTCTGCCTTTTGTTTCCGGATTTGTATGAGATCGGTATGTCCCACCAGGGATTGCAGATCCTCTACCATATCCTCAACGCCGATTCCCGGTTTCTTGCCCATCGTGCTTATGTTCCTGACGTGGATATGGAACAGGAGATGGTTGCCGCTGGTCTGCCCCTTTTTTCCCTTGAGGCCAAAATTGCGGTTGCCGCCTACGATGTGCTTGGCATCACCTTACCGTACGAGCTGTGCTACACCAACATCCTCACCGCGCTTCATCTTGCGGGCATGCCCGTTCGGGCAGCAAACCGTGACCAATCGCATCCTCTGGTACTCGGCGGTGGCGCTTGCGCGCTCAACCCCGAGCCGGTGGCCGACTTTTTCGATGCCATTGTTCTCGGTGACGGCGAAGAGATCATCCTCGAATTAGCAGCGCTGCTTTTGGAGGCAAAAAAACAGGCCAGCCCCCGGGAGATCGTATTGCGACAGTTGGCTGAAATTCCAGGCGTCTATGTGCCTGCCTTTTTTGCCCCCCGTTATGAAGGCGATCGCCTGCAGGCCGTTGATGCGTTGATCTCTGAATACTCGATGGTCAAAAAGCGAGTCTTAGCGCAGTTGAGTGAAGCCCCCTACCTGCATCATCCTCTGGTGCCGGTGGTTAGTCCGGTCCATGACCGGCTAGGGGTGGAGATTGCCCGCGGCTGTACCCGCGGCTGCCGTTTCTGCCAGGCGGGTATCACCTATCGACCGGTGCGTGAGCGGACGCTTGAGGAGATCATGGAACTCGCCAACCAGGGGATCGGCAGTTCCGGGTTCGAGGAATTGGCTTTGCTGAGCCTATCGACCGGCGATTTTTCCTGTTTGGGTGAACTGATGGGCCAGTTGATGGACCGGTTTGCCGATGATTTTGTATCGGTGTCCATGCCTTCAATGCGTGTCGGAACTTTGACGCCTGAGATCATGGAACAGATCAAGCGTGTCAGAAAAACCGGGTTCACCATCGCTCCCGAAGCCGGGACCGACCGGCTGCGCGAGGTAATCAATAAGGGGATAACGGAAGAGGATCTGCTCGCCACCTGTCACGATGCTTTTTCTCTGGGCTGGAAGCTGATCAAGCTTTACTTCATGATTGGTCTGCCCACCGAAACAGAGGAGGATATTGAGGGGATCATTGCTCTGGCGAAAAATGCGCGCGCCCAGATTCGACAGGGCAAGGGACGGCCGGTGCAGATCAATCTTGGCGTCTCCACCTTTATTCCCAAACCGCATACACCGTTTCAGTGGGAGCCGCAGATCAGCATGGAAGATTCGCGGGAACGGATCAACCGCCTCAAACAGTTGCTGCCCCGACAGGGATTCAAAATTAAATGGCATGATCCGGAACAGTCCTTTCTTGAGGGGGTCTTCTCCCGTGGAGACAGACGGCTTTCCCGTCTGCTGGAACAAGCCTGGGAGGACGGCGCCCGTCTGGATAGTTGGTCGGAGCAGTTCAATCTCGACCGGTGGCGCAAGGCTGCCGATACCTGTGGTATCGAGCTTGAATCTTATCTGCGCAGGCGTGAAATAGGTGAAATCCTGCCCTGGGATCATCTCCACAGCGGCGTGGATCGTCCCTTCCTTGAAGCCGAGCAGGTCAAGGCCCTGGCGCGCACGTACACACCGGATTGCCGTAATCATGGCTGCCAGGGCTGCGGCCTTTGTGATTTTAAAACCGTGCGTCCGGTGATACACCAGCGGCCGCAATCTCCGGTCACCTCGAAAAAAACCGGATCCTGGAGCCGGGAACAGCCGCCACAACAGGGCTATAATTATCAGGTTCATTATTCGCGCCTGGGGGACAGCCGTTTCTATGGACATTTGGAGATGTTGCAGCTGATTTTCCGTGTACTCCAGCGGGCCGCACTGCCGGTGCTCTTTTCCAACGGTTTTAATCCCTCACCCAAGGTCTCTTTCAGTCAGGCCCTGCCCGTAGGCGTGGAGAGTCTGGCGGAAACCTTTGATATGGAGTTGGCCCGACCGCTTTCCTCCATGGAGGAGACCGTCCATTTGCTCAACCAACAACTCCCGGAGACCATTCGCGTACGTCATATCACCCTGGCCCCGGGCAAGGTGATGATGAGTGGGCTGACCCGTTACGTGATCAATCTCAATCAGGAACCACCGGATCTGGCTGAGCGTATTTCCACCTTCTGGCAGCAGGAAAGCTTTGTGATCGAACGTTTTCGCAAGAATCGACGTCAGGAGCTTGACCTCCGAACGCTTGTTATGACCCTGGACAGCGGCGTGGAAGGAATAGAGCTGGAATTGCTGGGCCATCAGGGGAAGCCGGGAACCAATCCCCGGGAGATCATGGAGAAAGTCCTGGGGTTAGACACTCGCGAAGCGCTCCAGGCCCGGGTAGTCAAAACCGAGGTGCGGGAAATGGCATCGCCGGCTTGAGAATTTCGCAGGATTGCTGTAGATACTGGCAATTAGCCTGTTTGCCTTGGGGCACAACACCGGCAGGCCCATAGTTGATGCAATGAAGAGCGATGCCGGGTCGCGATCGTGACTGCGGCCGTTCTTTGAACTAATCGATAATAAAGGAGAAATCATGAAGAAGATCGTTCTGCGTGAAGATGAGATGCCGACTCGTTGGTATAATGTCGCGCCCGACATCCCAGGTGGCCTGGAGCCGCCGCTTGATCCGGAAACCCTGAAGCCCATTAGTCCGGAAAAATTATCGGCCGTCTTTCCCATGTCCTTGCTCGAGCAGGAGATGACCCAGGAACGGTGGGTGGATATTCCGCAGGAAGTCATGGAGATTTATAACATTTGGCGGCCAGCGCCTCTGGTCCGGGCCAACAAACTCGAAGAGGCTTTGGGAACCAAGGCAAAAATATATTTCAAATACGAGGGGTGTAGCCCGGTAGGGAGCCACAAACCCAACTCCGCCGTACCCCAGGCCTACTACAACAAGCAGGCTGGTATTAAGCGTCTGACCACCGAGACCGGTGCAGGTCAGTGGGGTTCGGCCTTGTCCCTGGCGACCTCAAAATTCGGTCTTGAGTGTAAGGTGTACATGGTGCGGGTCTCTTATGATCAGAAACCCTACCGTAAGTCGATCATGCAAACCTACGGTGGTCAGGTTGTGTCCAGTCCCAGTGAGGATACCAAGACCGGTCGGGCTATCCGGGCCGAATTTCCGGATACCCCGGGGGCACTCGGTATTGCCATCTCCGAGGCCCTGGAAGATGCCAACAGCCGCTCCGATACGAACTACGCTCTTGGTTCGGTCCTCAACCACGTTGTCCTCCATCAGTCGATCATCGGCCTTGAAGCCAAAAAGCAGATGGAGATTGCTGGCGATTATCCGGATGTCATCGTCGGTTGCTGCGGCGGTGGTTCCAACTTTGCCGGTCTTTTGGCCCCCTTTGTCGCCGATTATCGCAACGGAAAGAAGATTGAGTTCGTCGGCTACGAGCCTGCCTCCTGCCCGACCATGACCGGTGGCAAGCTGGCCTATGATTCGGGTGACGTCGCCATGATGACCCCGCTGCTGTACATGTATACCCTGGGACATGACTTTGTTCCTCCGGGCATCCACGCTGGCGGTCTGCGCTACCACGGCATGGCTCCGATCGTCTCCGCCCTGATTCGTGACGGTATTGTCACACCCAGGGCCGTGCATCAGATGGAGTGTTTCGAGGCCGGTGTCCTTTTTGCCAAGACCGAGGGCATCATCCCGGCTCCGGAGACCACCCACGCTATTCGCGGCGCCATCATCGAGGCGATGAAGGACCCCAAAGAACCCAAGACCATCCTGTTCAATTTTTCCGGTCACGGGCTGATCGACATGGCCTCCTATGACAACTACTTCAACGGCAAGCTGAGCGATTACGCCTATCCCAAGGAGCAGATCGAGGCCTCCCTGGCTCGCCTGCCCAAGGTCGGTTGATCGTTTTTCCCACCCACCGAGCAGGACAGATGCCTAAGGCCCGCTACATTCTTCCTTGGACTGTCCTGCTTTTGTTGACCTTGTTTCCCATGGACCGGCAGGTTGCCCGCGCGACCTGCCGGTCCATGGTCGGTCTTGGTCCCCAATCAGCCTACGGTGTTGCCGATATCCAGGGGCGGATTATCGATGGCTGTAATCTGGATCGAGCGTTGGTCCCAGCCAGTATTCTCAAAATTGCCACCATCTCCTCGGCACTGCAGATCCTTGGGCCGGAATATCGTTTCCGTACTGAATTTTTTCTCGACTCTCAGCAGAACCTGTTGATCAAGGGCTATGGCGATCCCAGCCTGGTCTCCGAGGACATCTCTAGCATTGCGACCGAACTCCACCGCCTGGGATTGCGCCAAGTCAGGAAAGTTTTTATCGATGATTCGACCTTTGCCCTTGAACATCAGGTGCCTGGGCAGGCGGAGAGCGACAATCCCTACGATGCGCCGGTCGGTCCGGTTTCGGTCAACTTCAATGCCCTGCCTTTTGTCAAGGAAGGCCGAAAAATCAGTACCGGTGAACCCCAGACACCGACCTTGCCGTTAATGGAACAATTGGGGCGCTCCTTTTCGTCCGGTCGTTACCGGGTCAATATCTGTGTCGGCGGCTGCGATGCCGGCGAGCGAATGGCCCGTTACGGTGGAGAGTTGTTTGCAGCTCTGCTGCAGCGACAGGGGATAGCGGTGAAAGGGTACGGCGGTCGACGTCCGGTTGCTCCCGTGGACCAACTTCTATACCGCCAACTCAGTCGCCGGAGTTTAAGCGAGCTCAGCCGGTCGACCCTGCTGTATTCCTCCAACTTCATGGCCAACCTTATTTTCCTTTCCTGTGGTGCGGAGAAATACGGTTACCCGGCAACCTGGTCCAAGGCAAGAGAGGCTGTCCACCAGCAGTTGCGGTTACAGATGGGAAATGACGCGGACTTCATCCATCAGGTGGAGGGGGCAGGGCTTGCGCGGGACAATCGGATCACAGCCAAGGCAATGCTGCACCTGTTGCAGGTTTTTCAACCGCAGATGGGGTTGCTCAAACAGGAGCAGGGGGTAGCGGTGAAGAGCGGGACACTTACCGGGGTCTACAATCTTGCCGGTTATCTCCCCGGTGGCCAAGCATTTGTGATCTTGCTCAATCAGCAGGTCAACACACGGGCGGCAGTACTGGCACGGCTTAAAAAGCAGTTTCCCGCAGAGTAACCGGGCCAAGCGTTGTCCCTTTATTCATGGGGGAGGATCAGGGAAAGTCAGAAAAATGACAGGGTGTGCATCCCACCAATAGACTTTACCGACATCGTTCTTATAGTCATTTCAGCATATATTTTTACGATACTCACCCATTCACCAATAACTTCTTATCCGTTTAGATCGTTATGGAGTACTACCAAATTCTTGGCGTGGCCAAAACAGCCAGTGCCGATGAAATAAAAAAAGCTTATCGCAAATTAGCCATTAAATATCATCCGGACAAAAATCCGGACGATAAACAAGCCGAGGAAAAATTTAAGGAGATCAGTGAAGCCTACGCCGTTCTTTCTGATAAGGAAAAACGGCAGCAATATGATACCTTTGGCTCCACCGGGTTCAAGCAACGCTACTCACAGGAAGATATTTTTCGCAACTTCGATCTCAACGATATTCTGCGGCAGTTCGGCTTTGGTGGCGGATTTCGTCCGGGCGGTGGTGGCTCGTATCATACCAGTGGATTCCGCAACGCAGGTGGCGGCTCACCCTTTGACAATATTTTTGGGGGAGCCGGTATGCGTGGCGGCTGCGGTGGCGGAGGCTGCGGGCCGCAATCGGTGAAGGGTGGTGATCTGACCTATGAGTTGCAGGTCAGCCTGGAAGATGTTCTCCACGGTGCGGAGAAGGCCATTAGTCTCCGTCAGAATGGGCAAACACAGAATGTTTCGGTCAAGGTACCCAAGGGGATTGAAGACGGCAAGCGTTTGCGCTTGAGCGGCAAAGGGGCGCCTTCATCCTCTGGCGGTCCGGCCGGTGATCTGTATCTCAAGGTGCATGTGGCGAACCATCCGGTATTTCAGCGGGTTGATGACGATCTTGTGGTTGAACATCGCATCCCCTTTAGCGAGGCCTGTATGGGGGCAACCATTGAGGTGGCCACGCTTGATGGCAAAAAATTTAATGTCAAAGTCCCGGTCGGGGTCCAGCAGGAAGCCAAATTGCGGATTAAAGGCCACGGTCTGCCTGCCGGGCCGATCGGCCAGCGAGGAGATCTTTTGGTGAAGATTGCAGTCCGAATTCCAAAAGAGCTGACTCCCGAGCAGGAAGAGGCGGTGAAGGCCCTTGCCGCGGTGGGGCTCTAACCCTTATTCCTCTGAACATTGCGCTTGAAACTATGAATCTGAAACGGCTTCAACTAATGAGAAATCCGGGGTAACGGTAACTGTATCAAACAAAAAAGCCCAGCAGGAGAAATCCTCCTGCTGGGCTTTTTTGTTTTCCAGAAAGGACCTCTCAGCAACCTTCCAGCTTTTCATGATTGCTTTGCGCGGCAGCTTTAATCTTCTGGTCGCCAGCAGATTGCAATTCAGCAGCTTCGCGGGCCTCGTTCATTGGCTTTTGGATGGATTTGGCCGCATCGCGGCCTATTTGTTCCTGCACCGTCGCCTTCTTTTTGTCTTTTGCCTGTTGGTCTTCGCTGCAACCCGAGAGTAAGAGCGCGCAGAGGACGGTAGTTGTCAAAAGAGTTACGATCAGACCCGCCTGTTTCATGTTCTTCTCCTTCTTAAAAGAGTTCCCGAATTGAATCTCCCAGCCGTTTGATGCCCTCGACGATGCTCGGTTCATCGGAGCAGGAGAAATTGAGCCGTAGGGTGTTGGTATCTTTGCGGTCGACATAAAACGGTGTGCCCGGTACAAAGGCGACCTTCTTTTTGATCGCGGCCTCGAACAGGGTCATGGACGACATCCCCTCGGGCAGGGTAATCCAGAGGAACATGCCGCCTTCGGGGTTGGTGAATTGGACGCTGGCTGGAAAGAAATCCTTGATCGCGCCGATCATCGCTTCCTTCTGCTTCCCGTATTGGGCAATGATGGTGGCGATATGGGCATCGATATCGTTGTCGCAGAGATAACGGTGGAGAATGCGCTGAGCCAGGTAGTCGGAGTGCAGATCCGCTGCCTGCTTGGCAATAACCAACTTGTCCATGATCGGCGGTGGGGCCACCAGCCAACCCAACCGCAGGGCAGGGGCCACTATTTTGGAAAAGGAACCGAGCAACACAGTGTTTTCTGGTGCAATTTTTTTAAAGGAAGTTTTTGGGGTGCCGGAAAAGCGAAGGTCACCGTAGGGATCGTCCTGGATAATGAGACAGGACGTGCCGAAGACCAGTTCGGCCACTGCGCTTCGGTTGTCGTTACTGTAACTGATACCGCTGGGGTTTTGAAAGTTGGTGACGGTGTACAGCAGTTTTGGTTGCCGTTCACCCAGTAACTGGGCCAAACGGGTGGTATCCATGCCGCCCTCACTTACCGGAACCGAATGGAATCGGGGGCGGTACATGGCAAAGGCCTGGATGGCGCCCAGGTACCCAGGTTCCTCAATGATCAGGTCATCGCCTTCATTGAGAAAGGTTTTGCCGAGTAAATCCAACCCTTGCTGTGAGCCGGTAGTGATGAGGATATCCTCCACAGGAATATCGAGTCCGTCCCGCTTCTTGTAGCGATCACTGATAAATTGGCGCAGACCGATATAGCCCTCGGAGTTGGCATACTGGAGGATCTGGTCACCCGCTTCTTCAAAAACGTCATTGGCGGCCTTTTGCAGGCCTTTGACCGGAAAAAATTGGCGGTTAGGCAGACCACCGGCAAAGGAAATGATCGAGGAGTCTACAGTGACTTTGAGGATTTCCCGGATGAAAGATTTGGGAACATCGTTGATACGATCAGAAAATGCGTTTTCCATAAAAGTCTCCCAGCTCGGCTGTGCCGGGCAAAACGAATTAAACGATAAAGAGAAAGGTGACCTAATCACAGAAGCTGTGACCGATTATCCTTTTTTGCATAAAACCTGTGGGCGAACACATGCGTCCCAGATTTGGGCAAGCGTGGTTTGCCGCTATAAAACATCTATGCGGGAAACTACAATCGTCAAAATATTGGGGTACATGTGGTCGCTTATAAAGAAAGGCCGAACGCCTTGATAGGGCGGGGTCTTTCAGATAAAAGTTGCGCGTTTACGATAGACCGTTGCCTGGCTTTTTGCAATACATTGGCCGCTATTTTGTTCCGTGATCACAATGTCATACAGCGCGGTAGCACCACCAGGATGGATTTCCTTGGCCTCGGCAACCAGAAGATCACCGACGTTTGTGGGGCGGAGGAAGCTGATGGCCACATTCAAGGCAAGGGCTGTCTGGCCATGGGAATTGCTGGCCGCGGCAAAGGCTATGTCACCCAGGGCAAAGACAAGACCGCCGTGGGCCATCCCATGAAAGTTGAGCATGGATTCGCTCACCGTTAGCGATACCCGACTGTACCCGGGTTCGATGGTTTCAATCGTGGCTCCCAGCCATTTTGCAAAGGCGTCCTTGCGGATGTGGTTCTCGATTTCTGGTTGGATCATAAAGGAACAAGGAACCTTACGGTTCTTCTCTGGTGGGCACATACCTGTGCCCACCAAAATTCAGGGTATTAATAGTTCGCGTCAGCAAAGGCGAGCCAGCCACCGGCGCCAATCAGCTTCTTGTCAAAGGGATTGAGGCTGAAGGAGCATTCCTCTTTGGCCTCGCTGCTGGTGGCGGTCAGTTTTTCACCCTCCAGATCAACTTCCACCATAACTTTGCCCTTGAGGGAAAAGAGGCGGTCGAGATCTTTCTTGCTCAGTTCCACGGTCAGGATGCCGCAGTTGAACATGTTTTGGCGGAAGATGCGGGCAAAGCTCTCACCAATGACCACGTTGATGTCATTGACTTCCAGCGCCCAGACCGCATGCTCACGGGAGGAGCCGCAGCCGAAGTTGGAGCGGGTGATCAGTACCCGAGCCTCTTGCATGACCGGCGAGTGCGGGTCGAATTGTTGGCCTTCCAGATGCAGGTCCTCGAGCAGATGCGGGGCAAGGGCCGTTTTGGTGATTTCGGTCAAATATTTGGCCGGTATAATCTCGTCGGTGTTGATGTCGTTTCTATCGATAAAGGCCGCAGGGCCACCAAACTGTTTCATAAGGATTCCTTTTTCGGGTTCAGGTCAGTCTCAGTTCAGAAAAGGACGAGGATCGGTGATGGTGCCGGTGACGGCGGCAGCTGCGGCACAGGCCGGGCTCATCAGGTGAACCATGCCGCCCTTGCCCATGCGACCATTGAAATTCCGGTTGGTGGTGGAGGCGCAGACCTCACCATCGGCCAACACGCCGCTGCTCATCCCGAGGCAGGCACCACAGGTGGGGTTGAGCACGCAGAATCCGCTGTCCATGAAGATTTTGATCAACCCTTCTTCCAAGGCTTGTGAGTAGATTTTAGGCGTTGCTGGCACAAGAATACCGCGTACACTATCGGCAATGGTCTTGCCTTTAATGATTGCGGCTGCTTCGCGTATATCTTCGATGCGACCGTTGGTGCAGGAACCGATATAGACCTGATCGACCTTGGTACCTTCCATATCGGTGACATCTTTGACGCAATCCGGTTTATAGCCGAAGGTAATCTGCGGTACCAGGGTGGAGACATCCACAGTGAGAACACGTTCGTAGACGGCATCGGCATCGGAGCGCCATTTGGCGAAGTCTTCTGCTGCAGCCTCCGGGGTTGCGTATCCATCTTGAATAAAGGGCCAAAGATACTCGGCCGTGACCAGGTCAGGCTGACAGACGCCGGAGGTGGCTCCGGCCTCCACCGCCATATTGCACAGGGTCATGCGCGAGGCCATGTTCATGCTCTCGATCACCGGGCCGCAGAACTCGATCACCATATCGGTGCCGCCGTTAACGGTGAGCTGTTTGATCACGTTAAGGATGATATCCTTGGCACCAACACCCTTCGGCAAGGTACCGATCACTTCAACTTTGAGCGATTTGGGCGCACGGAAAGCACAGACGCCTTTAAGAATGCCAACCTCGAGGTCGGTGGTGCCGACACCGGCGGCAAAGGCCCCGAAAGCTCCATGAGTACAGGTGTGAGAGTCGCCCATGATAACGGTGTTGCCCGGGCGGATAAAACCCTTCTCCGGAAACAAGGCATGGCAGACGCCGTTACGGCCGATATCGAAAAAATCCTTGATGGCATGACGTCGGGCCCAGTCGCGCATGATTTTGGCCTGGGTTGCGGTTTTGGAATCCTTGGCCGGGGTGACATGGTCGATAACTGCCTTGATCCGCGTGGGATCACAGACGCGATCCATTCCCTTTTCCATGAGGTCCATTATGGCAATGGGGGTGGTGATTTCGTGGCACATGATGACATCGATATCAAGCACCATATTGCCCGGTGTCGGGGTGTCCCGCAGGTGGGCCGCAAAGATTTTCTCAGTAATGGTCTGTCCCATTATTGCACTCCAAAAGGCTAAAAAATGGAAAAAAGGAAAGAATATGTTCTCGTAAATAAACAAAAACCGGAAAGCCTCGTCTCATAAAAAAAACAAGCTGCGAAGCGAAAAACGTCGATCTCGAGTTTTTTTTTAGGAGAACGACAAAGAAGGCAATGGCCCGGAAGAGGAGCCCAGCCTGTTTATCGGACAAACATAAATCAATACACCCGGCGGCTTGGTTCGTCAATTTTTTTTGGTCCAGGTTTGGGGTGGTGGAGGAGGCAAAAACACGGAACAACTGTACATTATCCAAACGATTGCGTATATTGATTGAGTTCGGTTGATCGCAACAGTGAACGGTTGTTTATTCTTCATCCTCTTCGAGCAAACCTATGATCCACAATTCCCTAAAATATTTTTTTGCTGTTTGTGGCCTTTTTCTCGCCATTTTCACGGGCTCCTTGGCCCATGCCGCCCATGGCGTGAGTATTGATGGCCATCTCAAGTATGCCAAAGGCTTTGCCCATTTCGATTATATCGCTCCCAAGGCCAAAAGCGGCGGTACCCTGGTTCTGCATGACTTGGGCAGCTTTGAAAAGATGAATCCTTTCACGCTCAAGGGAGCAGCACCCCAGGGGCTGACACCGTATGTTTTTGAGACGCTTGCTGTTCCCAGTCTGGATGAACCTTTTGCCGAATACGGCTTGATTGCCGAGGATATTGAACTGGCTGCCGATAAAAAGTCGGTTACCTTTACCCTTAATCCCAAAGCCCGCTTTTCCGATGGTACGCAGGTCACAGCCGAAGATGTTCAATTCTCACTTGATACCTTAAAAAGCGATCAGGCCCACCCCTTTTACCAGATGTATTTTCACGATATCGAAAGGTCTGAGATTTTAGGGCCGAACAAAATTCGTTTTCTCTTTGCCCGTCCCAATCGTGAGTTGCACATGGTTGCGGCCCAGCTACCGGTGTTGAGCAAGAAATTTTATGCGAGCCACCCCTTCAATCCCGGCGATGGCGCAGGGGCAATGGATATTCCCGTGGGCAGCGGTCCTTATGTGGTCAGTGATGTCCAACCGGGCAAGTCGATCACCTACAGCAAAAATCCGAACTACTGGGCAAAAGATCTGAATGTGCGGCAAGGAATGTTTAATTTCAAAACCATTGTTATTAAATGCTTCAAGGATCCGGTTGTCAGCATCGAGGCCTTCAAGGCCGGTGAATTTGATTTTATGATGGTCAACATCTCTAAGCAGTGGAACCGAGACCTGACCGGGCGCCGGTTCGATGACGGAGAACTCATTAAACAGACTTTTCCCCACAAGAATAATGCCGGCATCCAGGGCTTTGCCATGAATATCCGCAGACCTTTGTTCCAGAATCCACGGGTGCGCCGAGCCCTGGGACTGGCCTTGGATTTCGAGTGGACCAATAAAACCCTCTTTTTTTCCCAGTACACCCGTAACAATTCTTTTTTTTCCAATTCCACCTATGCGGCCCAAGGGCTTCCCAGTGAGGCCGAATTGAAACTGCTCAATCCCTTTCGCGAGCAGTTACCACCCGAGGTTTTTACACAGCCCCTGACCCCGCCCACAACCGATCCTCCTTCAAGCCTGCGCGCCAATCTTCGCTTGGCGCAGCAACTGTTGATTCAGGCTGGATGGAAGGTGAAGAATGGGATTCTCGTCAATGAACAGGGCGTGCCGTTTCGTTTTGAGATCTTGCTGATCGATGGTTCCTTTGAGCGGGTAATTGCCCCTTATGCGGCCAACCTGGGTAAATTGGGCATTGCTGTCACCTATCGCACTATTGATCCGGCGCTCTATGCCGACCGGGTGAAGAATGTTGATTTTGATATGGTGGTGGCCGCTTACGGTCAGTCACAATCTCCGGGCAATGAACAGCGTGATTACTGGACCTCGTCTGCTGCTGATCACAAGGGTTCACGCAATATCATCGGTATCAAGAGTCCGGTGGTGGATGGACTGGTGAACGCCATCATCTATGCCGAGGATCAGGCATCGTTAACCACCGCCTGCCGCGCCCTTGACCGGGTACTCTGGTATGGGTATTACATCGTCCCCAACTGGTACCTGGCTAATCATCGTCTAGCCTATGCCGCCAAACTTAAACACCCGCAAACATTGCCCCTTTACTATAGTTATGACCAGTGGCTCGATACCTGGTGGATTGAATAGTCTCGGTAAAAAGAGGAGACGCAGTCCGCATAGAGGGGGGGGCCTGGCCTCGTAAAAAAAAATAGTAACCGAAAACCACGTGCCCTAATAATCACAATGCGTTAGGAAACCCAACGCGCCGTTTTCTGGAGGTTGTCATCCAGCGGTTTTCGTTGTATTTTTCGGGTGATTCCCCTAGAGTTGCAGCCGTTAGAATGGACTCGTGAAAAGTCAAAAATCGAGAAACCGTACTCCATGAAAAAGACGGTATGTTGCGAAGTGCGGAACGTTGTTTCTGTGTTTTTTTTACGAGAACGACAAATATTTATTTAGATTGATAAGGTTTTTTCGTACGTACATGGGCAATTCCGAGGAAAAAGGCAGCAAAGAACAGCAATGGATCTACCTCACGGGTAAGGAAATCTATCAGTTTTACAGCCGCATTAAAGGCAGGTTGCAGGGTATTAATGTCTATGCTTTGGTTGGCAAGAGCGGCACCGGCAAGAGTTTTCGTGCCAAGTTGTTGGCCGAGAAACTCGATGTGCCCTATCTCGTCGATGACGGATTGTTGATTCACGAAAATACCATCCTCGCCGGAAAATCGGCCAAGCAGGAGAAAAATTACATCAGCGCCATCAAGACAGCACTCTTTACCGATGAAGAACATCGCAAGAGTGTGGTGGCGAAGATACAAGAGAAAAAAGTTAAAAAAATTCTCATATTGGGTACCTCCGAAAAGATGGTCACCAGACTGGCCGAGATGCTGGAACTACCTCCAATCACCCAAATCATCAAGATTGAGGAAATCGCCAGTCAAAAGGATATTGAAAACGCAATAAAATCCCGTTTTGAAGAGGGCAAGCATGTCATTCCGGTGCCTGCCATTGAGGTCAAACGCGATTATGCCCAGATCCTTTCCGACACCATTCGTATCTTCTTTAAAGGGGGAAATGATAAGGATGGCGTGAAGAAATCCCGTTTTTTTGAAAAATCAGTGGTACAGCCCCAGTACCACGAGAAGGGTGTTGGTGGTTCGGTGACCATCTCCGAGGCCGCTCTGACCCAGATGATTCTCCACTGCATTGATGAACAAGATGCTGAGATCCTGGTCCGAAAGATTAAGGTTAAGCTCGGTCGTTCCGGATACGGGATTGATCTGTTCATCGATGTCCCCTTCGGGAAAACGCTGTCTGGGGAGTTGCATGAACTGCGGAATTACATTCTCGAGAACATTCAGCGCTACACCGGGATCATGATCGATCACCTCGAGATCAGCATTGATAATATCAGCCAGCGGAAAAAAGAGACGCAGAAGAAGATTAAAAAATAATTTCGCATGCGTTGCTCGATGAGCCTTCTGAAATGACTAATTGGTGATTGGTTATTCTCTGCTTTTAAAATTTGTCACCCGATTGCCACTGAATGCCCCCTCATTTTTCTCCTGAATCCCTCCTCAGTTCCGTCCTGAATGGATCCTCAGTCTCTGAATTGCCAAGGTTAAGTAACGTAGGAAATCCTCTGTGTTTTTTCTTTGAAGTCCCAATTTGTGCAGGTTGTCAATGGCTTCCACTCCTCCCCGGTGTTGCCGCTGCATCAATGAAACTATTTATCGCTTGACTCTTGGCAGGCAGTCTGGTTATAAGTGCTGAGTTTTGAGTGGTTTTTTTCGGAAGTGGCTGTGGTGAATGTTGTTGTCGGAACGGATATAGGGCGTATTTTAGGGCCTCTAGAGCGTATCTGAGGCAGATTTAGGGCCGTAGGTACGAAATTGCCCCAATACAACTCCCTCTTCAGACCAACCGGAAAATCTCCAACCTTCACACATCTCCTCTGGACATCACTTAATGCACGTTCTGCCAAAAGAGCAGTGGGCAGAATTTGAGTGGTTTTTTCGGAAACGGCAGCGGTCATCGGTGCTCTCGGAAGAATCCTAAATTCACCATGCGGGCTGGTAACGTATGATGAATCAGGGAGCCGTACGTCTATCCCGTACACTCTTACCTCCGCACCCCTACCACCCATGATCGGTTCCGGAAGTACTGGTCACTCATTTTCATTATCAACAATATAACTCGTATCTTGCTGGATGTTGAACGCCATCATTGTATAAAATTTTGTGGCGTTGAAGGAGGATAGACCGTTTTTGGGATGTTGATTGCCGGCTGACGGAAGCTCTAGAGCACCACTGGTATCTCAATCGGGACCGGTGAGTGAATTTCTTTTATGCCATGCCAAAAAACATTCCCAAAGTTCAGGTGGATCACGAATGAAGCGCCACGCAGTAGGAAATTGTTAACAGGGACTTGAATTAACATTTTACTTCTCTGGGGGATCTTGCACGCAGGTGTAGGGTTCGCCGCAAAAGGATGCATCTATGAAAATTCATGAGTATCAGGCCAAGGAACTATTCCGAAAATTTAACGTACCAACCCCCAAAGGTAAACTCGCCCTTACTTCCGACGAAGTAGAAAAAATTGCTGAAGAATTCGGCTATCCGGTCGTTGTCAAGGCGCAAGTGCATGCTGGCGGCCGTGGCAAGGGCGGTGGTGTGAAACTGGCAAAGACCAAAGCCGATGTGAAACCGGTTTCCGATTCGATCATCGGTATGACGCTTGTCACCAAACAGACCGGTGCCCAGGGAAAACTTGTTCGCAAAGTCCTGGTTGAAGAGGGGCTGAACATCAAAAAAGAGCTCTATCTCTCTGTTATTCCTGATCGTGAGACCTCCACCGTGGCATTTGTCTGTAGCCAGGATGGTGGTATGGATATCGAGGAAGTAGCCGCCAAAACTCCCGAGCGTATTATCACTGTCAACGTCAGCCCTGTAACGGGATTCCAGCCGTTTCATGCCCGTAAGATCTGTTACGGCCTTGAGCTCGAAAAGGATCTGCATAAGAAGATGGCTGCAGTGGCCAAGAATCTTTACGAACTGTTTCTTGCTTACGATTGCTCCATGGTTGAGATCAACCCACTAATCATCACCGGGGAAGGCGATATTCTGGCTCTGGACGCTAAAATGGATATCGACGGCAACGCTATGTTCCGTCATCCTGATGTCAAAGAGATGCGTGATATCGAGGAAGAAGATCCGGTCGAAGCAGAGGCCGCTCAGTATGGTCTGAATTATATCAATCTTGATGGTAATGTTGGTAACATCGTGAATGGTGCCGGTTTGGCCATGGCCACCATGGATATCGTTAAAATGGCGGGCGCTTCTCCTGCTAACTTCCTCGATGTCGGAGGCGGAGCAAACGCCGAAGCCATTGAGAACGGATTCCGTCTCATCATGAAGGATCCGAAAGTAAAGGGTATATTGATCAACGTCTTCGGTGGTATTCTTCGCTGTGATATCTTGGCAAAAGGTGTTGTCCAGGCTGCTACCAAACTGAAACTCTCTGTGCCGGTTGTTGTCCGTATGGAAGGAACCAATGTCGAAGAAGGACGGAGAATTCTTGCCGAGTCCGGACTTGACCTGATCAATGCCAAAGATTTGGCAGATGCTGCTGAAAAAGTAGCGAAGATCGTTTCCTGATGAAAGATGAGTTCAGATTGGCAACCTTCTCAGGAGTCTGAGAAGGTTTAGAGTGCTCTGGGTGGCTTGTGCTGCGTAGGGCCCCAATCGCGACCACTGGATATTGAATACTCAGATTTCAGAGGCAGAAAAACTTATACCCATAGAGGAAGACAATGAGCGTTTTCGTTAATAAAAATACCAAATTAGTTGTACAAGGCATTACCGGTCAGGAAGGCCAATTCCATACGCGATCTTGCATCGCCTACGGCACCAATGTTGTTGCCGGTGTGACCCCTGGCAAGGGCGGTCAGAAAATGGACGATGTGCCTATTTTTAACTCTGTAAAAGAAGCTCGTGAAAAAACCGGTTGCAACGCTTCCATGATTTTGGTGCCGCCGCCATTTGCTGCCGATGCCATTTTGGAAGCCGCGGACGCTGGCATCGAGATGGTTGTCTGTATTACAGAAGGCATACCGGTTCTTGACATGATGAAGGTCAAAAACTACCTGGCCACCAAAAACACCCGTCTCATCGGTGGAAACTGCCCTGGCATCATTACTCCAGGCGAGTGCAAGATAGGCATCATGCCTGGACCGATGCATAAACCCGGCGGCCCGTGGGGTGTTGTTTCCCGCTCTGGGACGCTCACCTACGAGGCTGTTCATCAGTTGACTCAGGTAGGGTTTGGCCAGACCACCGTTATCGGTATTGGTGGCGACCCCATCAACGGAACTAACTTCATTGACTGTCTCACTGCTTTCAACGATGACCCTGAGACCAAGGCTATTATCATGATCGGTGAGATCGGCGGTAACGCCGAGGAAGATGCCTGCGAGTGGATCAAGGCGAATACGAAGAAGCCTGTTGTAGGTTTCATCGCCGGTTTGACCGCTCCTCCTGGCCGCCGCATGGGCCATGCCGGTGCCATCGTTAGCGGAGGCAAAGGTACTGCAGAGGCCAAAATCGAAGCCATGAAGGCTAGCGGTGTACATCATTGCCAGAATCTCGGCAAGATGGGCGAGCTGTGCAAGCAGGTATTTAAAGGTTGATTCACCATTAAATAGCAGCGCCGAATGCTCCATTCGGCGCTGCCTGGGCTTTCATAATCGTCGGGCACGGAATTTAAATTGAATTCTGCAGCAAGGAGACAGCATGAGCACTAAGGAAAAATTAGAGCAACTTAAACAAAAACGGGCCAAAGCCTTACTTGGCGGCGGTCAGGACAAAATCGATAAGATCCATGCCAAGGGCAAATTAACCGCCCGCGAGCGTATCCAAAACCTTCTTGATCCGGGTACGTTCGAAGAATACGATGCCTTCAAACTCCATCGCTGCTACAACTTCGGCATGGAAAAAAACAAGTTTTTCGGCGACGGTATCGTCACCGGTTACGGAAAGATCAACGGGCGTGGCGTGTATCTGTACGCTCAGGACTTTTCGGTGCTGGCCGGATCACTCTCCGGAACTCTGGCCGAAAAAATTTGTAAAATAATGGATTTGGGTGTGAAAAACGGGATGCCGGTTATTGGCCTGAATGACTCCGGTGGCGCCCGTATCCAGGAAGGTATCGAGGCTTTGGCCGGGTATACCGAGATCTTCACTCGTAACGTTCTTTCCTCCGGTGTCGTGCCGCAGATTTCTGGTATCTTCGGACCTTGTGCCGGTGGCGCCGTCTACTCGCCCGCTTTGACCGACTTCATCATTCAGGTCAAAATCCAGTCCTACATGTTTCTCACCGGTCCTAAGGTCGTTAAAACTGTGTTAAACGAGGACGTCACCACCGAGCAATTGGGTGGTGCGGTTATGCATACCACCAAATCCGGTGTTACCGACTATGCTGCCGAAGACGAGATGGACGCCATCCAGTACATCAAGGATCTGCTGTCCTATCTGCCGCAGAACAATATGGAAGATCCGCCTTCAGTTCCATGCGATGATCCTATCACCCGCAAAGCCCCTGAACTTAACGACATCATTCCGGACAATCCCAACGCCGCCTACGATATGAAAAAGGTCATCACCACAACGGCTGATGACGGTGTATTCTTTGAAATCAAAAAGAATTTCGCTCCGAACATCGTTATTGGTTTTGCCCGTTATGGCGGCAAGGCCATTGGCATCGTTGCCAACCAGCCGTCCTACTACGCCGGCGTTCTCGACATCGATTCCTCGATCAAAGGCGCCCGCTTCATCCGCTTCTGTGACTGCTTCAACATCCCGATCCTGACCTTCGTCGACGTCCCTGGCTTCCTGCCCGGCACCACACAGGAATTCGGCGGCGTCATCCGCAACGGCGCCAAGATGCTGTATGCCTATGCTGAATCGACGGTGCCAAAGGTAACGATTATTACCCGTAAATCCTACGGCGGCGCCTACTGCGCTATGTCGTCCAAGCACTTGAGAACTGATATCAACTACTCCTGGCCGACCGGTGAAATCGCCGTTATGGGGTCCAAGGGCGCGGTCGAAGTCCTGCACGCCAAGGGCGCCAAAGCAGCAGAAGATCCCAAAGCGTTCCTGGCGGAGAAAGAAGCCGAGTACAACGAGCAGTTCTCCAATCCGTATTGCGCAGCAGAGCGCGGCTACATTGATGATGTTATTGAACCGGCTGAAACCCGTTTTCGCATTATCAATGCGTTTGAATCGATTCAAGGGAAACGTGACACCATCCCGATGAAAAAACACGGCAATATTCCGCTGTAACACTCTTATGCATCGGTCCGGCTGGTACATACCGGGCCAACACGATCAGAGGAAAACAGAATGGCAGATGCAAAAAAGAAAATGGCTGCCGCCCTTGCAGCTGTGAATGCCTACATGATGCAGGAAGAGGAAGCAGCGTATCAAGCCCAACTGGCTGCCGCCAAACCTGCACAGACGGGACCGAGTTTATGGGCAATTGCCGGCCGTCAGGACATCATGAATTTCCGTAGGCTGATTCAAATGAAAGCCTTCTGATGGCTTTTACGACTATTTGACGTTCAACGACAACGTATAACAGGGAGATACTGACAATGAGCGACCAAGTGAAAATGACCGCCATGAATTATGATGCCGACCGGCCTGCAGCAGAGAACCCGGTCAAAATTATGGATCTGAGCCTTCGTGACGGTCATCAGTCTTTATTCGCAACCCGCGGTCGTACCGAGGATATGATCCCGGTCGCCGAAATGATGGACGAAGTCGGCTTCTGGGCAATTGAGACCTGGGGTGGCGCCACTTTCGACACCATGCATCGCTTCCTCAACGAGGATCCGTGGGAGCGCCTCCGTACCCTGAAGCGCTATATCAAGAAAACCCCGTTTTCCATGCTCCTCCGCGCCCAGAACCTCGTTGGGTATCGGAACTACGCAGACGATTTGGCGTATGCCTTTGTTGATCGCGCTGCCGAGAACGGCATGGACGTATTCCGTACCTTCGACGCCCTGAACGATTACCGCAACTTTGAAACCGTTGTTAAAGGAATCAAAAAAGCTGGCAAGCACTTCCAGGGCTGTATTTGTTACTCCTTGACCGAGCCGCGTCTTGGTGGAGACGTTTATAACCTGAAGTACTATGTGGACCGCGCTAAAGCCCTGGATGATATGGGTGCCGACTCCATTTGTATCAAGGATATGGCTGGTCTGATTGCTCCGTACGATGCTTATGCCATCGTCAAAGCCATCAAGGAAGTGACCAAAACTCCGATTCACCTCCACAGCCACTTCACCTCTGGTATGTCCCCGATGAGCCATTTGAAGGCTATCGAGGCTGGTTGCGATATCATCGATACTTGTATGACCCCGTATGCATATCGTACTGCCCATGCAGCTCTTGAGCCGCTTGTCATGGCTCTGCTCGGTACCAACCGCGACACCGGTTTCGATATCAAGAAACTGGCTGCCATCAACGAGGTGCTCGAAAAAGAGGTTATGCCGAAGTACAAGCACCTCATGGACGACTCCAAAATTTCCATTATCGATATCAACGTTCTGCTGCATCAGACCCCGGGTGGTATGCTTTCCAACCTGGTTAACCAGCTGCGGGAGATGGATGCTCTGGATAAGATCGATATGGTCTACAAAGAGCTGCCTAAAGTGCGTAAAGACCTTGGCCAGATTCCGTTGGTTACCCCGACCAGCCAGATCGTTGGTATCCAGACCGTTAACAACGTACTGTTCGATACCCCGGACGAACGTTATAAGATGATCACGGCTCAGGTAAAAGATCTGTGCTACGGTCTCTATGGAAAAACTGCTGTACCGATCGATGCTGAACTGCAGAAAAAGGCATTGAAAGGCTATCCGCGTGGGGAGACTCCGATCACCTGTCGTCCGGCCGAGGTTCTTGAGCCTGAAATGGAGAAGGCAAAGGCAGAGATCGGTGATCTCGCCAAAGATATCGATGATCTGGTACTGTATGCCATCTACCCGGTTACCGGTAAGAAGTTCCTCGAGTGGAAATACGGTAAGACCCCGGCACCTCCTGAAGTGCAGCCGATCACCCTGGATGACGTTAAGAAACGTGACGAACTGGTCGCCAAGGCTAAAGCAGGTAAACTGGTTGAGCCCAAAGCCAATGCTCCGGAGAAATCCGACAACGTTCGTACCTTCAACGTTTTTGTTGACGGGGAATATTTTAGCGTTGATGTTGACCCCACCGGTGATTTCCAGCCAATGGTTGCGGCTGCTCCTGTTGCACGTCCTGCTGCCGCTCCGAAGGCTGCTGCCGCTGCTGCACCTGCTGCCGCTCCGAAGGCTGCTGCCGCTGCTGCACCTGCTCCGGTGGTCGCCGTCGAGGGTGGAACCCCACTGTTGGCTCCTATGCCCGGCATGATCGTGAAGAACGTGGTCAATGTTGGTGATGCTGTCAAAGCTGGTGACGCTGTGGTTATCCTTGAGGCCATGAAGATGGAAAACTCTCTGGGTGCACCTTGTGATGGTACCGTGAAACAGCTCTGCTTCGGCTCCGGTGATTCCGTTCCCAAAGATACCGTGCTGGCTGTAATCGGCTAATTCGGCTTCAAATGCGTAAAAATAAAAGGGGTGCTGGTGACGGCACCCCTTTTATTTTCGTTGTCAATCAGTGCTCGGCACTGTCATAAGCGCCGAGAAAGTCGCTTAGAGCCTTGGTGGCTTATCCCGTTCTTCAGAGCACCTTTTCTTAGATCGTGCGGTATTACTCAACCAGTCCCATGAATTTGGCCTGGTCCCACATCTTTTTCGCCAAGTGTACCGTCGCCTGATCGACCATCCTCCCTTCCACTGCAATAGCACCTCTTCCCTCCGATTTGGCCAAACGATCGGCCTCAATCACCTTGTTCGCGAGGGCAATGTCCTCTGCTGATGGGGTAAAGACATCGTTGATCACCTCCACCTGTGAGGGATGAATGGCCCATTTGCCGTCACAGCCAAGAGCACTGGCCATGATAGCCGAACGGCGTAATCCGACTAAATCCTTGAAATTGCCATAGGGCGCATCAATTGCCATGCGACCGTAGGACTTGGCATGCATAACCATATTGCTGAGTGTAAAATGCCACCGATGACCGGGGTAAATATCTTCGTCTTTTTCTCCATGTCCTGAAATGGAGATCAAACGAGCACCAATAGAGGCGGAATAGTCGGCAATGCCGAATACGAGACTGAGTACCCGCTCACTAGCACGGGTGATTTTTGAAGCGTTGCGAAGTCCCTCGGCTGTTTCGATCGAAGCTTCGATGCCTATCTGACGTTCCAGCTTGTTTCCCATTTCAATCCCTGAGAGTAAACGATCAGCAAAATGAACGTCCCCTGGAGTATTGACTTTGGGTATGACGATGGCATCAATAACATGGCCGGCACTTTCGGCAACCTCCAGTAGATCTCGATAGGCAAAGGACGTATCCAAGGAGTTGATGCGAACGGTGACCGTCTTTTGTGACCAGTCGAAGCCGAGCAGAGATTCGATGACTTGGCTTCTAGCTGTATTTTTTTCATCGATAGGGACAGAATCTTCCAGGTCAAGCATGATCACATCGGCCTTACTCTCATTGGCCTTTCCATGCATTTTTTTTAAATGGCCTGGCACCGACAAGTTTGAACGGCGCGGTTTCATGCAGCCTCCTTAAGAAAATTAATAGATTCGTAAAAAAAAACAAAAATTGAAAAGCTGTGCCTGGTAAAACAGTAGGTTACACAGATCGCAAGGTCATTCTCGAGGCGAATGACGAGAACGATGGAATTAGAGTTGATATTTGAAAGTGACAAAAAAAATATACCAAAGAGTCCGGATTTCCACCATCAATGTATCGGGAAATCCACGTTGAAGACGAAAATCCTGAGTAGATTTCAATCTTCGAGGCGCAATGATAGTAGGGGTAAATGCAGATTATGGACGATAAGTGTGTTTAGAAATTATTTGGCTTAAAAGCCAAACCACTTTTTTTTCTTTTTCGGACTGTAGAGGGCTACCCGGTTACGCCCGTTGTTCTTTGCCTCATACAGCGCCTCGTCCGCGGCACTTATAAACTCGTTTTTGTTGAAATCTCCTTGCGCCGGATGGGCACAGGCGACACCTATACTGATAGTGACATGGTAGGTGCTCTTGCCGTCGTCAAAAGTATGGTCATCAACGGTTTTTCGTATCTTTTCAGCCACGGTAAACGCTTCTTCCGCATCGGTTTCCGGGAGCACAAAAACGAACTCTTCACCGCCGTACCGGGCTATTAAGTCATATTCTCGGATTACTTCCTTGGTGATACGGCTGAACTCCTTAAGGATAAAATCACCGGTCTGATGGCCGTATGTATCGTTGAATTTTTTGAAATGGTCAATGTCGGCAAGGATTAAGGATAGACTGTGCTCATTACGGATGCAGCGGTTGATTTCCGAATCGAGAAAGTTCTGAAAGAAACGGTGGTTGTTTATCTCTGTCAGGCCATCAAGGTTGGCGAGGTTTTCGAGAAGGCGATTCTTTTGTTCCAATTCTTCAGTAAGTTTCTCCAGTGTCATTTTGGATTTAATCAGCTCGCGGTTTATTTCCTCATACGAGAGGTTGATCAGGCTGAGTCGAAGATTCGCCTCCTGAAGGATTTCCGCGACCGATTTAACCGGATTGATTGTAATACCAAAAAATTTGGCGGACTTGTCAATGGTCTGATCAATCAACTTTAAAACTGTGTTGACGCCCAGCACTTTGAGGTGCAGTAACTGTTTGGCCTCGTTGCGGAACTGTTTGTGATAGACCTCTGGTGTGTTGGAGTAAAAAATCTCCGCAAGAAGACCGGCAAGATATGAGGCGCGAATGTAAAGTTTGTGCCTCTGGTTGCCTCCATCATAGCTTTGCGGTTGGTGGTGATATTTGATCGGAAGCAAAAGGCTCTCCGGTAGCCCCCACATTTTGGCAACCTCATAACCGACGTCGGTATGGGTGATGCCAATCAGGTTTTGCTCAAGCTGGCTTTGGTCGGCTTTGGCGATGTCAGCATCTTGCGGCCCGTTTCGCTGAAGAGTATCGAGGATCAGGTCGTACTCTTTGGAAAGTGTTGTTGCAAAAATAAGTTGCCCAATATTTTGCAGCAAGCCACAGGTGAAGGCCTCTTCGGTGTCGGCGTTGGGAACCTGTTCGAGGATGAGTTTGGTACCGGCAGCTTCCACCAGGGAACGCTCCCAAAACTTTTCAAAATTGAAAAGTGTTTTTTTTTGTTTCTTGCCCAAAGAGAGAAAGGAAAAGCTGAGGACCAGACTCCGCACTGCATTCAGGCCGAGGATGGAAACAGCCTGGTTAATCGAGGCGATTTGTTGAGGAAAACTGTAAAAAGAGGAGTTGGCTACCCGAAGAATTCTGGTGGAAAGGGCTATATCCTGGGCAATCAGTTCGGCAATATCGGTGAGAGTCGTCTCTTCCTGGGCGGTGAGTACCAGCAGTTTACTGGCAATAATCGGCAAGGTTGGGAGATCCTTTGAACTGAGGATGGTGGAAAGGGCCGCTTCCGGAGGTGTATTGTTTGCCGACATAGGTAAAGCCAGGTAATGGAATTGGTGATAAGGATCTACCAGAAAATGAGTTTTTGTTTTTTTTCAGTGATTGGAGCTCTGAAAAAAATCTTCTGCCTAAGTATATATTTTTTCCCTGAGCCATCCAAGGAACTCTCTGAAAAAAGCTTCTTTTTGTAGAGGCACATAAATTCACGCAGTCACCTCTCCCGCCTCACTGCCAATGTTAGACCCTGCACAGGCGAGAGGGATGCATCAGGGACCGTCCCAAATTCGGTTTGGGTAGGAGCAAGGGCTACCTTTGTAGGTGGTGAACTCAAGGTCCTCGCCGCAGGCGGAAATGTATTTGGGAGTGAGAGGGATCTTGCCGCCACCACCAGGGGCATCGAGGGCATAGGTGGGAACGGCCATGCCGGAGATATGCCCAATGAGCCCCGACATAATGGCAAGACCTGTATCAATGGTGGTGCGGAAGTGAGAAGTGCCGCGGGTTTGGTCGATCTGAAATAGGTAGTAGGGTTTGACTCGCATTTTCAGCAGGCCACGGAATAGTTCGGCTAGCGTCTTTGTAGAATCGTTCACGCCCCGCAGAAGAACCGTTTGGCAACCCAAAGGAATGCCGGCATTAGCAAGGAGACCGCATGCCTGATGCGCCTGGGGCGTCAATTCCCGCGGATGATTGAAATGGGTGTTGATATAAAGAGGGTGAAATCGGGCCAGCATTTGTGCTAAATCCTGTGTGACTCGGGAGGGTAGGGTGCAGGGTACCCGTGTGCCTATGCGGATGGTCTTGACAGATTTGATGCTGCGTAAGCGGGTGAGGATATCCTCCAGGCGTTGATCACTGAGCATCAACGGATCGCCTCCGGAGAGCAAAACATCATTGATGGCAGGTGTTTCCCGCAGATATTCCAGGCCGGCGCTGATGGTGTCCTCGGTAATCCGCATTTCCGCACGCCCCACTTTTCGTTTTCGGGTGCAGAATCGGCAGTAGACAGAACATTCGGAGCTGATCAAAAAAAGGGCACGATCCGGATATTTATGGACCAAGTTCGGTACAGGACTGAGATTCTCTTCATCAAGAGGATCTTCAAGCCCCTGGGGATCGATTAACTCCAGTGGATCGGGCACTGCCTGGCGCCAGATCGGATCGCCAGGTGCCTCTATCAGATCGAGATAATAAAGACTAATCCTCATTGGATAGATTCGGGCGATCTGTTCCAGAGCTGCTTGCTCTACAGGGAATTTTTGACAGAGTGGTTCTACGGCCGCTTGAAAATTGTTCGGTTGCGGGGTGAGGGCCAAATTTAATTTTTCGGTTTCATTCATCTTCTGCTCCTGATATCCAAGCTGCATTACACCAAGATTCGGTACCTGCCAAGCATGAATTTTCTGGTTCGCTGGTTGAGAGAGGATGGTCTGCGCCAGATTTCTCTGCGTTTTTGAAGTTTTGTAGGCGAGCGTGTATAGTGATTCTCTTTCAACTCTTTAATGCGGTACACAAGGAATGCGCCGATTTATTGTTCTTATCCCGACTGTTACTCTCTGTATGGTGTTATCCCTTTGGGCAGGAGGTCTTCTTGCCTATCGTTATGGCCTGGAAACTCTTGCCAAAGAAGGAAGTACCCGGATGGAGCTGTATATCTCCTACCTGCGCGGGGTGCTCGAGAAATACGAGGGACTACCGGAGCTGTTGGCCACCAATAAACAGTTGGTTACCTTTTTGCAAAATCCGGGAAGTCGAGAACGGATCAATGCCCTTAATAGATATCTGGAGACGATCAACAACATCAGCGACGCCTCGGATACCTACCTCATGAATCGCGATGGCTTGACCATCGCTGCCTCCAACTGGAATACACCCAAACCATTTGTCGGTCGCAACTTTAGTTATCGGCCCTACTTTAAGCAGGCCATGGACGGTAAACTGGGCCGTTATTTTGCTTTGGGAACCACGTCCAGTGAACGTGGTTATTATTTTGCGTATCCGGTGCGCTACGAGGGTCGTATCCTCGGCGCGGTGGTGATCAAGATCAACATTGATTCTATTGAAGAGAATTGGAGCGACCAGAATGCCAATTTTCTTGTAGTTGACCCCGATGGAGTTATCTTTATCACCACCCAGGAGCAGTGGCGGTTTAGAAGCATGCGTCCGCTTGATCCACAGGTGCTCAAACGACTTGCGGAAACTCAGCGCTATCCCAATGCCACACTTGAGCCGATCAAGTTGGTCGAGGAGCAGAATGTTGCCCAGGGTAAAGTGATCAAATTGATGATGGAGGATGCTGGCAAGATCAAGACCTTTCTCCAACAGGAATCAGTCATGGCCCAGGCGGGGTGGCGGGTCTACACTCTCTCCGAATTCAAACCGGTGGAAACCAAGGTCATCCTCACCTTGATGAGTATTGTCGGCGTGGGGGGCTTGGGAGTTTTGACAATGCTGCTGTTTTGGCAACATCAGCAGCAGGTTGCCGAGCGGCACCGATTTGTCGAGGATAATCGACGAATGCTTGAGACGGCGAACGAAAAATTGGAGATTCGGGTAGCCGAGCGCACTGCTGCTTTAACCCATACCAATGAGCAACTGCGTCAGGAAATTCAGGAACGCCAGAAAACAGCGGAAGAGTTACGAAAGACCCGTCGGGAATTGATTCATGCCGCCAAACTTGCGGCCCTGGGCCAAATGAGTACCGTGATCACCCACGAACTCAACCAACCGCTGGCTGCAATTCGTGCCTACACCGACAACGCGGTGCAGCTCCTTGCCAAGGGGCGGCAGGGAGATGTGAACTGGAATCTTGAACAGATTAAGGAGTTGACTGAGCGTATGGGGCAGTTGGCCATGCAACTGAAGATTTTTGCCCGCAAGAGCAGCGGGAAATTAAACGTGGTTCCCCTGCACGGCGTCCTTGATGGGGCCATGGAGGTGATGGCACCTATTATTTCCAAATCCGGGGTCAAACTGACGATCGATATGCCGCCGGAACTGGAAGGCGTGCGTGCCAATGCCGTCCTTCTCCAGCAGGTACTGGTCAATCTGCTTGCAAACGGTCTGCAGGCGGTGGCCGAACAGGAGGAAAGACATGTGACGATCACCGTGAGTCGCGAAGAAGACAAGGTCTTGCTTCGGGTGCAGGATAATGGACCGGGTATTGATCCCCCACTGGCCCGGCGAATTTTTGAACCTTTTTTCACTACCAAGGACCCCGGCAAGGGACTTGGATTGGGGTTGACCATCTCCGCCCGCATCATGGAGGACATGGGCGGTCGAATCCGGGTTGTCCAGACCGGTTATGGGGCCTGTTTTGAAATAACGCTCAACATCCAGTAAAGCTCTTATGAAACCACTAAATAACGTCCTGTTTATCGATGATGAAATACACATCCGCCAAGCGAACCGTCAGACCCTGGAACTGGCGGATTTCGAGGTAACCTCCTTAGAATCCGCGGAAGAGGCTTTGCAGCAGATTAATGAGACCTGGCCAGGTGTGGTCGTCTGTGATATCCGCCTGCCAGGCATGAGCGGTACCGAGTTGCAGCGGCGATTGCATGAACTCGATAGTGACTTACCGGTTATCCTCATTACCGGACATGGGGACGTGTCCACCGCTGTCCGAGCCATGCGTGATGGCGCCTACGACTTTCTTGAAAAGCCTTATTCCTCGGAACGGTTAGTGAAGGCGGTTTCCAAGGCTCTGGAAAAACGGATACTCACCCTGGAAAACCGGGCTTTGCGCACCGAACTTGAAGTTTACAGCGCTCCTGGGCCACGTTTTATCGGGATTACCCCGGCCACCCAGCATCTCCGCGCGACCATCGGCCAGATCGCCGATACCGATGCCGATGTCCTCTTGATGGGGGAGACCGGCACCGGCAAAGAACTGGTGGCGCGCCTACTACATGAACACAGCCGGCGGCGGAATCAGAATTTTGTCGCTATAAACTGTGGAGCAGTGGCGGAAAATATGATCGAAAGTGAACTCTTCGGTCACGAAGCCGGGGCTTTTACCGATGCCCGCACCACCAGAATCGGCAAATTTGAACATTCCGATGGCGGTACCCTGTTATTGGATGAGATCGAAAGCATGCCGATGCAGGTGCAGGTCCATCTGCTGCGGGTCCTCCAGGAACGGGCTGTGGAGAGGATGGGAGCAAACCGTTTGATCCCTTTGGATTTGCGTGTGGTGGCTGCTGCCAAAGTAGATCTTAAGGAAGCTGCTCGGCTTGGAACCTTTCGCGAAGATCTCTATTACCGGCTTAATGTGGTTTGCCTCGAGATTCCGCCACTACGAGAGCGGCGGGAAGATATACCCCTTATTTTCCACCATTATTTGCTCGTTGCCAGCCACCGTTACCAGAAAGAGGTTCCCATGCCAAAGCAGGCGCAGGTCAACCTGCTCATGGCCTATGATTGGCCGGGCAATGTCCGCGAGCTACGAAATCTGGCCGAGCGGTATGTTTTGCTCGGGGCTCAGTTCAATTGGTCGCTTGAGCGGATGATGTCTGGCGGGGGCGCCAAACAGATCACCAGCCTGCCCGATCAGGTTGACGCGTTTGAACGGGCCATTCTTGAACAGGCTCTGGCCAGCCATAGGGGATGTATCCGGGATGTGATGGGCGCCCTCTCTATTCCCCGCAAGACGCTTTACGATAAATTGCGTAAGTATGGGTTGGATAAAAACGACTTTAAATAAGTGGTCACGTAAAAACGTACACGATGAGAAGCTCATTTTTACTTGCACTCGATAGACCTTATGCATGCCTTCGTGCCGGTGAAACGATTATCCTTGTATATCTCTGTTTTTACTTCCCCATCTCTCGGAATGTGATAAACTTTTTACGAGTCCATCAGCACTGAGCGTTATAAAACAGAAACGTTGTTCTCGTACCAATTTTTCGAGAAGGGAAAAGCGTCGTTCCCATTAAGGAAGAAGACGCATTTTGCCGGGTTGTTTTTCAACTAATCGATCATAAATTCAAAAATCTCCTTTGTTTCTTATCCGTTGCGGCTCAATCATTTTGGGCCAATTTTCCCGCTTTTTTCCTCGTGAATGGGTGGGTTTCTACCCATTCCTTGTTGCTCATGTTAAGCCCTATTTCCCCTTAACCGTCCTTAAATACTGTTTTTGTTGTATTCTTCGCTTTCCTGGAACTTTTTTTGCTTTAAAGAGATGATGTCCAGAATTGGTGCATGCACCGGTTCATAGAGGAATGGACAATGGCAGTCCGGATGAATCCGGGCTTATTCCATCACAACTTGTTAGGAGGGAGTATGTTCAAGAAGGTTTCCAAAGCATTGTTGGCAACTGCGGTAACAATGGCCCTGATGGCCGGTGCCGCCGTGGCCGGTCCCATTGTTATCAAATTTTCCCATGTCGTAGCTGAAAATACACCCAAAGGTTTAGCTGCCAACAAATTCCGTGATTTGGTCAAGGAGAAGATGGGTGACAAAGTTGTGGTCGAAGTCTATCCGAGCTCCCAACTTTACGGTGATGACAAGGTGTTGGACGCAATGATGCTGGGCGATGTGCAGATAGCCGCTCCTGCCCTTTCCAAATTCAGCCGTTACACCAAGCAATTGCAAATTTTTGACCTGCCCTTTTTGTTCCAGGATATGGAAGCTGTTGATCGGTTCCAACAGGGTGAAGATGGTCAAAAATTACTGAACTCTTTAAGCAAAAAACACCTGGTCGGTCTGGGATACATTCATAATGGCTTGAAACAACTCTCCTCCAGCAAACCGATGCGTGTACCCGCGGATGCTTCTGGTTTGAAATTTCGCATCATGGCCTCCGATGTTCTTGCCGCCCAGTTCGAGGCCATGAAGGCTGTTCCTCTGAAAAAGCCCTTCTCCGAGGTCTTCATTCTCCTCCAGACCAAGGCCATCGACGGCCAGGAGAATACTTGGTCCAATATGTATTCCCAAAAATACTTTGAGGTTCAACCCTACATCACCGAGTCCAACCATGGTCTGCTTGACTATATGGTCGTTACTTCCGCTGAATTTTGGGACGGCCTTCCTGAGGATATCCGTGCCCAGTTAAAGCAACTCATGGATGAGGCCATTGCCTACGGCAATAAAGCAGCCTATGACAAGGCTATTGAGGACAAACAGAAAATTATTGACTCCAAGCGGACTGAGGTTATCGTCCTCACCCCTGAAGAGCGCGCCCAGTGGGTTGAAATCATGAAACCGGTGTGGAAAAAATTCGAAGGAGAAATAGGTAAAGACCTGATTGACGCTGCATACAAAGCCAATCAGGCTAAGTAATCAATCGGTGTTCTAAGTTGACAAAGGCAGCCTCAGTTGGCTGCCTTTGTTGTTCAAACAAAAAAGGGGAAACTCATGTTTCTGCGTGTGCTCAATAAGGTGGAGGAGTCCATTATCTGCCTTCTGCTCGTGACGACAACCGGGCTTGTTTTCATGGATGTGGTCATGCGATTTGGTTTCAACAGTGGCTTTATCTGGTCTCAGGAATTGACCCTGCACATGTCGGCTTGGTTTGTTTTGTTTGGTTGTTCCTACGGTGTCAAACAGGGCTCGCATATTGGCGTGGACGCCTTTGTCAAACTGTTCCCTGTACTTGGGCGACGAATATTGACCACCATCGCTTGTCTGCTCTCTCTTTCGTACTGTGGGTTGGTTATCTACGGCGGTTATATCTATCTCAGCAAAGTGAAACGCATAGGCATTGATCTTGAAGATATCCCGGTGCCCACCTGGATTGCCCATTCCATTCTTGTCATAGGGTTCCTTTTTCTCTCCATTCGTCTCCTTATTCTCCTCTGGAATGTGATTCGTGGCGAGATAGACGTGTTCCGTCATGCCGACGAAGCCAAAGAATCTATGGAGATTGTCGAAGAACTTAAAAATGGGGAGATCAAGGCATGACTACCGCAGCACTCTTTGGCCTGTTGTTGATCTGTATGCTTTTGGGCATGCCTATTGCTTTTGCCCTTGGCCTTTCCAGCATCGCCACCATCCTCTTCTTCTCCAACGATTCGCTGGCTTCCCTTGCCCTGAAACTCTTTGAAGCCCTGTCGGCGCATTATACCTTGCTGGCCATTCCATTTTTTATTCTTTCCTCCGCTTTTCTTTCCACCGGTGGTGTCGCCAAACGGATCATTCGCTTTGCTTTGAGCATTGTCGGTCATATTCGCGGCGGCATGGCCATGGCCTCGGTTTTGGCCTGTATGATTTTTGCGGCGGTTTCCGGCTCATCTCCGGCTACTGTGGCCGCGATCGGCTCAATCGTTATCGTGGGCATGGTTCGCGCTGGTTATCCGGAGAGTTTTGCAGCCGGTGTTATTACCAATGCTGGAACACTCGGTATTCTCATTCCGCCATCAATTGTCATGCTGGTTTATGCCGCAGCTACTGAGGAATCAGCGGCCCGTATGTTCATGGCGGGTTTTATCCCAGGCTTGCTTATGGGTGGCCTCTTGATGATCGCCATCTATATTGTTGCCCGCATTAAAAAGATACCTGCGCTTCCTTGGGCCGGATTCAAGGAAATATTTAGTTCATTTGGCTCAGCCATGGGCGGCTTGATGCTGATCGTGATCGTTCTGGGATCCATTTACGGTGGTATAGCCAGTCCTACTGAGGCCGCTGCGGTTTCGGCTATCTATGCTTTTGGTGTCGCCATATTCGGTTATCGAGATATTGGACCGATGAAACATATCCCTTGGCGAAAGGAAGGTGAGAGCATTGGTTCTTTAATGGTCCGCAATATGGTGCAGTCCGTGGTCGCTCTGCCCAAATGTGTGACCGATAAAGATGTGAACAAAGTCCTGATTGATGCCTCCAAGGTGAGCATCATGCTGTTGTTCATTATTGCCAACGCTATGCTTTTCGCGCATGTGCTGACCACCGAACGTATCCCCCACCACTTGGCAGAGATGATTCTTGGTATGGGACTTGAGTCGTGGTCGTTCTTGATAGTGGTCAACCTCCTGCTCCTGGCTGCCGGTAATTTTATGGAGCCTTCGGCCATTCTCCTTATCATGGCCCCGATTCTTTTTCCGATTGCTGTTAAATTGGGCATTGATCCGATCCACCTGGGTATCATCATGGTGGTCAACATGGAAATCGGTATGTTGACACCCCCGGTAGGGCTAAACCTGTTTGTTACTGCCGGTATTACCGGACAAAGCATTGGGTGGGTTATTCGCGCTTCCTTTCCCTGGCTGCTATTGTTGTTGTTCTTTCTTTGTCTCATTACCTACATTCCGCAGATTTCCCTCTTTTTGCCGGAATTTATCGATCAACTTCACGGGTATAATTAACGATTGGCTGCAAGCCCACAGGCCATTTCCTGGCCAGTGGGCTTCTGCCGTTTAAGGAGAACGCCATGGTTCCTCGTCCAGAAATCAACACCATTCTCTATGCCACTGATCTCGGTGAACAGACTCGTCCGGTTTTCCGCATGGCCGTCAGTCTGGCCCGCCGTTACGATGCCCGCATTCTTATGATGCATGTTGTCCCTCCCTTGGGGAATACGGCTCAATCCATCGTTGATTCGTATCTTTCCCGGGAGGATGCGGAAAAGTTGCATCAGGAAGGCATGCGCCATTTTTTGGAGACGATGAAAGAGCGGTTGGAACGTTTTAAGCAAGATGAGTTCGAGGCGTACAATATTAACCGTATACCCGTAACAGAGATCATCGTAGTCAGTGGTAGTTATCCCAGTCATGAGATTCTACGAGTGGCCGAAGAGCACCAGGCCGATATGATCGTCATGGGAAAGTCTACCCACAGTTTTTTCCACGCCGACATCATGGGCACGACTGCCCGAAGAGTGACCCGTTACAGCCGTATCCCGGTGTTGCTCGTCCCTAATAATCCTGTGAAGTAGGCCGTGTCTGCACTGTTCGGCGGGTTTGCCGCATGTACTTTGTGAGGGAAAAGAGAAAAGATGATAGTCGAAGGATTCAAGCTGACCCTCCTTGGTGTTGGGGTTGTTTACCTGTTTTTGAGTTTGCTGGTTGTCGTGATCAAGCTTTCTTCAAGAATTCTCAAACCCCTGACAGAAAGGGAAGAAGCCACGTACAATGCTGTTCCTGCTAAAAAGGTTGCCAATCGTCAGGGAGGAGATGAGCAACAGCGATTGATGGCTGTAATTAATGCGGCCATCGCAGCCCACCGAGCCCGCAAAGTTGCTCCCGTCGGTTTGAGCGCCGTTATTACCCCACTGTCCAAAGATTTGGTTCCAACCACATCACCGCCAATAGCCTTTTTAGTTTCATCAGAGACACGTCTTTCCACTCAGAGGCGCTCAGCCCATGGGCCTGGACGGCTCTTCTTTAAGGATCGTTCCGCTTTACGTGTTTTTATTCGCAACAGGTAAGCGCAATGCACCGCTTTCGTGCATTTTGTCATTGGCTGATTCGTTGAGGCCACACATTGAAAAGTGGTTGATTGAATCCGATTATTCATTTGCTCGGTACAGAAGAAAAAAAGGTATGAATACAATATCCCGCTACAAAGTCACCGTCGATGGCATCACCTATCATGTCCAAGTTGAAGATGAAACCGGAGAGGTTGCCTCAGTCAATCAGGCCGATCAGCAGCAAGGTGGAAATCAGCAGCGCCAGCCGATAGAGGTTCGCACCCATCTTCCTGGAAACATTTATGAGGTGCTCTGCGCTGAAGGCGATCGGGTCAAAAAAGGGGAAACAGTCGTCATTCTCGAGGCAATGAAAATGGAATCTCCCATCTATGCAACGGAGGATGGAGTTGTCCGGTCGGTCGAGGTCAGCAAGGGCCAGACCGTTTCTGCTGGGCAAGTGTTGGTTATTATAGCCTGATTTATTTATTCCTGCAGACCATGAAAAGAAATAACCTTGTTCTTATCATTTTATTGCCTGTGCTCATGATGTTGACGCCGTTTACCAGCGGTGTCGCCGGCCAGGTTGCCGATGGAGCTGGCCAAAGCATTCCCGGCATGATGGAAATGTTAACCCAGTTCTGTCAATCAACCGGTATCGCCCAGTTTATATTGCCGGAAAATGGAGATTGGACGAACGGACTGGGGCGGTTGTTCATGATTGCAATTGGGGTGTTGCTGCTCTACTTGGCTATTGGACGTGAGTTTGAGCCACTATTGTTGTTACCGATTGGTTTTGGCGCAATTCTTTCCAATATCCCTTTGGCTGGAATGAATGATCCGGGAGGCATTCTTTATTATATCTACACCATCGGTATTAAATCAGGCGCCTTCCCGCTTATAATTTTCATGGGAATTGGTACGTTGACCGATTTTGGCCCAATGCTCGCCAACCCCAGAACAGCTCTTCTCGGAGCAGCTGCCCAATTCGGTATTTTCACCACCCTGATCGGTGCATTGCTGCTCTCTAAATATGTACCGGGCATTGATTTTAACCTTCTTGATGCCGCTTCCATTGGTATCATCGGGGGGGCTGACGGACCGACCGCTATCTTCCTCTCAAGCCAGCTTTCGCCTCGCCTCCTTGGCTCCATTGCTGTTGCAGCCTATTCCTATATGGCGTTGGTGCCCATTATTCAACCGCCGATCATGCGGTTATTGACCACACCCAATGAGCGGAAAATTCGCATGAGTCAAATGCGCTATGTCGGTAAAATCGAGAAGATCGTTTTTCCGCTTATCGTACTTGCGCTTTGTATCCTGCTCCTCCCTTCGGCTGCCCCCCTTATTGGATTTTTTATGTTTGGAAACCTGATGCGGGAATGTGGGGTGGTAGATCGTCTTTCCAAAACCGCCCAGAATGCCTTGCTCAACATTGTGACAATTTTCTTGGGATTAGGTGTCGGCGCCCAGATGACGGCTGGAAAATTTCTCAATGCCTCGACTCTTGGTATTCTCTTCCTTGGTGTTATCGCCTTTTCCATTGGTACCGCCTCCGGCGTACTGATGGCCAAGGTGATGAACCTTTTCCCTGGAACTAAAATTAACCCTTTAATTGGATCTGCCGGCGTTTCTGCCGTGCCTATGGCTGCAAGGGTCAGTCATCGTCTTGGTATGGAGGCGGATCCGGAAAATATGTTATTGATGCATGCCATGGGGCCTAATGTGGCGGGAGTCATTGGTTCCGCAGTTGCCGCAGGTGTGTTGTTGACGCTGAAGAATTTTGCAGGATAAGATGTTGGTCGAAGAAATCAGCGGCTGCTTTCGACAGTAGTATTGTTTTGCAAACGGTTTTGGTCAGAGGTGGTAATTCTGGGACAATTGCATACCGGTTATGATTGACTTCTTCTCACTTTTTGTTTTTATATCTTACAAATAGGAAAGGTTGTTGCCGTTAAAATCATGGATCGGTTACAAGGAGAGTTGATGATCGTTCGGGTTATAATGACACGTAAGGTGGCTAGGTACGGTAAGGGACTTGATGTGACACTGTTGCC
Source organism: Desulfobulbus sp. (assembly GCA_050252135.1). GTDB lineage: Bacteria > Desulfobacterota > Desulfobulbia > Desulfobulbales > Desulfobulbaceae > Desulfobulbus. Next base: position 53,550 of record JBFWLN010000022.1, read on the forward strand.
GGTTTTGTCCGAATTACTGATGGAGCTACGCTCTATTGCCAATCAGCAGCCCGGGTATATATCCGGGGAAACTTTGCGCAATGTCCATGAGCCGGAAGAGTATGTGGTCATCAGTACCTGGCGTTCCATGGATGATTGGCAGCGTTGGTTTGCCAATGAAAAAAGAGCTGAACTAGAAGGGAAGGTAGACGCTATCATCGGATCGCCAACCATTTATAAGATTTATAGCTATTATTAATGACGTCGTAAAAAAAAAACGATTAACTACGTCGTAGCGTTTTCACCGAAACTCGACATACTTTGTATGCCTTCGAACCGGTAAAAATCCCACTCCTCGTATATCTGCGTTTGTACTGAGCCATCCCACAAAATGTGATCGAATTTTTCGAGTTCATCATTATTGTTTTTTTCTTTAAAGGTCTGCTTCATGAAGGTGAAGGAAGTAGACCCTTAATCTTTCCTACTCTTCCCCCGTCCCATTTTCTTTTCCTTCCTCCCTACTTGGCTTGGGCCTAATTCTGATGCGACGGATTTACCACTTGTCAGTGTCAGAATGAAACTGTACCCAAAATGGCGATGAAAAGTGTACCACCTCCACAGACGGCCTATCCTTTTAAAAGAGGAGGTGGCAGCCATGATCACCACGGAGGAGTTTATGGACATCATCGCACTACATCGCCAAGGACTGAGCATGCGGACCATTTGCCAGGAAACTTGGGAATGCCCACCGGAACACTGTCAAAAAGTACATCGAAGGCGGCACCATGCCTGGATATGGGCAGCATTCAGACGGCCCTCCATTCTCGATCCATACCGCCAGTGGATCGACGACTTATCTGGCCGAGGATGACTATCAAGTCACCTGGCTGCACGACCGTTTGCTGTGAGGTGGTCTGCTGGGTTAGTGAGACATCCTGAAGTGTAAAATAAGCAATGTTCCTTTTGTTAAACAGTTACGGGCTTCAGGCTACCTTGCTCAATTGTTCGAGGCCCTTTGAATAAGCTTCATTTGGAGTCTGCTTGTCGAGTGACGAATGTTTTCTTTTTTCGTTATACCAGCCGAACCAGGAAGTCAGATCCTTGGAAAGCTCAGTTCCCGTTTCATATGACTTCAGGTAGATTCTTTCGTATTTCAGTGTGCGCCATAGCCGTTCGATGAAAATGTTGTCTTTAAAACGTCCTTTTCCGTCCATGCTGATCCTGACGTTCCAGGCTTTGAGGACGGAGGTGAACGCTTCACTGGTGAATTGACATCCCTGATCAGTATTGAATATCTCAGGGGCACCATATTTAAACAAGGCCTCTTTCAAAGCTTCAATGCAGAACCTGTTGTCCAGTGTGTTGGATAGTCACCTCCCTGATCGATTCGAAAAAATACCCACATCACCTCTTTGCCGAACTCTACCATGACCGGTGGCCCATTGAAGAGGATTACAAGGTCGTTAACTGCCGGATTGAGGTGGAAAATTTCTCTGGCAAAAGCCCGTTATCCGTCTACCAGGATTTTCACGCAGCAGTGTTTTCAAAAAACATTACTGCGATGCTGGTCGCCTCGGTTCGGGAGAAAGTGGAGGCAGCAACAGCCTCCAGGACGTTTGTCTAAAAAAACCAATTTTACCCAAGCTCTTTCAACGATGTGGGACACTATCGTTGTCCTTTTGCAGGGATCCCGAAATACCATTAAAAAATCATCGTCGATCTGCTGGAAACAATCGCCAAAGCGGTGGAACCGGTGAGACCCGGAAGAAAGTATCCTCGTAACCACAAGAGGGCACAGAGAAAATGCTGCTTAAACTACAAGCCGATCTTTTAAGTTAATGACATTGGGTAGAATCAGGTAAGCGAAGACTCAAGGAAGATTAAACATAAAAAAAGGCTGTTACCACTAGAAGGTGGTAACAGCCTTTGAATGGGCTAAATTTCGCTCTATCGATCAATGATCGATGGTAAACGTTGCTTTGAAGAATTCTCTGTTCAGGCGAGCGATGTTGCGAATAGTGATGCCTTTAGGACATACATTCTCACATTCACGCTCGTTGCCGCAGTTACCAAAACCGTCTTTATCCATCTGCATAACCATATTGATGGCACGTTTTTTTGCTTCCAGTTGACCTTGTGGTAGCAGTGCCAATTGGGAAACCTTAGCAGCCAGGAACAGCATCGGGGTACCGTTCGGGCAGGCTGCAGCACAGGCACCGCAACCAATACAGGCAGCGGCATCCATGGCCTGCTCGGCTACATGCTGCGGGATCAGAATGGTGTTACCATCCTGTGGTGATCCGGTGTTGACGGACACATACCCGCCAGCGGAGATGATGCGATCCAGAGCGCCGCGGTCAACGATCAAGTCTTTAACGATCGGGAAGCCCTGAGAACGGAAGGGCTCGATAACGATGGTGTCGCCATCTTTGAACCGACGCATGTGCAGCTGGCAAAGGGTTGTCTCTTTGTCCGGACCGTGTGCAGTACCGTTAACAACGGCACCGCACATACCGCAGATACCCTCGCGGCAGTCGTGATCAAAGGCGACGGGCTCGAGACCTTTAACGGTTAACCATTCATTCAGCACGTCGATCATTTCCAAAAATGAGCTATCGGTGCTGATGTCTTTGAGAGCATGTTCCTCAAATGCGCCTTGAGCCAGAGGACCATTCTGTCGCCAAATTTTTACTATTATATTAATCGATTTCGATGACATAAGCTTTCTTCTGCGTTGTGTTTTAAACTTCAGTTATGAATCTGTTTAGACAAGGGGCAGATACGCATTACTTGTAGCTACGCTGTGAAGGAGTAACGTACTCAAAGGTCAGCGGCTCTTTCTGCAATTCCGGAGCTGTTCCTGGTCCTTTGTACTCCCAAACGGCTACATAGCTGAAGTTTGCATCGTCTCGTTTGGCCTCGTTTTCCTCTGTCTGGCTTTCTTCACGAAAGTGGCCGCCGCAAGATTCTTCACGGTTAAGTGCGTCGCGAACCAGGAGTTCACCGAACTCAAGGAAATCGGCAACACGACCGGCGCGTTCCAGGGATTGGTTGAGTTCTTGACCAGAGCCTGGAACAACAACGTTCTCCCAGAAATCTGCCCTGATTTCGGGAATTTTTTGCAATGCAAGTTCAAGCCCTTCTTTGTTCCGGGCCATACCGCAGTAATCCCACATGATCTTGCCAAGCTCTTTGTGGTAATGATCAACGGTCTGCCCGCCTTTACCACTTTTGGTATTCTTCAACAGTTTGGCGACTTGCTCTTTGACGCCATTGGCAGCTTCCTCGAATGCAGGATCATCGGTGCTGGTCGGTACCGGTGGAACGGTGGCCAGGTAGTTACCGATGGTGTAGGGCAGAACGAAATAACCGTCGGCCAGACCTTGCATCAGTGCGGAAGCACCGAGGCGGTTGGCGCCATGGTCGGAGAAGTTACACTCGCCGGTTGCATACAGACCGGGGACGGTGGTCATCAAGTGGTAGTCAACCCAGAGACCGCCCATGGTGTAATGGATGGCCGGGTAGATCTGCATTGGCTCTTTGGTCGGATCGGTGTCGGCAATCTTCTGGTACATGTGGAACAGGTTGCCATATTTTCTCAGGACCACATCCAAACCGTCGCGTTTGATCGCATCGGCAAAATCAAGATACACGCCGAGACCGGTTTCTCCAATACCATGCCCTTCATCACAGGCTTGTTTTGCATTACGAGAGGCAACATCGCGAGGGACGAGGTTACCAAACGACGGGTATTTGCGTTCAAGGTAGTAATCGCGCTCGTCCTCGGGAATATCGGCAGGTTTGCGTTTGTCACCCTTTTTCTTGGGAACCCATACGCGACCATCGTTTCGCAGGCTCTCGCTCATGAGAGTCAGTTTGGACTGGAAGTCGCCGTGAACTGGAATACAGGTCGGATGGATCTGGACGTAGCAGGGGTTAGCAAAACCAGCACCACGTTTGTATGCGCGATAGGCGGCGGTAACGTTGGAGGCCATGGCGTTGGTGGATAGGAAGTACACGTTGCCGTAACCGCCGGTAGCCAGGACTACGGCATGGGCGGAGTACTTCTCGATTTCGCCTGTGATCAGGTTGCGAACAACGATACCTTTGGCTACACCGTCAACAGTAACAACATCCATCATTTCGCGACGGGTGTACATCTTTACCTTGCCGGTGGAAACCTGGCGCATCATTGCGGAGTAGGCGCCAAGCAGTAACTGCTGCCCCGTCTGCCCACGAGCATAAAAGGTACGGGAAACCTGGGCACCACCGAAGGAGCGGTTAGCCATGGTTCCGCCGTATTCACGGGCAAAGGGAACGCCCTGAGCGACGCACTGGTCGATGATGTTGTTGGAGACCTGGGCCAGACGATAAACGTTGGCCTCACGGGCGCGGAAGTCGCCGCCTTTGACGGTGTCATAGAACAGACGGAAAATGGAGTCGCCGTCACCCTGATAGTTTTTGGCGGCGTTGATACCACCCTGTGCGGCGATGGAATGAGCGCGGCGGGGGCTGTCCTGAATACAGAATGATTTGACATTGTAGCCGAGCTCACCCAAGGTGGCGGCTGCGGATGCTCCTGCCAAGCCTGTACCTACGATGATAACTTCGTATTTACGTTTATTGGCAGGGTTAACGAGTTTATTGGAAAAACGGCATTTGTCCCATTTTTCTGCTATCGGTCCTTCAGGTATCTTTGCGTCAAGCTGCATAGTCGTTTCTTTTTGCTGTAGTTAATAGGAATAAAGCTTGTTGGGAGAATTCACGGACAAGATGTCTATTGCCGGGAGTCCTCTATCGTCTCTGTCAATTTGTACTCAATTAAAGCAATTGATTTCGGGAGATGACCATCAAGAAGGTGATCAACAAAAAGACGCCGCCCATGATGCCCGCAAGTGCCCAGGTGATCACACGTAACGGATTATCATACTTGGGGTGGCTGATGCCAAAAGTCTGAAGCAGTGACCAAAATCCATGGCTGACATGGAGGAACAGCAGGCAGACACCGGCTCCATAAATCAGGGTGAAAAACGGGTTGTTCAGTACTTCGGTAACAAAATCGGAAATGGTTTTTACTTCGGTTTTTTCGACAAAGTGGAAGTTAGCCAAATGGATCAAAATAAAAATGAAAATGGCAATTCCGGTGTAAGGCATGGTTTTGGAGCCGATGGTACGGCCGCCAGCAGAGGTCTCAACAGCGTATTTACCGCCGCGGGCCTTGCGGTTCTGCAGGAACAGGATAATTCCTGTAATAACATGCAGAAAGAAAATGGTGTATAGGCCTATTTCAAAAATCGGCACAAAAACGCCCAAGGAATGAAGATGATGCGCATAGGCATTGAATGCGCTTCTCCCCCAGAAAATTGTACTGTTGCCTATGGTGTGCACGAGAAGAAACGAGCCCAGCATAAACCCAGTAAAAGCCATGATGTACTTTTTGCCCAACGATGAACGACAAGTTTCAATGAACCACGACATGATTACCTTTCCTGAATGAGAGTTAAAAGAATGAAACGGTTGATACGCCAGCGAAACCTCGTGCAGCACTGAAGAAGAATTCAGACTGAACGGTCATTCATTACCAACCTATCATCTACCCTGTCAAGGAAAAAAGGCCCTTGTAATTTCAGCAAATTTTGCTCGATTAGCGCTTGATGCGGCATCGAAAAATATGCGTAATGTGCGATATGTTTCCGGGTAAATGTGACCCGCAGCGGCTTCGTGACGGATAGCAATGCCACGGTTGGATAATTGGGTTGAGCCAAAGGATTGCTATGATTTTAAAAAGAGATGTTGAATGGATTATCGGTGCATAATTGGCACAAATTTGTTGTGCCACTTTGTAAGTGGCGCGTTGTGTCTAGGGGAGGTGTTAACTTGAAGCTAGAAAAGATAGGACAGAGAACGCACCATTTATACCGTGTTTTCAGTAAAGTAAAAACATTTATGTGAAAGGGGCTAATTATTAATCATCGGCATTGCGTTTGTAGTGAATCTTAGTGGCGGCGCGTTCGTCTATTCGCTGCAAGCCCTCCATGAGAAGACGCATGAAATAGCCGATTTCCGGAACATCAAAATCTTCAGGAGGGAGACCGGGGGTGAATTTAAAACGACCCAGTTTTTCTCGAAGAATTTCATAAAATGCAGCCTCTCCTTTGCAACCGCCATAGCTGGCCTTGATAAGAGCGCCTTGGCGAAATGAACAGCGAGCCGTTCCCTTTGAGAGCTGAGTGATAGTGAGAATACCGGTTTTGTGATTGGCATTCAGTGTTTGGAACAGAGCCTCCGGGGGAATTTCTTCAAGTTTGCCGATCATTCCCGAGGCGTAATCATCAGAGCGAATTTTATTGGAATCCGTTAGTCGTCGAGCGAGCAAACGGGTGAAATAGGCATTCAGGGCAGGGTAATTCTGCAGGATGGTTTTAAAATTATTCTGGCCGGTGAAGAGGAGGCGGCACTCATTGCCGGCCTGAACAGTGGCCCCTATATTCTCTCCACACAACAGGCTCATTTCGCCAAACACCTCTCCCTCGCCAAGTTGCGAGATGGGAATTCCTGCTTCATTAAGGATGTCCACCTGGCCGGAAACCACGATGTAGAAATTTCCGCCCGGCTCTCCTTTGCGGAGGATGATTTCGCTTTTCTTCAGATTCTTCACCTTGAAGAGTTTGAGCACCTTTTTGAGATTGCCTTGGTCGATATTGCGGAAAAAAGAAAAATTGGCCAATAGAGGTAGCAGTTCGGCCAAGATGATGGCGTCGTTGTCGGGGAAGGCATCGGTTGGGCTTTCTCGAAAATGCTCAAGCCGAATGGATCCGGTGCAGCCACTGCAGGAGATCATGCAGTCGGGAATTTGATCAGCCCGTTCGTATTCTATGATCACCTTAGTGAGATCGCCGTTGAGGATTTTGCAAGAACCGCGATGGGGTGGGCTATGGACCATGGTGGTGTTGATAAAGGTGCTCTCCCCATTATGTTCCATGCCAAGGGCAATGCCGGAAATCTGCAATACGTCGCCATAATGGAAAAGGGGGCAATGTCGTGTCTCGCAGATGCGGAAGTTGATTTTGGGAAAGCTCACGGTATCTCCTCAAACGATTGGCAAAAGCGGGTGAGCGTGCTACAAATTCTGCTCAAATTATCATCTCACATTATGCGGGAAAAAATTAGAGAGAACAAGAGCTGATACAACCTTGCTCGGTTGCTTTGACATCTTGAGAGGAAAAACATGTTGCAAACATCCGTTACCCCTGAAGGTCATTTTCGGGTTGGAAAACACTGTCCCCGTTATCAGGTTGCCAATCTGCGCCTAGAGGATCATCTCTGTTTACTTGGCAAAACGAAGCAGGGCGCGGAAATATACAATCGGGAAAATTTTCCGGTGGGTGATGTCGTCGCTGAGCAGGCTCGGCCTATTTTTGAGATTCTCAATCCTCTGCCGTTTCGAGGCTGCACCTTCATTGATTCCGGCTGGGCCGATTCCAGAGCTGCAAATCCTGGAGGTATTTGTATTGTACAGTCTTCCAAGGTCAGCTTGCGGTCCTTGCTCGGACAATATTGTGCTGAAGATGCGGTGCAGGCCATTATTTGTCAGCTACCTCTTCCCCTGCGTTATGAGCTTGCCACTACCTCCACAGATGCCGAAGAGCTGGTCTGGTTGGCTAAATCCTGTTGCCGGATCGTCTCTGATGAAAAAAACAATCCGGTTGGATTGCAGTACCTGCATGTTGGTGATCGGTTGAAAGCCGATATCGATGATTTTGAGCTCTTTGAAACCATCGCCAATAATCCTCATTTGCCGGATCGGTATAAAGAGTTGATGGTCTTGCGTCCCGGTGTGCAAGGCGGCAGCGAAATTGTTGGCGACTACCATCAGGGCCAGACCCAAATTTTCGAATACCTGCGGACCAACTCCTATATTCCCTGGGGCCATTATGCGGCCAATTTTGCCCAAGCTTCCATCCGCTACAGGATAGCCGACCTTTCCGAGGCTGATATGCATGGCCTTCGGCACCTCTATTACCAGCGAATGTTTACGAGCCTTGCCGAAAAACTGAGTTTGCCGCCGGTAATTCGACGGCGGAGGTTGTCGCCTGATGAATTGGAAGCACTGCGGCAACAAATCATGCATACGCTGCGCACTTCCGGTGATTTGATAGAGAATCTGGCAACCCTTTGGGGCTGGAACTTCGGCTATGATTTTTCCGGATCCGGATATCGCCTTCATGCCTCTCATCAGATGATTCATCAGCAGTATGCCCTGGTGCCGCAATGGGTTAATTCAACTGCGGAGGAACAGCTGCCTGCCTACTGCTGTGGCGATTTGGTCGCCGATGTGGTTGAACGCTATCAGCATCAATTTCAGTCCGACTTTTTTAGCGACTACCTGAAATCGATTACAAATAATACTCGTACAGATCAGGGTAAGGGCGAACACTCCTTGGTTGTCTGGGAGGATGATAACGTTTTGCTGTTCGTTCCCAAGGCGCAGGTGTCCCAGTGGGAATTGCAATTGATGGTGATCGCCGACAGCGAGATCGGTCCTGTTGGCAATGTGATTGAGGCCAATGGTTCGGTTCGTCACTCTTTGGATTTAGGAATCCTCAAGGCGCAGCAGGTCCTTGCCGGACTTGGGGCGTCCATGGTCACCTCGATCGAGTACAGCAAACGGATCGGCATCAATAATGGCCAGCGGCTGTTGTACAGTTTTTTGCCTAAGCTGCCTTGGGCAATGGGAGGCTTCAGTGAGGCCCAGGGGCGCTATATCCTCGGACATTACCCCGAAGATTTTGCCCAAGCCTGTCGCGGTCAGCTGGACTGAAGGTTTTTTCCGGGAATGGGGCAAGAAAACAACTGATGAATCCCCCGTAACATGCTACTAGTTGCGGATTGTTTTTCAATACATTGAGCGAGGAAGAGTGGCACGTGCGGTGCCTTTTCCTTGTGGATGCAGAGATGGAATAGACGACGATGAAAAAAGGATACTATGGACAGTGGGGCGGTGCCTTCATTCCGGAGGTGTTGCACACGACCTTTGCCGATTTGAACCTGGCCTATGAGGCAGCGCGTGCCGATGCCTCGTTCTGGCAGGAATATGTGGACCTTATGGGGAATTATTCATGCCGACCCACTCCACTGACCTTTGCGGAAAATCTGACCCGCCACTTGGGTGGTGCCAAAATTTACGTCAAAAGGGAAGACCTCAACCATACCGGTGCCCATAAAGCGAACAATGTCATGGGCCAGGGGCTCTTGGTCAAGCGGATGGGGAAGAAGCGGGTCATCGCCGAGACCGGTGCCGGACAGCACGGCATGGCCACCGCCACCATGGCGGCGCGTTTCGGCTTTTCCTGTACCATCTACATGGGGGAAGAGGATGTTGCCCGGCAACGGCCCAACGTCTTCTGGATGGAAAAGCTCGGGGCCACGGTTGTGCCGGTGACCAATGGCTCGCGCACCCTAAAGGATGCCATGAACGAGGCCTTCCGTGACTGGGTTGCCTCCATGGATGACACCCATTACGTGATCGGCACTGTTTGCGGGCCGCATCCCTTTCCGGAGATGGTGGCCTGGTTTCAGTCGATCATTGGAATTGAGGCCAAAAAGCAGATCCTGGCCCAGCACGGGCGAATGCCGGATCGAGTCTACGCCTGTGTTGGCGGCGGCTCCAATGCCATGGGCATTTTTCAGGGCTTTCTCGATCAACCCGAGGTGGAGCTGATCGGGGTGGAGGCAGGCGGCAAGGGTATTGATTCCGGGGAACATGCCTCGCGTATGGTGGAAGGCTGCGGCGCCACCGCCGGCGTTGCCCAAGGATACAAAACCAGGTTCCTCCAGAGTGCGGAAGGGCAAATGCTCGATACCCACTCCATTGCCGCCGGGCTTGATTATGTGGGCGTCTCGCCCATCCTTGCCGATCTTGGCGAGAAGGGCCGGGTCCGTTTTGAATCAGCCACTGATCAGGAAGTGATCGACGCCCTAAGTCTGGCCATGCGCACAGAAGGGCTTATCCCAGCCATGGAATCCTCCCACGCCTTTGTCCAGGCCATTAAGGAGGCACCGACCATGGACAAAGATCAGGCCATTATAATAAACATGTCCGGTCGCGGTGATAAGGATATCTTCACCATTGCCCATGCTTTCGACGACCCCTCCTGGAAGGAGTTTATCGTCAAACGGGCGGACGAGTACAGATAAGTGTTGCAGCCGCAGGCGTGTGCAATCGGTTGCATAAGTAGAGGATGATGGATCATGGATTTGGCAATAGAACTCAAAAATCGTTTAAAGACAAAACCCATTTTACTGATGACCCACCTAGTCGTGGGGTATCCGTCAATGGCGGTCAACCGGGAGGTAATCGCACAAATGGCTGCCAACGGGGTGGATTGCATTGAGTTGCAAATCCCGTTTTCCGAACCCATCGCCGATGGACCGGTTATCTTAAAGGCCAACCAGCAGAGTTTGAATACCGGGATCAGTGTCGAGGATTGCTTCCAATTTGGTCAGGAGATGGCAACGAAGTTTCCTTCGGTACGTTTCTTCTTTATGACCTACTACAATATCGTGTTTAAATACGGAGAAGAGGCTTTTTTGCGCCGGACAAAAGAGATTGGTTTTTATGGGACCATTGTTGGCGATCTGCCGCCGGAGGAAGGTGAGACCTTCCTCACCACCAGCGAGGCATTGGGGCTGGCGCCTATCCAGTTTTTCACTCCCACTTCCACCGACGAACGGATGCGCGAGGTCGCTGCCTTGGCCAAGGGCTTTATCTATTGTGTGGCCAGGCGTGGGGTTACGGGTAAACAGACGACCTTTGACGACGACAGCCTGACCACCTATCTGGCACGATGTCGCAAGGCCACGGATCTGCCCTTGGCGGTTGGATTTGGTATCAGCAATCGAGAAGATGTGGCCATGCTGCAAGGTCAGGCCGATATGGCGGTCATTGGCACGGCCACCATAAAGTTGGTGGATGCCCATGGGGCGGAAGCTGTTGGGCCCTTTATTGCTGGTCTGTTGGGGTAAGGCGGTTTGGCCGGTGCCGTTCCTTGAATGATGAGGATTTTGTGTGGGCCCCAAGAGTTTCTTGGGGCCTTTTTTTTGCGCTGATAACGGATGCCGGTAACAGGGGCACTCAAGAAGTGTTCAGTTGGGGCTTGTGCCGTTATTTGCTGAGGAAAGGAAATACATGACCACTGAAGAAAAAAATGCGCTGTTGGGAACCACCAAAGTTGTTTGGGCCTTAGGTGACCTCTATCCTGCCCCCGAGAGTCAGGAATTTCGTCAGGATATGTTTTGTTGCCTGGATTCGGCCGAAAATCTTGCTGCCGAGATGACTGGCCGGGTACGGAACCTTGACGCCCAGGCGCTGTGCCAGGTTGTGCAACGGCTTGAGCACATTGAGACTCTTCTTGCTCGTTTGGGCACCTTTGCATTTCTCAACTTTATAACCCGTACCGGTGATGCCGCTGCCTCGGCTTTACTCCAACGGGTGGAAGAGTTGGAGGCAGCAGTGGGCAAGCGAACCCTGTTTTTTCGTCTGGAGTGGAATAAGCTTGCGGTGGAAGATGCTGAACAGCTTCTGCAGAAACCGGCGCTTACCGCCTATCGCCATTACCTGAAGAGTATGCGTCGCTTTGCTCCCCATCAGCTCAGTGCCAAGGAAGAGGAATTGTTGCAGGACTTGAGACCGGTGGGAAGAAGTGCCTGGAACCTGCTTTTTGAAAAGGTTCTCGGTCAACTCCGTTTTGGAGCGCAAGGCCGCAGCGAAGAGGAGGTCCTGAGCGATCTTTATAGTCCGGATAGATCAGTACGGAAGGAAGCTGCCGAAGAATTAACCCAAGGGCTCAAGGAACACCTGCACATCCTTACACACATTTTTAATACCCTGGCCGCAGAAAAGATGATCGACGACCGCCTGCGGCAGTATCCCGCTTGGGATAGTGCCATGCATCTCGCCAACGAGTTGGAAGGGCAAACCGTTGATACCCTGGTTCGGGAGGTAACGGCCCGCTACGACATTGTCCACCGCTATTACCGGGTGAAAAAAGAGCTACTCGGATATGCGACCTTGTACGACTATGATCGATACGCACCTGTTCCCGGAGGAGAGGAGGGATATATCACCTGGAAACAGTGCCAACATATCATTTTGGAAGCATTCGCCGGATTCTCCCAGGAGATGGCTGACATTGCCGGAGAATTTTTCAGCAAGGGATGGGTGCATGCGCCGATCCTTGCCGGAAAGCGCGGCGGTGCCTTTGCCCATCCTTGTGTGCCGGAAGTACATCCCTATATCCTGGTCAACTACACCGGCAACATGCGGGACGTTTCCACTGTGGCCCATGAGCTCGGGCACGGGGTTCATCAGGTACTAGCGGCAAAACAAGGCTTTTTAAACAGTGATACTCCCCTTGTCCTGGCCGAGACAGCCTCGGTTTTCGCCGAATTGCTAGTGTTCAAGGCTCAGGTAGGGCTGATTGCCGATAAGCAGGCACGGCGAGCTTTTGTCTGCCAGAAATTGGAATCCATTTTTGCCACGGTCTTTCGTCAGGTTGCAATGAATCGTTTTGAAAACGGCCTTCATGCTGGCCGCCGAGAGCAGGGGGAATTGTCCGCCGAACAGATATCTGGTCTGTGGATGGAAACCCAGCGACCAATGTTTGGCGATTCTGTGACCCTTGGTGAAGAGTACGGCATATGGTGGACCTATATCTCCCATTTTCTGGCAACGCCGGGGTATGTGTACTCCTATGCATTTGGCGAATTGATGGTTCTGGCGCTGTATGCCCGCTACCTAGAAGAAGGGGAAGGGTTCGTTGCCAAGTATCTCCAACTGCTCCGTGCTGGCGGTAACGGATCTCCAGAGGAGCTGGTACAGTCCTTTGGCATTGATCTCAGTGACGCCAAATTCTGGCGTGGCGGTTTGGGGATTATTGAGACGATGCTGGCAGAGATTGAATAACCCTTTCGGCGAAGTCTGAATCAGACTTTTCCTTTCAAGGTTTTTTGGTGCTCTGCTGCACGATGATCATGGCCGGTAGAATAATAAGGATGCCGGTGAGGGTGGAGTGTGAAGGCAAACGGTGGTGCAAGCACCATTCAAGCACCACCAGCAACGGTGGATAGAGGTAAGAGTAGGCCATGACCCGGGTCGGTCCCAGGTGCAGCGTGGCCCACTGGGAGATAAAAAATGTGATGATGGTGGTAAAAATAGCTAGGTAAGCGATCCCGAGCCAGGTCATCAAGGGGATGGCGGCCCAGAGGATAGAAGAAAACCGGGGCAGAGAAAAAACGAGCAGCCAGAGACTACCGGTTACCAGAATCCAAAGAGTCATGACCGCCATCGGTTCTCCCCGATGGAACAACTTAACCAGGGGCATGTACAGGGCCATCATTAGGCAGCCCGCAAAGAAGATCAGGTCACCGTGGTTGAGTTGCAGGGTCAGGAGTCGCTCCAGATTGCCCTCAAATATCACCCAAAGTGCACCTGCCATGGCCAGGGCAAGGGCGAGCATGCGGTGTACGCCAAGACGCTCCCGGACAAGAAACCAGCTGAACAGTCCCGATATGCCGGGTACTGTGGTGAAAATAACGCCGGTGTTCATCGGTTGGGTAATGCGCAGGGAGAGAAACATCAGCCAGAAGAAACCAACCAATGCCCCGCTGATAAGGCTGTAGCGAGTAAGTGATCGCCAGCCCGGAAAGGAGATACCAAAGGCATGGTGGGCATATGGTGCAAAGAAAATCGTTGCCAGAAGAAACCGGAGGAGGGTGAGGACCACCGGATCCAAGGTGGGGGTGATAGCCTTTCCAACGGTGAACGAGGTGGACACGAGAAAGGCGGAGAAAAGCATGGCGCAATGCACCAACGGTCGTGAGGGGGCGCAATAATTGGCGCCATTGACTGCTGTCATTGAAGAAGTTGTAGCAGGGCGGCGTGAAGTCGGCCGTTGGTTGCCAAGGTTTGGGGGACAAAGGGAGAATAAGGGGCATTGCCGAAATCACTGAGCCTGCCCCCGGCTTCCTCCACCAAAATCCAGCCGGCAGCGGTGTCCCAGGGCTGGAGATTGATCTCATAGAACCCATCGAACCGTCCACAGGCAACATAGGCAAGGTCGAGAGCTGCAGCTCCGGCTCGGCGTATGTCGCGAATCGCCGGTAATACCCGTTGCAATTGGCCAATAACCTCCGGCAGGGTTTGATCAATATCGTAGGGAAATCCAGTGGCCACTAGGGCCTTGATCAGTACGTCTGTCTGGGTGACGCACACTTTTTTCCCATTGAGCCAAGCGCCACCGTCAAGGCTTGCGCAGAAGAGTTCATCAAGCATGGGGTGGTAGATAACACCAATTATGGGCTTGCCCTCTTCGAGTAAGGCAATGGAGACCGCAAAATGTGGCACTCCATGTGCAAAATTGGTGGTTCCGTCCAGGGGATCAACGACCCAGTAGCGGGGTTGTGCGCTAACGGCAAAGGATTGCGTCGATTCCTCGGCCATAACAGGAATGTCTGGAGTCTCTTGGGCTAGTCTCTCAAGAATTAGCTCTTCCGCGGCCAAATCCGTTTCCGTGACCAAGTTGATCACTCCCTTCATGCGGATATCGTGGGGTTGATGAAAGCGATCTTTGATGAGTTGTCCGGCGGATATTGCAGCTGAAGCGGCAACTTTCAAAAAAAGTCTGCGATCTTCGGTCGTGCAGTGGGTGAGGGGGACTTCAATTCTTTGCATGATACGTGTCAAGGTCGACGAAAGTGAGGGGTCAGGTTGCATTCTTCCAAACGTGCAGCGCCTGTTTGTACACCTGAGAGCGGGGAAGGTCAAGGTCACGGGCTATATTGCCCACAGCGTCCTTTAAGGTCGCTTTGATTTCATCGCGGTACCAGAGGAGTAGGGCCTCAAGGTTGTCCGGTTTTGGGGCTGTGAGCTCCGCTCCTTGGATGATGATCACTATTTCACCTTTCACCCCCGATGCCACTCGATCATGCAATCCAAGCAAGGTATCTTCCACACATTCCTCATGGATCTTGGTCAATTCACGGAACAAGAGGGCTTTTCGGCTTCCCAGCAGGTTGGCCATATCTAGGATCGAGGCGGCAATACGATGAGGAGCCTCATAAAAAACGAGAGGGCAGGGGAGAAGCGAAAGTTGCCGCAACCGTTCTTTACGTTCGTTTTTATTGGATGGTAAGAACCCGCCGAAATAAAATGAGGTTTGCTCCAATCCGGCAATGGAAAGGGCTGCTGCAAGGGCGGAAGGTCCGGCAATGGCAAAGATTTCGATTCCGGCATTACGAGCTTTGCGCACGAGGACCGCTCCTGGATCAGATATTCCAGGGGTGCCTGCATCCGAAACCAGAGCAATGTTTTTGCCTTTGAGAAGTTGGTCGATGAGTTGTTCCGACTTGCTTTGCTCTTTTTCGCGGAAATAGCTAACCAGCGGTGTTGCAATGTCAAGATGACGACAGAGATTTTTCGTGTGACGCGTATCTTCGCAGGCGATAAGATCAACGGAGCGAAGGGTTTCGATGGCGCGCAGGCTGATGTCCCCTAAGTTGCCGATCGGGGTGGCAACCACGTATAATCGTCCAATTTTGGGCGCTGTGCCTTGATTTTCGGTGCGAATATTCATAGGTCGTTAATATGGATAGATTTGTAAAAAGTCCATTACATTCTGAAAGATGGTTCAGTAAAAACACAAATATACAAGGAGTGGCGTTTCTTCCGGCGCCATAAAAAAAATATACGGTAAATGGTTTGGGGCAAAAACAGCAATTTGTGAAGCGAGAAACCTCACTTTTGTTTTTTTATGAAAAGGACCCTATAAGGCCGTTGAACGGCAAGGGCTCAGCCACGAAAATTTCAGGTTGGAGATGAAGAGCGGTCTAAGTCCTTCTTTAAGCTACCTCGGTTCCCACCAATCACGGAATGAAAAAGTTGTATGAACTTCAGCAGATTAAAAACCGACGAAGATTCAGCTGTACTGTATAGGGAAGCATTTTTACAGGCCGGTGTTCCTGTCATCATCCTGGATATTACTGAAGCGGTACAGAAATGTGCGGCCATGGAACAGGTCGATATTGGGAATATCGATCGATATTTAGAATTGGAACTTTCATTAAAAAGTGAATTGTATTCCAGTGTTAATTTGTATTCTCTGAATCAGGCCACGCTCGAACTTATGGGGCTGAAAACAGTCAATTTAAAAAGCGGATTAAGTACGCAGATTTTTCAAGGCGTGTATGAAAGAATTATCCAGTTACTGCCAAATTACCTTATTAAGAAAAAACGACATTTTATTACACGATGTGATGCATTAAATAGTCTCAATGAAAAAGTTCATTACAATATTTACGGAGATTTTGTATATTCAGAAAATAAAGTTTTTTTATATGCTCATATTTTGGATATAACAAAACAAAAGAAATTTGAAAATATTGCAACAAGTTTTATAGAAAAGTATTATTTATTACTAAAATCGATTGATGATTCAATACTATTGGTAGATGTAAATTCAGGGATGATCATAGAAGCCAATGATTCTGCAATTCATCTACTAAATTTACGGTACTCAGTTTCGTCATATAGCCATATTCGATTCTTTCATCAGAGTGATCGAGAAAAATATTTAAAATTCTTTAAAAAAAGGATTAAAAATAGTGGAAATAATGAAATAATTGAATCCAGTGTATTCGTCGACGGAAAATTTATTCCGGTAAGTATAAATATAAACACATCTGTTGTTGATAGTAAACTTGTTGCTCAGGTCGTTTTTACCGACATGAGTAACAAATTTAAGATGGAAGAAGGACGAAAATTATTGGCAACAGCCGTTGATCAGGCGGCGGAGTCCGTCATTATCACCGATGTGTACGGGAATATAGAGTATGTAAATCCTGCTTTTGAGGAAATTAGTGGTTACTCGTTCACAGAGGTTTTAGGGAAAAATCCAAGTATTCTAAAAAGCGGCGAGACCCCTTCTTACCACTATAAACTCATGTGGGAGGAAATTAGTCAGGGAAAGGTTTGGCGGGGAACCTTTACCAATAAAAAGAAAAATGGAGCAGTGTACTGTGAAGAGGCAACCGTTACCCCCGTCAAAGATCATACCGGCAGGGTTATTAACTATGTTGCCGTCAAACGCGATATAACCCAACACCTTATTCTGGAAAAACAGATTCGCCAGTCTCAAAAAATGCAGGCAATTGGTATGTTAGCCGGGGGAATTGCACATGATTTTAATAATATCCTAACGGCGATTCTTGGGTATGCGGAACTCTGCCAGCTGCAATGCGAGAAGGGGAGCCTACTGCATAAAAACATGGAGGAAATAGTCCGTGCTGCTGATAGAGCAGGGCAACTGGTTGATCAAATCCTTAAATTTAGTCGGAGAGGTTCCAAGGAACTTGCGAGCTTGAAGTTAAGCGCCATCGTTAAAGAGGCGACCAAACTTCTGCGGGCAAGTTTTCCGGCTAATGTTGATTTGGATTTAATAATATCCTACGATCTCTATGTAAAAGCAGATCCTACCCAAATCCATCAAATCGTGATGAATTTGTGTACCAATGCCTATCAGGCATTAGAAGGGGAGGTCGGCAAAATTGAGATACGCCTGTTCAGGAAATACCTTTCACCAACTGAAGGGGTGGAGATAGGCCGATTGCAGCCAGGAAATTATGCCTGTATGCAAGTTGAGGACTCTGGCAAGGGGATACCTCGGGAATACATTCAGCGAATATTTGAGCCGTATTTCACCACCAAAAAAATGCAGGAAGGAACAGGACTTGGACTGTCCGTAGTCCACGGAATTGTCAATGATCATCGGGGCGCGATCACAGTCGATTCAACCATAGGGCAGGGGAGTTGTTTCACCGTCTATTTGCCAGAGGCTGAACAGGATCAGAGGGAGAGTCAAGAACGAGTCGTTAAAGAAAAATATGCTTTTAGTGGCTGTGTCCTTGTTGTCGATGATGAGCAACCGATTCTTGACTTTTTTGTCCAGATCCTTGAGCATCTTGGATTCACAGTCAAAGCCTGTCAGTCGGGAATGGAGGCTTATGAAATTTTTCGCAAAGAGCCGCAGACGTTTGATTTGGTTATTACCGATATGGGGATGCCTGGAATGACGGGCCTAAATTTAGCCAGCAAACTTTTGAAAATTAACAGACACACTCCCATTATTCTTTGCACAGGGTACAGTGAACAAGTGACGCCAGAAAATTATCAAGGAATGGGAATCTCCGGATATATTGCCAAACCGTTTACGGCGGAGAGTTTACTTCAGGAAGTCGGCCGCGTCCTACAGGAGAGACGTAAGTAAATATTTTGTGGTTCAAGCTGATTAGTCGGGTAGCCTGGCGTCTTCAGGGTGATAAGCGCAAAAAAAAGCCCCAATCAACGAAGTTGATTGGGGCTTAGTATAAAGAATCGGCGGCGACCTACTCTCCCACATAGTCTCCCATGCAGTACCATCGGCGCTGAAGAGCTTAACTTCCGTGTTCGGAATG
>JBFWLN010000023.1:0-64477 GCA_050252135.1 Desulfobulbus sp.
CTTCATTTTTCACCTGTCGAGTGAGTTTTTTGGACAGGCGTATATTGCACTATTTTTAATGAAAAATCAACGTGTTAACCGATAAAACATTGCAGTTTTATTGATGAATTATCACGGATTAAGGTTATTGTATAACGTGCGGGTAACTTGCAGGGCGCGTCGTTTTGCCCTGTCAAGTTCACCCGATGGTGTACGCCCGGCATGGGCGTGATCTAATGGGGTGTAAGTCCCCTGTATGTAAACCCTGGTACTATCGTGAGATAGGACCATAAATACTAGCCGAAGGCAAGGGCGGAACCGCGAGGGACCGTCTGAAGGAAGCCGGAGCGCAAAGCTATGAGCCGACGAACAGAAATGGCATATAAGGCCAAGTCTCCGGGCAAGTCAGCACCACATGACAACACCCTGGGTTTGGGAGATATGGTAAATGCCGCGGTTGCATAGTGAAAGATCACGTTCTTATCCGGGGAGACCTGTCCGACATGCGGCCGTTGTTACGGCAGCGCTCTGTGTGGCAACATGCAGGGTGTTCGAGCAGGAGTCAGCAGAGGCCATATTAGGTGTGGAAAATCACCATGCAGGTGGCGTGGTGCTTGGAAACGAGCCCGGCGAATAGACAAAAAGCCGGGAGGTCTCACCCCACTGAAGGGCTGAACTCAGAGAAGAAAGCAGGATCTTACATGCTCCATCACGTGATGAACCCGACCGGGGGAGCGAAACGATGGGCGCGACGTAAGGGCTATCTTGTTTTCAGGGATATTATGCAGTTGCTACCTTCTTGCTTTCAAAGATCTGCAGATATACTTCATCCGACTACGGTTCGATGCTCTTTGGGAACCGCCTGGTGCAGACCCGCATGCCAGGTGGTGTGGGGAGGGCGGGAGAGAAACCCGCCCTTACCCGATTATGAGCTTCCGAACTCCCATACCCCACCGGAAGCCCCAGTTAATCTGGTTGCGAGTTTCTCGCTGATCATTAGTTTTACACCTGGCACTCTTTGAAAGCACAAATTGACTTTTACCCAAAATAGTTTTTTTGTTTTCTTTCCATGTATCTCAGACCACGGTACAAATATTGGGAGGCTATTCCAATTGAATGGACTCATCAACTCAATTTGAAGACCTATATTGTTTGCTGTAAAACAAAGAACCCCTGAATAATTTGCGTTCTCAGTTGTAGCGCTTTGATACGTGAACTTTGTACCGCTTATCTTCGTATTTGCCGGGTAACTCTTTGATAAATCATTCCAACCACCAGTATTTGCAATCACATGACTGGCAAAATACCAAATCAAAACCAAGCCCAAAAGAGCAGCCAACGGATAAAGTATGACAGGGAGAAAATCGAACATTTTTATTCTTTGCTCATAACAAGTTATTATCCGGTTTCTGGTTATCACTCACTTTTTCAAGCCAGGGAGCCAGAAAATCGGCGTTTTAGGATGTCAGCTAACTGGATATCATGCAATTCTGAGCGATAACCAGAAACCGGATACCATTCCATTAAATCTCCTTGAGGGGTGGTTCGGTATAAAATACCGGAAAAGATCTATGTTACGATGGTCAACACTTCCAATACATCGTGACTACGATCTGTTACGGCTTGCATATCTTTCCAGACAAATGAGCACAGCAGCTGCTTCCTCTTTTGGCTGGAACACCATCGCACAATTATGGTTTCAGCCTCCCCAACCTTATAGCCGTGAAGAATGCATTTTTGCGGTCTTTCAGTATTTCAATAAAGTCTGCCAAACCACATAGCTGAGGTGTTTGGTGATTTCAGCTCTCAACTCATCAACATCCAATGCCTTATCATTGCTGATGATCCACCAGGCCAGTTGCTTTGGGATTGCAAAATCGGCATATCGTTTTCCATCGGGGGAGCAACCGGTAACATAGGGCTCGGTGGCATACAACTCGCTGTCCTTGATCCTCCATCCCGCCGGCAGCTTGGTTATAGGTCGGAGTTTTCTGTTTGTTTCCCTATATTTTTGGCCAAGAAATCTGGGATTCGGGATATCCGATATTTTTCTGTCGTCTACCATGCGCCATGCAAAGCATAACGCACTCATTGCAGATGGCGAGTTGCTCTCCACCAGCAATCATGAGTTCAACGTCTTTGGGAAGCTTGCCGCAAAAACTGCAGGATATATCCTCTTCAGGTTGTTTTTTCGCGCACATAGTTTTTTTCTTCTTTGTGAAAATATTAAAAAGATCCAATTTGGATGTACCACTCACTGGTGGCATTGACAAGAGACAAAACTCAATAAATTTCCATAGGTAAATTCACCTATATCCTTTTCTCGATTATTTCCCGGCCGCACTCCCGCCTCTGTAATACCGCAGACTTATCCCTCCCTAGCATCCCTTCTATAGTTCCCTCATCAAACATGGCCCGGCTGACCATGTACTCTCCTTTCCGTTGAGACAGGGGCGGGGCTCCTGATCCGCTCCTGCTCAAGGTTGGATGGAAGCAACCATTCCACGCCAATTGGCGTGGTTTAGCAAACGCCAATCAATTGTTGACGAGGTCCCATGAGCTTTACCCGCGCCTTTGCCACCACCATGCAAGTTGAAGGCGGTCACGCCATTGTCGATGGTCATGAGACCTACATGGGCATTGACCGGATCAAGCATTCCAGATGGCCTGGCTGGCAGATCATCGACGAATGCTTTGCCCATAGCGAACCACTGTCGATTGCCCCGGGGCTCTCTGACATGGTGCGGCAGTTCTACCTCCAGGAGTTCTGGAACCCTTTGCGCTGTGACCGGATTGATCCGGTCAACGAAGCAGTCGCTGAGGAACTGTTCGAGGCCTCGGTCAACTGCGGCCCCGGCAATGGGATCAAGTTTCTGCAGCGGGCACTCAATGCCCTGAACAGCCGGGAACGACTCTATATGGATCTTTATGTGGACGGCTCTATGGGCTCCAAAACCCTTGCGGCCACCATGACCTGTCTAAAACACCGCCCACCCCGGATCCTGGTGAAGTGCCAGAACGGCGAGCAGTACATCCATTATAAAAATTGGAGCAAGCACGAGGATTTTCCCGGCGTGTTCGAGCGGACCTAAACAACAAACGAGAGAACCATGAAAAACCTCAACGATGCATCAACAAGGGAGGGAATAGCATGATGGGCGGCTGGAAAACCTGGGCGGCGGCAGGCGGTCTTTGCCTGCTGGGGCTGGCTATGATCGGTATGGGCCTGATGGCAACGGAACTGAAAGAGGTCCTGTTCGGCCTTGGGCTGCAGGCCATTCTCTTTGGATTTGGCCTGATCGGTCTTGGCCACAAGGTGGAGAAGAGCGCACCAGTCAACCTGGCCCACCTCATTACCAATGCAATCCAGGAGAACAAGGAGACCACACCCTGATGGATGAGGTCGACTATGCCCAGGCGCATCAAGATGAGGAGTTGCGGCGATTGATCATCGCCCAGGTGTATGCCCTGCCCAAAGGTGAAGCAGCAGAATACTGCCTGGAATGTGGCAAGCCGATTCCCGAGAAACGCAGACGGGCCATGCCTGGCTGCCGGTTCTGCCTGGAGTGCCAGGAAGTCTTGGAACAGAGGCGACCATGAGCTTCACCATCACCTGGCAGGCGGCAGCCATCCTGGTCACCCTGTTGCTGGCCTGGTCCGGTTTTTTGGTAGGGATCGTCAAGTGGCTCCTGGTCAGGGCGATCACCAATATCGAGGAGCGGGTGAATACGGCCTCGACCACCGCCACTTCGGCGGTCACCGGGCTACAGCAACACCGCGAGGAATACCTGGCTTTCCTCGGTCGACTCCCAATCGACTACTACCGCCGGGAAGACATGATTCGGTTTGAGACCCTGACCCATGCCAAGCTCGATGCCCTGGCAACTGATATCCGACAACTGGAGTGCAGAAAATGCCAACACAAGCCCCAATGATCGACCCAGACCGTGCCCGCCGGGAGAACCTGCGCTGGTACATCCTACTGACCCTCAACTCCGCCAGGCCCCTGGGGGCGTCCGAGGCGGTGATCCTCTCCACCATCCAGGGCATTGTGCCGGACTGCACCATCCGTGAACTGCGCAACGAGCTGGACTATCTGGCCCACCGGCAACTGTTGGAAATCAAGGGCCAACACGGCCCTGTCTGGCATGCGGATCTTACCCGCTGCGGTATCGACCTGGTCGAGTACACCGTTGACTGCGAGCCTGGCATCGCCCGGCCGGAGAAGTACTGGTAATGCCGCCGAGGAACAAGGTCTATACCCTGCCGGAGCCGATCCGGGCCTGGCTGGATGAGACCCTGGCAGCAAACGGCGGTCAGCAGTTCGCCGCCTTGGAAGAACAGCTCAAGGCCAAGGGCTTCAAGATCAGCGACTCTGCCTTGCAACGGTATCACGCAAATGATCTTGAACCCAGGTTGAAGGCGCTCAAATTGGCAACCGAGAGTGCCCGCACCGTGGCTGCAGCCATGGGGGAAAACGATGGTAGCACCATGCTGGAGGCGTTGACAGCCCTCTGCCAGGAACGACTTTTCAGCCTACTGATGGAAGTGGATCAGGAAAATCTTGACGGCACTATGATGAGCAAGCTGGCCGGGGCTATCAGCCAATTGGCCAGGGCAAGCATCGATGTCAAGAAACATGTGGCTGATGCCAGGGCTAAGGCTTTGGAAGAGGCTGCCACTGTTATTGAAGAGACGGCAAAACAGCGCGGGTACTCAGCGGAAGAGGCCGAGTTCTGGCGAAATAAAGTTCTTGGGGTAAAGGTATGAGCGCCCAATTGCTCGGTGATGTGGAACGCATTCTGTCTTTTGACGAGCTTCCGGCATCGGTGCGCGAAATCCCAGCCAATCACGATCCGCTTGCCGATGGCGTGCTCATGCTGCACCAACAGGAGGCCATCGCCCTCTGTCACCAAGAAGATCTAGTGGTGTTCGAAAAAGGCCGTCGGACCGGGATCACCTACGCTATAGCCCTGGATAGCGCCATCATCGCTGCCAGTTCCAAGGAAGCCGGAGGCGACAACGTCTATTACGTCGGCGACACCAAGGACAAGGGGTTGGAGTTCATCGGCTACTGCGGCCATTTCTCACGGGTGATGGCCACTGCCATGGCTGATGGATTCATGGGTGTTGAAGTCTTTCTCTTCGAGGACAGACAACCCAATGGCGAGAGCAAGTTCATTACCAGCTATCGCATCAGGTATGCCAGCGGCAGACAGATTGTGGCCCTCAGCTCCAATCCGGCCAACATCCGTGGTCTGCAGGGGATCGTCATCATTGACGAGGCAGCCTTCCACGCCAACGTACAGGCAGTGATCGACGCTTGCCTGGCCCTGCTCATCTGGGGTGGCAAGATCCGGATCATCAGCACCCATAACGGCCAGAAGAACCCGTTTAACCAGTTAATCAAGGATGCACGGGATGGAGTCAATCTCTTCAAACCATACCGCTGCACTTTTGACGATGCGGTGAAGAACGGACTGTATGAGCGGGTCTGTCTGATGCGTGGTTGGACACCAAGCGAAGAGGGAAAACGGGCCTGGTACAACAAGGTACGTGGCAGCTATGGGGCCAACACTGCCGCGATGCTCGAGGAACTGGACGCCATTCCGCGTGAAGGAAGCGGTGTGGCCATCCCCTCCATCGTTATCGAGAGCTGTATGCATGAGGTGCGGCCCATAGTCCGGCTGACGCTGGATACCGATTTTGCCCTGTTGCCGGGCGATGAGCGCAGGCGGCGATGTGAAGAGTGGATACGAACCAATGTCGATCCGCTTCTGGATGGACTAGATCCGACACTCGAGCACTGTTTCGGATCGGATTATGCGAGGCATTTCGACTTTGCCATCTTTTCTCCAGTGGTGGTTTTGCAGGATCTGACCCGCAAGTATCCCTGGATGATTGAGATGCTCAATGTGCCGACCAGGCAACAAGAGCAGATTATCTGGCATGTCATACGCCGTTTACCGCGATTTCGATGCGGTGCCATGGACGCAACCGGCAACGGAGCCACCCTGGCCGAATATACGGCGGACGAGTTCGACCACAGCAGGACCGGGCGTATCATCGAAGTAAAATTCAATGATGCCTGGTACCGGGACAACATGCAGAGCTTTGTCGATGCATGGTTCGACAAAGCCATTGATGCCCCAAAGGACCTGGATATCAAGAATGATTTGCGGTGCCTCGAGCGGATCAACGGCATTGTCAAGCTCCCAGACGTTCGGGTGAAGGACTCCAAAGACTCGGAAGCGAAACGGCACGGCGATGCAGGGATAAGCATGGCATTGGGTTGGTTTGCCTCAAAACAGGATGTTCGCGATACCACCGTCCTCTCCGCCATGCCCCGTCAATCAACCAGCATGTACAGGGGGTACTGATGGCGTCCGGATTGTGGGTGAGCCTGAAAAAATACATCAACTTCGGAGAGCGTTCGAAACTCAAGAACCTTTCCGAAGAGATCGCCAGCCGGGCAACGGCCTGGGATTACAGCGCCATGATAGGGCTGCTGCCGGATCCGGACCCGGTCTTGCGCAAGCGCGGCGACGGGGCGGAGATCCTGGAAGAGCTGACCAGCGACGGCAAGGTGCTGACCGCGATCCAGACTCGCAAACTCGGCTCTCTCAAACGGGAATACAAGTTCAGCCCGGGTACGGCGGAAGGCAAAACCGATACCAAGGCCGAGCAGCTTTGCAAGGACCTGGTCGAGGATCTTGAAGACGTGGGCATGTATGCCTTGCTCTCCGGCCTGCTGGATGCCCCTTATTATGGCATGACCCCGGCGGAGCTGTTCTGGGAACCACGGGCAGGATCGATTCATCTGGCAAAGATCCGGGTCCTGCCCAACCGCTGGTTTGGCTATGACGACGAAAACGAGCCTCGATTCCGCTCCATGGCCAACCAGTTCGAAGGCGAGGAAATTCCCTGGGGCAAGATGGTTTTTGCCCGCCACTTTCCCACCTATGACAACCCCTATGGCTTGCGGCTGCTCTCCCGCTGCCTGTGGCCGGTGGCGTTCAAGAAAGGCGGGACAAAGTTCTGGGCAGTGTTTTGCGAGAAATACGGCATGCCCTTCCTGCTCGGTAAGTATCAACGGGGAGCCAGCCCAGAAGAGCAGAACAATCTGCTGAACTCCTTGATACGGATGGTGCAGGACGCGGTGGCGGTGGTGCCGGAAGGCGACACGATCGAGTTCCTCGACCGCAAGACCGCCTCCAGCTCCGGCGGATCCACCGATGCCTTTGAGCGGCTGCGCAATGCCATGGACGCCGAGATCAGCCAGGTGCTCATGGGCCAGACCCTGACCGCGCAGGTCGGCGAGACCGGGAGCTATGCGGCCAGCAAGACACACGAGGATGTGCTCGAGGATTACCGGGAAGCGGACCAGCGGCTGGTCAAGGACGTGATGGACGAGATCGGCAAGATCTACCGCGACATCAACGCCCCGGATACTCCGGCACCGGTGTTCACCTGGTTTGAAAGCGAGGATCCGCAGGCAGATTTTGCCGAGCGCGATAAGGCGCTGACCGAGTCCGGCCTGAAAATCAAGAAGGCCTATTACGTTCGGCGCTACGGTTTCAATGAAGACGAGATCGAGGTCGGCGAGCCGGAAGGCGGCCAGGACAAACAACCGCAGAAGACCGGGGGCAAACAGGACTTTGCCGAGGGCGAGGGGCAAACCTCTATTGAGGATGCCTTGCTGGCCTGGGCCAAGGAACACAGCGCCCAGCCCGCTGCAAGCATGATCGACGCCGCCGAGCAGCTTCTTGGCCAGGTGGAGAGCCTGGAGGAATTCAGGGACCGTTTGATTGAACTCTTTGCGGCCAGTGAGCCGGAGCAGCTGGGCGAGATCATGGCCAGGCTGGATCTGCTGGGCAACCTGGCTGGCCGTGCCGAGGCGAGCCAGGAATGAACCAGGCCGATTTCGAACGCACCTTTAAACTGCCTTTTAACGAGGCTTCAACCTGGTTCCGCGACAAGTTGAACATTCCCACGGCCAAGTGGGATGAGCTGAGCGCTGCCGGGCATGCCAAAGGGTTTGCCAGTGCCGGAGCCTACCAGGCGGATCTGTTGACCGAGCTGCGGCAGATGACAGACAAGGCCATTGCCGGTGGCATGGATATCCGCGAGTTCCGCAAGCAGTTCCGGCCATTGGTGGACAAGTACGGTTGGCAGCTCCAGGGCGGCGGCCCGGCATGGCGCAGCGACCTGATCTTCCGGACCAACATCCAGTGCGCCTACCAGGCGGGCCGGTGGCAGCAGTTCCAGACGGCTGGGACCGAGTATCTCAAGTACCTGCATAACGACGGGGTGATGCATCCCCGGCCAAACCACCTGGCGATGAACGGCATCACCCTGCCAATAACGGATCCGTTTTGGTCGGTCAACTATCCCGTCAACGGCTTTGGTTGCAAGTGCCGGGCAGTGGCTGCGACCAAGGCTGAATACAAGGCAACGCCTGCGGCATTGCGGACCCGGCCCGAGAACTGGCGTGATCTCCCCGATAAGGGATGGGCCTATAACGTGGGTGATACCTCTCGCGGGTACCGGGCACTGACCGAGAAATTCGAGCACATGCCCAATGACATCGCCCGCGCCTGGATGCAGCGGTGGGTGAACGAACCGGTCTTTGAGCGGTTCATCGCTGGGAAGATTGCCGAAGATTTTCCAGTGGCCGTACTTAAGCCTAAGGATATGGCGGCGCTGGCATCGGGGCGGCAGACGGTGTGGATGAGTGCGGAGACCTTATCCGACCATCTGGATAAGCATCCAGAGATCGGAATCGATGAGTATCGCCGAATCCCGACAATTCTTGATGAGGGTGAGGTGTACCGGCAGGGAGACGAGCGTCTGGTTTACCTGAAGCGCGACGGCAAACTCTACAGGGCCGCGATCAAGAGGACCAGGAGCGGGGATGACAATTACTTTCTGACCCTTTTCACCACTTCTGAAGAAACAGCCTACCGAGATGTGGTGCGCAAGTATGAAAGGATCCGTTGACCGTAGGGAGCGCCCACAAACCCCCTTGCGCTCATCAAGGACCACACGGTCCAAGGCGTCGGCAGGCTATAGCCGAAACGATCAACGGCATCCAATACTGACAATGTACGGCAAGGAGTGGAGGATGGCAAATGCAATTCGGCATTGAAATTGAGGATCACGAGGTCAACCATGCCCTGAAAGGTTTGGAGCACCGGGTGATCGATCTCCACCTGGCCATGGCGGCCATCGGTCTCTACTACGAGCGGTCGGTGCTGGAGAATTTCCAGAACGAATCCGCTCCGGACGGGACACCCTGGGCGAAGTTGTCAGCGACAACCTTGCAGCTCGGCCTGGGCAGAAACAAGGGCTTCGGCAAGAAAGGCGGCCTGACTGCCCGGGGTAAGCGTTACCTGCAGGGCAAGCGGATCCTGCGCGAGAGCGGCGATCTGGAAGCGGCAGTGCACAGCCAGGCTGGCCTGGCCAGCGTGACCATCGGTGTCGGCGGGCATATCCCCTATGCGGCCATCCACCAGTTCGGCGGCCAGGCCGGGCGCGGACGCAAGGTGACCATCCCTGCCCGGCCCTACCTGGGCCTGAACGCCGGTGAGGGCATGACCTTGGCGGGGAAGGACAAGCAGCGTGTGCAGGAGATTGTCGAGCAATTTGTGCTTGGCCAATAAGCGGGCCGTGTTTCCAGCGCCGGACAAGCATGCCTCATAGGTCGCCACGGGTCCGGCAAATTGAATACAGGCAATTTTAAAGATGTTTTAAACGCTATCCAGGCAAGGAGATAAGCGTGACCGATTGGATGGAAGTATTTCGGGCAGGAAGGCATGTGGCGGCGAGCGGCGCTGAACGGGACTGGAGCGTGGCCGACCTGCAGCAGATGGCCGATGGATACAACCCGCAAAAACATGAAGCCCCGATCGTTGTGGGCCACCCCAGGGACAACGATCCGGCCTTTGGCTGGGTCAAGGCACTTAAAGTCGATGGTGACAAACTGCTGGCCCTGCCGGATCAGGTTGCGCCTGAGTTTACCGAGTTGGTGAAGGCTGGCCGGTACAAGAAACGGTCCATCTCCATCTATCCGGACGGTACCCTGCGCCATGTTGGATTCCTGGGTGCGCAGCCGCCTGCTGTGAAGGGATTGAAGGATATCGAGTTCGCCGGAGCGGCGGCGGAGACCTATGAATATGCGGACACGGAGGACGCACAGATGACAGAACTGGAACGATTGCAACAACAGTTGGCCAATGAGCAGGCAGCCCGCCAAGCTGCCGAGGCACGGGCAACCAAGGCGGAAAGCGATAAACAGGCGGCGGTGGCCAACTTTTCCGAGCTGCAGCAGCAAACCAAGAAACAGGAGATCGAGGCCTTCATCGATAAAGGCATTGCAGATGGCAAGCTCCTGCCGGGATGGAAAGACAAGGGTCTGGCCGAGTTCATGACCGCGCTCGATGGCCAGACCGAGACCTACGAGTTCAGCGAGGGCAAACAGGAGACGCCGCTGAACTGGTTCAAGGGCTTTATCAACTCATTTTCGGAGCATGCCTTGTTCAAGGAGATGGCCAAGCCCAAGAAGGAAGAGAAATCGGACGATTTTTCCGAGGATGACAAACTCGGTCAGGAGATCGCCGCCAAAGTCACCCCGGCCCAGGCATAACCCAGGCCGCAACCATAGGAGCAGACAATGGTTACAGAAGCAACTCTCACGATGCCCGCCCTTTTGGCATCCGATACTTTCGGGCCGGTGCTGATCCCGCAAACGATCGCTGCCGGAGCCGACCTGGCCAAGGGCACCATCCTAGGCCGGATTACAGCCAGCGGCAAGCTTGTGGCTGCTGCAGCGGCAAGTTCCGATGGTTCGCAGACCCCGGTGGCCGTGCTGATGGAAGACGCAGCGGCTGCCTCGGCTGACGTATCCGCAACGGTCGGCTTTGCCGGGGTCTATGTCGAGGCCAGCATGACGGGCCTGACAGCGGCCTACAAACTCGCCCTTGAGCCCAAGGGCCTCTATTTCGTCTAACGGCCCCTGGGGCAAGGAGTAAACAATGGCTGGAGAATTTAGCCCGAGAGCGTTAACCACGGCGGTCAACCTGATGAAGACGGCCCCCACCCGGGTGCTGGATGTGGTGTTCGGCAACAAGAAGCGGCAGATGAGCGACACCTTCAGCTGGGATGTAAAGACCGGCACCGAAGGGTTGCTGGCCAATATCCGTGTGACTGAAGAGGCCACCGTCCGTGGCGGCATCGGTCGCAAGAACCTGACCTGCAAGGCACCGCGCTACGCCTCCAAGGAGCTGATCACGGCGGCTGAGCTGAACGACATGCGCAAGTTCGGCGACGCCGCCTATCCGGAGTTGCTCAAGGAGCGGATAGCGGAAGAACAGTTCGACATGAAGCAGACCGTGGACCTGACCCGTGAGTTCCAGGCTTGCAAGGCCCTTTCCGGCCAGGTGGTGGATAAGGACGGCACGGTGATCGTTGACTACAACCTGCCAGCGGCGCACAAACCGACGCTGACCGGCACGGCCCTGTGGACCGATGCCGCCTCGGATCCGATCGGCAATATCCGCGCCTGGAAAAAGCTGATCGGCCAGAACGGCGGCCCGGTGACGGGATTTGCTGCTTTCTGCGGATCGCTGGCCATGACCGCCCTAATCAACAACAAGAATGTCAGGGAGCTGCTTGGCTATCAAGCAGGGCAACAGATCGCCGAGACCGGAGGCATCGCCCGTTTGGCCGGTGTGGCCAATATCGAGGAGTATTTCGGTTCCTATCTCGACAGCACCAAAACCCGGCACGACCTGATTCCCGAGGATGTGTTCGCCTTGGTTGGCCTAGGCCCCCAGGTGTCTGCCGAGCTGTACGCCCCTGTGGTGGATTTGAAGGCCCCAGGCGGAGTGGGTAAAGGCAAAGAGGCGGATATCTTCTTTTCCAAAATGTGGGAAGTGGAGGATCCGTCCGGCCAGTGGATCAAGGTGGAGAGCCGACCGTTGCCGGTGTTCTTCCAGCCGCTGTGCGTGGTCTGGGGGAAGGTGGTCTGATGGCTCATACTCGCCTTCAGAAGGAAAGAGCCAAACATCGGACAGGTCTGATAAAGCGGCTGACTCGTGAAAACACAAGGAGGAAGATTCCGAGGAGGCATCACGGCATCTTCCCCGACGAACTCTCCTCCATGTTCAAGGGGGCATGATGGAAACAATGAGAGTCCGGGTCCTGCCCGGCACCGTGTTGACGGATAACCGTACCACCTACGAACCTGGCGACGAACTGGAGATGGCCCGGGAGGAAGCCGAGCGCCGGATCGCCCAGGGCGTGGTGGAACTTATTGCTGCTGAGGCGGGGCAACCAGAGAACGTTTCCGAGTTCACCGCGACCGAGAAAATCGAGGCGGCCAAGGCGGCCACCACGATCGATGCCCTGGAGGAGTTGCGCGAGGGCGAGGCCCGCAAGACCGTGCTTTCTGCCATTGACCAGCGGTCCAAGGAGCTTGGTGCCTGATGGTAGCCTATTGCACCCTTGACGACCTGACAAAGCTGTTGCCGGAAGATATCCTCGTGCAGTTGACCGATGACGATGGCATCGGCGTGGTCAACGATAGCCGGATTGCCGAGGCGATCGATACCGCAGGCTCCGAGATCGACGGCTGGTGTGCGCCAAAATACGTGGTGCCCTTTGATCCGGTCCCGGCGCTGGTGAAAAAGTGTGCCATTGATGTGGCTATATACAACCTCTACAGCCGGAGAGTGGAGACCATCCCGGAGACCAGGTCGACGCGGTACAAGGAAGCGATGCGGCTTTTGAAGGATATCGCCACCGGATTGGTCCGGCTGGAAACGGCACAAGTCGAGGCCAGGCGCACCGAAGGCATCCTGACCGTATCGGCTCCGGAGCGTCTCTTCCCCCATGATCTGCTGGAGAAGATGTGATGACCCTGCTTGATATTGAAAAGGCCCTGGTCGCTGCCGTCAAAGAGGAGTTGCCTGGATACGAGGTGCGGTCCTATCCGGAGAAGCCTGCCGAGTACGTCCTCACCCATCCAAAGGGTGCCATCCTGATCCGGTTTTCCGGGAGCAAGTACGAGCCCACCCAGGATATCGGTGCCATGGTCCAGGCCAGGCGCACCGATTGGGAGATCACCGTGGTGGCCAGGCATCTGACGGACCATGGCGGGCTGTACGCCATTCTGGAGGTTATCCGGATCTGCCTCACCGGCTACCGGGTACCCGGATGCCGGAAGGCCTATCTGCTCACGGATGGTTTTGTGGGCGAAGTGAACGGTATCTGGCAATACGCCCTGCTGCTGGCGGTGCCGACCGTGGCCGTGGAGCGGGCCGAGGATGAGTACCTGCCGGTGCTCAAGCGCTTGACCCTGACCGATAATTTAGGTGGGACGGAGGAGATAGAATGAAACAGTACACCTACACAGGCCCGCTGTCAGGCGTCAGCCTGAAGGGGCACGACGACATCATGCTCCATCCCGGGGCCGAGGTGAAAATGCCCGAGGACCATGTCTACACCAAGCGCCTGCTGAAGCGCGGCTGGCTGCAAGAGGTTCCGGCGAAGAAATCCAAGAGCGTAAAGGAGACAAGCGATGCCAGCTAATTTTCTGCACGGTGTCGAGACCATAGTTATCGACAAAGGCCCTCGCCCGATCACCGGGGTGAAGACGGCGGTGATCGGCCTGGTCGGTACCGCGCCGATCCAGACGGTGGACCCGGGTTATCAGACCCTCAACGAGCCGGTGGTGGTCCGCAATCCGGTGGACGCGGCCAAATATTTCGGCGAGGTGACCACGGGCTACACCATCCCGGCGGCACTGGATGCGATCTTCGATCAAGGCAACGGCCCGATCTGCATCGTGGTCAACGTGTTCAACCCGGCCACGCATGTAACCGACACCACCCCGGATCCGTCCAAGGTGCTGGCCTCCGATATTATCGGCGCGGTGGATGTGGACGGCGATCGCAGCGGCCTGCAGTGTCTGATCGGGACTTACAACCTGTTCGGCTATGTGGCCAAGATATTGATCGCTCCGGGCTTCTGCACCCAGGAGGCGGTTTCCACGGAGATGATTTCGGTGGCGGAGCGGCTGCGGGCCATGGCCCTGATCGATGCCCCCATCGGAACCACGGTCAACGAGGCCATTGCCGGAAGAGGCGCATCCGGCACGATCAACTTCGAGACCAGCAGCACCCGGGCCGTGCTCTGCTTCCCGCATGTCAAGCGCTACGACAGCGCCACCGATGCCGAGGTGCTGGAACCGCTGTCGCAGCGGTTGGCCGGGGTGATGGCAGCCAAGGATATCGAGCGTGGCTATTGGTGGAGTCCGTCCAATAGCGAGGTCAAGGGCATCACCGGCATGGAGATCCCGATCACGGCCCTAATCAACGATTCGACCACCGAGGCCAACGCCCTCAACGAGGCAGGCATTCTCACCGTGTTCAATTCCTTTGGTACCGGCATCCGCACCTGGGGCAACCGCAGTTCGGCCTACCCAACCAGCACGGCTCCGGTGAACTTCATCTGCGTCCAGCGGGTTGCCGATATTTTGCACGAGTCGGTGGAGTATTCGATGCTGCAGTTCATCGATCGGCCCATCAACCAGGCCCTGATCGACACGATCCGGGAGAGTGTCAACGGGTTCATCCGCACCCTGGTGATGCGCGGTGCGGTGATCGACGGACGCTGCGTCTATGACAAGGCCAAGAATCCGGAGACCGAGGTCGCTGCCGGGCACCTGACCTTTGATATCGAGTTCATGCCGCCCACCCCGGCCGAGCGGATCACCTTTGAGTCCTACATCAACATCGAACTGCTGCAGACCCTGCAGTAAGGAGCGGCGTCATGGGTATAACCATTAACCGGATCACGAACGCCAATGTCTATGTCGACGGCAACAGCCTCCTGGGCAAGGTGGAGGAATGCAAACTGCCCGAGATCAAGATCACCCTGTCCGAACACAAAACGCTCGGCATGCAGGGCAAGCTGGAGTTCCCCAGCGGCATCGACAAGATGGAAGCCACCTTCAAGTGGAACAGCCTCTATGCCGATGTGCTGATCAAGGTGGCCAACCCGTTCCAAGCGGCGGAGGTGCAGGTACGTGGCTCCCTGGAGACCTATGCCAACGCGGGCCGGATTGAAGAGGTGCCGGTGGTGGCCTATCTCACCGGAACCTTCACCAAGTTTCCCATGGGCGGGTTTAAACAGCACGACAATGTCGAGGCGGAGACTTCCATGAGCGTGAAGTATGCCAAACTCGAACTGAACGGCCAGGAGATCCTGGAAGTGGATGCGCTGGCCAACATCTACAAGGCCGGTGGGGTGGACCTGCTGGCAACCTATAAAACCAATATTGGCGGCTGAAACCGTCTTTAATTCAAGGAGCCAGAATGAAAATCACTAAAAAGGAAATCACGGTCCGTGCCTTTGCCGAGGCCGAGGTGCAAGCGGTTACCGTGAACGACATGATCCAGGCGGAGCGGGTAACCGGCAAGGGTGAGGGCATCGCTTTTATTGCCGCCGTGATTGCCAATGCCACCACCTTTGACGGGAAAAAACAGCCTATGGAGGTGGTCGCCGAGATCAGTGCTGCCGATTTTTTCGACTTGTTGGAAGCCACCGGCTTGGGAGCGCTGAAGGCATCGCTGCCGGAGTCCTCTGCCTCTGCCGGGAAGGACGCTTCGGCCTGAGCGAAATCAAGGGAATGTCCATGAACGAGTTCAGCTACTGGCTGGGTCAGCTGACCACCTACCTGAAGCGGCAAAAGGAGGCCGTGGACAATGCCGGGTAGCGCCGCCTTTTCCATCCTGATCGGGGTCAAGGACCTGGCCAGCAACCGGCTGCGAACCGTTGCCCGCGAGGTGGGCAAGATCGGTGATGCCGCCGATGCTGCGGGCAAGCGGATCAAACCGTTGCAGGATAAGCTCAAGAAACTGGAGAAGACCGGCGAGAGCATGCGCAAGGCATTCCTGCC
The DNA here is from genome assembly GCA_050252135.1 of Desulfobulbus sp. Classification (GTDB taxonomy): domain Bacteria; phylum Desulfobacterota; class Desulfobulbia; order Desulfobulbales; family Desulfobulbaceae; genus Desulfobulbus. The sequence continues at coordinate 15,941 of JBFWLN010000023.1, forward strand.
CGGGGCAGCGATTGCCGCAGGCCTTGGCGGCACGGTGGCGGCCTTTGCTACGGTCGAAGAAGCCCAGAACCGGCTCAAGACCAACCTGATGGACGTTACCGGCAAGGTCGGGCCTGAGTACGAGCAACTGCTGGCCCTGGCGGACCGGTTGGGAACGGAGCTGCCCGGCTCCACCATGGACATGATCGAGATGTTCACCGCCCTGCGGGAGCAGGGAGTGCAGACCAACGTCATCCTCGGCGGCATGGGTGAGGCGGCGGCCAAGTTCTCGGTGATCATGAAGGTGCCCTTTGCCGAGGCGGCCACCCATGTGGCCAAGTTCTCCGAGGCCATGGGTATCGCCGACAAGGACGCAGTGGCCTTCATGGATCAGTTGCAACGCTTGAAGAGCGCCGGTGGCGTCAATGTCACGGATCTGGCCGAGACCTTCAAGTATTCGGGGGCCTCGCTGAAGGCGCTCAGGCTGCAGGGGATGCAGGCGGGCAAGGATGTGAGCGCGGCCATCGGCATGATGGCCACCTCCTCCATCGAAGGCTCCCAGGCGGGGACCAACTTTTCCATGGCCCTCTCCCGCATGGCCGAGATCAGCCACAAGCTGGAGACCAAAAAGATCAAGGAAATGGTGGGGCCGATCCTGGATGCCAAGGGGATCAAGCTCGACTTCTTCGACCAGGGCGGCAACTTCGTCGGCATTCGCGGCATGATCAAGGAGATGGAGAAGCTGCGGGCCGTCAACCCGCAGGAACAGCTTTTTGTCCTCTCCAAGCTGTTCGGCCAAGAGGCAGCCAGGCCGCTGTCGGTATTCATCAACCAGAGCGTGGCTGGCTTTGACGAGATGAACCGGCGCATGCAACAGCAGGCCGAATGCAGACCAAGATCAACACCATCATGGCCGGGACCAAGATGCGGTGGGAGACCGTCACCGGCACCCTGGCCAACGTGATCGCCAAGATCGGCGGGGTCACCGCTGCAGGGCTCGGCATCCCCACCCTGCTGGGCAAGATCAACGACGCCCTTTCCAAGGTGGATATCTGGATTGCGGGCCATCCACAGGCAGCCAAGGTGATCATGGGGATGGTGGCGGCGGTGGCCGCCCTGCTGCTGATTATCGGCAGCCTGGGCGCGGTGCTGGCCGCAGCATCGACGGCGACCTCATGGGCCTTGGGCGGCTGGGTGCGTTTCGGTGCCGGGCTGAAGGTAGTGGCGGGGATTGTCCGTACGGTGGGCGTGGTCATGCTCACCAATCCGGTGGTGGCGATCGCTGCCGGGATCGCCGTGGCAGCCCTGCTGATCTATAAATATTGGGGGCCGATCAGCGGTTTTTTCAAGCGATTATGGCAGGGGTTAAAGGCCGGTTTAAAGGAGCTTCAACCGTTCTATGCGGCACTGGCAGGTATCCCCACCGACATCGTCAGCCTGGGGCCGAAGCTGTTCAACGCCGGGGCCAACATCCTCAAGAGTTTGTGGCAGGGTATGAAGTCGATGATGGACAAGCCCATTTCCGTGATGAAGGAAATGGCCATGAAGCTGCGCGAATACCTGCCCTTTTCTCCGGCCAAGGTGGGGCCGCTCAAGGATATTCACAAGATCAAGCTGGTTGAGACTATTGCCGCATCAATAAAGCCCGGGCCAATGGTCAAGGCCATGGGCGCGGTCACGGCGGCCACGGCCATGGCGGCCACCCCCATGCTGGACCAGGGCAGCATCGGTGGCGGTGCACGCGGCCAGGCGGCAGCCGGAGACGCCGGGGCCAGCCATATTACCTATGCGCCGGTGATCAATGTATCCGGTGCCGCTGATGCGGAAGGTGTGCGCTCCCAGGTCGATCAGGCATTGAAGATCAGCCAGGCCGAGTTTGAACGGATGCTGGCCCGCTCCGGGCAGAACAAACAGCGCAAGGGGTTTGTCTGATGTTTTTGACCCTGGGCGATATTGGTTTTGGCCTGCTGACCAGCCCACGCGGGTTTGAGACCCGTATGGGAACCTGCTATGCCGAGTTGCAGGTGATCGAGGGCAAACCGCTGTTGCAATATACCGGCGACAACCTGGACGGCCACCTGCTCACCTTTACCTTCCGGTCCGACTTCTGTGATCCACAAGAAGTGTGGGACGCGCTGAAGAATCGGCAGGAAGGGCATCAACCATTGGCCCTGTTTTTGGGCAACGGCACGGTGCTCGGCAACTTTGTGATTGCCCGGCTTGACCGCTCCATTCTTCAAGCGGCCGATGATGGCACCTTGCTTGCCTTTGAAGCCACGCTCGATCTGAAGGAGTACGTGGATCCGCAACCGCTGGTGACCAGGAAGGCGCAGAAACGCGCCCAGGCACCGGCCCGCAAGAAGCCGGGCAAGCGGGCCAAGGCGGCCACCGAGAAAAAGGATCTTCCTGCCATTGATGTGCAACCGGTGGCCTGTCATCCGCAGACATTCCCCGCCGAGAAGTTGGAGGTGACCACCGTGGCATCGCATGCCACCAGGCAACCCGTGGCAACCGCTGAGAAGAGTGAAGGTGAGCCCTGGCTGTGGGTGGATGATTGATGGAAGTCATTGAACATATCACCACCGAGGGTGACCGCTGGGATCTGCTGGCCTGGAAATACTATGGCGATGCCACGCAGTACGAACGAATCGTGGCCGCCAATGTGCGTGTGGCCATCATGCCGGTGCTGCCTTCGGGAATCGTGCTCCACATCCCGGTGATCGAGGAGCCTGAGGCCAAGTTGGCCGACAATGAGGATCTACCGCCATGGCTGAGATAGCGGTTCCGGCCCCACAGTTCAGACTGACCTATGAGCAGAAGGACATCACCGCCGAACTGACGCCGTTCCTGCTGCAGATCAGCTATACCGACCAGTTGTCCGGCGAAAGCGACGAACTGGAGGTGGTGATCGAGGACCGCGACAACCGGTGGAAGAATGGCTGGTTCCCGGGCAAGGGCGACCGGTTGCGGTTGGAGATCGGGTATACCGGGCACCCCCTGACCGGGATGGGCAGCTTCGCCATTGACGAGATCGAGTTTTCCGGGCCTCCGGACACGATTACCATCCGGGCCTTGGCCGCAGGCGTCAAGGAGGCCTTGCGCACCGGCAATAGTGCCGCCTTTGAAGGATCGAGCCTGCAGGAGATAGCCGCCTCGGTGGCCGATAAGCACGGTCTGCAGCTGGTGGGTGCCGGTGACGCGGTGGGCCGTACCTATGCCCGGGTGACCCAGCATGGCGAGACGGACCTGGGTTTTCTCAACCGGCTGGGGGCGGCTGAAGGGATCGTCTTCTCCATCAAGAACGGGCAAATGGTCTGGCACGACCAGGGCAAGCTGGATGCGGCCGGAACGATTATCGTGATCCGCAGGACCGACATGCTCAACTTCAGCGTGCGGGCCAAAACGGCCACCACCTACAAGGCCTGCCAGGTGAGCTACCACGACCCGCAGAGCAAGAGCCTGATCAGTCACACCGAGCAAGCGACCGAGGTACCCAGTGGCGATACCCTTAAAATCGTTGAGCGGTGCGAGACCCCGGATCAGGCGCAGGTAAAGGCCCAGGCCGCACTGAGGAAAGCCAACGGCAATCAGATCGAGGGCAATTGCCAGGTGTATGGCGATGCCAGGATCCGGGCCGGTTGCAACGTGGAACTTCAGGGGCTGGGGTTGTTGGATGGAGCGTATCAGATCAAATCGGCCCGGCACTGCCTGGACCGGGGCGGTGGATACATCACCGAGGTGGAATTGGCCACGAGCACGGCGCAAAACAAGAACCTGCGTAATCTGAGAAACGAGGAACGGCGATGAAAACAGGTGTGGTGAGTGCGGTGGATGCAGCCACCGGTAAATGCCGGGTGCAGTTTGCCGATCAGGATAACGTGGAAAGCTACTGGTTGCCGGTGCTGCAGCGCAAGACCGGCCAGGACAAATGTTACCACATGCCGGACGTGGGTGAGCATGTGGCCTGCCTCATGGATGATCATGACGAGTTCGGCGTGATCGCCGGAGCCTTTTACAGCGATGCCGACCAGCCCCCAGCCTCCAGCGGCGACAAGTTTCACATGGCGTTCTCCGATGGGACCAGCCTCGAATATGACCGGGCCTCCCACACCCTGACCGCCAATATCCAGGGGCAGGCGGTGATCACCGCCACTGGGGGGGTTGAGATCCATGGCGATCTGACCGTGAACGGTTCCATTACCACCACCGGCGATGTGAACGCCTCCGGCAGAGTGATCGATGGCGGCGGCAACACCAATCATCACACCCATTGACGGCCATGACGACACTGCTTTCCGATATCACAGCTGTCGACTGGAGCCCGAAACTTGGCATGCCCGGTGATGTGGTGGCCAATGCCACCGACATCAATCAATGCATTCGGGTCATCCTGGAGACGCCCAGGGGCAGCAGGCCGCACCAGCCGCTCTTTGGCAGCGATATCTACCGTTATGTCGACGCCCCTTATCAGGAGGCGATCCCGAGGATCGTGCAGGCGGTGACCGAGGCCATTGAGTTGTGGGAACCCAGGATCCGACTAATCCGCATCGTGCCTATTCAGAATGAGGCCGCGTCTGGCAAAATCACCCTGCGGATCGAGTGGAGCTATAAGGAGTCGACCATCATGGAACAGACCGAGGTGATCCTGTGAGTTTACCGGAACCGTCCTTCATCGACCGTGATCCCGAGGCCGTGACCGCCGAGATGGTGGCATCCTGGGAGGCAACCACCGGCAAGACGCTGTACCCCGGCCAGGTGGAAGCATTGCTGATCGATTTGATCGCCTATCGGGAAAGCCTGGTCCGGATCGCCATCCAGGAGGCGGCCAAGCAGAACCTGGTGGCCTATGCCATCTATCCGATGCTGGATTATCTGGGCCAGTTGGTGGGCGTGAAACGAATCGAGGGCGAGACCGACGATCAACTTCGGGACCGGATCAAGCTGGCGCCGGAGGCCTTCAGCGTCGCGGGAAGCCGGTTGTCGTATATCTATTGGGCGCGTTCCAGCCACGCATCGATCGTGGATGTAGCGGTGTTGTCACCCGCTCCCGGTGAAGTGGTCATCTACCCACTGACCAGCAGCGGCACGCCTGATGCCGAGGTGTTGGCGGCGGTGTTATCGACCTGCAGCGGCGAAAAGGTGCGACCCCTGACCGATCAGGTGAGTGTTGCCGAACCGGAGCGGGCTGTCTTTGAGATCGCGCTCACCATCACCCCCTATGCCTGGCCGGATGCCACTGAAGTGGAGTCGCAGGCCATGGTGGCACTCTCCAACTATGCCGCAGAGTTGCGGGCCGCCCTGGGCAAGGATGTGATCCTGAGCCAGATCATCGCCCGGGTGCAGGATGTGTATGGCGTCTACAAGGTTTTGGTGACCAGCCCGGCGGCGGATATCGAGCGGGGCACCCACCAATGGGGTGATTGCACCAATATCGCCATCACCATGGAGGATCCGGTCGATGGCTGATGAACGGCTGATTCCCGCAGGGATCCGGGACGTATCCACCCTTGCCTTCAACGAGGTGATTGATCGTTTGGGGCAAATCCCCCTGGACCAGTTGCTGGTCTACCTGGTGGACAACATTACCGCCTCGGGACTGCCGCACCTGATCGAGCAGTTTCATGTGACCGGTTGGGAAGGCGGAGCGCAGGCCATCAACGATGAGGCGCGGCGGGAGTTGATCAAACGAGCGATCGAGCTGCACCGTTACAAGGGAACGCCCTGGGCGGTTGCCCGGGCACTGGAGGCCACCGGGCAGCGGGTCCGGTTGACCGAATGGTTTAACCAGGATCCTCCTGGAACCCCATACACGGCCCTGGCTGATGTGGAGGTCTCCGACCGGCCCCTGATCGAAGGGGCGATTGCCTCGATTGAGGCGGCCATCAACGAGTGGAAGCCGGTGCGGGCGCAGATCACGATCCGGGTGATCGCCACCACCGTGGGCCGGGTTTATCTCGGGGCCTGTTGTTTCGGTGGTGATGTCACCACCGTCTACCCCTACAGCATTACGGAATTGACAGCCCAGCCCGGACCAGCCCTGACCATGGGCATCGGCCTGCAGAGCTGGATGACCACGGAGGTTCGACCCGCATGAGCTACAGCACCATCCTCACCGCTATTGGCGCGGCCACGTTGACCAACGCCCAGGCAGCCGGAAGCACGGTGTCCCTGACCCATCTTGCCGTGGGCGACGGCAACGGGATCCCCGTCGCTCCCACGGAATCCATGACGGCCTTGGTTCACGAGGTGCATCGGGTTCCGATCAGTGCCTTGTCCGTCGATGCCGATAACCCGAACTGGCTGATAGCGGAGGCGGTCATCCTGGCCACTGTCGGCGGCTGGACGGTGCGGGAGATTGGGTTGTTCGACAGCAACAGCCACCTGATTGCCGTGGGCAACTTCCCGGACACCTATAAACCGCTGCTGGCAGAGGGGAGCGCCCGCGATTTGCTGATCCGGATGATCATCCAGACGAGCAACGCCAGTGTGGTCAATCTCTCGGTCGATCCGAGCGTGGTGGTGGCCACCAATCAGGGCATCGCCAATGCGATCGCGGCGCATGAGGCAAAGGCGGATCCGCATCCGCAGTATGCGACCGATGCGGACCTGGCCGCGCACAACGTCAGTGGGTCCGCACATCAGGATATCAGGGATCTCATAGCCCGGGCCACGAAGGGCCGGTTCTTTTTTGCGCAGATTTAAGGAGGCAACATGGCATCAGGAGTGCTGGGCAAGGCCGCGCTGGCGGCTGATATCGATACCAGCGTGTATACCGTTCCCGCCGGAAAAGTGGCAACGGTCAATGTCAACATGGTCAACCGGGGATCCGATCCGGTAACCGTTCGTTTGTCGATCGGGGCGGCTGTTCCCATGGCTGCCGACTATATAGAATATGAGGTCGCTCTTCCCGCCAATGGCGTTCTGGAGCGGGCCGGGATGGTGATGGCTTCGGCGGAGGTGCTGGTAGCCAGGGCGAGTGCAGACACGGTCTCGGTTCGTGCCTATGGATTTGAGGAGGTGGCATAATGGGACGGTATCTTACAGGAGAGTTCACTGATGGGAGCAACGCAGCTGGCTCTGGTTCAACTCAAGTCAAGGTTACTGCGGCTGATCACTTCGAGGTAAATGATCCGGTTTTTTTGGATTGGAAGTCAGGATCGATCAACAACTTCAACAACGTCTTGGCCGCTGCCGCGCTGACCGCAGGTCCTTCGACTACATACTTCACTGCTGACCAATCCGACTCCACCGGGGCAACCTCCATTTCAGTGTATTTGCCCGACGGCAGCCTGGTGATGGTCATGGCCTCGCGCAATGCGTCGAACCAGTACAAGATGACAGCTCGGAAATTCACATCGAAAGGCGCCCCCCTGGCCAGCAACATCATTGAGGCGAGCACCGCCAATACGCTGTTCAATTTGCGCGCTTGCGTGCTGTCCAATGGCAACATCGCTATCGGCTATCTCAGCAACTCGGCGACTGGCAAGTGGGCCATTTTAAACCCGCAGATGCAGGTCATCTACAGCGGTTCGACCGCTGGCCCGACGATGTACCATATTCAGGAAACGAACAACGGCGGCTTTCTAGTTTTGCACTCGAAGGGCATCCAGTTCATCAGCGCCACGGGGACGCAAGTCACTGTCTACAACGGCAGCGTCAATACCCCCGGCACTCAGGACGAATTGAACGACAACGCCTTGACTTCGGACAACTACCGCAGCGCGACGCTGACCAATTATGCCCCTGTAGGTATTTCGAATGGCGGCTATGGCTTCATCTTCGCCAGTGACGTGGGTGTGTTCTATATTCAGATCAACGCTGACGGAACAGCTCGCGGAGCAGTTGCCAATCTGACCAGTTACGGCTCCCAAGCGGTGTCGTCTTGCCGCTATGCGCGAAACGCGGCCACTGGCAACATTTGCTGGGCGGAACAATTGCAGTCCAATGTTGGCAACTACGGCATTGTTGGCGACGACGGCGCCATCATTAAGGCCTCAGCATCGTTGAGCGTCGTGACCTCCGGAGGCGGCCAGTATCTCAAACTCATCAGCGACTCGGCAAGCGGCTTCATGCTGGCCGCAACCGACGCGACTCCCCAATGGACTGTCTACTACATGTCCGCAGGCGGCGTCGCCAAGACGGGCTACCCGAAGATCATCGGTTCGCAAACTCACTCCACCGACGTCTGGCGAATGCTGAGGTTGTCGACCGGCATTGTGTTCCTCTGCCCGCCAACCGCCGCCACCTTGTACCAGATGAACTACTACTTCTTCACTCCATCTTCCACTGGCACGGAGACGACACAGATCTTGTACGCCTTCGGCGCGGGCAACAGCTTCATGACCTCCTCGGCCATGGTCGTGAATGACGTGGTCTATGGCGTGGTGACCACCGGCGCTGCTCATGGCACGGCCGCCGATCAGGTGATCTTTTCCATCGACACTGCCGGGGTGAAGTCTGCGTCGCCTTGCTATACCGGCGTCCAATACGCATCGGCCACGGTCCCGCGCCTGGTGCTCGATGCATCTGGCCTGGCCTTCAGCACGATTGGCAGTACAACCTCACAGACGCTCATCTCGACCTATGACCTACAGCTCAACAATATTCAGTCATACACTATCACTGATGTCTTCAGCGCTGCGCACATCTGCAACGACGGGTACACACTCCGGTTCTGCGACGTTGGCTACAATTTCACGACAACCACTCCAGCTAAGGCGCTGGCGGTAGTGAAACAGAAGCCCACCGTGCTGCTTGGCGTGGCGGCTTCCCCTGCGGCTCCCGGCGCTCAACTATTGGTGAATACGAAGGGCCTGTACTCCGGGTTCGCGGCCTGGAAAACCACATCGCAGACGTTCGACCACAGTGGCAACAACCCACCTGGCAACAAGGGCTGGATCAATAACGGCGTCATCAGCTTAGGAGGTTTCTAATTATGCCAATACTCATTGATAAGGCTGGTAACCGCTACCCCTACCAGTTGCTCGTCGAACACGAGGACTCAATAACCTTGGATGGTGACCGCATCATCCAGGGGAAAAGATCAGATTTTTCGATCAACGACGGATCGCCCATTTGTATAACCCCGATCGAGTTCAAGTTGTTGTGGACTTCGGCGGAGCGGATTGCGGCCAGGTCGATACAGGAAACCGACTCCATCATTGCCGACTTTTTCGATATCCTTGATGATGCTCGCTTGACGATTGTGAACTTGTCTCTCGGCAGTACGCAAGATGGCATTGACTATCTGCTGTCAAAATTGGTCGATGCGGGGGTTATCGCAGCAGAGGATGTGCCTGCCCGGCGAGCTTCAATTCTCTCCGGCAAGTTTGTTTGACCTGAAGGAATAAAAAAAAGGACGGAGCTGAGGAGGGGTGCAACCCTCCCCGAACCATCCAACCGTGCACCAACACGGTAGGAGGTCCGCAGGTTCACCTGCTATAGCCCCGATGCACGCTGAGGACAGCGCATGGGGGTAGTAGCATATAGCCTGCGATTACACAAGAGGACCTTTCGTGGGAGCACTCATACCCTATTTTGGCGGCAAGAGCCGCCTGGCCAAAACCATCATCTCGAAATTCCCGGAGCACCAATGCTATGTGGAGGTGTTTGCTGGGGCGGCTAATGTCTTTTTTGCCAAGGAACCGGGCCGAACCGAGGTAATCAACGATCTTGATAAGGATCTGGTAACCCTATACCGGATCGTGAAGTATCATCCGGAAGAACTGCACCGCCAGTTCAAGTACGTTTTGATTTCGCGGGATGAATTCAGTCGCATGATGCAAACCAACCCAGAGACTCTCACTGATATTCAGAGAGCAGCTCGCTATCTGTATCTCCAACGCATGTGCTTTGGTGGACGAAGTAAAGGGCGAGTGTTTGGAACATCCACTACGGGCGTGCCTAGGCTAAACTTGTTCACTCTGCAGCGGTTACTCGAGGAGGCATGGATACGCCTCGGCCAAGTAATGATTGAGTGCATGGATTTTCGGCAGTTGATTCCGCGCTATGACAGAGATTACACCTTGTTTTTCCTCGATCCTCCTTACTGGCAAATCAAAGGTTACAAGCATAACTTCGAGGAGCAGGATTTTTACGATCTTGCCGAAATCCTTACCAACATAAAGGGTAAGTTCCTGATGACCCTCAATGACACACCCGAGGTCCGGGAAATATTCAAGCGGTTTCGGATTGAAGAGGTGGAACTGAAGTACTCAATGAGTAAGATGAAAGGTAGCCGATCGCAGGTTAGGACCGAACTTTTAATCGGCAATTAAACCACAAAAAAATCGTGCAAAACGCGGTTCCAAACCTTGCGCGAATCGGTTTCAAACCAAACGCGCGGCTACAAAACAATTTGGATTTCACGGAATCCGGCACCTGTTTGCCTCCATCCTGGCATCACAAAATGTGCCCCTGGTGGAAATCCAAAAGATGCTCCGGCATGGAAGCATAACAACCACGGCCCGATATATTCATTCTTTGGGTTCTGGAAATCGAGAAGTTGTAGAAGTGCTGCCTGGTCTGAAGGATCGGACCGAAACGAAGCAGAAAAATGCGGTATGCTGAAAAAGAAAAACGCCTTGAAAGCGCATTAAGCTTTCAAGGCGTCGGATTGTACTAGCACCAAGTAGCTGAAATTACTTGGTGACCCCAAGGGGACTCGAACCCCTGTTACCGGCGTGAGAGGCCAAAAAATAGCGGACTTCCCCGGTCCATATAGCTAGATTTCTTATATTTTCTTACTTCTCCACTCTTTTTCTTTCCCTATTTTTACCGAAAAAAGTCCTTCTAAAGTCCTTCACTTCTGCCCTTTTAAAGCGGGGTAATTCATCCCATTTTAAGGGTAACGCTAAGCTGAGTGGTGCGTTTCCAAACCTCGCCGCATTAGGCCGCCAAAGTTGTTCGCATCCACTCACGCGTTTTGTTCGGAGGTCAAAATAGATTTATCTACCCCGAGAATACTACTCAGTTCGTCAATATCGTAACTAACAAATACTTCGACACCGCAACTTTCAATAAGTGCTTGATACATTCGTATTGTGCCATACAAAAGCTGGTTAGGAACCAAGTAACAAGCTTTGATAGGCTGGCCCGAACCTCTCAGGCTGGATTCAGACGTGCAAATTTGTCTGACCTCATCAAACCCAAGATTAATTGATGTGATATTGGTCAAATTGTGAAACCTATTAACCTGAGTGAGGTTTGCTTTTGTGATGCACTCTCTGCAAATGGCTATGTCATTCACTAGGCCAGCGGTCAATTCTCCTCTTGGGTGGCACACAAGAATGTTATAGTCCTCCAGGTAAACACCAAAATTAAATGGGCAATGGATCATTTTATTTTTCTCCGAACATAGAGTTAACCGGCGCTGCGCGGCTTTTTCGCGCAGCGCCCAGAGAGCGAAGCAAACGGGGTTGAGCGCCGGGTTAGGTTTCGGCATGACGGATGAGATGTTTGTTGAGAAACTCAATAGTGTTACGGTACTTGGCCTGCACTTCCGGTGGCAATTGCCCAAGAGCACCAAACGTGCTCTCAAATGGTTGGTAGAACTGCTCTACGGATAGCGGCGGAGCGACAGTGAAATCGTGTGCTACGACGGCTGGCCAATTGATTACCGAGCAAGGTTTTGTTCCATCCTTGAGAGGTAATGACCACGGGACGATGACCTTGCTTTTGCCTGTGGTCATATTCAAAACGATGGCTCTTTCTTTCACCGACTCAGATAGAGCAATTCCCAGCCATTGGGCAGACTCTCCAATGCGATAAGCGTCTATAAGCGCAGGCCCGGCGAACATTGATTTATCGAAATTGAAGTAGAACTTCCCGTAAGAAATGCCTGCCCTGATCGGAACGCACTTGCACAAGGCTTTGTGAAAAATTTCAGTGACCAAGACAATCATGCAGCGCAAATCTGTATCAGAACTACCCTTCGTAAAGAGCAATATCGTGTCAGAGAATGTGACTGAGCGTATTGCGTCGGAAATGGCTATGCGCTCTTTTGTTTCGAGGAACTCAAGTTCGTAACTGGAAGTTTTATCTCTTACTGCCACCAAATCTGTCAGCAGATCCCAGGCAGCATCTGCGTCGCGCTCAACGATTGACGACATGCCGAGGACATCTAGATGAGCAACAAACCGTAAATCGCGCATGATTGTTCCTGGAAACCTAACGTTAAGCTGAGGGGCGCGCCAAAGTGATAGCCCGGCAGGCCGCCGAGCTTCTTCGCGTCCACTCAAGCGACTGGTTAACCCTTATATCAACCCAGACCAAAGACCTTGAATAATTCTTTTGCTGCCTGAACAGTCTCGTATCCAAGGCTACCAAGTTGAACTGATTGTTTCGCACGTTCAAGCCATCTGAACACTCTGCCTGGTTCAGGTTGATCGACATGTTCCAATTCTTCTTTGACGTTTTCAAAGTTCCGAATAGCTTCGTCTCGCTCGGTAGTCTGGGGTTCCTTCGAGAGCATGTCCAAGACTTCTGCAACATGATCAATCTGCTCTTTACGCTCTTTGTAAGTTACAGCAATGTTAATTGAATTTTCAGCGCGATTCTCTACCCCAATTAAGGCTTGCGGAGAGTTCAAGGCTGAATAACTCGGCGCATTGTATGCGCCACCTGTCTGAACTACGACACTCGGCGAAGGCAATAAGGGCTGAAAGTTTGCTCTGCGAATCAACCCTTCATAGAATTCCACAGAGTTCTTGGCCAGGTTGTAACTGTGCTGAAGAAAGCTAATACGATTACGAAGCGTTGTGACAAGAATTTCGTGCTCTTCGAGCGAGATAATTTGGGGGAGATCGTCGAGTGGATCACCGGCTGAGACTTTTTCTAAATATTCCTTTAAATCTTTTCGTACACGTTCATTTCCAACAACAACGTCTGGATCAGTAAGCGTGAATTTAAAAGCTATTCGGTCATGGAATGTATTATCGACGGAAAAAGACACACTATACCCTTGAAGTCGTGCATATTCTTCAAATCCTTTCAACAAGTCATGGAAAAGCCCGCGTTTAGCATCAGGAAGATCCAGTATGATATATCCGCCAGAGCCTATACCTGCTTTGCTTCTGATCTTTTCTTCTTCTTCCTTCTTCTCTCTCTCGTATTTTCGATATTCAGCTATGTTCTTTTCCTTCTCTTGGCGTTCTGCCTCCTCTTTCTCGCGAGCCTTTTGCCTCTCCAACTCGCTCAAACGCATTTCCCGGTCGAAACGTCGTTCTCGATGCCATGCCAGATAGAACATCATCCCCAAAGCTAATAGAACTGACCAAGGTGCAAGGCTTACGATAAGTTCAGTTTGCATTTATGTATGAAGACCTTTATTGGGTTAACAGTTTAAATATGCCAAATTATATCACAAATAACTGGCTGAAAAATAAAAACTATACCTATAAAATCAACATGTTGAAAAGACATCCCTTGCAATATGACAAAGTAAGAAGACAATCTCTCGTTTTTAAGAAAATTATTTTTGCCGGGGTCGATTTGAGTGAACCGTTTGCCCGTTATCGTTGATCCAGGTGTAAATTTTTGGGCCTGTATTTCTTTGTGGTTTTACAAATTCAGGAAGTATGCTTTCTCGTACTTTCGCTGCGATTCTCAAATTCTCGGCAGCTATTGTTTCTTGCTTTACCGCCTCTAGCCTTCTCTCAAAGTACCTTTTTTTACCCCTTGGGCTTCAATGGCTATTTTTTTTACAAATTGGCTTTCTGGCGTTCTTTTTGAAGCTGGTAGGCAACAATTTATTGTCCACTCTTTGGCAGGGCGCAGATCATACGACCAGCTAATACTTGACGCCGAAACTGTTCCGCCGCTTCTGTGATGCAATTGTGTTTTTTGTGGTTTGTTCTTGTTTGGAAAAACTATATTAGGATTCATTGCTGTCATAGGTTTTTCCTTTTGTTTGATTTCTCCTATGCACTCATGTCTATCTGGCAATTCAATTTGTAATAATCTAAAATTATTGCATTTATTTTTTTTCCAATCAAGCTACTTTATACGCTTGAGTCTCTGTTTCTTCGCTTCTCGTTCTTTCCTTTTCCTCTTTCCATTGTTTGTATTCTGGAAATTTTTTTTCAAATTCTACACGAAACCACGTGTAAATTTCTTTCTCGTTTTTTTCATTCTCGTCTAACCAAGCTTTAATCGTAGACAGTTCGCTGTTTTTACTGAAATTTGTAAATGTATTTTTTGTTCCTTGACCAGTAATTAGCCAATGAATGTTATACCCGTATTCGGCCAATTTTTTTAATGCATTGCCATCTGGCACCCCATTTCCCAGCTCATATCTTTGGTAACTGCTGAGGCTCACTTTCATAAGCTCAGCCATTTCTTTTTGCTTTAACCCTCTGTCTTCCCGTATTTCCTTCAGCCTATTCGTAAATGACATCTTCGCCCCTGATAAATGTCATTTTCAGCATGCTTTTTCCTTGCATGTTCAATAAATGACGTGTAGTAGTTACAATATACTTCATTTATAAATCGTTAACTTTAAATATGAACCTTACCAACCGCCCCAAACCCTCAGAACTCCTCTGCCACCACTGCGGCAGACCTCTTGAAGTGACCACCGTCGAAATCGAAGGCGGCCACTATCAACGGTATCTCCAGTGCTGGCACTGCTTCACCAGCACACCGGGGCGGAAAATTACGCGCATTCCACTCTACACCCACAACCAACCCAAAGCGGCGAGGTAGGGACCATGCATTCTCTTACTTTCCTTCAACTCCTCAGTTTTGCAGTCCCCTTTTTCGGCGGGCTCTTGCTGTTCAATTTTTCGATCAAACGAATACTGAAGGCTTTCAGGGCAGAGAATTGCCAGTTCCCTGATCCTTCTGAAGGAGATGACCCGTTAAACGCTATTCCCGTAACCAATCCAAACTAACGAGGTAACCACGTGCCCCTGACGAACATGCTCATTTTTTTCGGCCTTTTCATCATCTTCCTGGGCTTCGGCCTGATGATCTATCTTGAACTCTTCAATTTAATGCTGCGATTCCACATGAAATTCTATCCAAAATTGGAAAAGCACTACGACCGCCTATTCAAAGAATTACACGAAACCGACCGTCCCGACCAGGAAGAACAGGCTTCCCCGTGCAAGGTCGCGCAATGAACATTCAGGACCGGAAAGACTCAGCAATTCCCCCTAAAACTCCCCTTTACGAGGCAGCGGTCATCCTCTGTTCTCGTTGCAAGGTGCGTTATCAGGCGGCCTACATTTTCACCAGTGGGCGAACTTGCGAATTCCTGATCTGTCCGCGCTGCCTTAGCAGAATCCCCGTTGATACTGTCGGCACTGTTGCTCCGGCCCGTGAGGTCCGGGGCAACAGTGCCGACCATTATTCAATCCCGTTGACCCCGAACCATGATCTTAACCCACAACTTCACAACTAGAGGAAATACAAAATGGCTGAGCAAGCACCTGAGCAACGGAAAGACAATAACTACGGCATGATCGTCAAAGGTATCTGTAATGGTTTCCGCCGTTACACCAAGAAATCAACCGGCGAAGTCGTCACCCAACTGCTGGTTAACCTCCCCGGCGCTACCTCGTCTCTGCAAATACAGGTACAGCCCAATACCGACTTGTCCCAGTTCAAGGATTTTGAACCCGTGGCCGTGAAGATTGTTCCCTCTTTCTACGAGGGTCGAATCATAGGCTTTAACCTGGCATGACCGCTCAAGATGTCCTCACCCTCTTCGGGCATCTCGAAGAGCTGAGAACAATTGGCTATTGGCTGGCCACTCTCTTGGCAATCAATGCCGGGCTGGTGGCCGCCAACATCGTAGCCGCAACCATTCAAATACGTTTGGGCCGGTAATGAGCGAATTCGATTTCATCACCATTTTTGGTTCGTCTCTCGCGGTCGGCCTACTGATTTGGATTTCAGCTTTTGGAGTCAACCTTGTGTTCCAATATCTGAAATCCATTATCTGGATGTAAACGGGGAATAAACCCCAAACACTCAAGCATAGGAGGAATAACCATGCTTACCGCTGAAAATTTTACCGCAGCAGCAACCGAAGTTACCGCCATGATCGCCCTGGCCATCACCGGCGGTATGGGAATCTTTGGCTCCATCAAAGGGGTCCAGGTTGGATTGTCCATGTTTAGCCGTCTGATCTCTGGTCGCTAATCATGGCCCTGCCGGTCATCTCCTACATTGGCATGGCAACGGCAGCTTCCGGTTGGCTGGCAATCGCGGTGTTGAGCATCTTCGGGGTTACCGTTTCGCTCTTCGCCGCGCTTGCCGGTCTTCGGGTTTTCTCTCGTTTCATGGTCTTCAAATAACATGGCTGTCATTGAAATGTTCTGCGGTGCCATGGGCAACGGTAAATCCGCCATCGTCAATTCCATAGCCTTCAAGTTCCTCCGGCGTGGTGGCGTGATCGGCGTCAACTATCCGCTCGTCGATGATTGGGCCATTAAATACGCCTCGCGGATCTTGCCGCCCTATGCCTCGGAACAACAAATACTGGACACAGCGGTTGACTATTACAACCGGGCTTTCCGTTTCGGCTCTGTGCAATCCTGCTACGATTTTGCCGAAAAGGTTGCCCAGCTCGCAACCGGCAAACAAGCAAAAACGCGTGAAGAGTGGGGCCTGCAAATCTTCGACGAAGCAAGTCTCTACTTCAATTCTCGCGACTACCACAAAACACGCAACAATCAATTTATCGAATATTTCATCAATATCCGCAAACTGAAAATCCAGGCCATCTTCATGACCCACAATGACGAAGACATTGACAAGCAAATCAGGGGCAAGGTCGACCTGGTGACCTGGTGCCGGAACATGCAGAAAAGAAAGATTCTCGGCATATCCCTCAGCCACTTCTACAAGCACCCCCGGTTTGCAACCCAATCCATCGTCAACGGCGCAGGCACCTTCAAAGGCATGATGGAAGACAAGTTCACCTACAGACTAGATTTCGACACCTGCGACCTCTACGACACCTTCAAACTATTCAAAGACGATGCGCTTGAAGAGGAGTTTGGCCTTGAGCACCTCGGGCTGCACCCTCAGACATACTACAAGACAGCAGCGGAAAAACTCAAAGAAAAATATCGGGCAATTACAGACGCTTCAATCGTCCAAAATCATTATGAAATCATCAAACCAGGGGCCTGTCATGCGTAAATTCATCGCCGTGCTCTTCATTCTTTCCCTCAATACCGTCTTTGCCGCCGAGTCCCCGACTCAAGGCTCCAATCAATCGTACAGCGTTGTTGATGGTCCAACGACTCCCAAGGAATACATAGTCCCCAGGATCGCGTCTACAAGCGCACCGTTACGCAAAAGAGAGCCTAAAACCTGCCGGGAATATCTCGCCATCTGTGAGCGGTCCTGCAAAGAGCGCGGCACCATGTTCAGGTTCCAATGCATCGGCCAGGACTTTCAACCGTTCCAGGATCATTATCGTTGTCAATGTGCCGAAGATTCCTCTTCGTCCTTGCAATCTTTAAGAGTGAAATAATATCGAGGTCCTAAATGATTGTGGCACGAAGACTGTTTTTACTTTTTCTTTTCCTTCTTTCCATCACATCCAGTTGTTATGCGGCTTGGCCAGGTACTCATTGCCACAATTTTTTCTATCGTATTGTCGAAGCTGGCTCTCGTACTTTGACCAGCACAGGGACTCTTAACGATGGCTTAATCCTCGATGATTCCACCGGTGCTATAACAAAAGTTTCTCATTCCTATAACGCTGGTTTCTTAAACGATTGGTATATCATCGATATAATTGCCGCTTATACAGACGACGGTGTTCATTGGTCATACGTTGGAGGTATACAAACATTCGCAATTCTTAAATCTGGTGTTCAAGGAACAAAAATCGACGCATTTGATAATCTTCATTTTACCTGTCCACTTGCAGAATGTGAATCTAAAGCCGGTACCGTTGCCGGTTACGATATTGCCACCTACACCGAAGGTTCAACGCCGAATTTAGTCTCTCAGTGCAATAGTGGTTGTGCCGTAACTGCATCAATCCATGAATCTTTAGGATCATGTGTCCATAATCAATGTATTTCATCCCTCAAGTATACCTTCACGGGTAATATTTGCACTGATGGTGAAGAATTAAACCTTGAGGAAACACCGCCAACCGCTTGCGATACCGAATGGAAAGCTTTAGTCAATAAATGCGGTGGTGCTTCCAACATCGCATCCTTCGATTGGGACACTTGTACAGGAACCTGTAGTGATTCAGACTGCAAAGAAAGTTGGGACGCTCTTGCTCGTCTTTGCGGTGGTGTCGGCAATATTAGTTCTTGGGACAGTTCCACATGTACTGGTAACTGTATTGATTCCCCTACTCCTGACGTTGAAAATGATGATGCGCCACCGGCAAAGGTGGCCACCGAGACCAAGACTAATAGCGACGGAACATCAACAAACACCACGACAACAACCTATGATATAGATGGAACGACCTATACCACCACGACAATCACTAACTATGATTCTGATGGTAATGTCACTGGAATTTCTACGACTAAAAGCGAGGGAAGTTCGGATGGTGATCCCGAAGGCGAAGAGTCAGATCCTACGTATGACGTCCCTTCAACTTGGTATGAGAAAAAATATGATATTTCCAATGGGTTATCATCTTATCTCAATTATCAAAAACTAAATTCTGCAACTTCTGCTTTACAAGGGACAGCTGTTTATCAAGTCCCAAATTTACTTTTGCAATGCCTTGGTTATGTTCAAGGTGACAACTGTGAATATCCCCCTGCCTTAACCATAGATTTCCACAATAGGTTTTCTTCTCAACCTATTGTCATCGATCTTTCTCCTTTTGATACTGTTGTCAAGACAATAAAATTTTTCTTTGCCATAATCTGCCTTGTTGGCACTGCAAAATTGATAATGATTCTATTTCAATAATGGTGCAGTCAAATGGATTCTTTGATTAATATTATCCTTTCTTTCGGAAGGAGCATTTCTGATCTTATAATTGACGTGTTTTTCGATTTTTTCATTATGATCTTTAATGCCATTATTGATTTTTTTGCTTTTCTTATCCAGATAGCGGTATCTCTTATGCCGTCTCTTTCAATTGGTCCAGAACTTTTCACACATCTCCCTACACCTCACACCGCTATTTGCTGGCTTACCTGGATTTTTCCAGTTGATGTTCTTTATCAGTGTACTCAGTTTTACATCACTTTGTACTGCATGAAATTTCTGTCCGGTCCTATCCTTCGTTTACTCAAAATCACTACTTAATGAGGTAACAACCATGCATCCGAGTTCATTTATTTACTTAATCCCTTTTTTCTTGATTCCTTTTGTCGTCTTTGTCCTCGTTCCAAAAATGAGCCCCTTGTTTCGTAAACTTCGACGGTATTTCCGAATATGACTGCCGCCATTTTATTCTATCTCTCTTGGCTGTGCGGCGTGTTTCTGCTCACCTGCCTAATCTCTGCTTTCTTCAAGGTCTGGTGGAGCTTCTACGCTCTGTCGAATCTCGATGAGTACCAATACACAATGGTGATGTGCACTTCATTTGATGAACTGCACACCATCAAGCCCATCTGTGACCAGAACGGCATCAGTTACACCTTGATCTATTTTGGCCGTCTCTGCGGTCGTGCCCTGAAAAGAATCAGAGGATAAGCCATGAAAGCGTATTCCGCCTTTATCTTCATCGCTTCTTTCACCCTGGTCTTCTCGCTGCTCTTTGGGATCTACGGTTGCACGCCTCCGGCTGAAATTCCTTTTCACAAGCAACAACAGATTGACCCCGGCCTGCGATACTTCCCGAAGATAACAGCGATCCATCACGACAACATGAAATCAGCAGCCAAAGCCCAAGCATGAGAACATGGACACGACGAAGATGAATAAAGCATTGAATATCTTCCCGCCGTCACAACCGCCAAAGACGCAATCCTCTTGGCTCGAGAAGAATATACAAGAGGTTGAGCAGCTGCTTGCGGCGGATCGCGAGACGGTCCTTGCACACCCCGAAAGCTTCAGCGCAAGACTGAGCCTCCAAAGTACCGAGAACCGACTTCGTGAACTTCGGAACACTCCACAAGGTTACCTTTGTGCTGATTGCGGCCAAGTAACAACCATTGCAAACGATGACCCAGGATTTGGCCTTTGTGGCCGGTGTGAAAGAAGGCTGAACAGTCAGGACAGTTTGTGGGCTGGAAAAAGAAAACCCCCTTGTCGGCCCAAAAGGATGGAAACCGGCAAAGGGGTGCGTTTTGCAGAACGTCTCTAAATAGTAATCAGAGAGATTTAATAAGTAAATATTTATCTATATATTTTTCTCGATAATGGCTGGTTCTTTCAAAAATCGATTCCAAGCAAGAACGTCGGCTGATTTAGCCAGGGCGTAATCTGGCAAAAACAGGAAAGCCCCTTTGCCAGAAAAGGGGGTAACCGGCAAAGGGGCTAGGGGCAGGAGTGTTTGTTCAACCGTAAGGATATGTAGAACGCCTCCATATAACCCTACAACCAATTGGATTTGATTAGTGGTTCATGAATTTTCAATCAAGAGGTCGCTATGATCGCGCTGAGCATCAGACAACCCTGGGTACATCACATTTTCCATAATGGCAAAGACATTGAAAACCGCACCTGGTCAACCAGGATTCGCGGGAGAGTGTTGATTCATGCCGCTATGGGCCTGACACGTGAGCAATATGAAAACGGTCAATATCCGATCCAAAAGACCGGGTGTCAATGGATCGAGTTACCACCGTTTAGCCTGTTGGACCGAGGCGGCATCTTCGGATCAGTCGAGATAGTTGATTGCGTGAACAATTCGGCCTCTCCCTGGTTTTTCGGACCTTTCGGTTTTGTTCTCCGCAACCCTGAGCCGCTTCCTTTCCTCCCATGGAAAGGACAGCTCGGCTTTTTCCGAGTCCCGGATTCGTTGCTGAATGTCAATGACCACAACTTGGTTGAACACCAAACTGAGGCAATGAAAACAAAAAGCCCCCACTATCTCTCTGGGGAAGGGAGACGGTGAGGGCTAGGAGAAGACCCAGGATATTGGCCTTGAATTACCCTATAAGACCAATCGGAAACTGTCAAATTGAAACCAATCATTTTGAGGAAAAGGATATGCCTGAACAATGGATAGTTCTTGGACCAGAAACAACACTTGCGGATTTGGTGAAAGTTGCTGCCGTTCAACTCGTAACAGATGAGCTCAACGGATTCGATTTCGATATCCAAGGCACAGCCCCGGACGGTTCACCAATTGTTCTCCATTTCGAATGTTCGGTCGAGGTGACCAGTGCAACGCTAATCAATTGAACACCGAACCGAGACGAAAAGCACGAAACCCCCACTATCATCGAGGCAGGGGTGACAGTGGGGGCTAGGAGGAGCCCCAATATGGTGGGCTTAAACTAGCCTATAGGGCCAATCAGAAACTGTCAAATCGAAACCAACAATTTACAGAAGAAGAAGATTCATGAAGTGGAAATTTGGATCGAATAAGCCCGATAAACCAGGATGGTACGCAATTTTGATTTTGTATGATCCGAGAGAAGGCGCTTATGCCGAAGGCGAATACTGGAACGGATGTAATTGGCGGAACGACTGCAGTTTTATCGTGGCCCATTCCAAGGACCATTTCGAGAGCGAGGATGCAGCCGCCAAGTTCGCTAAAGATAACAACCCAAGACCAAGGTGACCAATGAAACACAAATGGATTGAACACAAAAACTGCAGAGAACCAGGCCTCTGCCCAATTTGTGACGGTGGTCTGTTCGAGTGTGAAGTATGCGGCCTGGTCGAAGGCTCCCTGACAACAGATTGTCCTGGTTATCAATGCTATGACGAAAAAGGCGATGATATCTTTCAAGGCAAGATTGATTTTGTAAACGGGCAATGGTGCAACCAATCGTCCCATCGTTCCCCCGACTTATTACCCCCAAAAATAAGAGCTGATCAGGTCACAATTTCGGCGGTGATGCTCCATAACAAAGATTCCGTTTTTTACTGAACAGAACACGGTGAAGCACACCCCGTCAACCCTCCGCTCTCCATGGGATTTGCTGTGAAAACCAAAGAACGTTTCACCCTTTGGTTTTTGCAGAAATCTTGTGGAGACAACAAGCGATAGCGCGTTAGTGCGCTGCAACCAAAGATCATACTTAAAGGAGTCAACGCGATGTACAAAGTTTTCCGTCGATCACAAGACCCGCTTTCCCAAAAAGTTCGTCAAGCCATGCAGGGAAAAGAAATCGACCTCTCCAACGTTCCCACCTTCTATGATCCCCTTCCCGACTTCTCCCAGGAGATCGCCGAACAAAACGGGCGCTTCAACTATTTCTACCCCATGTTCCTGCACAAGGATTCAGGACCAATCGAAGTGCGCACCACCGAACCGGCGCCCCTCGGCCCCGGACCACAAGCCCGATTAACAAGTGGTTTCCCAGTAGCCACGGACTTGCCAGGGTTGAGGGTCAGAAGATGCGTAGACACTTTGAGAGTTTCTTGGTGGGTCAGGTGGGATGAAAAGTATTTTGGTGAATTTTTGGGCCGCCTCGATCTGGCAAAAAAGATAGCCCAGGACTCGGAGAACGATTGTATCCCTGTTTTCGAAGCCAGCAATTTCGACTGGAATCTCTATCGTTCCGGAACCAAAATGTATACCTACCGGATCAAATCCGGGGATGTCACTTTGCTGTTCAATCGTCGGTCACCTAATCAGAAAATCCCCAACTGCCGCTTGGAAATCGGTTCTCTTTCCTGCTGGTCTCCCGGCTTTTATACCATCTACAACCACGTGAAAGCCTTCCTTGCCGTCCATGGCGGTGACGTAATTAAGGAAAGGGTCTCCGAGGTCCACCTGGCCGCTGACTTCATCGGCGTTGATATCACAACAACCAAGCTTGAGAACCGTGGCCACTGGATCGCCCTTGCCCGCAAAAATGGTGATCATGACGAGCTCGTAGTCCAAAAAAGAGACCCGGAACCAGACCCCGAAAAACTGGCCTTTGACCGGCATTTCACCAACCACAACTTCTCCGGACTGAATATCGGCAAAGGGAACCTAATGCTTCGCGTGTACGACAAGGTTCTCGAGCTGAAAGAATCCAGGGCCACCAACAAGCAACAGGTCTTTTCCGAGATATGGGGATCAACCCACTACGACGAATCCCCGGTGACCAGGGTTGAATATCAGCTGCGCCGGCCAAAGCTCCGGGAGTTCTCCGACAAAGACGGAAACAGGATTGACACCGTCTTCGACCTGGTCAACACCATGAAATCCCTTTGGGGCTATCTCACTACCGAATGGACCCGTCATTCTGAAAATCTGGTTGATCGCAATCACCACCAGTCCCGCGCAAAGGTTTCCGAGTTCTGGGAAAAAGTCCAGGCCGTAGTCTGGACCGGCGTCTTCGGCTACGTCCGCACCCATCCCGTGAAACACAGAGATATCGAAATGCTTCGCAAGCAGGCCCGCGGAATCCTCATGTCAGTCTGCGCCTCCTTGGAAGTGGAGCCGGACGACATCGATAAAATCGTCTACCTCTGCAAGGGCATAATCGAGGAAGACCTTCACGCTTACTTCGAAGATGAACAGGCGTTTATCGCCAAGATGACGACTAAACGAAACGAGTTCAGGACCACTCTTGCGGGGTAGAGCATGAACGCAACCGAATTGCTTTCACCCCTTGTGGGCTTGGCTTGGTACGTGGTTCTTGGTGCAACCGTCCTGCTTTGGGATGCTGCGTTGATCAAGTTTCTTTTTTGGTAGCAACGCATTCGGCTGAACTGAGCTTAGCAAGTAACGACTGGTCAAAATGAGGTACGTGCATGGGTGGTCGAGGTAGAGATTTCAGCTCTTCAGAAAAATGGGCTTGGGTTGGTGAATTATCAGATTCCCGCTTGGAGCGTTACGGCAGGATGTCCAGCACCAAGGACGAATCAGATATTGGGAAAATGGCTTTGAACTATGAATGTTCCAAAGAATTTGAACGCCGACATGGCTGCAAACCGGAGTGGGAAAAATGACCTATCGCTATAAAATGGAACTCCCCCCCCTGCCCCACTATTCGGGGTTCATGTTCCGTTGTCCCTTGGATTGGACAGATTGGGAAAAACTCTCCTGGGCTCGCTTCGGATCTGGTGGCACCGCCGATGCTCGTCACTGCTTCGTCGACGATTGGCGTCTCGAGCACCTTTGGCGGCATCATGGCCAAGGGCTTGCCAAGGCCATCTGCACCGGCATCATGACTGCTCCGGATTTCACCATTGAGACCCATTTCCCGGTAGAGATCGCAGCCTATCAAGTCTATCGCGCCAACCTCTTGGCCTATTATTGGATTCTCAACGGAGTAATAACCGTTCCAGTCCTTCAGTGGGGCAATAAATCCACTTTTGATCTCTCCCCGAAATACATCGGCCCTCGTTCGGTTGTAGCCGTCCGAGGACCAGGCAAGGGAAAGGGTGAGCAAAACCGCTGGATGGCCGGTGCCGAGGTAACCGATCACGGGGTAAAAATTTATATTTCAATAAATTCAAGATGTTACCAATAATTGTTTCCAAGATCGAGTTAAAAGCCCTAAAAAATGATATTGAAATTCAAACAGTTACTTACCCCGTGATCGCTTACGTGCCGAGTACATGCAAGCCGCCTTGAATCCGGCCTTAGTCCTTCATTTTGGCCGCAAGGTTCTAGGTGTATGGAAAAACGCCTTGTTTATTCCGCTGCATTCGCGAAAAAAGGTCCTGGTCCAGGTCCAGGACCAGGACTCGCGGCAATTGTTATGTCCATTCTAACAACATTTTATGAGGAACCTATAATGAAAACTATACCTCTTCTTTCTGTGGATGATGGCGTGGTATGTATCGCCTTTCGTTCTGATCGATTCCAGGAAATTGTATCAGTATTGCAGCAATCAGGTCTCTCCCCGGCTGATCTCCATTCAATGATGGAAAATCATCTCAATGGCATCGTTGATGGCTTGAAATACCTCATCAACGACAAGCCTTTTTGAATCATGAAAGCCTCAATTTTCACCACACCCCGGCGCGGCCTGATCGGTAACCAACCCCTGGGGGCTGATTACATGCTGGAAGTAAAAGAACGGGCCAGGCGCATGAAAGCCGCGATCCGCGAAGAGAAACAACCCATCGACAAACGGCAACAGCGTTTACCAGGTTTCTAAAAATGTTCCCCGAAATGATGACCTTGAAAGAGGTGTGCGAATATTTCCGAGTTGAAAAGCGTGTCTTACTCCGCTACGGTCTCGAGAAGATCGGGGGAGTACGCTTGGGGCCACGTTCTTGGAGATTTCCACGAAGTGAGGTTACGAACCATGGCGTACAAAAACTACAACAAAAACAAGGAAAAGTTTCCTTGGACCGGACAAAGGGTGATCAACGGAAAGAGGCAGAGGAAAAGCTTTCTGACCAAAAAGGAAGCCCTGCTTTGGGAGTCAGAACGGCTCCCCGAATTATTGGCGCAAAAGATCCATACGATTTGCTTACTTGAATGGGCCACCGAATACCTGCGCTTTGCTGAGCAGAATTATACACACAACACTTTCGATGAAAAGAAACGGGCTTTCCGCCTGTTTTTTGCCTGCCCTGGAATCGATCCAAAAGGTTTGGCTGACCAGTTGACCGCCTATCAAGCCCAAAAGGCTTTACAGGTGCAATCGGTCAACCGTTCCGGGAATGCTGCCAATAAAGACAGAAAAAACCTGTCCGCTGCTTGGACCTGGGGGGTGAAATATCTTCAACTCCCGGAAGTAAACCCGTTTACCAAGGTGGAAAAATTTGCCTCGGAACGGTTGGAAAGATACGTCCCAACCATGGACGATTTCTTGAAAGTCTTTCATTCACTGGAAGACGACCAAGATAAATTGATGCTCTACTGCTATTTGCAGACCGGTGCCCGGCGGGATGAGCTCTTCCGCCTGGTGTGGGCTGATGTGGATTTTTTCCGTAAAAGAATCCGGCTCAGCTGGAGAAAAAACAAGATCGGGGAATGGCGTTCACAATGGGTGAACATCAAAGACGACCTTGTTGAATGGCTCATACGTCACAAAAAAAATAACTGTGACTTAAAAGAGCCTGTTTTTCTCAGCCATCAAAGCCTTGCTTTTCAATACCGGCAACATTGGTTAAAGCGGATCTGCAAGAAAGCCGGGGTAAAACCGTTTGGCTTCCATGGCATCCGGCATCTATTCGCTTCGATCCTCGCGGCACAGAATGTGCCCCTGGTCGAAATACAATACATGCTTCGGCATACCAGTTTGGCAACCACTCAGCGGTATATTCATCGGCTGAAAAAAGAAAACCGGGAAGTGCTGGCGGCACTCCCCGGCTTACTAGACTTCGAGAAAAGTCCTTCAAAAGTCCTTCAAGGCGATTCTCAAAATTTGAAACAGTCACTAAATAACTGAAATTACTTGGTGACCCCAAGGGGACTCGAACCCCTGTTACCGGCGTGAGAGGCCGTCCAGGGGAGAACAAGGCGGTACCACCCAACGCATTTCCGAGCATTACTCTCTATTTTTTCTCTTCAACAACACCCTGCTACATAAAAAAGGCCCCCAATCCGGCCCCCAATGATCGGCAACAAGAGAATCAATTTGCCCACCATTGTTTTTGGCGTCTCATTGCCAACTGTAGCACCCTGTGCTATAGTAATTCATGATTCGACTAATGACCAAAGAGTTTGCCAAATGGGCAGACAAACACGACTTAACCCTTTCAGATCTTGCTGCCGCCCTGGATGAAGTTAACGCAGGAAGCTATGAAGCGGATCTTGGCGGCCATGTCCTGAAAAAACGGGTTCGATTTCCTGGGAAAGGCAAACGAGGCAGCGGTCGAACTATCATTTGTTTCAAGAAAGATGATCGAGCAATTTTTGTCCACGGATTTGCTAAAAACGAAAAGTCGAATATCAGCAAAAAAGAGATGATTGCCTTTCGTCGTGTTGCGGAAATACTCCTCAACCTTTCAGTGAATCAAATTACCAGATCTATTAGCACCGGAACCTTTATCAAGGTGGACAAGGATGAAAAAATCAGTGGCTAAATCATTAACCAGCGTAATCGACGATCTGTACCAGGATGGCGCAGTCGATGAAATCACCATGCGGGAAATTCATTCGTTGTGTCTTCCGGATGTCAAAGAATATTCAGCCGACAAAATTATTGAGCTGCGCAAAAAGACTCACTTGAGCCAGGCGGCCTTTGCTGCAATTGTGAATGTGTCCCCCTCTACCGTTCAAAAGTGGGAACGAGGCGTAAAAAAACCGACCGGCTCCAGCAAACGGCTTTTCGACATTATCGAACGTAAGGGTCTGGACGGAATCCTTTAGTTCAAACACAATCTCCTAGATTTTCTGATACGACCTCGGGAGTTGAACCCGCTGCCACCAATTTCTATCAAGGGTTTCCGAGGTGATCGGGATATATACGGGATACTAAGGCAAACCGATCATTCGGTATGGTGTCCCTGGAACTCCAGTGTCCGATGCAACACAGCGCGGTCTTGAAATGGAGGATGAAGGGATTCAGGGGATGGCTTGGCTAGTTGGGCAGATCACTGAAAAAAACAAAGCCACAATCTGACCACCACAGGCTTCACACCGATTTGTCGGAAGTCACTGATAGCCTTCTCGGAAAAGGGAGAGCTTTTTTTGTGAACAAAGGGGCTCGGTGCACTGTAGGTAAGAAATACCGGTCCCCTAAATTTTATATGCTATGAGGGTTATTTGGATTTCATTGAACTCATTTTATCGAGCATTTTCACCTTGGTCTCAAGCATCTCTTTCTCTATTTTAGCGAGATCCTGAGGCGAGGATTTAGGGTCATGCATCGATTCCATGTACTCAAATCTGAGGTCATACATTTTTTTGCGCAATTCTTTTGTTTCGTTAAAGAACTGTTCTCGCTGTTCAGGAGTCAGTTTGTACATCATCCCCATTCCACTGCCATAGCCCATCATGCTGCCATAGCCCATCATGCCGCCACGGCCCATCATATGGACACCGCCGTAGCCCATCATGCCAGGACCCATTTCATATTCGCCATCCATCATAGATTCGGCTGAATCCGATGTGCCTTCGGTACTATGAGCATCAAGTGTAACAGTGCAGACCCCTAAAAACATGGCTGCAACTATTGCCGTGGTTCTAAAAGTTTTTTTCATGTTGACACCTCCTCACATTTACATGATTTTGATTTTACCCTCTTTCGGTTACGGGCTCGAAAATGTGGATTCAGCAAATTTGAATGCATAAATATACACTTCTATAAAGAATAATAATTCAAATGGAGCGCGCAAGGGCAGTTTGAAATTATATCCTTATAAATACGGCCATAGGCAACCATCACCTCAAGCTCGCCAAGATCGCTTTCCTAGAAGTGGATTGCTGTTTTTTGCAATCGTGGGGTCGGTCGGCAAAGCACTCAGGGGACCTCCTGCTCCCAAGGCCGCCGTGCTGGGGGAAATTTCTTCGATTTTGTTGAAGTTACGAGACAGCTTTTGCGGTAGTTACCGTAAAAAGCGTTGTGACGGAAGCAAAACCGCCACCAGATCCGCCACCGTATCAACCTAGTGATAGTACATATATACAGGAGATATATGAACCTCGCTGTTTCAGGTAAGGTATTAACTGATTTTGTGCGTTTCCAGAACAACCTGAACTTGAGAGAGATTTAACTTTTTGAATAATTTAAGTATTCAGTGTTCAACCATTCATATTCTGCAAAAAACAGAGTCGGGGCTGACTCCTGCCATCTCAATCTCCCAATGATTCGAAATCACCCCTGTTGTTCATGATTGATTTCGGCATTTTTTGTTCCCAGGGCATTCACGATTGTTTATTTGATAAGGCTCATTTAGATTTCGGAACTAATGATTCTGATTTAATTTTTTCATGAACCCATCGATTACAAAATTGCTCAACTCTCCAGTCTACTATTTGGGATATATTTTGAACCATTGGAAAGTATTTGTCGTATTTAGAATTTATTTTGTTTTTATTGAACAATGGTGGTGATGATTTTTCCCATTTATCTAATGCGTGTTTGTAAAAGTAATACGATGTTTCAATTTTGGCGTTATCATAAAGGATTTCAGATATCCAGTAACTGGCATATCCAAGGTTAATCAGCCTGTCACTACTATCTCCATCATATATAAGAATGAAACTTTTACATATACAGTTCAAAGATGCATGATTATCATTCATGAAATATAAACATCGACCTATATTTCCATATAGTTGACCAGAAAATGAATTATTTATATCACTGTCATTTGATATTGTTTTTATGTCGTTTCCTTTTAAAAAATATCCTAGTGCCTTTTCCATATTGCCAGGAATTTTAGAATCTCTTAAAGCTAATGCATATTCGTATTTAAGGTAATTATCTGTGGTTTTGTTGGTTGATTCTAGTAAAAATGCTAAATTCTCGTAAATATCATTAGCTAATTCGTAATTATTATTAAACCATGCTTGATAAAGTTTAGCTTCTCCAATTACAATAAAAGAAGGTTCTGTTGCACCAATAATAGATTGATATTTATTTATTAAATAGTCAGCTAGTTTTATTGTTCCATATTCAATTGCTGTTTTAGTTGTGTTTAGATAGGCTTTGTCGAAGTGACGAAGGTTTAAAATTTTGGCTTTATTCCATGGAATGTTTTTGTAAAAAATATCAGATACTCGCAGATACTCTTCAGTGTATCCAGCTGATTTTATAGAGTCATGAATTTCTAACATTGCGTCTATAGCCTTCTGATGCTGGTTTGAATTACAGAACAACTCTATTCTATTTGTCCAGTTTAAAAAATCTCCGAGACTTAATCTATTGCTTAATTTAGGCTTTAAAATAAGTACTACTTTTCCGTAGTACTCAATAAACATTGAAATAAATCTGTTGCGTTCATTTTTAGGATATTTGTTTCTTATAAATTCCTTTACAAGTGGATGCAGTTCAATATAATCTCCTCCAGCCTTTTCAACGATTAAGCCAAGATTCTTGACAGCTTTTAAAGCTTTGTTGAACTTGTTGTAATTCATTTCTCTGGATACTATTTCTGAATAATCATCTTTAGTTAAAGATTGAACAGATTCTGCTAAACTTCTAAAAAGAATTTGATGATTTTCGGAAAGTGATGACCATATTTTCCATAAAATGTTTTCAGAAATTATTGATGTAATACTATTGTCATGTATATCGTCTTTAGATATGCTATCTAGAAATAATCTTAATTCATTTTCTCCACGCTTAGCTTGTGCAACAATTAGACTAATCCATAAGGGGTGACCGCCTGTTAGTTCAAATGTCTGTGTGGCATATGAGGAAATTTTTTGGTGATTGAATGGTAATGATGATTTTTCAAAATAGGATATAACACATTCGGCAGATAGTCCGCCAAGCGGCAGTTGGAAAAAATCTAATCCGGCCAATTTTACAAATGGTCTGCATGTAAAAATGAATTTTGAATTATGGTTACGTGTAATTGCTTGTTGATATAAGCGTTCAATTCCATTAAGCGGGACCAGTTCTTCAAGATCAATGTAGCTATCAACATTGTCAAAAACAAATAATCCGTTTCGTTTTCCAAGAAAATTAAAAAAAATATCTATCAGCGTGTCATTGTCTAGGCCAGTATATTCATGTTGCGATCCGAGTTTATTATTAATGAGCAGTATTAACGATATTATTTTTGCATTAAATTTGTGGTCTTCTTCTTTGAAGTCCCTCCAGCCAATTAATTCATAATTATTGGATCCTTTCATCTGCTCTAAGTAGTGCGCTGCTAAAGCTGATTTCCCTTGTCCACCTAGACCGGTAATGAAAAATACTTTGAAGTTATGGTTTAAGGTTTCGACTTCTTTTTGCCTGCCAACCCAATTTATTGTGGTAGGTGGCATATCAGAACCGTCTATGTTAAATATTTTATCATCTTGCCAATGTTCAATATTTTTTGTATTATTTCCTTTAATAGTCGATGCATAATCAACGAGATTGTCAATTATAATATCTATATCAGAATAATCGTTAATTGTGATTTCTTTAATATTTTTATTATTTATTGATGATTTTGTAATTATATAATGAGTAGGTCCAAGATCATCAAGTAAATGTGATATGCTGTCAAATAATTTCACAACATATTGGTCTAAAAATGAGAAACCTATAAAAAGAACAGTGTTTTGTGAAAATATTTTTTTTAGTTGGAATGCTGCAAGGTTGCCATATGAATAAAGAATATCATATTGTTTCGAGAATATTATGCAGTTATCTATTGTATCTATATCTCCATGTAATTTTAATACATACGATTCGTCAGAATCAATTTTTGTCAAATTGTAATTGCTGTCTTTAGTTATTTTACGTAATACTGGAACGGAACATTCTATAAGAGTATCAAAGTTTGTTGTAATAAATTTTGACGTTATATTTGATAATTTTACTACAAAATCACTTTGTTTCGTTTTTATTTTTAATACTTTTTCAAATATTTCAAATATATACTTTTTTGAATCATAAATTTTATCTAGAACTTCAATTGGTGTAAGGATGTCATCTGACAATGCTGAAGCATAAGCACTTGATTTATTAATTGCTTCTTTTTTTTCTTCAAGTATCATAAGGACAATTTCCTTCCATGAAGGGAGCCCTTCTTTTATGGAAGCTCCAGCCCCTGTAAAAATAACTAATTTATTGTTTTTTATAGCATCTTTCAGCTCATGCGGTATTGAAATGCTCAATTTTATCCTCTTGTATGCCTCTGGATAGAGTTAATTTATAGAAAAATTAACGATACATCTATAATTACTCTATACTATTTCATTCTAAATTAAACAATAACCTGAACCAGCGAAGATAATGAATTCATTATGTAATAATCATACCAGCATTTCCCGTTTTGTCCCTTAGGCCACCAATGCGAATCACGCTGAGGGCTCTTTGGGGTTTATCTGTGGGTATGTAAGGTAATCTACAGCGCTTTCTCCGCCCTCAGATCGTAAGTATCATGTTTTTTCGGCCATTTGAGCATTTTTCAGGCGCACTTGTCCACTCCCCCTTTCAGACAAGGTTGAAGGGGATACTCTTTGACAGTTCTGCTGGGTGACTTGAACGCTAACCGAGCCAGTCTTCCTCCAGCACAATATATCCGCCTGGGCCGTAGACCAGCACACGGAAGATCGTTTCCATCGAATCAACCCTGAACATGCGGAAATAATTGCGCATCAACTCCCACAGCGCTTTTTTGGAAGCGCGTTGCTTCAAGGCGGCCTGAAAGAGCTGGCAACTCATCTGCTGCACCTGGTCGACAAGAAAGGCCAGCATCATGAGAATGGCAAAGACCGCGCTGAGATGCTTTTTGCCCAGGCCGTAATTATTCTCCAGGTTGTACCCTTGGTTTTTCAAGGTGTTAAAGGTTTCGTTTTCGATCTTCCACCGGGCGCGTCCAACCCGCATGATCTCCCAGGCGTTTTCCGGGGTGATAGTCAGATCTGTGACCCAACTGAACCGGGTCACCCGATTATTTTTGTCGACCTGCCAGTATTCAAGAAAGTTGACCAAAAGATCCTGACGGGACCCATTGAGCGGCACCTGATTGATAAATCGAAAAAAATGAAGCTTCTCCGGGTCGTCGGCATCCACCCGCTGCAGCTCGGTGACCTTCCCTTGAGCGATGGCCTCATCCACCCTCGCAAACAAAAACTGATGATCCCCAGGCTTGACGCCAAGGATAAAACGGAGGTCCAGTCGTTGCAGATCCTCGATATGGGGCGCGTTGCTGCTGAGCCCATCCTCGGTGACGATCAGCTTGAGGTGCGGGTGCTCACGCCGCAGTGACTCGAAGAAACGGCGGGCCGCATTCCGCTCGCAATCGTTTTTATCCGAACCATCCTGACGGGTAATCATTTCGGGAAAGAAGGTGATCACCTCGCGACAATCCGGATGCACCAGGGCAGCGGCATACATCTGCTGATAATACATCTCCACTCCGTTGCGTTGTGTCTTCTTCAGGCAGTAGGGTGAGGCAACCTTGGTTGAGGAGTAAAACCCAGTGCCGTCACCACTGAGCAGATAGTGACCATCCAGCAGCGTCATTGATTCCAGCTTCTTGCCACGCTGCAACCGCCTGAAAATAGTGCGAAATGCTGGCCGAAGAAAAGCCGGATCAACCTCATCCAAGATGGTGCGCATCTGAGAGTCGCAGGGAATGTCGGCCACTCCATAGACCGTATGCAGGTTTTCCGGTTCCCAACGGCGGCGTTCATCGAAAGCCAACAGCGACTGATCTTTCAGGTGAAACATGGCAAAGGCGGACATGATCGCATCATCAAGGGCAATCTTAGCATTTTTAGCCCGATGATCGGTAAGTTTGCCAAAATCTGCCTTGATGGCTTGGATCAACGCATCCACGTGGAGTGTTTTGCTCACGGCTCTCCCGTTTGTCGGGGCAATCAGTTGTAAAGTTTTGGTCGAGAAAATTTTCAGTGACTGCACAATCGATTCTCCATGTAATAATTTGTAATTACATGAAAAAATCGATTTTTACACTCATTGCGTTGTCAAGAAAAAAGCGTCACCTCTGAAAATTTATCTTTTATTTTTAATGCGTTATTTGCGTCTAAGCTGGTTGCCCGGCACTCCGCAAGCAACTTGTTTTGCAACCAAGCTCGTTCACTAAAAGTTTACGAAACCCGATGCCTTTGTATCCCATAAAGCCAGGGCTTGAGGGAACATCGGGAATTGCTGTAATCATAATGACTTAACTCAATTATTTTGACGTATAAAATTTCACCTACCATATGAGTTTTTATACCGAGCATAAAATGTTATAAAATTAACATATTGTTAGCAACTTTAACTGTACAAATATCACGGATACAGGAGTAATTTATAGATTTTAATTATTTTTTGTATATGGTATCCCAGGCTATAAAGTATATAACGAGAGTTTTTTCAGCTTGACGTATATTTCTACGCTTTGCTTTTGCTATATCACTAATACGTACAACATATTTGTAAAATGACAAAGTTGGTTTCTATTATAATTTACACCAGTAGAATAATCACGTTTGAAATTTTATTTCCATCTAAGCAAATAATATTTCTCATTATTGTTTCTCTCCAAACTGAACCGAAATAGCATGCATCGTGTTCGATTACATGCCACTATCGGGCATCAGGAAATTTTAGGCTCATATTGTCAATGGTAAACAGAGTAGCTCAGTTAAGATTCTTTCTGGCTCGACAAGTGAAGATACTTCAAATTTATTGAAATCTGTATACCGCTAAAGTAAATTGTTCCATGTTTTCTATTGCTTTCGTTTTTTCATTATTTTTTCAGTGCTTCACTGTATGCCCTTACCAGTTCAGGAGACATTTCAGTTTGAGGTTCATTTCTAGTCATAAGTTTTGTAATTATCACTCTCCACATATCTGATTTTTCCTTATCTGGCATGTGGTTAACTAAAGCCATAGCCCAATATGTATCTTGAAATTTTATTAGTTTTTCATAAAACATATTTAATTGTTTCAGATTTTTATTGTACAAATAAAAGAAAGTTGCTGAAATAAATTCAGAAAGTATACCTGCAACAGTTGCCGTAACACCAGCATCTATAGTGCTCTTGCTATAGAGCATATAAACACCAAATAATAACACAATCAAGCCAACGATTACTGAACCGAGAGCTGCCCAGAAACTCCAACGAGCATGATCTAAATTTACTTCATAGTATTCTTGAAGCTTTTTTATCTCATCAGGGGTAGCCATTATTAATTTCCTTATATTTTATGCACAACGGTCAGCATGGTCGACTGCCAGAACGCGTAGCGTGGATGCAATCCGAACCATGCTGTTGTTAGCGACCTGGGACCTTCTCCTCATAAACTTGGCGAAGGCGTCTCGAGAAATCCCCAAGGTGTCCATTGACCTTAGAGACTTCACTCTGTGCCTCTGCCTTGAGTGTAAGTTTGAACAGCTGAGATCCTAAGACACGGTTGATGTACTCGGGTGGAGTGTCGACTTTAATGTAGTTGGTCCTGTCAAGAGCTAGAGATGATATGTACTTCATGTCATCTCGGATTTGGGATGCACTCTGTCTCAGCTCCGGAAATCGATTACCAACCTCATAAAGTAGGGCGTCTGTCTTCGTCCCGTTGAACTCGCTGAAAAAGTACCACCCTCCCTCAATCAAAACGATCAAATCCTCAGGTGCTGGCTTGCCACGAACAACCCCTCTGCCGTCTTCGAACGCTATAGAGAATGATTCAAGCGGGAATAGGTTTTTCAGATGGTCAATACGTTGGCTACTTTCAACCAAGTACTTTGAGTTGCTCATCAGCCACTGTCGGGTTGCAAGCTCGTGGTTTTGGTATTGATAAAGGCCCGTGAATAGGCCTGTACCTATCAACACACAAATGAAAGGCTTGTTCAAAAGTGTCCAGGCCTTGCTCAAGTGCGTCAACCAGAACATTCTTGTCCCCATCTTTTCTATTGCCGATTTACCCACCTTATCAGTCGCTAACAAGTTATTCCTGACGACTTCGCCGCCAGGAATCGGGGTGCTGACTTTGTTAATACCTCGATTATCCGGTTTCCTGATATCGTTCATTCTGTCTAGCTAATCCGTCCGAAATTCACTGATTTTTGGTTTCGCCTAACTGGATATCATGCAGTTTCGAAAGATACCCAGAAACCTGATACCCTGCGGTCACATCATTAATCGGTGAGTCAAACTACTTCCAATACATTGAAACCGGGAGTTGAACCCGCCGCCACCCTTTCAGCTCAAGGCTTTCCGGGTGTACCGTGATACATACGAGATACCTGCAATATCATGGATTAAGCATGGTATCCCTGGAACCCTGTCCAACCTTACTTTAGTTTTTAAATGTTAGATCTTTTGGCCAGATGAAATATGGGCCAAATTTTTTGCTAAACTTAAATTCAGCACCAATTTTAACGCCTTTTTCTGTTAATTTATTTTTTCCTTCAATTTCTTCGATATAGCCGTTCTTGCAACAAAGAGATAGAAACTCATTTGTTGTTACCTTTAGTTGCTTAGCAATTTTTGATGAAGTCAATTTTTCAATGTTTTGTTCTTCTTGTTCTTCAGTATCTGCATACTCATTTTCAGCTTGTTTAATTTTTTCTAACGATATTCTAATTTCATCACTAATTCTAATAATTCTTTGAGATTCATCATAAGCATCTTTATAGACGTTTGAATCTTCATCGCGAGAAATGAACACACCCATTTCATTATTGTTAACTTGACTGAATTCATACAAATTAAGACTTGTAATTATACAGCTTTCTTCATTTAAGTAACATTTAGCATGTAAATTTTTACAGAAGCTAGTTCTTACAAATGTTAATTCTTTTAGCCAGTTTATTTCTTCTGGCTGGAGTTCACTTTTTCCATAAACAATACGAATATCAATTTTCATTCTATCCTTGTCTTCAAGCAATTCCTTTATTCGATCATTTAATTTCAAAAATGGACTTATAAGTACAAGACGTTCTCTTGCATTTTTTATAAGATCTTCAAGATAATAATTAGTTGCACTTGTGTTTAAAAATTTAGGCATGATATTGGTAGTATTCTTTCTTAGGGTTAACGTAAATTTTTCGGCTTGTCGCAGAATGTATTGGTTGGAATTCAGTATCGTGCCTCCGAAACTCACCAAATTATCCCATTTTTTACATCGCAATTTCTTTGCAATTAACAAGATGCCACATTGTGTGGCATATCATAATTATTGATTATTATTATATTTTAATCATGCTACCTTTGACGATGGGAATCTATATTCACCACTTTCTGTTTTCCCTCTCTTAAGCAGCCATTTCTCATAATCGAAAAAAGCCCTCACCATCTGATTTCGGAATAGGATTCGAAATTCTGGATCTTTTTCCTTTTTCTCCTCGTTTAACCATTCATTTACATCGATCAGCAACGGGTTGATTTCATTTTCTTCGTTCAACCTAATTTTCCCATTTCCAGTCATTATCCAATCTGTTGAAATTCCGTATTTATTTGCAATTAAGAATGCCCAGTTAGCAGGAAATTCATTTTTCGATTTTTTCCTTGAAACATATTGGTGAGTAGTTCCAACCATGTCGGCCAATTGAATGAAAGTTTTCAATTCTGTGTGTTCCTTCACTCTTTCCCATATTTCAGAAAATCCCTTCTGTTGCACCATAAAGATTCATTTTCCTCTTGACTGCATCTTTATGGTGCAGTAATTAATAATTATGCGTCATAAAGATTATTTTCATCATTTTACCACACAGCTACCAGGAGCCCAAACGATGCCCACCACAACCGACCTAAGGCCGATCAATATAGCCCCCGAATCCATCCAGTTTACTGATACCGACCTCTGTCCCAGATGTGAAAACCTCCTCACCTTTTGTGGTAAGCGTGATTCAGAATACGGTCGAGTGTTCGTCTTTGAATGTTCCGAATGTGACGCATCTTTCGCTTTCGTACCCCACACCATCTATCGCCTTCACGGGGTTGTCTCCTGATCGACTGTATCAGCGCCTAGTTGAAATGAAAACCAACCGCCCCAACACCTCCGAGATCACCTGCCACAAATGCGGAAGACCGCTTGAAGTGACCACCGTCGAAACCACCGACGGCCACTATCAAGACTATCTCCAGTGTTGGCACTGCTTCACCAGCATACCGGGGCGGAAAATCATGCGCATACCACTGCACACCTGCAATCAGCCGAAATTCACCGCACCAGCGAACCTCTAACATCACCAGGAAACGATATGATCCTCACTTCTTACGGTATACCCGGCAAAGGCAAAACTTACGAAGCGGTCAACAAGCTAGCCCAAAAAATCATGATGGAAGATCAGGCCTCAAACGAAGAACCATCCAAACTTATAGACCATCAACCCCAAAAAAATCAAAGCAAAAACCAGGAGTAACCACCATGCCTAGCGAGAAAGACACCACAAACGTCAACTTCGGTCGTATCCCAGCTTTCATCATCTCAGGCCGTATCGAGTCCTCCGACCAGGTCGCTGTCAGCCGGGACAACCTCCCCATTATCAATACCCTGATCAAAGGTAAGGCCCCGGACGAATACACCAACCCGCCGCAATGGGCCGTTACATCCAATATCAGATTCGGCAAACAAGGCGACATCGTCACCGACATCAAAACCGAGGTCCGGTGCCGCTCCTACCTGATTGAACAAGTGGATGAACGAACCGGCGTCGTTTCCAAGATCCGGAGATTCACCCACGATCTCTGGCTTGCTCAATGACGTGCAACTGCTTCTGAATATTTACCCTGGACCACAGGACCAGGCCAGACTGGGTGGAGGACTGCACGATAGCGGGCAGCGAATCGGCGGACCGCACGCCCGGGCTGGCCTGGGCGTGCGGTCCCAGTAATTAAAACAAGAGGTTCACAGTGTTGAGACAATTATTTTTTACTTCACTTTTGCTTTCACTATCCGTTGCACCTGCATTCGCAAATGGAGTGATAGGCAGAGATCAGGTCATCACGGTGAACACTGTTCAATTTCTCGCATCCACGACTGAGAACGCTGCATACGTGCAAGTGTTCAACTACTTTTTCACCATTGAACTGCTGACCGGGGTCCTTGGAGCGTTTCTTTACCAAGTGATCAAGGTTTTCAGGATGTAAGGGGGATTCAATGACTCCGGATACTTTGTTTCTTCTTTACGGTCTTGCCGGAATTATATCCGGCGCAATCATAGGGTTCGCCCTTACTCGTTTTTAACTCTCATTTTAGGAGGATACCATGGATTTTAGCGGAATTACCCTCGACACTGCCTCATGTCTGGCTGCTGCGGCACTCGTCATCACTGGATATGCTGCCATTTGGGCTATCCAAAAAGTAATCGGCATTTTCAAAAAGTAAGGTGCCGTAATGAATAGGGTCAGATTGTTCCTTGTTGGGCTTCTGGCCCTGTTGTTTCCCTGCCATTTACTCGCCTATGGTATCGGTGATTCTATCCCGATGTCTGATGGTCAATCATATAAACTTGTATCTGTAACAACATCCGGCAATTGGGCGTCTGGTCCCACTTTGGATAGTATATATAATTCGCATCCTCATTTTGGCAAAATCGAACCTGGCTCCTTACCGGCAGGCTGGTCTAATCCCCAGGGCGAAGGTTTTGAAGTTATTGTCTTCGACACCTTCGTTCCTTATTCATTCCATTATGTTCATTATTACGCTGTACTTGATAATCCAGTTTGCAATATAGCTGATGATGACGCAGATGGTGTCTGCAATAGTTGTGATAAATACCCTGGTACTCCTGACAAAAAGCATTGTATTTGGTATCAGATGAAAATTCCGTTACTAAATAAAATTGCTTTCTCTGTTGTTGATCGTTCAGGAAACTGTGATGGTTCAGATACTGTAATTTTTGCCAATTCAAATTTTCCTGATGCCACCACTTCTGGCGTAAGCAATGGCTATCTTTATCCAACAGGCAAGGAATTAAAAATCAATCCTCCAACTTGTTCCGGCGATGATGGTTCAGGTCAATGCAAGTGTGATTATGATTTCAATAACATTCCTGAATTAATTGATCAAAGTCAAGTTGTTGAAGTTCAGTTATCTGATGATCTATTAAATCAACTCCAATCAAATGATTCTCAATTGGAAGATAGCAATACTGGAGATTGTGCCATTGCAAAATCTTCATGTTCCTCTGCTTGTACTCTTCGCGGAGGTGTGGTTACAAACAAATGTTCTGCAAGTGGTAATTTTTCCTATTCTGAATGCGAATGTGGGGATGATTTTGGATATAAGTTAGCGAATCCAACAGAAACAAATGATAACCCTGATACTGATTCTTCTGAAAATGGCGATGTCGCTGATACTGGCGGTAGCGATAATAATTCTGATGGAACCGATGATACCTACGCTGCCGTCAAGGGCGCAATTAAAGATAGTGGTATTTTATCAAAACAAGATCGTACTAACAATTTACTCGGTCAATTATCAAATGATTTAAGTGTTATTGACAGTTCTGTAAAAGGATTAGGTGGGAAAATTGATAAAATTGGAAATGGTGTTAGTGGTTTAGGTAGTACTCTTAACAGTATCAACGATAAGATTGGTAATGGTTTTGACGTTTCAGGTTCTGCCGATCTACCATCCACGAATGAATACAACTCATCTGTTGATGATATTGAAGAGAATAGTTTAGTTGACGCAATTGGAGATTTCATCTCAAACGGTCTTCCCCTGATCGATTATTTTCGAGGATCATATATCAATATCGATAGCGCCTCGCCTGTTATTTCAGCTGTTATTTTCGGAAAGATAATTTCAATAGATTTCACTGGAACTGAAGATATTCTTCATGATATGGGACTTGTTCTTATATCAGTTTGCACTATTTTAGCTTTTATGATTGTTGTCGGGTGATAAATCATGCCTTTAGTTTTTTCTTCTATTCTTGGTTGGTTCTCCTCTCTTGCGGGTCGTTTTCTGAGCGATACAGCCCTCCAGTTTCTTGCTTACAAAGCGCTTTTTGTAACCTTGATAACGATTACTGTTCCAGTCGTTGCGAAAAATCTTTTAACGTGGCTATTTCAAAGTCTTGTTTTTGCAGCAAATTCTAACGTCAATACTGGTGGTCTTAAATCAACTGTTCTCCATTTTTCGGGTATTGCCGGGTATCTCGCTTCGCATTTAATGCTTGCTGATTGCCTCTCTATCTTGATCGCCGCTCTTGTCATTAGGTTAACCCTAAACTTTATTCCTTTTGTTGGTTGATATGGCGGTCCGAATCATCCAAGGCGTTCCCGGATCTGGCAAGACCTATTACGCCGTCCGCCATCTCGCCAAGAACTACTGTAACCAGACCGAAGACGGAATCTATTATCTCAAAGATGAAGTGACCGTCTTTACCAACATCGATTCATTCAAACCGGATCACCACGACCTGCGCGAGTCCATCAGGCAGATAAAACGTGAGGATGGCAAACCGTCTGGACCTGATGACTTTTTCAATTTGCCCTATCAGCAATCTCTGACCGACGAGATCGGTGGTCAGATCGTCTATATCATAGATGAAGCACAACGATTCTGGAGAAAAGGGGATCGCGGCCACCATGAAGTGTATGAATATTTCGAGCTGCACCGTCATCTCGGTCATGACGTTTACCTTGTCACTCAAAGTGCCCGTAAACTCCCTGGGGATCTCGTTTGTCTCGCAGAATATGTCATCGATGCTGCTCCACGAACGCGCTCTCTCATAGGGGAAATGAAATACAAGTGGCTCTCTGATGGGGAAGTAATCAAACGTGAAGCCTGGAAGCCGGAACAGGCGATTTTCGACCTCTACAAGTCAATGGATATGGGCGAAGCGGAGAAGATCAAGAACCCGGTAGTCCGTACCGTCCTATCTGTCTTACTCGTGGTTGTTTTCATCATAATTGGTGGCGTCTGGTATTTCAAATCTCATTGGGCACAGACGTCAAAGCCAACCGCTCATGTAAATTCAGCAAGCTCATCAGCTCCAGGGGCAACCATTCCAATTGCCGGCCAACCTATAAAAACTGTCACCGTTCCGATTTCAACGCTCTCGGAAACTGTCGAGAAAAACGGTTTTCTTCGAACCACCATGTTCATCGTTTTTCAGGACGTCATTTATACAAAAGCATCCTTTCCATATCCTTTTCATAAACTCGGTGGCCAGTGGTGGGCAAAAGTTCCGCCGGAAATCATTAAAGCAAAAGACAAAGAAGAATTCCATAAGGATTCTGAGGCAAAGCCGGTGGTGGTTTCAACTTCCGTTAGCGACTCAAGTGAAACGGCGGACCAGCTGACTGCCTACAAGCCCACAGCACAAGCCCAGATGTAAGAACCCGACCGGGCCGCGCCGGTCGGAATGACGCGCCGCCTTTATCTGCTGTTCTGCGCGATTGGCGCAGGTGATCACCGGGGATTTAGAAAACGAAAAACGGGGTAAGCAGCCCTCAAAAGCAGCGGCCCGTTTTTCGTCCCCCAGAAGGCAACCAAGGGTAGGACCAAAATCGAGAGAAACCCGTACCCAGGACACGACGAAGATGAACAACGTTATATCCCTCTCCGGAGGAAAAGATTCAACCGCCATGCTCCATATGATGCTTGATCGGGGCGAAAAAATCCATTCGGCAGTGTTCTTTGACACCGGTTGGGAATTTCCGGAAATGGTGAAGCATATCGATCTAGTCGAGCAGAAGACGGGAATTAAAATCATCCGGTTGGCCCATCCGCAGGGATTTGAATACTGGCTCCGCAAACGGAAAGTCCGCACTAAAAAAGATCGCTTCGACCAGGACGGCAACCAGACCCATCGGAAAGGGGACGTCTTCAGAATCGGCAACGGTTGGCCGTCCCCATCTCGCCGCTGGTGTACCCGGGAGAAAGTGAATTGCATCATGCGCTATCAAAAAACGGTCAAAGACTGTGTCCCGTGTATCGGCTATGCCGCCGATGAGTTGCACCGCTGCAAACCGGGCCCGCACCGTTACCCGCTCATTGAATATGGAGTCACCGAAAAACAGGCCATCGAATACTGCCGGAAGCTCGGTTACACCTGGGGCGGACTCTACGATATTTTCAACCGTGTTTCCTGTTGGTGCTGCCCGCTGCAATCACTTCCGAATCTGCGTTCCCTCCGCAAGTACCGGCCCGAACTTTGGTCCCAGCTGCTCAAGATGGATGCACAGATCCCCAATCATGGATTCTACGGCTACAAAACCGTTGCCGATCTCGAACACCGCTTTTCCACCGAAGAAAAACTGAAGCCTTTCAACAACGGCAAGATATCTCGTGGAATGCTTCAGTTCATCAATCCCCATGCTCAATACAACCTTTTTGCTCTTATCTAACGAGGAGCCGCGCCATGCATACTCCTGAAAATATCCGAATCCTCTGCGCGAACTGTGGCCAAGTAACAACCATTGCAAACGATGATCCGGGATTTGGCCTTTGTGGCACGTGTGAAGCTCGGCTGAATAGCCAGAAGGGACGATGGAAACAAGGTGCCCCCACTATCAAAGGGGGAAGGGAGACAGTGGGGGCTAAGAGAAGACCCAGGATGGTGGGCATAAATTAGCCTATAGGGCCAATTGAAAATTGTCAAATTTATACCACAATTTTCAGGAGAACAAGATTCATGAAGTGGAAATTTGGATCGAATAAGCCCGATAAACCAGGATGGTACGCAATTTTGATTTTGTATGACCCGAGAGAAGGCGCTTATGCCGAAGGCGAATACTGGAACGGATGTAATTGGCGGAACGACTGCAGTTTTATCGTGGCCCATTCCAAGGACCATTTCGAGAGCGAGGATGCAGCCGCCAAGTTCGCAAAAGATAATAACCCAACACCGAGGTGATCAATGAAACACAAATGGGTTGAACACAAGAATTGCAGAGAACCAGGCCTCTGCCCAATCTGTGACGGCGGTCTGTTCGAGTGCGAAGTATGCGGCCTGGTCGAAGGTTCCCTGACAACAGATTGTCCTGGTTATCAATGCTATGCCGAAAAAGGCGATGATATCTTTCAAGGCAAGATTGATTTTGTAAATGGGCAATGGTGCAACCAATCGTCCCATGGTTCCCCCGATTTATTACCCTCAAAATAGGAGTTAATCCATGTACCGTTCTCACCGATCACAAGACCCGCTTTCCCAAAAAGTTCGTCAAGCCATGCAGGGAAAAGAAATCGACCTCACCAACGTTCCCACCTTCTATGATCCCCTTCCCGACGACTCCCAGGAGATCGCCGAACAAAATGGGCGCTACAACTATTGGTATCCACTATTCCTTCACAAGGACTCAGGCCCTATCGATGTTCGCACCACCGAACCGGCGCCCCTCGGCCCCGGACCACAAGCCCGATTAACAAGTGATTTACCAGTAGTATCGGAGTTGCCAGGGCTGAGGGTTGAAAGATGTGTAGATTTTTTCAAAGTGTCTTTTCATATCCAGTGGGATGGCCGGGAAAGCGACCTTCTCCCGGTCCTTGATTACATGAAAAAGCGGGTCCAGGACACCGATAAGGATTGCATTCCTGTTTTCAAGGACCACGGTTTCGATTGGAACCTCTACAGAACCGGCATACGGTATTACACCTACCGGATCAAGTCCGGCGACGTCACGCTTCTTTTCAACCGTCGTTCCCATGATCAGAAAATCCCCAACTGCCGCTTGGAGATCGGTTCCCTTTCCTGCTGGTCGCCTGGCTTTTATGCCGTCTACAACCGGGTCAAAGCCTTCCTTGCCCTCCATGGTGGCAAAGTCGTCAAGGAAATAGTCTCCGAAGTCCACCTTGCCGCTGACTTCATCGGCGTCGATATCAAAACCACGGATCTTGAAAACCGGGCTCACTGGATCGCTCTTGCCCGTAACGATGACGAATACAACGGACTCAAAGTTACCAAAAGAGAACCCGATCCGGACGAATTGGACTTCGATAGCCACTACACCAACCGCAAGTTCTCCGGCATCACCATCGGTAGCGGTGACATGATGTTTCGCGCCTATGACAAAGTCGTGGAACTGAAGAAAAAAAGAGCAACCAACAAACAACAGGTTTTTGCCGAGGTGTGGGGCGTGAATAAATACGATGATAAACCGGTTACCCGGCTTGAGTTTCAGCTTCGACGGCCACGTCTCCGTGAATTCTCCGACCAGGAAGACCACCGCATCGATACTGTCGTTGACCTGGTCAACGCCTTGAAATCCCTCTGGGCG
The DNA here is from genome assembly GCA_050252135.1 of Desulfobulbus sp. Classification (GTDB taxonomy): domain Bacteria; phylum Desulfobacterota; class Desulfobulbia; order Desulfobulbales; family Desulfobulbaceae; genus Desulfobulbus. The sequence continues at coordinate 60,675 of JBFWLN010000023.1, forward strand.
TACCTTACCACCGAATGGCTTCGCCACACTGAAGGCCCGGTGAACCGTAACCACAACCAGACTAAAGCCAAGGTTTCCGAGTTTTGGCAAAAAGTCCAAGCCGTCGTCTGGACCGGCGTCTTCGGTTACGTCCGGACCCACCCTGTGAAACATAAAGATGTCGAAATGCTCCGCAAGCAGGCCCGCGGAATCCTCATGTCGGTCTGCGCCTCCCTGGAAGTGGAACCGGACGACATCGATAAAATCGTCCACCTCTGTAAAGGAATAATTGAGGAGGACTTGCACGCCTTCTTCGAAGATGAACAAGCGTTTGTCGAAAAGATGACGGTCAAGCGCAACGAATTCAGGCTAACGCTCGCGGGATAGAACAACGCTCTTTCCGGTACACCTTCGCGCTCTCTGTAGTTCTGCGCAGCAGGAAACTAGGGGGCGGAGCGCGCCGGTACTAACCTTATTCGTCCCCTGATGCATCCGTAACCACTGCACCCTCAGCGCAAGGCACAAGGTCATTAAGCGCGCTACAGGGGCACAGTGCTCAGGTCATGGTGAACCACCCTGCGGCCTGGATTGAATACCAACCAGGAAAAACAACCTCGTTGGGGGCGCATGCGGAGCCCCCCAAAAACGATGCTTTGAACAACAAAGGAACTTCCAGATGAAATTCAACGTTCTTGATCTTTTTTCAGGCGCTGGTGGCTTTACCCTGGGAATGGAAAGAGTCGGCATGAACACCATAGCCTTCTGTGAAAAGAACAGGATTCTTCGACGGAAGCTCAAACAGCATTGGCCAAATGTTAAGGTTCACCATGACGTCACCGAAACAGATGCAATTGTTCGAGGAGCTGCCGGCCGTGTCTCCGTCATTGTCGGCGGTGATCCGTGCCCGATCCGCTCTCGAGCCAGAAGCAACGGCACCAGCAACCATCCCGACCTCTCCGGATACTTCCTTGCCCTGGTCGGCAGACTGCGGCCCCGGTGGGTGGTCCGCGAAAATGTTCCTGCATCAGATGATTGCCACTTCTCGGCCGGCCTGGAACTGCTCGGATACAGAACGGCTATTATCCGAACAAATGCCGCTTCGTTTACATCTCAGCAGAGAATCAGAGATTTCATTGTCGGAGCAGATAAAACCGCCTGGTCGTGCTTCCCAGAATTCATTCGTCAGTTCGAACGCACTCCGGGGCATTGTCCGTCGAGTCTTGGCTCGAAACAAGTCATTCCGTGTCTTACTGCGAAGCGAAACCGCTACGATTCCCGTGACTGTTACGTTTGGGAAACGTCCGGACTACGTATCCCTGACGGCGAAGAGCGGACAGCTTTTGCCGGATTCCCTCCTGGCTGGTTTTCTGGATTGTCTGAGGCAGCACTTGCCCGGGCCTGTGGAAATGCCGTCATTCCCGCAATCACCGAAGAAATCGCCCGGGCCATTATTGCCGCTGAGGTTTCAGTGCAATGAACAACCATCGAATTCAATCAAGGTGGAACAATGATCGTCATAACTGAAGGTAAACCCGGTGAGGGAATGACCTTCCCCTCTCTAAAAAACAGCAAATTTCATGACCGGTTTCGCCAGGTCAGGAAGGATCTGAAATTGAACCAAAAGGCAATGGCTGAAAAATTATGCATCAGCCTGAGAACCCTGCAGCGATATGAAGACGGCAGGGTTTCTCCAGATGCCGAAGTCCTTGACCGGCTTGCTCCCCTGGGCGTTGACCTTCACTGGCTGATTACCGGTTTACCTTTCTATCGCTCATGCTCACATGATCGCTCTGGGGCGGTGTTCTTTGCTTTCCGCTCCGGACAGTTCAACGAAATCGAATCCCTGTTGGAGGAAAAAGGCATTCCCCTCTATGCCCTGCACCAAATCATGGAAAACCATCTCCTCGGGATCATCTACAGCCTGAAATATCTCAACGAAAAGCCCTTTTGAAAAATGAAAGAATCACTTTTCAAAACACCCCGGCGCGGCCTGATGGGCAAGAAACGCCTCGGCGCTGAGTACATGCCAGAAGTGACAGAACGAGCCCGGCGTATGAAAGCCGCGACCCGTGAAGAGAAAAAGCCCGCCGATTTACGTCAGCGACGTTTACCAGGATTTTAAACTATGGATACCCTCGAAAACGAACTTGGCCGCCGGTTGTCTACCGTTGAAGTTGCTCAACGTTTTGGAGTTTCCGAAAGCACTGTTCGACGGTATGCTTCCAAATTTGGAGGCGTACGAATCGGTCAGCGTAAAATCATCTTTTTCGAAAGGAAACTGATCGATGCCATATCGAAACTACAACAAGAACAAAGACAAATTCCCGTGGCTGGGCCAAGTAGTGGTCGACGGGAAACAGAGACGCAAGCAGTTTGCCAGCAAGCAAGCAGCCTTGAAATGGGAGGTGGAAGAAAAGGAAAGATGGCTTTGCCAGATCCAGCAAGCCGACCAGATCCGCACAGTTTGCTTGCATGACTGGGCGACCTCATATCTTGATTATTCGAAAGCCAGGTTCAGCGAAGGGACCTACGAAGAGAAACGCTTTGCTTTTCGAGAACTTTTCCTCACCATCACTGCCCAAAATGACGTCAATAGTCTATCGGCAAATGATGTCCGGCTATTTCTTGAAAAAGAAGCTGCTCAGAGATCTGGAAACGCTGCCAACAAGCAACGAAAAAATCTGAGAGCTGCCTGGCAATGGGGAATCAAATTTTTCGGGTTACCAAAGGACAACCCTTTTGATGCGGTTCAACGATTTGCCGAAATACGGAATGACAGAACTGTTCCGACTATAGATGATTTCTGGCGTGTTTATGCTGTGGCCGAAGTGCTCCAGGATCGCTTGATGTTGCTTTTCTGCCTGCACACTGGTGCTCGCCGGGATGAAGTTTTTCGGCTTCAATGGAAAGATGTTGATTTCACAAAGCGGAAAGTCTGTCTTCATACCAAGAAAAACGAACTCGGCGAATGGCGGTCCTCGTGGCTTCCCTTAACTGAGGATCTGGAACAGATGCTCAGGGAGCATAAACGAACCACCGGCCTACTGCGGTATGTATTTCTCAACCAGTGTAATGAAGATCCCCAAAAATGGGTCCCTTATCAGTATCGCCAACACTGGCTCAAACGGCTTTGCATAAAGGCTGAAACCAAACAATTTGGATTCCACGGAATCCGGCACCTGTTCGCCTCCATCTTGGCGTCACAAAATGTGCCCCTGGTGGAAATTCAAAAAATGCTCCGGCATGGAAGCATAACAACCACGGCCCGATATATTCATTCTTTGGGTTCTGGAAATCGAGAAGTTGTAGAAGTGCTGCCTGGTCTGAAGGATCGGACAGAAACGAAGCAGAAAAATGCGGTATGCTGAAAAAGAAAAACGCCTTGAAAGCGCATTAAGCTTTCAAGGCGTCGGATTGTACTAGCACCAAGTAGCTGAAATTACTTGGTGACCCCAAGGGGACTCGAACCCCTGTTACCGGCGTGAGAGGCCAGTGTCCTAGGCCACTAGACGATGGGGCCATGTCGTGTGGAACGGGGGCTATTTACCGTATCGCCGATTCGTTGTCAAGCAAGTTCGTTCAGGTTGTTTGTTTTATTTCTTAATTTTTCACATCTTCCTGTCTCCCTTCTTACCCGCCCCCTCCCTCTTAACAGCCCATAATCAAACCACAAATATTCTACTGAGTACACTTGAGTCTTTAGTACTTATCTATAAATAAATTGTTCGTATTTTTTTGCACCTTGAGCTAAACTTCCGTTGAAACCTATGTAACAACGGAGATTTGAATGGCACGAATCAAAACCTGGGAAATTTCAGATGCAT